>JAIXKS010000032.1:169985-216018 GCA_026928325.1 Chitinophagales bacterium | reverse complement strand
ATTTTTAGAGTAAAAATACAACAAAAAAAGGGTGTCCTACTTTTCGGACACCCTCTATAAAAAGACTTAAGTAATAATGGAAGTTATTTTTTTAAAGATCAAGGCAAAAAACGCAGACATAGTGGTAACTATGGTGCGTATTTTTAACGATGAGATTTGAAAAAAGAACGACATTTCACTAAGATCCTTTTGTTGACAGAGCACTAGGTAGATAGTGAAAATATCAGCGTCAAATCCTTAATTTCATTAATATTCGTTTGAAAAATCGTTAAAAAAAAATTAAAAAAGCAATTTCATTAGCAGTAGTCAGGTTTTTCACAATACATTTGTTGCAACAAATATTATTAGTTAACTTTTTAATCATAAAAATTTTTAGAAAAAATGAAGTCATTATTATTATCATTCGGAATTTTATTTATGTCCTTGGCGGTATTTGCAACAGGTGTTGAACCAATTTCAAAAAACATCAAATTAAGTAATTCTAACGTAGGTTGGAAAGGATACAAATTTGTTAAATCCCACGAAGGAACTTTGAAATTCAAATCAGGAAACTTAGTTTTTTCAGGAGATCAATTGACAGGCGGTGAATTAACTGTAGATATGACTACCCTTACATGTACGGATTTGACAGCAGGTAGCGGAAAAGAAAAATTAGAAGGACACTTAAAATCAGAAGATTTTTTTGGTGTTGAAAAATTTCCTTCAGCTACAATTAAATTTACAAATGTAACTGCAAAAAACAATGCCGGCGATTATGACATTACAGCAAAAGTTACAATCAAAGATAAGACGAAAGAGATAAAATTTAAAGCAAATGCTAAAAATGGAGTCGCAACCGCTGACCTTAAATTGGATAGATCTGACTTTGATGTGAGATTCGGTTCAGGAAAATTCTTTGATAATTTAGGTGATAAAGCCATCAATGACGAATTTGAGTTGAGCGTTTCATTGAAATATTAAAAATATTTCGTGAAAAAGTTTTTTATATTTTAAACAAAAAGGTAGCTTTGTGCGTTCAAATGAATATACGATAAGTTATTAAAGAATATCTTGTCATTAAAAGGTAAAATTTATTATACGATTGTATAAAAGAGACAGTAGTTTTTTTCATAGTTAGAGGGTCGGGTCGCCGGATCCGGCCCCTTTCAAAATCTAACGTCTGAGACTTTATACCATTGTTATTAAGATATGATTACTCAAAAGAGACAGTAGTTTTTTTCATAGTTAGAGGGTCGGGTCGCCGGATTCGGCCCCTTTCAAAGCCTAACGTCTAAGATTTTGAGGAAATTTAAGAAGAGAGATTGGTAGTTTTCTATCAGTCTCTTTTTTTTTTGCATACAATTTTTCGCACTGTCTTACGAATTAGTTGATAATCTCAATTAAACCTAATATATTTACAGCCTATTGTTGATGCACATGAGCGAGCAGAAAAAATATCATCTTTTAAAGGAAGTCTGGGGTTATTCTTCATTTCGATTACATCAAAGTGAGATTATCGACCTTGTCGTATCCGGTAAGGATGCGCTGGTCATCATGCCTACAGGCGGCGGTAAGTCGATGTGTTATCAATTGCCGGCCTTGATGATGGAAGGAACAGCAGTAGTTATTTCTCCTTTAATCGCATTGATGAACGATCAAGTAAGTGCATTGAAGATGTCGGGCGTTGCAGTCGAAGCTTATCATAGCAATATCGACCGTTCGGGCTTGGAAAATATAGAGCGTCGTCTTTTATCGGGAGCGTTAAAACTAATCTATGTTTCTCCGGAACGAGCGAATACACCAGAATTTGCAAATTTGTTATCCCGCATTCAGTTAAGCCTCGTGGCCATCGACGAAGCCCATTGTGTTTCGGTATGGGGTAATGATTTTCGGCCGGATTACATCCTTTTGCATCATTTAAGGGATCGATTTCAGGATGTTCCTTTTATTGCATTGACGGCAACTGCAGATGGTGCAACTCAAGAAGATATCTGTAAGCAACTACATTTGAATGCACCCCAACGCTTTGTGAGTTCCTTTGAGCGTAAAAACATTGCAGTTGAAGCTCGACCCGCCGAAAAGCGCTATCAACAAGTGAGAGATTTTATAGTGCGTCAAAGAAAGGGAAGCGGCATTATCTATTGTCTAAGCAGAAAGGAAACGGAAAGACTCTCTGAAAAATTAAGAGCAGTTGGGTTGAATTGCGATTTTTATCATGCAGGTATGGACGCTGAAGACAGAAACCGCGTTCAAAAAGCCTTTCAAGATGATGAAATCCAATTTATATGTGCGACCATTGCTTTTGGTATGGGAATCGATAAGAGCAATATCCGATGGATTATCCATTATTCTATGCCTAAAAATCTTGAAGGTTATTATCAGGAGATTGGCCGTGCAGGAAGAGATGGCGAACCGGCTTTTGCTTTGTTGTTTTACAGCTATGCAGATTACGGTATGCTACGCAAGTTTATAGACGACAGCAATGCAGAAGAAACCTTTAAAACGGTTCAATATGCCAAACTTGCGAGAATGTGGGAGTATGCTTCGGCTTATGAATGTAGAACCAATATTGTCCTGAGTTACTTTGGCGAATATAGGTCTTCGCCATGTGGTTATTGTGATAATTGCACGCATCCTCCTAAGTATAAAGACGGCAAGGTGCTCGCCCAAAAAGCATTATCCGCAATGATTCGATGTAATGAAAATTTGACTTTAAATCTTTTAATTGATGTCTTGAGAGGATCTTTTAAAGAAGAAATTGTACAAAGCGGATATGATAAGATAAAGACCTTTGGAACGGGTCGGGATATTGCTTTTTTAAATTGGAAAGTGTATATCACACAAATGATTAACCAAGGCCTCATTCGGATTGATTATACAGATGGGTTTAGGCTAAGAACGACACCGCTATCTAATGAAGTGCTCTTTGGCGATAAAAAGGTTACGCTTGTGGAGTTTGTTCTGGATGCGGAAGCGCCTAAAAAACAGAAACTACCGACTAAAAAAGAAGTATTTGAAGAAGGCCTTTTGCAGCAACTGAAAGATTGGCGGATTCGTACCGCTAGAGAAAAAGGCGTGCCCGCTTTCGTTATATTTTCAGATAAAGTTCTTGAGAATATAGTCGAAGGTCGTCCGCTCAACCAAGGAGATTTATTAGAGATTGAAGGCATTGGAAAGGCAAAGCTAGAACAATATGGTGATGATGTGTTGGAGATCGTGCGAGGATTTGTAACCGGAAAGGATAACACAATGAAAGTAAAGGGTGCAACTTATATTGAAACATTCAGGTTGTATCAAGAAGGTCGCTCTCCAGAAGAGATCGCTCAAGAGAGAAATATCCAACCTACTACGATTTATTCGCATCTTGCATATTTATATACTAAAGGCGAGAAAATAGATTTAACAAGATATGTCAGTCAGGAAGAAGTAGAAACGATCGAAAAGGCATGGATCAAAACGGGTAAAAAGATGGAACTTGCGGCTGTTGCTGAGTTTTTGAATACGCCGATTGCCTATCATAAGATTAGGCTGGCTTTGGCTATTTTGATGAAAAGAGCATAGCAAAGTTAGGATAGTTCAGAGCATAAAAAGTAGTTTTGAAAAAGGAATATTTCGGATGATTTTAATGCAACAAATCGAGGCATTTCTTGTTTATCGTTTGAATATATAGATATTAATATTAAAAAATTTTATAATATGAGTTTGAAAATTGGAGATAAAGCGCCGGCGTTTACATTGAAAGATACAGAGAAAAATGATGTTTCTCTAGGAGATTATGCAGGAAAAAATGTAGTGGTTTTGTTTTTTCCACTAGCCTTTACGAGTGTTTGTACGACTGAATTGTGTACTATTAGAGATACAAAGCGCGATTATGAAAATTTAAGTGCTGAAGTATTGGCGATTTCGGTGGATTCTTTGTTTACGCTTGCTAAATTTAAGAGCGAAGAAGGATTTAACTTTCCTGTTTTGTCGGATTGGAACAAGGAAACAGCAGCAGCTTATGGCGCATTATATGACGAATTTGTCTTTGGCATGAAAGGCGTTGCCAAGCGTTCTGCTTTTGTGGTAGATAAGGATGGAATCATTAGATATGCAGAAGTTTTGGATAGTGCGGGAGATTTACCTAACTTCGCAGCGATAAATGAAACTTTAAAGGCGTTGGTATAGTTTATTATATCATTCGAAATATTATTGTTTGTTTAAAATCATCATGATGAATAGTACTAAATACGATGAATTGGAAGATGTATTGGTAGAGGAAGATATCTCTGCCGGTTATAAGTCACAATTAATTGTTTATAATGATGACTTTAATACGTTTGATTGGGTGATTCAGTGTTTTATGGAGGTGTGTAACCATACTTTGGAACAGTCTGAACAATTGTCGTTGCTCGTGCATTTTAAAGGTAAGGCTACGGTAAAAACCGATGTTTTTTCAGTATTGAAGCCCATGAAAGATGCCTTAGTCGAACGAGGTTTGTCGGCCGTCATCGAATCGTTTGTTGAAGAATAGTAGGGTAGGCAGCCAAAGTATAGGAGACGTACCCAATATTGAAATGATTTTTTTGTTTTTGCTAATTTGGGATTTTTAAATTCAGATAGCAATGTTAAAAATAGATAGGTGGTTAGATTTAATCACCTATTTTTATTACCAGTGCTCTGTCTATAAAAAGACTTAAATAATAAAGGAAGTTATTTTTTTAAAGATCAAGGCGAAAAACGCAGACATAGTGGTAACTATGGCGAGTATTTTTAACGATGAGATTTGGAAAAAGAACAACATTTCATTAAGATTTTTTTGTGGACAGAGCACTAGTGCTCCGTCTATAAAAAGATTTAAATAATAATGGAAGTTATTTTTTAAAAGATCAAGGCGAAAAACGCAGACATAGTGGTAACTATGGCGAGTATTTTTAACGATGAGATTTGGAAAAAGAACAACATTTCATTAAGATTTTTTTGTGGACAGAGCACTAGATCAGAAGTAGTGAAAAAGTAGATTCAAATTAATGATCCAACGATTTACATGATTTAAAATGAAGCTATGTCAAAAGGATTATGATTTTTTTAGTTTAAAGAAATTCAATGCATATTAAACATGTTACGATTTGTCAGAAATAACATTTGGTTTCCTCATCCAATGGTAGTTGACAAAAGTGGGATTTTATCCATAGGTGGCGACTTGAGCATCGAACGATTGTTGTTAGCCTATCATTATGGCATTTATCCTTGGTACAATGTAAATGAACCAATCTTATGGTGGTGTCCCAAGCCTCGATACGTGATTTTTCCGGAAGCCATCAAGGTTTCCAAAAGCATGAGGTCTTATTTTAATCAAGAGAAATTTGACGTTACCTATAATCAACAATTTGATGAAGTCATCCGCCAATGTCAAATCATAAAGCGAAAAAATCAACGTGGAACCTGGATCAGTGAGGAAGTCATTGAGGCTTATACCAATCTTTATCATATGGGTTTGGTCACCTCGGTAGAGGTTTGGAATAAAGCGGGTAATCTTGCCGGCGGCCTTTATGGTGTAAATATAGGCCGTGTGTTTTTCGGTGAATCGATGTTTAGCTTAGAAAGTAATGCCTCGAAGTTCGGTTTTATATCTTTGGCAAGGCAGCTGGCCTTAGATAATTATATGGTCATAGATTGTCAACAACCCAATGCGCACTTGGCCAGCCTTGGAGGTACATTTATTAGTGGTCAGGAATTTCATGGGATCCTTAAAAAAAATCGCTTGATTTCGCTACAATCAACGATATTGTAGTAATAGCTTGAAAATGCAAAAATAGCTCTTTATAATTTTCCACTAGTGCTCTGTCTATGAAAAAGACTTAAATAATAATGGAAGTTATTTTTTAAAAGATCAAGGCGAAAAACGCAGGCATAGTGGTAACTATGGCGAGTATTTTTAACGATGAGATTTAGAAAAAGAACGACATTTCATTGAGATTTTTTTGTGGACGGAGCACTAGAATCCACTGCGAGGATAATAATATAAATTAAGCCATGGTCAAAGTATAGCCAAAAACGGTCATGCTCAATCGAAAACGACGCTTGAGTAAACTATGGCTTTTTTCAGGCATTAATTCATATATGCTGTGTACATCCAAACGAGTTTTTCCTGTTCGCGGATATAGTCACTCATGAGAGCATTGGTACCTTCATCGCTAATTTCTCCTGACAAGTCCAAGAGTTCTCTCTGCTTGATAATAATCACTTTGAATGCATCTAGTAAAGATTGAACACATTTGCGACCGTCAGAAATATTTTTGGCAACGTCGATTTTAGCATGTTTTTTATAATCTGCGAATGTATGTAGCGGTGTGACACCTAATGTAAGGATACGTTCGGCTATTTCATCTACTTTTATGATTAAGTCATTGTATAATTCTTCAAATTTTAGGTGTAATTCAAAGAATTTATCTCCTTTGATATTCCAATGAAATCCTCTTGCGTTCTGATAAAATATCATATAGTCCGCCAACAATTCATTAAGGCCTTCTGCTAGAATTTTACTCTTTTCTTTACTTAATCCGATCTGATTGGTTGCCATAAGTTCAAATGTTTTATATAGTCTTGAATGAATGCTTTATATATACAATAACATTGTATGACTAAGGATGGTTGCTAGGGCAAGAATGATAATGGTCATATCAAACTAAGGCAAGTGTTTTTTTTATAGCAATGGAGGTTGTAATAAGACAATGTTGATAATAAGAAGAATTAGAGGACTTGCGACAAATAAAAAATATAGTATGTGAAGATTATTTTCAAAAAGATGAATAAATTTATTGTGATCCATCGTTCGATGGGAAGAATAAAATACAAATTTTTAAACTCAAGAATCTTATTGTTTTTATATCAAAACTTCCTTTAATTCAACCTTAAACCTTATTCATATATTACAAATTATATAAATACTATAACTGTATATGACCTAAAATCAATTAATAACACATTAAGTTATTGATTTATATATTTATTATTATATTTATAATAGTCTGATAATAAATATAATATAAATGTAATTAAAAAAATATATATTTTTTATGAAATAATATATACAACATATCACTAATATGTATTACATTTGCATTGTGTAAGTTTTGGTTATTAAATTGTAAAATTCGTAATTGCTCGTGAAAAGTCACGAGCAATTTTACAAAGAAAATAGTTCTCTTAACGAGATTTAAGATAAAGTTAATTCAAATACACATTAAGCTTAAAAAAATATTTGGCACGGTATTTGAATTTTAAAGAGTATATGAGTTTTGGTTATTAAATTGAGTAATGCCCGTGTTTTCGTCTTACACGGGCTTTTTTATTTTTAGCCCTTTCTGTTTTCATCCTTTCTAATAAGCCCGTATTATTTTTTTTATTGTGATGCTGGATGCATCTTTTGGATCCTCCATTTCCCAAAGAATCGAATGAAGTATATAAGCAACAATTTTGAATCCTCTCGATTAATCAATAATCTATTGATCATAAAATCTGCATTTTAAACCTATTTAGGCTTTGTAGGCGTGATAAACTAGTACAAATTAATTTCGAAGGCTCTATTGCGCATAAAAAAAGCCGACAATACAAATTCCTAAGAACTCATATTGTCGGCTTTAGCACGCTTATCTTTTTACAAACTTAGATTAGTGTATTTTGAACTGACGGTAAATGTTCTACTCGTTCCACCTGTATAAGTAGCATCAGAGGAATAGTAGCCATTAAAATTAGTACCTCCACTTATGGTTCCTCCATATAGAATGGTGTAAGTACCATTTGTAAACTTAGGGTCGCTGAATAACATAACCATTCTGTTGTTGCCTCCGCCCGGTCCACCTCCAGGACCACCACCTCCAGAAAGTGTCGGAAGAGCAAAAATCAAAACAACTTCATTGTCGGCATTTTTGATACAAATATTTTGATTTGGGCTAATGGTGAGTTTTAGCGCATTTTGCGTGGATACGTTGGTGGTAGGATTACTAGTATTGCCACCTGTACCTACTATGGTACCTCCGAGCATTCTAAAGGTGCTATTGTCACAATCAAAGCCACATTCCGGACCACCGGCACCTTTTGAGATAACAATTCCACCAGAGATCGTGAGCGTCCCGTTAGAATCAACACCGTCATTGCCTCGAGCGGTAAAAGTGTGTTGTCCTCCAGATATTTCGACGTGTTTTGATGCATTGATACAATCATCATAGGTGTTTGCAGTGATTTGGCCACCTGTTATGTAGTCGTCTATTAAAAACGGTTCAAAATGCTGATTATCAAAATATTAAACAGTAAAAAGCTTTGAAAATAATGCAAGATATTGTATCTTTACGTCGTAAACCTTGCATATTTTAAATGATTCCACAGGCAAAAAACACCAATCAGATTAGCTTTTTCTCTTCATTAGAGGGTATGCTCAACGCTAAACATCCTTTATATGTCTTAGCCAATAAAATTGAATGGAAAATATTTGAAGAAGCCTTTTTACCCTTGTATAGCCAAAACAATGGGCGACCTGCCAAGCCCATAAGGCTCATGGTAGGCTTGTTGATACTCAAGCACATCCGCAATGTATCAGATGAAAGCGTGGTAGAACAATGGAGTGAAAATATCTACTATCAATATTTATGTGGAGGAACAACCTTTACACCGGGTAAACCTTGTGAAGCATCAGAGTTAGTACATTTTAGAAAACGTATAGGCGAAAGTGGAATAGAGCTAATTTTAAAAGAAAGTATACGAATCAATGGAAAAGATGGAGATGATGACAATGTCAATGTTGACACAACAGTTCAGGAGAAAAATATAACCTTTCCGACAGATTCCAAACTTCATCACAAGATCATCAAGAAGTGTAAGCAAATAGCCAATAGCGAACAATTGCCTGTGCGTCAGACATATACGCGAGTATTAAAACAGCTTCGACTAGACCAAAGATTTAGGAATCATCCAAAAAACAAGTCAAAGGCAGGCAAAGCAGACAGAAAAGTAAAGACCATAGCAGGTAGACTGGTCAGAGAGTTAGAACGCAATTTGACACCGAATTCAAAGTACCAAAGGGAATTGGAATTGTATCAACAGATATTGTCACAGACCCGAAGTACAAAAAACAAGATATACTCCATACACGAACCCGAGGTATGCTGTATTTCAAAAGGAAAAGAACACAAAAAATATGAGTTTGGCAATAAAGCTTCGTTTGTAAAAACAGATACGGGAGTAATCGTAGGAGCGATGGGCTTTAGGAATGAATATGACGGACACACACTACCGCAGGTATTTGAACAAGTAAAAAGACTGATAGGAAAGGAACCCAAAAGGGCAAAAGCGGATAGAGGCTATCGCGGAAATAAGAAAATAGGAGAAACAGAGATATTAATACCAACGACACCAAGAAAATCAGATAGTTATTACAAAAAAAAGCAAATAAGTAAAGCCCATAAAAAAAGAGCAGCTATTGAACCGATAATAGGCCATATCAAATCAGATCACAGACTCAACCGTAACTTTTACAAGGGAATAGTGGGCGATAACATCAATATTATGTTGGCAGCCGCAGCATTTAACTTCAAAAGGATGATGAACAAATGGAAATCATCATTTTTATACTTTTGTCAAAGCCTAATATTGTCCATTGCCTATCATATACGATCAAAACGAGTTTTAATGAGAGATATTTTCGGCATGAATACACATGTCACCATCCCATTTTTGAGCTTATCATAATTAAATAAGACTTTTTAAGGGACGACTATGTATAAGGTAGATTTGCTCTCTAAGCCTTCGCCGCCTTCTGTGGATTGTGTGCAATTGACGTTGACGATACCACTATTGACAGTTAATTTTCCTTCTGACTTGATTGCTTTTGGATTTGCATAATCAGCATTTTGTCCTGAGCCTGATACTAAAAATCGATTGCCCGTAGTGGTAACCTTTAAACTTAGTAAAGAGTCGGGCGCATTCTCGCGGCCAATGACGAGTAGCCCATCCGCTGAAATGCCTTTGCCACCCGTTCCTGTGCTTAGGCAAATAATCTCACCTTCTGATAGCAATATATCACCGTCAGACTTAATGCAAGCACTAGTGTAACTGTCTTTTGCGCCTGTTTCATTGGTATAATTGGCTCCATTGCCTTCTGTTATTATATTTACATATCCGCCAGAAATGGCCACGTCACCATTGACTGAAATACCCTTGCCTCCTAGATTAGTAGATGAGCATAGAATGTCTAGATGGCCTCCATAGATATAGACATCTTCATCGCTTTTAATGGCGGTACAATAGGAAGGATTAAAACCGCTACCGGAAGTTTCTAATACAACCGAACCCGAAGCTACAATGGTCGTGTTACCGCCATTGATTATGGTATTGCCACTGCTTTTTATCGCTTTTGATTGATCGCCTGAGACCGTTATATGGTGTGTGCCGTCATTGATAGTGACGGTTGTCGCCTTTAAGCCTTTCACGTCCTTAGATGTAGCCAGCACCGTCAAATCGCCACCATTTAAGGTAAGCGCATTGGATACGTCTATACCATCACTTTTAGGGATAATCGTAATAGTCCCACCGTGTTGTGTATATTCCTTTACATTAAAACCATCGGATTCGGCCTGAGCAACATTGATGATTCCAGATTCTATCATTAATGTCGCATCGACTTTGATTCCGTGCTTTGCATATCCATTGAGGTTTAATGTCCCGGGACCTGTAATCGTTAAGTTCTTCTTCGCATACAACGCCGCATTGTCTTTGGAAGCACTGCCATCGCTTAGCGTGTTGATGGTCGCAGCAGATAAATACATCGTGGTTACGGTCGTTCCATTGAGCGCAATGGCTGCTCCTACGGGATTCGTAATTGTCGCATGGCTCATGATCAATCGAATGGATTGAGTACTAGTGATTTGAAGCGAACCATTAGAAGTCGAACCCAAAACGTGGTATTTTAAATCCGGATTTGGATAGGAAGATGTTGCCTTGACGTGACCCAAACTATCGGTGATCGTCACACCTTGAGTAGAGAATGGATTGATAATGGTCGTTTGCGAACCATTGTAAATAATATAAATTTCTCCGTCGATGTCACGAGTGAAGGTGATACTGTCTATACCTGCTGTAGGTAAGGAGAATTTACCGGTATTCGGATAAAAATTAGTGATGCTATCTAACAATTTTAAGCTATCGATTTGTTCGACGGTTTGTTGGTAGATCACATCATCGCCATTATGAACACGGATTACATCTTGAGCTGTTGCGATATTTCCTAGCGTGATGATGATTAAGGCTAAAAGTAAACTTATATTTTTCATTGCTTGATTAGTTTAAAGGATTGGTTATTAATAACGACTACGTAAATCCCTAGCGATAATTGGGAAATATCTACTCGATCACCGTTTGCAAAGGTGTTGCTGGCTACAAGTACACCATTCGTATTGTAAATGCGTACGAGCAACTTTTCAGATACTGCGGTTTTTAACTCAAAGTAATCATTGGCAGGATTAGGAAAAATATGAATATCCGTTTTGTCGTTGGCCAATTCATGGACAGATGAGGTATCGCCATCGCCTCCAAAGGTGATTTTTCTAATCGTAGAAATTGGAATTGTGATAGGTGCTGCGTCATGATCCTTATTAATCACAAATTGCCCTTGGTCAAACCAAAGTTTACCATCCGGGACAACAGCATAATTTTGTTCCGAATTATCTAGTAAAGTGACCTTTACGGTAGTTTGTGCGGATACAATGCCCGCACCAAAGACGAATATGAAACCAGCTGCCATTACTTTGATACTTTGGAAATTTATTCTTGTTATCATGTTGTTGTTATTAAGTAATAATAATATGAAGAATAAAGGTAGTATTTTGATTATTATTAACTTAAAATGATGGCTCTTTTTTTAAAAAGATATGACGATTTGTAAATGCACACGACAAAAATAGGATACGTTTAACGGTAAGATAAGGTCATCTTCCTATTTTTTTAGGCTAAATATAAATTCCAATCCACCTTCTTTTCTGTTTTTGACAGAAATATCGCCTTTATGAAGATGAATTGCATTTTTTACGATAGCTAGGCCTAGCCCGCTACCTCCGGTTTCTCGGGATCTTCCTTCTTGAACCCGATAAAATCGTTCAAATAGGCGATGAAGGTGTGATTCATTAGTTACACCAATACCGGTATCGTAAAATGAAAAATAATAGAAGTCTTTGTCTTCATTGATGACAGAAATGTTGATTCTGATTTGATTACCGGCATAGCGAATACTATTTTCAAGTAAATTTCTGAAAATGGAGGTTACTAAATTAAAATTTCCCTGAAGAGAGAATTTATCGGGTAATTGCCAATCCAATTGGATTTGCTTTTGTGTAAGGATGTCGGCCTGCTCGGCTTTTAAATCCTCCAATATTGCTGACAGATTTAGTTTTTCTATGTTGAATGCATGCGGAGCTTCTTCCATTTTGGCTAAGATGCTCATATCCTTTATCATCTCAGACAAAGTTAAAGTTTGGTAATATGCCTGTCTAATAAAGTGGTGTTTTTTGCTTTCAGGAAGATCATGATCCAAAACGGTTTCTAAGTAAGCTCTAATACCCGTTATCGGTGTTCTTAATTCGTGCGCTATATTTCCTGTTAATTCCTGTTTGAGCTTTTTGGTCTTTTCTTTTAGAGTGATATCTGTGAGGATGACTTCAAAACTGTTATCGTCAAAGATATTCGTTCGCAGTGAGAATATTTTTCCTTGTTTTTTGATTTGGGTTTCAAAATAATTATCAGAGGAGTGCTGAAGGAATTGGTGTAGAGAAGAAAATGCACTATCCGTTAAAATAGAATCTGGATTACTATTGGAGTCGTCAACCAATTGATTCAAATACCGAATATATAAGTTGTTATAAAATTCGATTTGTCTGTCGGTGGAAATGAAACAAATACCTTCTTCTGAGATTTGAATATGATGAAGTAATTTTTGTTTTTCTAATGAAAGTTGTTTTTTGTTTTCTTCTAATTGATGATAATTCTCGGCTATTTTCTTGCTTATTTCTCCTAATTCATCTTCATTAAATGATATTAAACTGTTATTAGAATGCAAGGCGAAATCTCTTAATCTACTGATAGAATTTCCAAATTGCTGTGTGATTTGATGGATTATAATAAGCGTTATAAGGAAAAGGAGGATTAAAAAATATAGAAATAAGTTGTCAGCTTTCAGAAATCGTTTTAAAGGAATGTCATAAGGTAAGGCAAGTCTTAAGTAATGTCTATCATATTTTTTTGCAAAATATAAATAGGGATGGTGATTGGAAGATGATTGGCGAATGTCTGAACCTATACCGTATTGAGTAGCAGCAATGATTTCAATCCGATTGGCGTGTCCCTCCATAGAAATGTAATCATCTACTGTATTATCATACTGGACATTTCCTTGTAAGCTAATGATGGTAATTCGTATATTGGGTGGAAGTATTGTCTTTATTTTCTTTAAATCATCAACATAATTTACGGAATCTTTGGATAAGCCTTCTTGGATGAGGTCCGCATAAATTTCTAATTTATCTACAAGCCCTTCTGTTTTGATAACTTTTTCTCTAGAACGTTCAAATAAGGCAATACCAAGAGTGAATAATGAAAAAATAACCGCATAATAGAAAAAAAGTCTATGTCTCAAGCTTAATTTCATAAGACATCAACATTAAGACGGTATCCGTATCCCGAACGATTAGTAAGTGCGTCGCCATATTTTCCTAATTTTTTTCGTAATCTCGTGATGTGTACATCAATCGTTCTTTCGGTAATGTAAGGTGTTTCTTTCCAGACTTCTTGTATGATTCTTTGCCGAGATAATATTGAATCGGGTTTTTGAGCTAAAAGGACGAGTAATTCAAATTCGGTTTTAGTCAAAGTAATAATTACATTATCAAGAGTCAACTGTTTGAGATCTAGGTCAATAGTTAGTTTTCCTATTTTTATGAAATTTGAGTTTTGTGTTGATTTTTGAGAAATATGGCTTCTTTTTATAACTGCCTTTACTCTGGCAATGACCTCTTTGACAGAGAATGGCTTAGCAATGTAGTCATCTCCACCGACAGAAAAACCGGTTAACATGTCATTTTCAGAGTCTTTGGCTGTTAAGAAAATTATGGGAACAGGTATGTTTTCCTTTCGCAATTGTTCGGCCCATTTATAGCCAGAAATTCCGCCCATCATGACATCCAATAAAATGAGATGAAATTGAGTGATGTCAAGATTTTGAGCCTCCTCAGCAGAAAACGCAGTGGTAACGTCAAATCCCTCATTTTTAAGATTAAATTCTAAGATTTCAGCAATATTCTTGTCGTCATCGACCAATAAAATATTTTCTTGTTTCATTGTATTATTTGCATTTGCAAAGATAGAAATTATATGATTCCTAATAATAAATCTAAGTTGTTACTTTATTGAAAAAAAGAACGCATAACTTTTTACACGTTCTTTAATTCTATTTAAAGTATTTAAAAATTATGGTGTCAATCTAAAAGTTATATTTAGTCCAAGCAAAGATACTTGTTGGGCATCCTGTATTTCCACTTTTTATTTGAGCGTTTGGAAATCCAGTAGTTGGGTTGATTTCCTTTCCCAAGATGTTGTTTGTCAATGTATTGGTTAAACTTATAACCGATGAGTTATCTCCTGTTCCTTTTCCGTCACTAAAATCTATTAAGTCAATAGCTGTTCCGCTACCCTTAACCAAAGCGTTAGAAATTGTTACTTTTGCTCCTCTTCGTATTTTAATGACATCCTGCATTTTATCAGTAACATTAGAAACGTCATTATCTGCGGACTTCAGTAATCTTAAATCAAAAGTAATGTTTTTTACTTGGAAATTAGATTGCCCTGTATGGGTAGGGAAGTTACCATCTAGGTTCCCGTCTGCCTCAATTCCTCTTGGATCCGATTCTGTACTTGAATAACCATTTTCCCAGATACCGTAAGCATTTTCTAAAGTTCCGCTATATCCTTGCGTGAAGTCAAACATATCGTCATCAGAATTGACCACCAATAAGTTTTTGACATTCACCGTTCCGCCAAAAAATTCTACGCCATCGTCCGATCCATTTGGAATAAATATGTTTTCTATGACGGTTCCATTTCCTACACCATTGAGTGTTAGTCCATTGTGTTCTACATCCGCACTTGAACGCGCCCCGGAGTATTCTATGATTAAATAAGTGATACTTCCTGAGTTATCATTAGGATTAGTGCCTCCATACTGATGAGCCGAACTTATTTCAGTACTTCCGATGGTTCCTCCTGATAATGGTGCTTTCCCGTTGATAATCAATCCGCCCCAATGTCCTGCCTCGGCATGCTCTATATCAGCGGTCATTCGCACGGGCTTGTCTGCCGAGCCATTTACATGAATCTTACCTCCTTGAAGTACGAGAATGTAGCTGTTAAATCCCTTTTTTGCTTTTATTGTTGTACCTGCAGGAATGGTTAGGCTTGCTCCATCTTCAATAATTAATGGTCCAGTTAGGTTGTAAGTTATAGAAGCATCAAGTATTTTTGCTGAAGAGATACTTCCTGATAATTCGCTATTTGTCGTATTCTGTTCTTCAATATCGTCTATTTTACAAGATGCAATTATCAAAAGTGAAAAGATTAATAGACCTGTAATTTTGTTGTAATTGAGTGTTTTTAAATGAATCATTTCTAATTTTTTTTTAAAAGATTTTAAATAAATAATGTGTTTATAAGTTATTTTACTTCTGCAAATTTCTATAGATGATATTACTTTATGATTGAGTTTTTGTGGAGATTTTGTTACAAATTACAATTCAAAACTAACTCCAAAACTTAGGTGAGTTCCTTTTCTATATTGATGGAGCGTGAGCACTTCATTTGTATTTTGTACTTTTCTCGAAAGTAAGAATTTTGTATCTAAGATATTTCCTGCTTTCATGTTCCATTTTATGCGTTGGCTTATGTTTCCACGAATTACAAAATCAACGACATGAGCACCTTTTTCGATAATATCTGCATAATCAATGGTTCCGATGGTAAAGATTCTATCGCTAAAATAGTTATAAATAATGGCTGTTGTCAAATCGTGATTATCACTTTTTAAGCGATAAGTCAGATCGCAATTAACAATGATGGGAGAAGCGCCTTCTAATCCGGAGTTTCTAATTGGTGTATTGCCAATATTCAGCTTGGCATTGGTCCAAATATAAGAAAAGTTCATTCCTAATGTCAAATTTGGATTATGGAAAATATTTTTTCTTAATTCTGTTTCAAAACCTAGTATATTGGCCTCTTTACTAATGTTGTCATAGGTTAAAAGGCCAGCTGAATTGCCTTTATCTACGCGTCCAATTGGATTTTTTATTTTTTTGTAAAATAAGGATAAACTTAGAATTTCGGAATGGCTTAAATGGTTATCCCATTTTATATCATAATTGTAATTTTCAGAATGCAGGAGATTTGGATTTCCTTCACTGGTATAGCCAATATTTACATATTGAAATGGAGAAATCTCTTTTGATTGAGGTAGAGTATAAGTTTTGCTTGCACCAAACCTCAAGTTTTGGTTGTCATTAATTTCGTATTTTAAGTGAATATTAGGAAGGAAAAAGGGCGTATTCATATTGTTTTTACCCTTTTGTCCAGGAACGTCATATACGACATTCATATTTATCCAATCTAATTGACCAGCAACCATACTACTCAAGGAACTTGTGATTTGAAAGGATCCTAAAATAAAAGCAGAATGATTGTTCTTTGAAACAGAATAACTGCTCGGGTATCCTTGGCTAATTGAGAATTTATTGAGATGAAAATTTGCTTCATTATAAAGATGATCCAGTTGGAGTTCTTTGGATGATAAAGTCCCTGATACGGCAGAGAAATTAAATTCTTCAGCTTTGAAAAAAAGATTGGACATATATGTTTTTAAACCAATGGAAATTTTTGATGGTGTCTCATAGTTCGACCTACCCAATAAATAATCTGCGGTAACATTCGCATTATAATTGTTTTCACTAAGTTGGGAGAAAAAGCGTTTTTGTCGGTTGCTTCCGGTTAATCCAAATGTACCATCAGCTCGTTGAGTAAGGTAATTTTCTCTTCTATCTGGTTCGTTGCCCATGATTTGATTGACTGAAAAATCGGCTCTAAGGTTCCAGTTTCTTGCAATTTTCCATTTAGATAATAATTGATGTGTCAATAAAAGATTGTCATTGATTTGTTGTCTTCTTAAAAATCCTTGATCTTGGATTCCATCTTGAAATTTTTCAGCATGTTTTCCGTAATATTCGCCGGTATAATATTGTGTAGCATGAATGATTAGAAAATTATAAGCTATATAAAGAGATTGGTTAAGGTTGTAATTTAAGTTAGCTAAAGCCAATTGACTTTTTTTTCCTGAATATTTTTTACCTTCTTGATCTTGATAAATGGTGCCATCTGTTGTTATATTTCTAATCAATTCATCTGTGATGGAGTACTCCGAAGCATGGGAAGCAACAACATAAAACGAAAGTGGGTTATTTTTTATATCAATATCTTTTCCACCAAATATTCTAAAATGCTCATTTAAAGGCAATGTTAAGCGTTGTGGATCAAGACTATTGCTAAAGTCGAATTGGCCATAAGTAGGTTTTTTATTGTTTGCAAATCCTAAATAATTCATGCCATCGGGTTGTAAAAATGAATTACCTGAAATTCTCGAATGTATGCCCGAAGAAATACTAATACCAAAAGCCTTATCCGAGGTCAATTCCTTGGAATTGATGTTAACAACAGCACCACCTATATCATTCAAATAAGTAGCCGAAAACACTTTTTCTACATCAATGTTTTTTATTATGTCCGTTTCAAAGAATGATAAGGAGATGTTTTTGTATTCAGGATCTTCAGATGGGATAGGTAGCCCATTTAAGAAAGTAGCGTTATATCGATCTCCTAATCCTCTTACAAACACATTTTTAATCCCTTCTTGTTTGGAAATCCCGGCTATGGAGGCTACTGCTGATTCTGCATCGCCAATTCCTTTTCTTGACAATTCGGTAGAACCAATACTTTTGGTCACCATCAATGTTTTCTTTTGGTCTATTAATAAAATATTTTCGAGTTCTCTATTTTTTTTGGCTGCAATAGTTACATCTTCAAGATGAATTGTGGTGGTATTGAGTTCAATGTTCAAATAAATGGTGTCTTCTTTAAGAATGGTTATATTTTGAATTGTTACTGGTTCATAAGAGATGTACGAACTATTTAAAACATACGTACCTGCATGAACATTTGAAATGATGAAAAATCCATCTATATCGGAAACAGTACTAAAAGATGAATTATCTAAAACGACCGACGCACCAATGAGTTCCTCTTTTGTTTGGCTATCAATAATGCGCCCCATGATGCTTCCGGTCTGACCATAGGTGAAATGGGATATAAAAATGAATATTAAAAGGTTGGTAATGTGTTTTTTACTTTTTGCGATCATGAAATTATTGGCTAATTAATTTAGTATAAGAAAATTCTCATGCTGCAAATGTCAATACATCTTGTTACGGAAATATTACATTAAAATTAATTTTTAAATAATATGAACAACGGTTTTGAAGCAGTCTTCAAGTTTAAAATAAAAAACCATCCGTATTTAATGCTGAAATCGGGTGGTTTTTTAAAAATTGAATGCCGTGTCATGACCCATTTCATAGCTAAAGTGTCCTAGAATGCTGCATTCTTTCTCAAGATTCCGGATAACTAAGTCAAAAATGAATGAATCCTTTCCTTTCGTTTTCTTACCGTATGACGGCATTGATTTTTGCCCACAGTTCATTGTCAAATCCGGATAGGGCAAAACTAGAATTGCTTGGGTTAGCTGCATTGCCCATTCTTACAATGACCATTTTTTTGCTTGGTATAACATAAATTCTTTGATCATTAGCACCCATGGCAGCGTACATATCGGCGGGTGCATTGGGTATTAATGTACCTGGAAATACCGTTTGTGAGCCGGGAACCATATATTTTTCCTTGCCATTGAGCCACCATAAGTAGCCATAAGATGGGTTGATAGTTTGAGAGCTAGCGGTACTTGCTCTAAAATAATCTGGATTGAGGATTTGCTCATTGTCCCATTTTCCCTCGTTGAGCGCCAAGAGACCAAATCTGGCCATGCTTCTTGTCGTGCTATGAAAAATGGTAAAGATGGTGCCGAAATTCCATCGGCCATCCATTCCGATTTTATATTTAAGATTTTCGTTGAAGAAGGTTTCGAAATTTGTATTGCTTGCTTCAGCAACGCTGTTAGTAAGTCTTTGAAAAACATTGCTATATGCCCATCGAGTTCCAGCATCAGCGACATAAGTGAGATTGGCCTTGATTATCAATTGTTTGGTGTCGTCCATACCTGAAGTCATGGTCAATAAATGCCTTATAGTTACTTGATCTTCCTTTTCGATAGACATGGAAGTCCAACCTTTTCCTAAATAATCGGATACTTTATCGTTGATTTGCAACAAGCCTTTTTGTTGTGCTATACCTACGGTGGCGGAAATTAACGTTTTTCCAGCACTATTCCATTCCCATGGTGTCGATGCCGTGTGGCCGTCAAAATAGTCTTCCATGACGATCCGTCCATTGACAAGGATCATAAAGGATTTTGTGTTCTTTTGTTCGAGATATGATTTTAATGCATCCATAGCACTGGTATTCCATTCTAATTGGGATGGTGCTGTCCTTTCCCACGTGGTATCCGAATTGGAAGGGAAATACATTTTTGTTATCGGTGTGGTTGTTGTATGCGTATTTTCTGCTTTATGACAACCTATCAAGGCGAAACATAGAATTATCAAGATGCTGATGTGGTTCATAACTTACAAATATCGGTTGTTAAAAAAAGAATTCAGTCAAATTCGCCTTTGGTCGTAATTGAATATAGTGCTCTGTCCACAAAAAAAACTTAATGAAATGTTGTTCTTTTTCCAAATCTCATCGTTAAAAATACTCGTCATAGTTACCACTATGGCTGCGTTTTTTGCCTTGATCTTTAAAAAAAATACCTTCCATTATAATTTAAGTCTTTTTATAGACAGAGCACAGTGCTCTGTCCACAAAAAAAACTTAATGAAATGTTGTTCTTTTTCCAAATCTCATCGTTAAAAATACTCGTCATAGTTACCACTATGGCTGCGTTTTTTGCCTTGATCTTTAAAAAAATACCTTCCATTATTATTTAAATCTTTTTATAGACAGAGCACTAGCTTCTTTATTTTGAATGGGTGCTATTCTACTTCAAAACTTAATTTCAAAGTAACTCTAAACTCTGTAATTGACCCGTCTTTGACGGCAACACTTTGGTCTTTAACCCAAGCTGATTTTACATTTTTAATGGTTTTAGATGCTTTTTTAATGCCTTTTTGCGCTGCATCTTCCCAGCTCTTTTCTGAGCTAGCCATGATTTCAATAACTTTTAAAACTGACATTTTCTTTCAATTTTTTGTATGATAAATTAATAAATTACCGCTAGGTGTCATGCTTTTTAAGAATCCTGATAAAAAAAAGAACCTAAAAGTTGGAATGTCGAAGAAATTGTAAGCAGTGGTTCTAATTCAGAATGACACTTGGTCAAACGTTGTATTTTGCAATATCGTTTGTATATAAAAGCGTTTTTTGTTTCAAAATGTTTAATTTTTTGTTCAATGTAGTGTGATTTTTAACCTATTAACCTTAATATTTGAAATTTCCTTTGGGTCGGGTAGTCGCATTTTATGAAGACATATTGTAGTTGATACGACAATCTAGTCATTTAAATGTAAAAATTTTAAGCAAATAATTTATTTAGACTAATTCTTAATTGTATCTTCGCCCTAAATTTTAAAATCAAGGACACGGTGGCTAAATTAAATTCAGTAAAAACGGGTATATTATCATTTATGATTGTATTGTTATTGATGCCGATAGGACACACATTAATGATATTGAATGAAAAAATACTTCATGATTACAAATTTTTAGGTGCCTTTATAATTGGGTTGTTGGGTTTAGCCTTGCTGGTAGTGGGTGTCATGCGGAATGAGAAATCTACTTTAGCTACGATTTTAGGATTATTAGGAGGTATTTTGGTATGGACGGGATGGATTGAGTTTTCCTTTGTATGGATTGCTGAAAAGCTGAAAGTTGCGCCCCTGATGGAAGACGGAGAGATCGTTACGAAACCTGAATATTTGGTTATGATGTCTTCATTGGGTTTATTGTTGACCTTTATTGTATTATTCCTTTTTACAAGAACGAAATGCACCTTTTTTAATTGGTTTCAACGCGTTTTTAAACTAAAAAATCATTTGAAACTCCATGATAATAGCTTTAAACCTCTTGCTGTCATTACCTTTATAGAGGTAGTCATGATTATGTGGACCTTTTATATTTTATTGTTGGTTGTGTATGACAATGATATTGCTGGTGATCGGCATCCGGCCACCTACATCGTTGCTTATGGTTCCTTAGTATGGTCTTTATATTTGATTGCCAAATTATTGAAAATCAATAAGTTTGACTCTTCTATAAGGTATGCGATACCGACTGTAATCATCTTTTGGAATTTCGTAGAAATTCTTGGAAGATGGGACTATTTTAAAGAAGTTTGGGTACATCCTATGGAACACAAGGTTGAAAATATTTTGATTTCGGCCGCTTTGGTTGCCTTTGTTATTTTTTATTTTTATGGTAATAAAATCAAAGAAGAGGCCGATACGACTAGGAGAGAAAATTTCAAGATGAATCGGAAAATAAGACTTAGTCAGAAGCCCATTCGCAGTAAAATAACGGGAGAATAGCGGGTATTTTAAATAGCTTATATGTTGATCAGCCATTTACTACATCATGTTAGGATATATATACGGAGCAATGACGATGACTAGCTCATGGTGTGGATGACGAACATCATATCTAATAATTTAGGATAAACTGGTCTGTAATGATTTAATTGTGTATTTTTGCTGTTCTAAAAAAATCATTTTTATGTTTTCAAAAGCTTGTGAATACGGAATCAAGGCTATTACTTATATTGCTAAAGAATCATTGAAAGGGAATCGAGTGAAGACAGGAGATATCGCTGCAAATACGGATTCACCAGAAGCCTTTACGGCAAAAATTCTAGGACTTCTAACGAAATATGATATTGTTAGCTCCCAAACAGGTCCTAATGGTGGATTTGAGATAGGAAAAGATAGAATGAAGGAAATCAAAATTAGCGAAATCGTCAATGCGATTGATGGTGATGCAATTTATAATGGTTGTGCCTTAGGTTTTAGTGAATGCAATAGTGAGAAGCCTTGTCCGATGCACCATAAATTCGTCAAAGTTCGTGGAGATATCAAAAAGATGTTGACGACTACGACGGTTTATGATTTGGCCTATGGTCTCAAAACAGGCAAAAGTGTCCTGAAAAGATAGGCTCTTTTATCGTAAAATCCACGATTTTGAGAGAAAGAATAAAAATTTATATTTTATAACCCTATTTATGAGAACATTGTCCTAAATAGAAGTGTTTAGATTGAACGATTTACATCATAGTGCTCTGTTAACAAAAAGATCTTAATGAAATGTCGTTCTTTTTATAAATCTCATCGTTCAAAATACTCGCCATAGTTACCACTATGCCTGCGTTTTTTGCCTTGATTTTTAAAAAAATAACTTCCATTATAATTTAAGTTTTTTTTTATAGAAAGAGCACTAGTTTTCAGGGTTTGTCCTCGTAGTATCAAGAAGAGGATATATTCGAAAGTTGGATTTGTAAATTTATTTAGTTAACACATAAAAAATTATGATTATGGCAAGTAATGAATTTTGGTTGGAGTCTTTAATAACCAACACACCTCAAGAAGGAAGA
The DNA here is from genome assembly GCA_026928325.1 of Chitinophagales bacterium. Classification (GTDB taxonomy): domain Bacteria; phylum Bacteroidota; class Bacteroidia; order Chitinophagales; family Saprospiraceae; genus OLB9. Next base: position 193,172 of record JAIXKS010000032.1, on the reverse strand, counting down.
GAATTAGCCGTTAAAATGGCGAGAAAATCAATTGCGGCAATTCAGACCGATCCGGAAGTAAGAAAGGCGCTTCGTAAGGATTATGCGGAAGATACAAAGCAATTGATAGCATCAGCCAACGTCATCGCTATTGAATTTCAAACCATTGCAGCGGCCAATAATTATTGGAGAAAATAATCATTAGCGCTCGAAAGAAATCTTTTATATTTTTTATGAATGGATTTCTTTGGGTTGCAATGGTTCAGTTGTGAATGACAACATCCTTGTTTTATGAATTCATTTAAAACGTTTTTTTGTTCGATTAAAAGACATAAATAGCTTAATTGTAGTGCATTAATAATTTTTATGGCGGAAGCAAGTAGAGATATAGAAAATATTGAAGATATTCAGGCCTTGGTAGATTTGTTTTATGGCAAGATTCGCGAAGACGATATGCTTAAAGATATTTTCAATAATATTATTCAAGACAGATGGCCACAACACCTGAATAAGATGTATCGTTTTTGGCAAACCGTGTTATTGGATGACCATACTTATTATGGAAGCCCTTTTGTGCCACATGCTTATTTGCCCGTAGATGCCGAACATTTTGAACGTTGGATAGGATTGTTTAATGAAGCGGTGGACAGTTTGTTTGAGGGTAGGAGAGCAGAAAGAGCTAAATGGCAAGGTCAGCGAATGGCAGAAATGTTTTTGATGAAGATTCGGATGATACGCGAAAGAGATGTTATCCCATTGAAATAGAATTTTGCTTATCGTTTAGTTTTGATGGATAAAATTCTAACTTAATTTAATATATTTTACATACCTATAAATCATTTAATATGAATATTTCAAAAGATAGTATTATTGGAGATTTAGTTGCGCATGACTATAGAGCTGCAGCTGTATTTAAGAAGAATAAAATCGATTTTTGTTGTAATGGTAATCGATCTATAGAAGATGCTTGCGACAAAAAAGGATTAAATGCTGATCAGTTAGTCAAAGACCTTCAAGAAGTCAGCGTTGCTAAAGGTGATAGCCAGATTGATTATACATCTTGGCCATTAGATTTATTGGCAGACTATGTGGAAAAAAAGCATCACCGATATGTAAGAGAAAAAGCTCAGGAAATCATGCCTTTTTTGACTAAAATCGTGAGAGTACACGGTGATAGACACCCTGAGTTGCATGAAGTTTTGGATTTATTTACGGGTTCTGTGGAAGATTTACTAGAACATATGGATAAGGAAGAAGGTATTTTATTTCCGCATATCCGAAATATGGTGGATGCCAAAAGTAAAGGCAGTTCAATTTCAGCACCTTTTGGTACAGTTCAAAATCCTATAAAGGTGATGATGGCCGAACATGATAATGAAGGAGAACGATTTAGAAAAATTGCAGATTTGACGGATAATTACACCGTTCCTGCAGATGGATGTACTACTTACAGAGTGACATTTTCGATGTTGAGCGAGTATGAAGATGATTTGCATTTGCACATTCATCTAGAAAATAACATTTTATTTCCAAAATCTATCGAATTGGAAGAACAATTTGTTAATGCATAGCATTTTATTTATAGTTATTTTATTTTTTAATTTTTAAACCCTATTCTACAAAATGAAAAAGTTAATTTATTCTTTTGCCGTTGTTGCATTCTTTTTGACAGCATGTAAAAATTCTTCTACAACTACTGCGACTGAGAGCACAACCCCTACTGAACAACCGGCAGCAGCTGTTGCAGATGCGAATGTTACAGAAGTTAGCATCAGTGGTGATGACCAAATGAAATTTGACACTGATGAGATTACTGTTAAAGCTGGTCAACAAGTGAGACTTACTCTAGTTCACACAGGTAAATTGCCTAAAGAAGGTATGGGACACAATTGGATCCTTCTTAAAGACGGTGTTGATCTTGATGAATTCGCTGGTGAAGCCATGAAAGCAAAAGATACTGATTATGTACCAGCTTCAAGAGAAGGTGATATTATAGCTCATACTAAAGTCATCGGTGGTGGCGAATCTACAACTATAGATTTTGCAGCTCCTGCACCAGGAACTTATCAGTTTCTTTGCAGTTTCCCTGGTCACTCAGGTATGATGAGAGGTCACTTTATAGTTGAGTAAAAATGGATTTCTGCGTTTATATGTAAAGAACGCTGATTATATTGTTATATTGTTTTTTTGGAGAACAATAATAAATCGTACAGGTAAATGTTTCAAAGGAAGCATTTGCCTGTTTTATGTCTTTTTGTGAACGAAACTACCTAAAAGAATTGAGAAAAAGTATGCATTGTACATTGTCTTATTTTAAATAGGTATAGATGGCTATCCAAATAAAACGTATATATGAAGGTGCAGCTTCTGATGATGGATATCGGGTGCTCGTAGATAGAGTATGGCCACGTGGTATTAGTAAAGTTAACGCTGCACTTGATGAGTGGAATAAGGATGTTGCGCCTTCAACAGAATTGCGCAAGTGGTTTGATCATATTCCGGATCGATACGAAGTGTTTAAAGAAAAGTATCAGGCAGAATTGCAACTCCAAGAAGATACTCTAGCAAGATTTAGGGACATCGCCAAGAAAAATCAGCTTACCCTAGTGTATTCTGCTCGAGATACTGAACATAATCAGGCGAGAGTGTTGATGGAAGTTTTACAAACAAAAAATTAATTGATAGTTATGGGCAAGCCAATAAAACGTCATCCTTCGTTAGTTCAAGTGAGTAGAGAACACCATTATGGACTACTGTTATCATGGAAAATCCGTGAAGGCTTGAAAAATAATATTGCGCCAGAACGCATTAAAAGATATACAGACTGGTTCTATGAAAAATACCAAAAAGCTCATTTTGATATCGAGGAGCAATTCATCTATCCAATCTTGTCTTCGGATCATCCTTTGATCGTACAGGCGATACAAGAGCATCGACATATTGAAGCGCTATTTCATCAGGAAGATAACTTAACGGATATGTTGATGGCTTTAGAAAAGGCTATGGAGGCGCATATCCGGTTTGAAGAGCGCAATTTATTTAATCAAATTCAAGAGGTAGCGACTCCCGAACAATTGCAATTGATAGAAGATAATCACAATCAACCCTTTGAAGATACTTGGGAAGACGAATTTTGGGTTCGCTCTAAATAATAGACCTTCATCATCTACATCGCTAGAGATTTTTGCTATCGTAGTGCATGGACACTTTAACAATCCAAGTCAATAGAATTTTTCTTTTATTGCAATAGGCTAAAAATCACTATTTTATTATATTTATAAAAATACCATGATGAATAATTTGGGCGAATTGATTATTTATCGAACCACGTTGGTAAATCATTAAAGTTTTCCTTACTTTTGCAACTTTAAATTCGATTCTTATGCCAAAGATTTCTCAAAAAGCCATAGACATACCTGCATCACCGATTAGAAAGCTGACGCCTTATGCCAACCAAGCTAAAAAAAGTGGAAAGCAAGTATATCATCTCAATATTGGACAACCGGACATAGAAACGCCACAAGTGGTGATTGAAGCGGTTCAAAAATTTGATCAACACGTTTTAGAGTACAGCCCGTCTGAAGGCTTCGAATCTTATCGTACTAAATTGGCGGACTATTACAAATCGAAAGATATACCGGTCAATCCGGAGGATATCATCACAACGGTAGGTGGTTCGGAAGCTTTGGTCTTTGGTTTTATGACCACATGCAATCCCGGGGACGAAATCATTATACCTGAGCCATTTTATGCCAATTATAATGGATTTGCCACGTTTGCAGGATTGAATGTTGTGCCGATTACAGCCGATATCAAAAATGGCTTTGCCTTGCCATCTATCGACGAATTTGAAAAGAAAATTACGACCAAAACAAAGGCTATTTTGATTTGTAATCCGGGTAATCCAACGGGATATCTCTATTCTAAAAGCGAATTAGAACAATTAAGAGATTTAGTGTTGAAACACGATTTATTCCTATTCGCAGATGAAGTATATCGAGAGTTTTGCTATCAGGATACACAGCCTTATTCCGTCTTGAATCTGGAAGGGCTCGAAAATCATGCTATTTTGATAGATTCGGTTTCTAAAAGATACTCCATGTGTGGTGCGAGAATTGGAGCTCTGATTTCTAAAAATAGGGAAGTCATCCATGCTGCTTTGAAATTTGCGCAAGCTCGTCTTTCACCTCCGACGATTGAGCAGATTGCAGCTGAAGCGGCCTTGCAAACGCCGGCATCTTATTTTGAAGATGTCAAGCAAGAGTATGTCACGCGTCGTGATATCTTAGTCGATGGCTTAAATCAGATTGAAGGTGTCTTTTGCCCTAAACCAAGCGGAGCATTTTACGCAGTTGCACAATTTCCAATCGATGATGCTGACAAATTCTGTCAATGGTTACTTGAAGAGTTTGAGTATGAAGGGCATACCGTCATGATGGCCCCGGCTACAGGATTTTATGCAAGCCCAAATGTAGGCACCAACCAAGTTAGATTGGCCTATGTTCTCAATCAAGATGCCCTGCGCCATGCTGTACAATGCTTAGAAGTTGCGCTTAAACAATACCCGGGTCGAGTGTAGTCCCATTCTATTAGAAACGTTGCCAAGTCTAATCTTAATCTTAGACTAAAAACTTCTATTGGATTTATTATGGTAGAGTTAATCGTTTTCAATTTTGAAATGTTATAGCTTTAACATCAAATATCATATTGATTTAAATATAAATGGAATCCATCAGCGTTTTTGAAATCATCAAAGTAGGAATCGGACCTTCTAGTTCTCATACCATGGGACCGTGGAATGCAGCCTCGATGTTTATTGAACTTATTCGCCAACAGCGACCATTGTCGGAAGTTCAAGAGATTTACGTCGAGTTTTTTGGCTCGTTGGCTAAAACAGGAATCGGTCATGGTACAGATATCGCTGGTATGTTGGGTCTTTCTGGTGAAGATTTTAAAACGATCGATACGGCAACCATTCCGGAAAAGGTTGAATTTATCAAAAAATCCGGTCGTATTCTTTTGGGTGGTGAGGTTGACATGCCCTTTGTTTATGGTCATCATTTAGTCTTAAATCGGTCAAAAAGCCTTGATTTTCATCCAAACGGTATGATATTTAAGGCAGTGATGCAAGATGGTAGCGAATTGATACAGGACTATTATTCTATAGGAGGAGGATTTGTGGCTACCCAAGAGAAAACGTCTGCAGCTGAATTTAGTATTCGTACATTGTGCCCATGTCATAGCGGTAAGGATGTTTTGAATTATACGAAAAAAATGGGAATGTCTTTTTCGGATTTGATCTACCTCAATGAAGAAAGTTGGAGATCGAGAGAGGAAATAAAACAGCATGCACTCGATATCTGGCAGCATATCAAGTCGTGCATCTATAAAGGTGTCAATACGGTAGGTGTTTTACCCGGTGGTCTCAAAGTGGTACGTCGGGCAGCGGATTTAAATCAAAAATTATTAGATCATGTTGCCTATAAAGATATCGACGAATGGCTCGATTTGGTAGCAGCATCGGGAAAGGATTTTGTCACGATCAATAAGTGGATTTCTTGTTTTGCCTTGGCAGTGAATGAGGAAAATGCTAGTTTTGGTAGAATTATAACGGCTCCGACCAATGGTGCCAGCGGTATTATCCCGGCAGTGCTGATGTATTCTCAATTATTCTCCAAATTTAAAGGTGAAGATGCAATCCTTCGCTTTCTCTTGGTTGCCGGAGAGGTCGGTACTTTGTTTAAAAAGAATGCAACCATTTCGGCGGCTATGGGTGGTTGTCAGGCTGAGACGGGCGTGTCTTCTGCCATGGCGGCTGCAGGATTGACAGAAATCATGGGAGGAAGTACGGAACAGATATTGATGGCGGCAGAAATTGCTATGGAACATCATTTAGGGCTTACTTGCGACCCAATAGCCGGCTTAGTTCAGATCCCATGTATCGAGCGCAACTCTATGGGGGCTATTAAGGCAATAACCGCAGCTAATATTGCTATAGAAAGTAATCCCGCTAATGCTAAAGTTTCTCTCGATGAGGTCATCCAAACCATGTGGGAAACTGCGCTGAGTATGAATGACCGATTTAAGGAAACGTCAGAAGGAGGCTTAGCGATTGCGGTAAATATTGCAGAATGCTGATAATAATTACGAATCATCAATTACGAATCAATAATCATTCATCATTAATCACTGAATAAATGCTGTACGAGATCGAAAGAAAATATTTAGTAAAGAACAATGATTTTGAAGGGTTAGCTTCCAAGCAATATGCCATCTTGCAAGGTTATATATGCAATAGCGAAGCCAATACAGTACGGATTCGCAAGAAGGGAGACCAGGCTTTTATAACGATTAAAGGCGCTAGTTCTGCGGATGGTCTTATACGTCCGGAGTGGGAGCAAATGCTCGATACAAATAGTTTTGAGATGTTATGGCAACTCTGTCTGCCCGGAAAGATCGAAAAAACACGCTATGAAGTACAACATGGTAATCATTGCCTAGAAGTCGATGTATTTCACGGAGATAATGAAGGCCTCATTGTGGCTGAAATCGAACTCAAAGCCGCTGATGAAGTGGTAGAAATGCCGGATTGGGTAGGAGAGGAGGTGACTGGGATAGCAAAATATTATAATAGTCAGTTGGCAGTTTGTCCTTATAAGGATTGGTAACAACCTGCGATGTTCAATCACAAAGATATTAAATAGAAGCAAGTGCTTTATTGCTACTCATTCACCAATCACGAATTAACAACCACCATTAACAATTAACAATTAACAATTAACCATTATATTTTCACAAATCTCCCAGTAAATGATTTGTCACCAACCCAAATTCGATAGATATATAATCCTCCTTGCAAGTGACTGGTGTCAATCGTTTGAAGGATTTGTTCGGAATCAAAAGAACCTTGCATGACTTGCGTACCATTGGCGTTGTAGATTTCTAAGGCTCGTACTGGTTGATCTCCTTTGTCTATAATAAAGGTAACGACGTCATGCGTAGGATTGGGAATGACCCGGATATTGTTTTGAATATCTTCGGTGCTAACTGGTGTATATCCTTTGGCTCTTCTGACAGCTCGATATGCATTGACCAAGCCATAACCATAGATAGCATTTGGAATGACATCACCGTTGAATGGCTCGCAATCCGTTTCAGAAGCCAATCTTGTACTTGAAGCTTGGATCATATCTTCAATGATACTTACTTCTCCAGCTAATTTTGGATTGGCTGCGATCATGAGGGCGACCAATCCAGCTACATGAGGTCCCGCCATACTGGTTCCAGAATAATTTGCATATTGGCCACCTCTGATGACGGATCGCACGTTTACACCTGGAGCTACGACGTTGGGTTTAAGGCGGAAGGTACTATCAATCGTTACTGGACCTCTGCTGCTAAATCCCGCAATATCATTGTTGATATCTGTAGCACCTACAGAAAATGAAGCATCGAATATAGCTGGCGGTCCGTCAATGCTGCCACATCCGCGATACCCATCATTTCCTGCTGATACGACGACCACGATACCGGCAGCTTTTACATTTTTGACCACATCTTCGATGATATAAAAATTATTGAGTTCGCAACCTTCTTCTGGTGAGCAGTACCATGAATTATTGATAACATGAGGCGCTTTGCTAGGGTCTGGATTTGCTCCATCGAGATCGGTTGGCGCTATAAACCATTCAAAACAAGCTACATAAGAAGCAATGCTGCCCCAACCTCTATCCATATTGCGGCAAGCAATCCATCTAGCTCCGGGTGCTACTCCAATGCTATTATCCTCATCTTGTCCCACCATGGTGCCCATAGTATGCGTACCGTGATTGTTGTCATCACAAGGTTCTTTAGCATTGAAGCCACAAGGGTTAGGTATGGAATCCGGATAATTAATGGCTTGTTTTTCATGGATGGCATCATACCAATTATAATTGTGATCGACTTCTTCTTCGGAGATAAACCCGCGATATTTGGTTCGAATCGGCGATAGATTCCATTCAAATCCGGTGTCTTGACCACCGATGACGACACCTTGTCCGGTATTGCCTTCAAGCCAAACACTATCTGCAGCAATCGCTTTAATGCCCCATTCGGGTTCGGCATTTCTTGTGCTGCTTTGGCCTAAAGACCGCTCAGTAATTGGCTCTTGAAGCATTTTGTGTGGCGTATTGGCTATGATTTTTTCAACATCGTTTCTAGCTGCAAGGATGTGTACCAATTGCAAGTCTGAGGTGACTTTGATGGCATTGATCACCCAAAATGGATGGTAGTCAACCTGATATTGGTCGAGGACTTTTCGAATCGCAGCTTGTGATTGTTGAGCATAGGTCGATAGTGTTTTATAGACGTAATTGCCCTTGGCTTCTTTAGAAGATAGTGCGAGTGGCTTTTCAAAAACCTTTCGATCTTTCAAAAATACGAGATAATCGACTTGAGGTTTTGTCGAAAATTCTTGAAGTAAGACGGGATCTATTTTGTCGATTCCTTTTGGGCCATTCCAAGCGAAACTCAAGACACCAAAAAACAAAAATACGGCTGTAAAACACTTTTTCATAAACGAAAATTGAATAATTAAAGCACAAATTTAAGTTCTTTTTGGATAAAATGAAAGGTTTAACCCTGATACATTTGATTTCGTCCTGAGAATCAAACGAGCAATAATTTAAGAACTGATTATCGAAAAGCATACCGATTGTTATGGTTACAGATAATAGGTTTAGGAAAACGGCTGATTTGAAGTTATTTTGATTCGTAATAGATTTTCTAATGTGTATTAGGGTTTAATTATCGTGCAGATGACAAATTGGTATTTTGATTGGTATATTTTTTTACCCTAAAGTCAGTATATTGTTATATTTTTGCGCTTTAAATTTAAAATATAGTGAAAAAGCAAACCTTAGCTCTATTGATTATTTTGGGTGTCATCTTGATCGATCAGGTAGTAAAGATTTATATCAAGACCAATATTCTCTATGGTGATGGATTCGATATATTGGGATTGAGTTGGGCTAAAATTCATTTTGTTGAAAATGAAGGCATGGCCTTTGGGATTGCCTTTGGCGGCCTGAAAGGAAAATATGTTTTAAGTGTATTCAGAATTTTCATGACTTTTTTTCTAGTATATATCTTACATACGATTATCAAACAAGGAGAATCGACGCGGTTGATTGTATTTTTTAGTTTAGTCATTGCTGGAGCGATAGGAAACTCTATTGATGGCATGTTTTACGGAATGATCTTTAGCGAGTCTTTTTATCATGGCCCTTTGGCTGTTATGTTTCCTCCGGAAGGCGGATATGGCAGTTTCTTGACGGGAAAAGTAGTGGATATGCTTTATTTTCCTATTGTTGAAACCGAATTGCCAAGTTGGATACCTGGAATAGGTGGTAAAACTTTTGAATTTTTTAAGCCAGTTTTCAACATAGCGGATTCTGCCATTACAGTTGGAGTAGCCTGCATCCTCCTTTTTGAAAGAACGTTTTTTATGAGTTCGGAATCCTCTAATGAAGCGCCAAAGGTCGATAAGGATTCACGGGAGGAAGAAAAGCCAAATGAGGTTACTGAATAATTTATAGCTAGTTTTTATAAACCCTAGCGCTGTTTTTGCGGTTTATTAGCTTGTGTATTGGGTGATGGGAGCATTTGATACACCTACAAATTTAAAATAGTTAAATATCCAAAAATGAATGTGACCAAACTGTTCAAAAGCTTTTTTGAAAATGAGAAATCAGGAGGAATTCTTTTAATTCTTTGTACTATTTTATCGTTAACGATAGCAAATGGAAGTTGGGGACCTGCATATCATGAATTTTGGACTGGACCTAAACTCGGCAATAGCTTAGAATATTGGATCAATGATGGGTTGATGGCTTTGTTTTTTCTTCTAGTTGGGCTTGAACTTAAACGAGAGTTGATGGTCGGCGAATTAGCCAATATTAAAGAGGCCATGTTGCCATTGATGGGTGCTTTGGGTGGGGTGATTATCCCGGCTGGCATTTATTTTATGTTTAATTATGGCACTCCCGAGCATTCCGGAGCGGGGATTCCTATGGCTACGGATATCGCTTTTGCGTTAGGTGTTTTGTCGCTTTTGGGCAATAAGGTGCCTATAGCCTTGCGGGTATTTTTAACGGCACTTGCTGTTATTGATGACTTAGGTGCCATTATCGTCATCGGACTATTTTATAGTAGCGACTTATCCTGGATGAATTTAGGGATAGCCTTAGGTATCTTTGGCGTTTTATTAATCCTCAATAAGAATAAGGTTAATAATTTGATTCCTTACCTTTTAGGTGGCGTTGCCATGTGGTATTTCATGCTTCATTCGGGCGTTCACGCGACTATTTCCGGGGTATTATTGGCATTGACCATTCCGTTAAATAATGGAAGCGAAAAATCTCCATCACATATCTTGGAATCAATCCTGCATAGGCCGGTACCTTTTATTATTCTCCCACTTTTTGCTTTGGCCAATACGGCGATAATAATCGAAGGTGAAGTGAGCGAAATTTTTCAACATAATTACGGTATCGGAATCGCTTTAGGATTAGTTATTGGAAAACCGGTAGGAATATTTTTATTCTCTTATCTATCTTCACTGTTGGGATGGAGTAAATTACCTAGTAGTATAAATTGGAAAAACCTCTTTGCTGTAGGTATTCTTGGAGGAATAGGATATACCATGTCGATTTTTGTAGCGTTACTTGCCTTTGATGATCATCATGTTATTGATAATAGTAAATTGGCAATTTTAATCAGTTCTTCCGTTGCAGCTATTTTAGGTTTGATTTGGTTGAATATTTCATTAAATGGAAGCAAAAAGGCAGCCGAATTGGCCAAATGAGAAAGAATTTTGGAAATATAACCCTTTATTAATGCTTAGATTGTTTATTACATGTTAAATATACTAGCTTTGGAGGGATTTTTAAATAAGAAACAAGTATCTTTGTAAGTAATAAAACAGTCCATAGAAAAATGAGCAGAAGTTTAATTATATCTTTTATTCTTATCATAGCGGGAATTGCCGTTTTTATTAGCGCATCCAAGGATGTGAGTACCTATGCCAATTTTAAACAAGCAGCGCAAGGTGGAAAGGTAAAAATCGTAGGACAATTAGCTAAAGATATGCCGATGGTATATGATCCGCAAAATACGCCCAATGAATTTGAGTTCTTTTTAAATGACGATGAAGGGGTTGTGAAAAAGGTAATCTTACACCAACCAAAACCTCAGGATTTTGAAATGTCCGAACAAATAGTCGTAACTGGTGAACTTAAAGATGATGTATTTAACGCTACAGAAATACTGATGAAGTGTCCATCTAAATATAAAAACGAGGAAATCGAGGTTAAAGGAGACGTAAGTAGTCTATAGTAAATCTTTGTAACGATGAATGACATTTCTTATATTGGCGAACACCTTTGGGTAGGGCAGGTCGGCCATTTTTCTATTATATTGGGTTTTGTTGCAGCACTATTATCTGGTTACGCCTACTTTGTAAGTACCAAAAATCGGGAACATGATATAATTGCAGATTCTTGGCGAAAGATCGGTCGGTATAGTTTTATGGTACATGGCGTTTTAGTGATTACGCTGATTGGTGTGCTATTTTATGCGATGTACAACCATTACTACGAATATTCTTATGTGTATGCCCATGTTTCCGAAGATTTACCATTAAAATATATTTTATCAGCCTTTTGGGAAGGTCAAGAAGGTAGCTTTTTACTTTGGATGTTTTGGCATATCGTCTTGGCATTTTTTGTGGTCAAAACTTCTGGCAAATTTGAGGCTCCAGTGATGTTTACGTTTGCCATTGCCCAAGCTATCATCTTGAGTATGATCCTAGGAGTACACATCCCTTGGGGCGATGATGCATTGCGCATAGGAAGCAATCCGACGACCTTATTAAGGCAGATGAATGACGCTCCAGTTTTTGCCAATGCAGATTATCTGTCTTTGATTAAGGGACGAGGACTGAATCCCTTGCTTCAGAATTATTGGATGACGATACATCCACCATTGCTCTTTCTAGGTTTTGCCTCGACAATCGTGCCTTTTGCCTATGCTTTTGCTGGACTTTGGTTGAATGATCACAAAGAATGGCTCAAGCAATCCTTACATTGGTCGCTGTTTTCCGCAGGTGCTTTGGGAGTCGGTATTTTATTGGGAAGTTTGTGGGCTTATGTAGCCTTATCTTTTGGTGGATATTGGGCTTGGGATCCGGTCGAAAATTCCTCCTTAGTACCTTGGATCATCATGGTCGCAGGCTTACACGTTCACATAGTCTCGATCAATTCAGGTTATTCTAGACGGTCGGTATATTTTATGTATCTAATGTCTTTTGTCATGGTGTTATATTCGACTTACATGACGAGAAGTGGCGTTTTAGGTGACACATCAGCGCATGCCTTCACGGAAATGGGATTAGAACGACAATTGATCTTTCTATTTTCATTTTTTGGCATCATTGGGTTGTCTTTACTTTTGTATCGATATAAAGAAATTAAAAATCCGGAAAAAGAAGAGGAACTCGCCTCAAGAGATTTTTGGATGTTTATGGGATCGTTGATTCTCTTATTTAGTGCGGTTTTGATAACGATGTCAACTTCATTGCCAGTGTTCAATAAGATTATGGCTTATTTTAATCCAGCCTATGAAGGTAGGGTCATTCAAGATCCTGTAGAGCACTTTAATAAGTATCAACTTTGGATTGCCGTGTTTATTTCTCTCTTGTCCGGCATTGCTATGTTCTTGAGATTTGGTGCGAGAAATTGGGAAATGCAACGCAAAAAGCTTTATCGTCGCATCCCGATTTATATCGGAATGAGTGCTTTGATAACGATGGGTACGTCGCTACTGATTGAGTATTATGCTTGGCAGTATTGGGTACTTGGATTTGCAACCATTTTTGCGATGGTGAGTAATTTGGATTATATCATTGACAAGTTCAGAACGAAATTCAAAATGTCTTGGGCAGCCTTAGCGCATTTTGGGTTTGCTATGATGGTTTTAGGTACGATCACGAGTGGCTTAAATCAAAAACATATATCTACAAATCCATTCGTGTTCCGAGAGATTTTTTCTGAAAACGATGTAAAAAGGTATGTGCAGTTGATAAAAGGACAACCTTTGTTTTCTCAAGGATATTTGATTACCTATGTTTCTGATACTTTAGAGGATCGCGAGCGGCATTATAAGATTAACTTTCAGAAGCTCAATGACAGTATGGAAGTGGTGGAGTCATTTGACCTATATCCAAATTCGATGTATGAAAATGATTTTTCAAAAGTAGCCGCTTTTAATCCCGATACCAAGCATTATTTTGGTAAAGATATCTTCACATGTGTGGTAAGTTTGCCGCCGACTTTGATGAGTATGGAAGAGGCACGGAAGGTTGAAGACTCTATAAAATATGTCTCCCACAGACTGATGTTGAACGATACGCTTCATATCGATGGTTTGGTCATACAAGTAGATACGATCTCATTCAATCCGTCGAATGTGGACTACAAGAATCATGAGCACGATGCAGGTGTGGAAGTTGTGTTGTCGATTCACGATACAATGTCAGACAAAGACTATACATTGTACCCTGCCATTGGATTGGAAGATGCTCTGATGTATAATTATCCGGAAGCAATCGTTGAGGCTGGTGTGCGTATCAAGTTGGGTGCGAAGATGCTGGACAAATATTTTACGCCCGATGAAGAAATGGCGTTTCAAGATTTTACCATAAAAAATGGAGAAAGCTTCTCCTTTAATGGATATCAGTTTCATCTCGATGGTTTTAACAGAAATCCACAACACTCGAATTACGATGCTGAAGCTGGCGATTTGGCGCTTGGTGCCTTATTGTCGATTTCTAATGGGACAGTAGAAGAGTCAGCGGAGCCGATTTACGTGATTCGAGATAAGCAGCCGATGAGTGTTAAGTCCTATTCGCCTAAAACGGGCCTTCATATTCGATTTAGCAATATCGATCCAGAAAAGGAGGTATTTACTTTTAAAGTAGCCATGGATGATCGAAATGATAAGGCTGTCGAACTTGATATAGCTAGAGATATTCCGAGAACGGATTACCTCATTCTTCAAGCAACGATTTTTCCAGCCATCAATTTGTTTTGGGTGGGTACTTGCTTGATGTTGTTCGCCTTATTGCTTGCAGCTTGGAATAGATATGCTAAATCCCGAAAATGAAAACGAGCGTAGTCATCGTTGGTACAGGGAATGTAGCTTGGCACATTTGTAACAGATTGCGACACGAAGATTGTTCAGTTCAGATTTTTGGCCGTCATCCAGATCAAGTTCGTGATTTTATACGCGATACTTCGGATTTTTCTTATATTTCAGATAGGGAACATCTACAGAGAGATGCCGATTACTATCTGCTTTGCGTGAAGGATGATGATATTATTCAAGTAGCCAATGAACTTCCATTTAAGTTGAAGCGACACCAAGTACTTGTACATACTTCTGGATCGATGACTTCGGAAGTTTTGGCACCTTACGCCGACCATTATGGGGTCTTGTGGCCAATTATGTCTTTAAAAAAGCATTTCGAGGTTCAGCAAGCTACCCATGTGCCCTATGTCATCACAGGTTCGGATGCCGAAGCAGAATATAAGCTCACGAGATTGGCTACAAAAATAAGCGAGTCCTTGAGTTATGCCGATGATGCTCAAAGACAAAAAATGCACTTAATGGCGGTGGTTACCAATAATTTCACCAATCATCTTTTTGCTTTGGCTTATAAGTATTGTAAAGAAAATCACATCAATTTTAATAATTTTATTCCTATCATTAATGAAACGGTCAGTAGAATGCAGGATATGGATCCCAAGGATATGCAAACGGGACCTGCATCACGAGGTGATCAGTCCACGATCAACCGGCATTTGGAGATGCTAGAATCGGATGAAGCCTTGGCTCAATTATATGCTTATTTTAGTAGGAGTATTCAAAAAATGTATATACCATGAGAGTAGTAGGTGAATTTGTCATTGGAGAGATTAAAGTATCGGTGTTCAAATACAATGAGCGAATCTCTGTCAAATATGAAAAATATCTATTAGAACAAGTTTATAAATTTAGAGATGGCAGCAACATTAGAAATGTCAACGATGTCATGAAGTTCAGTGAGACGATAGAGCCTCGACTCAATGCAATCTTTGATATGATGGTGCTGCTTAGGTCAGATCGGCTTTCGGAACTTAATAGCCTGGATTTAGAAGAGTTTGATGAGATCATCTAGTGCTCTTTCAACAAAAGGATCTTAATGAAATGTCGTTCTTTTTTTTAATCTCATCGTTAAAAATACGCACCATAGTTATCACAATGCCTGCGTTTTTTGCCTAAGTCTTTAAAAAAATAACTTCCAACATAATTTAAGCCTTTTTATAAACATAGCAATAGAGATAAAATGAATAAGTCCTGGTTTGATGCAGGACTTAAACTATTATGGGAATAAAATTGCTAAAAATTGTCAATTTGAGTGGAATAACTATAGTTTTAACGTGCGGTTATACCCAAAAATTGGATAAGCATTTTCCTTGTAATGATTTGAAATAATCTATAGTATTTTTGTCTTTAGAATTAAAATTAGCTAGAAGCTTCATAATCAATACAATGCCGACCGATTTTGTTTAAGTAGCTTTTCGATTGTTTGGTTTAACACGGCGATATTGCGACTTTGTTTATCCATAGTGGAGCGTATATCGTCCATTTCTTCATGAAATGAATTTCGAATATTATTAGGTGAAGGTAGAAATGCCGAAATTTTAACTTCGACGTGCCACACTTCCTTGACTTCTGAAATGTCTATAGGATAAGGATCAAAAAATGAATTATCGGATATAAGCTCTAATTTTCCACACTCCCGAACCATATTTTTGACGCGCTTGACGACAATCGCATTTTCCAAGACGATGACATAGACTAGGTTGTTGCGTATAGAACTATAGTAATTATTCGAATCAACGAGCGAACAGACAACCTTGTCACCGGCGAATAATACGGGTTCCATACTATCTCCTACAATGTCAAAACAGCGATAATTACCATGTTGGAACTTATAATCAGGAAGCGAAAAGTGTATTAAATCTTGGAGATAAACTTCATCTTGATATTGATCGGTATATCCTGCATGAGCAGCTGCCGGAATGTAAAGAATATTGTCCGTAGCATGATTGAAAGTAGGCTCTTTAGGGCTTTCGTCTTCCGTGTCCGTAAACATATCACCTTGCCCTGAAAAAATATAAGAAGGATTGATGTTGAAGGTTTCAATGCTGTTATGTAATAGCTCAAGAGTAACATCCCTTTTGCCTTTCATGATATCACTCAGGTTTTGTGGGTGGTATTCCACTTGTAGGGCAAATTGGCGAATTGACTTAACTCGGTTTTGCTCTCTTAAATATTCGATACACGACACAAATCGTTTTGTGACAATATTACACATAGTTAAACTCTTTCAATCAGGTACGTTTAAGTTATATCGTTGCAAAAGTAGAAAAGAAATATTTAAAATAAAAATAATATGTATAAATTATTAAACAATATTTTAATATGAAACGTATTTTTGAGAGGAAAAGTTCCATTGTTATTAGCTAAATAGATATTTAATAATTATTTATATATTTTATATAATTCTAATGTATTATATTTATTTTAAATATTTTGAATGGATATAGTATAAGAATTAGTTCAATATGTTAAAAATGACCTTTTAGGTGATATACTTAGGGTTTGGGTCTTTCTAAAATAATGGCATTTAGTAGCCTAATAATCCAATCTTACGGCTTGTTTATAAATCATTGTCATCTTGAAAGTAGGATTTTGAGTTTTTGGGATGAATGGATGGCAAAAGAAGGGATTTGGTGATTTTCATGCCTAACAGAGAGGCATCGAAAGCAGCTTGTTCGGATCGTATGGATATTTTTTTTATTATGTTTGGCATTGAAATGCATGTATTCTGGCATTTTTATCGTATCTTTGCGGCTTTTAATAAAATACCAAGCTACAAAACCCTTCTCCACCATTTTTGTAGTTAAAATTAACATTACATGCAATTTAAAGATTTAAATATAATTGCGCCTATATTGAAGGCGCTACAAGAAGAAAATTATACTGCACCTACAGTGATTCAGACGAAGGCCATTCCTATTTTGCTTGATAATCGTGATGTGCTCGGGAGTGCTCAAACGGGTACCGGTAAGACCGCGGCTTTTGCTATTCCTATTTTACAACATCTTTATAATCAACGTCAGGAAAATACCAATCCCAAGAAGATTAAAGCTTTAATCGTCACACCTACACGCGAACTCGCCATCCAAATTGCGGATAGTTTTACTGCCTACGGTAGATATACTGGTATCAAAAATGCAGTTATTTTTGGAGGTGTTAAGCAAGAAACGCAAACAGAAGCGCTCAATCGCAACGTAGAAATCCTAGTAGCAACGCCAGGAAGACTTTTGGATTTAGTCCAACAAGGCATCGTCAGTTTGGATGATATCGCATATTTTGTCCTAGATGAAGCGGATCGTATGTTGGATATGGGTTTTATCCATGATATTCGTAAAATTTTAGCCAAATTGCCCGAAAAAAGGCAATCATTATTCTTTTCGGCGACCTTATCGGAAACGATCGTGGATTTATCTAAAAAAATCTGCCAAAATCCGGTAGAAGTTAATGCGGCGCCAACATCAACGACTGCGGAGACGATACAGCAATATTTGTATTATACCAATAGGGATACCAAGAAGGAATTACTCTTTCATATCCTCAAGGACAAGCAGATCAATCAAGCGCTTATATTTGCTAAAACGAAACATGGAGCGGATCGCATTGCTAAAAATCTTAAAAACAAACGCATTACTGTCGCTGCTATCCATGGTGATAAAGCCCAAAACCAAAGACAAAAGGCCTTACTCCAGTTTAAAAATGGCGACATTCGGGTTTTAGTTGCTACTGATATTGCGGCTAGAGGTATTGATATCGACAAACTCAAGTATGTCATCAACTATGATATTCCTAATGTTTCTGAAACGTATGTGCACCGGATTGGACGTGCTGGTAGAGCAGGAGATGAAGGGATTTCAATTTCTATCTGTGAGCCGGAAGAAAATGTATTTGTTAAGGATATCGAGAAGCTCATCAAGCAAAAAATCGATGTAATCACTGACAATCCCTTTCCTCAAACCGATCGACCGATGAATAAGGAAGAAAAGGCGGCCTTTGAAAAGGAAAAAGTTAAAAGAAGACAAGAATTTTTTGCCAATCGAAAAGCAAAAGGACTTAGAGGTGCATAATTAGTGCGGTCTGTTTTTTTATAGTTGATCTGATAACCTTAGTGTCCTCGCTAAGTTTTTCATTAGTGGCTGTCGTCCCGACAATACGAGCGAATAAATGCCATTTTGAATTCGTCGAGTTGATTTTGATAGTTTAAAAGTTTAAGGGTTTAATTTTTAGATATGGTTCATTATCTACTAAGAGTTTTCAAAGTTTGGCTTAGTATTGCTTAGTGATTTCTAAGTGCTCTAAGTGGTAAATTTAAATATGGATCTACCGACCACAAATAGATGATAAACAAAAAAAGGGCTTGTTCTCTTTAGGAGAACGCGCCCGATTTTTAAGATTGAGTTTTGAGTTTATCGTTATTGTACCGGTGTGATTAAACTTCCACCTGTACTGCTATTTACTAATATAGCGGTAATAATACAAAGTATAAATAAAGATGCTCCCAATCCCCAGGTTACTTTCTCAACGAAATCGGTTGATTTAGCTGCTCCAAACATTTGGTTGGCAGCGGAACCTCCAAAGTTGGAATCGATACCTCCTCCTTTAGGATTTTGGATTAAAACTACAGCCATTAAAAGGATACAGTTGATAGCAATCAATATGGTTAACAGTGTTGTCATTATTATGATTTTATAAGATTATCTATTTTCGCCGCAAAGTAACGACTTTTTTCTGGATATTTATGCATTAATTGTTCATACATTTTTTTTGCATCATCTAAATGTCCTTGATTTTCTAATATTTGCGCTAAAGATTCTGAAATTATCTCGTTGGACTTTGTTACAGATTTGAGGACTGTGGCTTCTAGTTGATGCTTTTCTGCTCTTTTGGCTTCTTTTTTTAACCTTTTGTCTAAATCATCTTTTTCAAAAGATAAAAGCCAGAGGGCATATGGTGTCAAACCACTATATTCGTCTAATGCGTATTTATTTTTTTTCTTGTGCTTCGTGGCTTTCTTGACTTTAGAGTTCTTACTTCCTGAAGCAACTTGTTCTAAATCCTGTAAAGTATCATTTTCTTGATGATAATCATCGGGAGCACTTGGTCTGTCCTGTATTTCTTGTTCTACTTTAGGATCGGCAATGTATTCCACGACCGTAGCTTGTGTATTAAGTTTTTCTTCTATCTCTGTAGAAGCAACGACTTCCTCTTTTTGTGTTGATGTATCTTCTGACAATACCTCAGGAACAACCGTTATGGCTTTTTGTGGGGTATCTTTCAATACTTCTTCTTGAAAAATAGGTACTGCCACGATATGATTGATGCTTCCGTTCTTGGGTGGTGGTACAACCGCGGTCTCTTGAACCCGATTATAGATGATATCTTCTAATAAAAGGCGATCAGAACTAGTGAGCGCTGCGTCATGAAGATGCATCCCATTCAACTTATTAGCTAGTAATAACCGATATAAATCAGAGGACGGAGCTTCGGCTATGAGGCTTTCTATCTCCGTGACGCTGATACTATCCAAAGCATCCTTATCTGTAAAGTATTTTGAAAAATTCGATTTTATCATGTCGCAAAAGTAATACTTTCAACTTAATCTATCCTAAAGGTCCTATTATTATTTTTGGTGATAACCGGAGTAAAATCCATTTCCATGAATAAATGATAATTTCCCTTGGTACTTTCAAGTTTTTTACTTCAATAACAAGCTATTATCCACAAAATCCTAGCTACATGCACTCAAATAAAGACCCTTTTCACGCCGGAAAAAACCTTTATTTCATTAAATCTCTAACCATGACTGTTAGCCGAGATACACAGACAAGTTCGTCTTGATCATTTCTTATTTCGGTATTCCAAACATGGATGGTATTACCCAATCGAACGGGTCTGGTGATGCTGTGGACATAGCCATCATGGGCTGATTTAAGATGGTTGGCGTTGATTTCTAAGCCGACGATGGCCTTGTTGGTATCTCCCGATACCATCCAACTAGCAACGCTGCCCATGGATTCTGATAGTACCGCTGAGGCTCCTCCATGTAGTAGGCCCATCGGTTGTTTGGTTCGGTGGTCAACAGGCATTTTTGCTTTGATGTAATCATTTCCGATTTCTGTGACCTCTATACCTAAGTGGGAAACCATGGTATTGTCATTGATTTGATTTACAATTGCCGGTTCGGGCATGGTCTTCCAGATCATGTTTTCCTATGTTTAAAATTCATTAAAATACTTTCGTGCATTTCTATTCCAATTAGGACCTACGGTAGTTGCATCTACAGTATTCCCTTGTCTTTCCATCGGCACAGACTTATATAATTCTACTTCCCACGCGGAGTTGGAACGCTCTCCGATACAGGTAGAGTGTAGAAGGTGAAAATCATTGTGTGCTAAACTGGGATTGTAAAAGAGAAATCTTACATTGGTTTGGCTTGTAATCGGCAAGTGGTTATAATACCAAATCTCGTACGGTGGCGCATCCAATTCGTCATCTACGGTTAGAACATGGGTAGGTTTTCCGTATTTTAGAAATATATAGCCTCGGTCGGTCTGAAATCCATATCCAACATTTGAATAAAATAACTTATCTACAGCTGCGGCTACTTCCATGTACATTTTGTACGCTTTTTCGGGATTGGCAGGTGATCGACTTTTCCACAATTGAAAGATGAATTGTCGTTGACTCTTGATTTTATTGGAACGGATCAATGCTCTTAGCGTGCCGGCTTGGTTTTGGTCTGTAATCGGAATATGGGCTTTTAGGACATAGTCCATGTCATCGGCCTGGATCGCGGAGACAAAAGCATTTTCAGGTGTTTCATTATAATTTTCAAGATAGGCGATATCCGCTATTGGATTGGAGATAATCAAATGGCTTTCCTTTTCGGCCAAGATGTTTTTTTGTTTGTCAACGATGGTGGCTTGTAGGTAGTAGGCACCGGATCTGATAACATGTATCGGCAGCGATATGACTAATGGTTCGACTTCTAGGCCTTGAAGTTTTTTGAATCGTGTCAATAGGGTCGTGTGATTGGAGGTGGTGATATCGCCTTCGATGATGGCACATTGAAGATAAATATCTTGAGCTACTTTTGTTGGCAGATAACATTCTACATAGATATTGACTTGACTGCGTGCCGTATCGGCATAGTGATAAGCGAGTGGCTCCATGTAGAACCCGTTTTTTACTAATGGTGATAGAGCACTGTCCGGTCGGATTATGGCCAACGGTACAATGTCTGAAATCGCCATTTCACCTTGAAAACCGATAACAGTCAACCTCTGTTCCATCTCCAGAGTATTGGATCTTTTGTTTAAGTCTTTGGCTTCTATGCGTATGGTATAATTGCCGGGTGACAACGAATACCTTTTGAGCTGAAGCAAATCGGAAATACTATCTTGAACCGTTAAGCCTAATTCAAACTTGTCATAAGTGACTATTTGGGCATCTTTATCCATGATGTACATCAATATCTCTACGGAAGCTTGGTTGTTTTTCCACTCGACACTATGGCCGTTTACCCGCATATAGACTTCGGTATAGGGTTGGCTTCCAAAGAAACCATACGTGTTGACATCGATTTGTAAAGCACTTACGGATATCGTGGACAGTAAGCTGATCCATAGTATCATCATGCTTTTTAGAAGGTGCTTGGTGTCGGGTGAAATCATGGCTTTATTTTCTTTTTAATAAATAATATTCCATATAGTAATGACTCATCTTACCTTCTAAATACAGGCTATCGTTGTGCATACTGCCGATATTCAACTGAAATGGCGTCGAATATTCGATGATAAGTTTGCCTTCTTTTACAGTATAAGGTATCGGTGATGGATCTTCAAATAAATTAGATTCGACCATATCGTTATCTTTAAACGTAAAATAACCGTCTTTCATAAATCCGTTCGGCTTATTGTTCATCATTGACGCATAAACATCCCATGTGCCTACGAGCTCTTCGGTATATTTTTGATCCTGATTTTTACATGCGACAATACACGCAGTCGCAACGAGCAACATAAGAATTTTAAATTTCATATTGTTATTACAAATACTTGCTTACAATGGTTTAGAATTACAAAAATAAGAAAAAGAATGACATATAGGATGTTTATCGAAATTTTGCCTAAATATTGAAGGATTTTACTGAAATATGCGGCGCAGTTATCGTGTTGGAATGCAGATGTTAATGTTAATATCGGCTCAATTTTTCAAGATAATCGTCTATATATTGGTGTTTTTCTTTAGATTTGTATTGCATGATAAATCTTGGATGTTCCAAAGGTATGATATCTTCAAAAAAATGGAATCTTTCGTTGAGTTGGGACACATACTTAAAGTTTTTTCCCGAACCGATGCAATAGCAGATCTGAGGACCACCACATATAGCCCGCTGTTTTTTTATATTGTCGATTATAAATTCTTCTAAAGCGTGTAGCAATACTTTCGAATCATAATAGTTGTAATTGACGGCACGAGGACCATCCGTTTTTAATAATCCCAAAGGAAATACAGAATTGATATAAAATTGGCTATAAAACACGGGAATGCCTCCATAGGCTTCCATCATTTCATACATATAGACAGCTGATGGCTCGTGCGTTGTAAACTTTGTAAATGGAATATGGCAAGACTCATTCAGTCGCTTGGTATCTGTAAATGGGATGCCCGTGCTTCCGGCGCCAAGTCGTCCTGGATTGATTCCCAAGATGAGTTTGCGTGGGTTTTCGTCGTCATAATACTTGTTGTAAAACGTCTGACAGATATCCCAAACCTCCTTGGAGTCACTATAGGGTGTCATGACTTCGATACCCTTAGGTAGCTTTCCTGTGAATGTAACTTCTGCTAAAAATTTCAATATTTTTTCTGATACTTTCATAGAGAATCATCCTAGTGCTGTGTCTATAAAAAGACTTAAATGATGATGGCAGTTATTTTTTTTAAAGATCAAGGCAAAAAACGCAG
>JAIXKS010000032.1:0-169878 GCA_026928325.1 Chitinophagales bacterium | reverse complement strand
AGACTTAAATGATGATGGCAGTTATTTTTTTTAAAGATCAAGGCAAAAAACGCAGGCATAGTGGTAACTATGGCGAGTATTTTTAACGATGAGATTTGAAAAAAGAACGACATTTCATTAAGATTTTTTTGTGGACAGAGCACTAGATTATAGCAGTCTTATTTTATTCTAAATGACATTAAATATCGATCCATTTCGGTATTCATGCCCCATATCGCTGGGCAATACACCTGCAGGGAGTAAAATCGATGACCGATGATGATCATGCGACATTTTACGGATACATTATTATCGCGATAAGTAGCCCGATAGATGATGCCCGGATGTGCTCCATAATCCAATGTACTTTCATAAACGAGTTCGGCATTCAAATTTTCTAGGTGAGCTGTCATGCTTTCGTGAAGCATGGCTCTCATGAGATCCGTAGAGTCACCATGGAGTACTTCCTTAGGGTAATCGACATAGGAGAACATAAATAGATGATTAAAATCGCCTTCTTGCCCCTTGCAAATCCAGGTCACAGGATGCATCGCACCTACTTCGGTAAATACTTTTTTCTCTTCGGATTGCATGTCATAAGGTACGGTCACTTCGAAAGGTTCTCCTTTAGGGCTAAACCATTTCCAAGGTGCTTTGTCTTGACTTTGGGCGGTGTGTATAAAGGATAGTAAGACGAAAAAAATAAGATGCAATACTTTGTGCATAAATCATTTGTTTGCTAGGTATAACAATAATAACGTGGTCTAAGGTTTTAATAGTTTGTGATTAAGTCAGAATTTTTTTATAGAAAGCTACGGACATAGATTCCGGATCGGCTGTAGGATTGAGTTTGGATCAAAGGATATAAAAATGTATAATTCACTTGTCTTTGCTTATTTTTGGTGTAAATTTGGTATAATAATCATTTTTTAAGACTTTTGCAATCTTATTCACTTCTAAAAAATAAATCGGTCATGTCTGTCGCTAAAAAAGAAATTAAAAGAATAACCACTCATGTTTTGCAAGCCATGAAGGAGCAAGGTGAAAAAATATCGATGCTGACGGCTTATGATTTTAGTATGGCCAGGATTTTAGATGCTGCCGGCATTGACATATTGCTTGTGGGAGATTCGGCTTCTAATGTTATGGCCGGCCATGAGACGACCTTGCCGATTACTTTAGATCAAATGATTTATCATGCTCAGTCTGTGATTCGTGGTGTCGAAAGGGCTTTTGTGGTAGTCGATCTACCTTTTGGTTCGTATCAGGGCAATAGTACCAAGGCACTCAATTCGGCTATAGCCATTATGAAAGAATCGGGTGCACATGCGGTCAAACTTGAAGGCGGTGCGGAGATAGAAGAGTCTGTTCGCCGTATCTTATCAGCCGGAGTGCCGGTTATGGGCCACTTAGGTCTAACACCGCAGAGCATTTACAAATTTGGCACTTACAGTGTCCGCGCAAAGGAAGATGCTGAGGCTCAAAAATTGATAGATGATGCCATGTTGCTTGCAGAATTGGGTTGCTTTGCTATAGTCTTAGAAAAAATACCTGCTGCTTTGGGTAAAAAAGTGGCGGAATCTGTTCCCGTTCCTGTGATTGGTATCGGTGCTGGAGGAGATACAGATGGTCAAGTGCTAGTCGTGCACGATGTGTTAGGTATCACCAAAGATTTTAATCCAAGATTTTTGCGAAGATACCTCAATCTGTATGAGACCATTAAGGTCGCTGTAGAAAATTATATAAGTGATGTGAAGTCCGGTGATTTTCCTTCTAAAGATGAGCAGTATTAGATTTTTAGTTATCTCTATTAATGATGTGTCGTATGTCAAAATACCTTAAACTTGGTATAGGAATCCTCTTTACGTTGAGTATTGCTGTTTTTCTCTTGTTTGTGTATTATTTTAAGAGCAATAATATACTTGGTGATAACTCAAAGACCATTTATATACCTTCTCATGCCGATTTTGATGATGTAATGCAACTGATGCAGGATAGCCAAGTAGTCAAGAATATGACTACCCTTAAGGCGGTAGCAGGATTTATGAAATATGATGCTCTTGTTAAGCCAGGTAAATACACACTTCGGCCAAATCTTAATAATCGTGAGATTATAACAAAGTTGAGATCTGGCGATCAAGACCCTCAAAAGGTTACAATCAATAATATCCGGATGATCAGTGACTTGGCCGGTAAAGTAGCCAAGTATATCGAAAGCGACTCTACTCAAATCTTATCCTATTTAAAGGATCCTATAACAGCTCAATCCTATGGATTTAATCAGGAGGATTTTTTGACAATGTTTATTCCTAACACGTACGAAATGTTTTGGACGACAACTCCGGAAGCCTTTGTCAAGCGTATGAAAAAGGAGTATGATGCATTCTGGACTGAATCTCGAAAAATCAAAATCGCTGAAAACAACCTAACGCCAACTGAAGCTTATATTTTAGCTTCCATCGTTGATAAAGAAAGCAACTATGCGCCCGAAAAACCAACAATCGCCGGTGTTTATCTAAATCGACTCAAGGATGGCGAACGACTACAAGCTGATCCCACGGTTGTCTATGCACTTGGAGATTTTACGCTCCAACGTGTATTATTTAAGCATCTCACAACGGATTCTCCTTATAATACTTATAAGTATGCTGGCTTGCCTCCTGGACCGATATGTATGCCGTCTATGTCAAGTATTGAAGCGGCTATCCATCCTGAACAACATGATTATAAGTTTTTTTGTGCAAGACCGGATAATAGCGGCATTCATGTCTTTGCAGTCACCTATTCTGAGCATCTCAAAAATGCAGATCAGTTTTCAAAATGGTTAAATAGCCTGAATATAAAATGACAAAATATTTCGATTTAACAATTTTAAATTTTGAAAATTAACTAAATACTGTTTTTTAAGTATTTTTTTTAAAAATAATAATAATTTTTTTTTTTTTTTTGAATTGAAATTTTATATTTGCCAAGTCATCATGAAGTTGGGCATGTAAAGGTGTAGTTTAGAAGATCATTTTTGACGTCTTGAAATTGTATATTATTATTCTAAGTAATTATAAATTAAAAACCAATATTTATGAATCCGAATCGATATGTTTTCTTATTGTTTTTAATGGGTATCTTATTTTCTTACAATGCCTATTCGCAATGTGGTGATATAAGGTTGAATAATCAGCAAGAAATCAATGATTTTATTAAGAATTATGGCACATGTAGTGAAGTAGATAACTTAACCATTAGAGATAGGGATAATGATATTGTCAATTTTGACAGCCTCTACCATATAACACGTGTTAATGATCATCTTGATTTACGTAACATAACTAATTCGAAAGAAAAGAATATATCCGGGCTGAAAAATCTCAGGTATGTGAATCAATTGAGTTACGGACTTTTAAATGTGCGTGGTTTTTTCAGTGCATTAGATACTATTGATCAGCTATCTTTAGCTTCAAATGAAGGTTCTTTCGCACAGTTTAGGCACCTGAAGCATATAGAACGTTATTTATCGATAAATCTTACAACTACAACATGTTCTACGGAAGAAATGCCCTCTTTTACTACGGGAGAAGATTTTGATATAACTTTCTCAAAATTAGTAGGTACATCATATAGTACGGCATATCGGGATTGTGTAGCGGCTGTAGCATCTAAGTTCGATTTTAGTAAGAATATTTCATTAACTTTATTTCCTGTTGACAGCTTTAACTTAGATTGGTTTCCTTTGCCGGATGAATTAAGGAATTTAAGCTTTGCTTATCATCAAAACAGTGATTTAAGTAGCATTTCCAAAATTACGGCTTTAAAGAGTTTGAATATTAAAAACGATTTAGGCGGGAATAATTACGGAGCTGGTTTGAGTCATATTGAAGAAATGGATGCTATATCATTAGGTAATATCAATATCGAAGGTATAGATTATAATGCTTTGTTACCTAATCTAAAGCGGGTGAATTATGGCTTTACCTTATCTTGGGATAATTTTGTTGATAATCTGGATTTTTTGGAAGGCGTTAAAGCTCCGGAACCGACAGATCCGAAAACTTGGGCGTACCTGGTTCAAATTAGAGATAATCCTAAGCTGCGGAACTGTAATGTTTCTTTTTTGTGCGAAGTATTAAAGAAATATCCTGACGAGGTTGTAATATCCAATAATGCAGGTTTGTGTACCAAAGCCGAGGTATTGAAGTATTGCGCCACCGTATCGACATCTGATACTGACGAAAAAGAGATAACGTTGTCACCCAATCCTGTTATGGATTACATACGGATCAAAGGAATGGATAAAGTCATGCAGTACGAGATTTATAATGCATGCGGTATCAATATGATGTCAGGAATGACAGACTCGGATATCCAGGTGGATCATTTGAGTGACGGCATGTATTTCATACAGCTCAGGTCGGAAAGTGGAGCTATCATCAGTAGGAAGTTTGTGAAGATGTAGGGATTAGTATATTACAATGATTTAAGTAGTTGTTAGTGACAATGGCAGAACGCCCAACCGACAGACAAAATACAAATTGATCAAGCAGACTAAAAGGGAAGCAACAACCTTTTTTGTAAATTTAAACAATATCTGATATCATAACGGCAATATAAAATTTAAATCATTAGCTAAATGGCAAGGCCAACAAATAAAGAAGAACTAATAAAATTAAGTCGGGATAATTTCAAAAAACTTTTCGATATGATTGGAACTATGGAAAATGAGAATGTCGAATTTCCTGTAGGAACAATGAACAGAAATGTTAGAGATGTTTTGACGCATTTGCATCATTGGCATTTGATGGTGATGGATTGGTACAATGTTGGAATGAAAGGTGAAAAACCCGATATACCTGCCAAAGGTTATACGTGGAAAGATACTCCAAGTCTGAATAAAAAGATTTGGGAAGATTATCAAAGAGTAAGCTTAAAGGACTCAAAAAACTTATTGAAAAATTCCTACACGGAAATTCAGCAAATTATTGAAAAGCATACGAATGAAGAATTGTTCGAGAAGAAAAAATACAAATGGACAGGAACAACTTCGCTTGCTGCTTATCTGATTTCTGCAACATCGAGCCATTATGATTGGGCAATAAAGGTTATTAAAAAAGCTTTAAAATGATAGCAAACACACCTCCAGGGGATGTAAACCAAATGTTTAAATCCCAATCAATTACTTTGAATCATTTTAACAAAACAATAAAAAAGGCTTTAAACACCTTGTAATTGTTTAAAGCCTTTTGCTTTTCATGATTTTTATATCTTATCTATTCAAAGAATCCATATCCCCATCCAACTCGTCTTTAAAAAGAATTGGATTTGGATACTCTTTTTTAAACATATATCTCAATACATCAAAAGTAGTAATCAAACCTACTATTTTAGAGCCATCTACGACAGGAAGTGCATGAAACCGGTTGTCAAGGAATAGCTCTGCGGCAGTTCCAATCTTATCTTCCGGAGTTAGTTTGATGAGTTTCTTGCTCATGATGTCTTTGATATCGATTTTTTCGAAATCACTTGGCGGAATGTGTCTATTCCAAAGGTCATGAGTCGTGATCAAACCTACTAAATCACCGCCTTCCACGATTGGAAGATGATGAATGCGTTTAGACTTAAATATCTCGGCTGCCCGACCTACTTTGTCATCAGGGTGTAAGGTGGTTAAGTCCTTAATCATTATTGTTGTTACACTTTCGTTCATTGTATATACTTTTAAGGGTTAGCAAATAAATTATCTATTTTATAGCATGCAAGATAATAAGAATTTTATATTTTTCTAAATAATTATGCCATCTTATGATAAATTTAAAATTATTGACCAATATTTCCCTTTTGAGGTTGCATGGGATTGCTCGCTTTCGACAAATTATAAACCAATATTACGAATCGTCAAATTAACATTTTAAGCAACAAATCAAACAATGAAAATCCATTTTTTTTTGCCTTGACCCTGAAAGGGTTCAAAATGGATTTTCGCAGCTGTTGTTCAATTTATTTTCGACGTCCTTTATGATAGGAGCAAAGCGAAAAAGGGAATTTCTACAAGTGATACTACTATTACACCTTTTAACCTTTAAACCTTACACCCTTAAACCTTTATTACAATCCTACGAATGGACGAATCAACAATTTAAGCAACAAATCAAACAATGAAAATCCATTTTTTTTGCCTTGACCCTGAAAGGGTTCAAAATGGATTTTCGCAGCTGTTGTTCAATTTATTTTCGACGTCCTTTATGATAGGAGCAAAGCGAAAAAGGGAATTTCTACAAGTGATACTACTATTACACCTTTTAACCTTTACACCCTTAAACCCTTAAACCTTTAAACCTTTACACCCTTAAACCCTTAAACCTTTAAACCTTTAAACCTTACACCCTTAAACCCTTAAACCTTTATTACAATCCTACGAATGGACGAATTAACATTTTAAGCAACAAATCAAACAATGAAAATCCATTTTTTTTTGCCCTGACCCTGAAAGGGTTTAAAATGGATTTTCGCAGCTGTTGTTCAATTTATTTTCGACGTCCTTTATGATAGGAGCAAAGCGAAAAAGGGAATTTCTACAAGTGATACTACTATTACACCTTTTAACCTTTAAACCTTACACCCTTAAACCTTTATTACAATCCTACGAATGGACGAATCAACAATTTAAGCAACAAATCAAACAATGAAAATCCATTTTTTTTGCCTTGACCCTGAAAGGGTTCAAAATGGATTTTCGCAGCTGTTGTTCA
The DNA here is from genome assembly GCA_026928325.1 of Chitinophagales bacterium. Lineage (GTDB taxonomy): Bacteria > Bacteroidota > Bacteroidia > Chitinophagales > Saprospiraceae > OLB9. The sequence goes on along the minus strand of JAIXKS010000032.1, from coordinate 163,159 downwards.
ATTTATTTTCGACGTCCTTTATGATAGGAGCAAAGCGAAAAAGGGAATTTCTACAAGTGATACTACTATTACACCTTTTAACCTTTAAACCTTACACCCTTAAACCTTTATTACAATCCTACGAATGGACGAATCAACAATTTAAGCAACAAATCAAACAATGAAAATCCATTTTTTTTGCCTTGACCCTGAAAGGGTTCAAAATGGATTTTCGCAGCTGTTGTTCAATTTATTTTCGACGTCCTTTATGATAGGAGCAAAGCGAAAAAGGGAATTTCTACAAGTGATACTACTATTACACCTTTTAACCTTTAAACCTTACACCCTTAAACCTTTATTACAATCCTACGAATGGACGAATCAACAATTTAAGCAACAAATCAAACAATGAAAATCCATTTTTTTTGCCTTGACCCTGAAAGGGTTCAAAATGGATTTTCGCAGCTGTTGTTCAATTTATTTTCGACGTCCTTTATGATAGGAGCAAAGCGAAAAAGGGAATTTCTACAAGTGATACTACTATTACACCTTTTAACCTTTAAACCTTACACCCTTAAACCTTTATTACAATCCTACGAATGGACGAATTAACAATTAAAATTACACCTTAAATCTATAAATAAATGTAGTGCGAATTATTTTTTATTTTATTACAACAAATTGTAGATTAATTAGATATATGTTATTGTAAAATATATGTAACTATGGTATAGCCAAAAAGTTAAACAAAATTTGTTATTTTGTAGCCTTAAAGGAGATTTTCATCGAATAGTTCTTAGCATGAGCCTGATAAATTCAAACCATTTTATTATAGGAATTTCCGGAGGAAGCGGATCGGGAAAGACGTCATTCATCCGAGATATTAAATCCCACTTTTCTTCTGATGAGATTTGCTTTTTATCTCAGGATGATTATTACAAACCTCGTGAGCAGCAAAAGGAAGATGAAAACGGAATAAAAAATTTTGACTTACCGGAATCCATTGATATGGACGCTTATTTTGTAGATCTGGTCAAGTTGACTAATGGTCTTGAAGTAGAAAGAACAGAATATACTTATAATAATAATCTAAAAGAGCCGCAAAAGATTGTTTTTAAATCTGCGCCTATCATCATCGTAGAAGGATTGTTTGTGTTTAATGACCCTAAACTTTTTGATATGATGGACTTGCGCATTATCATTCATGCTACAGATACTCAGAAAATCATCCGCCGTATCAAACGCGATCGGGTAGAGCGTAATTATCCATTGGAAGATGTCTTGTATCGCTATGAGCATCATGTATTACCGGCTTTTGAAAGTTATATTCATCCTTTTTTAAATAAAGTGGATCTGATCATCAATAATAATAAGTCTTACGATAAAGGTAGAGATATGCTCATTTCCTACCTAAAAGATAAGATACTCCACATGAAGGCCGTTGCAATTCAAGAGTAAGACCCTTGGTTATCTTTCGTTGCATTGCGGCATGTCGTAGGTCTCACCATCGATGCGATGGATTGCTCACGAAATCCTCAATTGGTCGCCGGAGAGGCCTCAACAAAAGGTCGGAATAAACGTTGTTCTATAGTAAAATAATAAATATTAATATATCGGTCATGAGAATTTCTGTTTTAATGATTTGTTTAAGTTTAATCGCTTTTAAAATGAATAGCCAAAGAGATACGTTGATATATGTCGGAGATCCTATGTGCTCGTGGTGTTATGGATTTAGCCCTGAACTCGATAAGGTAAAAGCTGCTTTTCCCAATGTTCCTGTTAAAATGATCATGGGCGGATTGCGCATTGATGGAACTGAAACCATGGGAGATTTGGGCGCATTTTTGCACGACCATTGGGTAGAAATAAACGAAAGGACAGGACAGAAGTTTAAAAACGGTATATTAAAGCAGGCGTCAGTCGTGTATAATACCGAACCAGCATGTCGAGCCGTAGTCACTATGAGCAAACTCAAGCCTGAAGTACAATATGAATTTTTTAAAGCCGTGCAAGCATCCTTTTATTATCATAATGATGTGCCGGGTTTGGCAGCAACATACGCAAAAGTTGCGACACAATTTGGCGTCAGCGAAAAAGACTTTAAGGCGATGTTTGAAAGCGATGCTATCAAAAAGCAAACACGTAGCGACTTTGAAGCCGCTAAAAATATGGGCGTCAGCGGTTTTCCAACCTTATTGGCCAAAATACAAGGAAAAGTCTATCTTGTGACAAATGGATACGCACCGGCAGATAAAATTATTTCGGCTTTGAAAAACAAACAATTGAAGTAGTCGTAGTTTAAAAACAACAGAATCTCCACGCTTGGCGAAAATTTTGAAACAAAAATTTTAGAATAGGTACAAAAAAAAATGGTCGCCCCCCAGCGACCATTTACAAATTATAATCCCATAAACATATCCAAAAACCAATCGTCAATCCGGCTCTCACCCCGGAAGACTATATAATAACTCAAAACTCAATCTCTATTTTTTATTTGGCAGTATCTTTTACCACCGTTTGACAATACAAAGATAGTATGACTCGGAAGCGTAAAAAAATACAAAAATTCAATATAATAACATATAAAAAAATACAATATGAATTATATGTTTGATTAATTTTGTGATAATCAATTGTTTAAATGTTGCTTTTGGTAGTGATATTGTGTCGAGTAGAGGTGTTTATACTTGAATCAACACAAGATTTCATGAAAAAATATTTATTAAATTATGATATTTATGATAACTATTAGGATCCTTAGCCACGCCTACCACCGCCCAAGTGCATAATGAGCGTGCAATTTTGCTATATTTAATAAAAGTTGGGTGAAAATCCTTGTTGGATAAAAAATATTATGGATGAAATTTTTAGCTTTGTGCAGTAAATATATAAAAATGAAAAAGTGGATCAGTCTTCATCTCTTAATATCTATCGGTCTAGTGTTTTTTTACTACTCCTGTAAGCCGGAAAAGTCAAAGCATCAAGGCATGGATTTGATGAAATACGGGATTCCATATACTATTTTTGCGCCCGATGATGTAATCGCCACTCAAATAGGCGGCGGCCAAATGGTTGACTTAAAGTTGACTAATAATACCAATTACGACATCATGATCTTTATGTCGCGAGCCCAAACCAAGCATATGGATCGATTGAAGCAATTTAAGAAGGAAGAAGTTTCTTTTTATCCGGGATTTATAAAGATTGTAGAAGAATATAACGAAGGATTCCTCTATGAGATGTATGGCTCAACCGGAAACCTATCTTATGGTTTTTTTGCCGTCAAAATTGTTGGCGACCAAGAAATCAGTTTTATCTCTGGTGCTGGAAGGGATTATACAGAAGCAGAAGCTAAAGCCATGCTCCGTACCATTCTATATTAGTAAATTCAACGAATCCGCAAATCCACATCAAAAATAAATGCATCCAAAATAAAAGGGATTTCTCACTCTGTTCGAAATGACCTCATAGGGACAAAGGGCGAGAGGGACATAGTCATTCTGAGTGTAACGAAGAATCTAAAATTGGATATTAGATTCATTACCTGAGCGAGCAATAATTTCAAATAATGGCATTGATTAGATAGTCTCGAACGACTCGTCAAATCCTACGAATCCACGAATCTACAATTAAAAATTAAACCCTTACACCCTTACACCCTTAAACCTTTAAACCTTTAATCCTTTACACCTTTAAACCCTTAGTACAAATCCTACGAATCCTCGAATCAACAATTAAAAATTACACCCTTAAACCTTTAAATTATCAAAATCGACTCGACAAATCTAACGACTTGACAAATCAACATTAAAAAATTTAACTCTTAAACCACGATCCATCTACTTAGAAATCAAGTCCCTTCCGTATAAAATCCGAGTGTTCCAGTATTCAGAACCTAGGATTTCATCGACACGAACACCGGCAGAAGTAGTGGCGTGTACCACTTGGATCTGGTTATCAGACCGAGCCGCAACAATTCCAACGTGAGATATTTTCTTTTTGTCTCCAAAAAACACCAAGTCTCCGGGCATTAATTGGTGGATGCTTTTAGGCTGCCCCATTTGGGCTTGTTTATCAGAAGGACCCGATACAGGAATGCCATTTTGAGAGAACACAAATCCGGTGAATCCGCTACAATCAAAACCAGTGTCGGGAGATTTTCCAGCGTATCGGTAATTGGTACCTTTGTATTGCAGTGCATAATTCACAATAGAAGCCCGCATATCTGAAGAGGAAGCATCGGCTACAGTTTCCGTACGCTTTGTGTTTTTTGAGGTCGATCGGAGCTTGTTGCTCTTTTTTTCTTTTGTTACGTAAGTATTCGCCTTTCTTTTATTTGCGGAAGAATATTTACCCGATCTTGCTTGATTGGTTGTATTACATGAAGAGATAAAAACTACAAGCAAAAGGAGTAGGAGATAAGGTAAAGCATATTTTTTTTGCGAATGAATCATGGGACAAGATTTAAGATATTGATGACTAAATTTAAACTATATCAGTGCAATACACTTTAAAATAATTTATTATATCAAATATCATGCCCTATTCATGGTCATTCGGTCTAGGGTATAAGTATTTATAAATAATTATGAGGTAATAGTAAAGAAAATAAAGATTGTAGTTTTTGGTTGCAACCTATTGATATTTAGGTGGATATATAGGGTGGCTGCTCAGAAGGTGTATTGAATTGAGCGGATGGTTAAATTTTTTATTATAAAAAAGTATTAATTATTTTTTGAAAAATAAAAATAAGGTTTACCTTTGCGTCGCTTTTGAAGAATAGCACTTTTAGATCTGGTAGCTCAGTCGGTAGAGCAATACACTTTTAATGTATGGGTCCTGGGTTCAAGTCCCAGCCAGATCACTAAACGCCAAATCGATTTTTTTCGGTTTGGCGTTTTTTATACATGTATCCTTCTTTTTTGAATGTCGCCACGCTTAACAGATTTTTAACGTCGCCATTATTATTTTATAATCTGATTAACGTATTTTTGATCAAGTAGAAACGTCTTATTGATATTCGAACATGATTTTAAAATATTAAATATAAATTATTATGAATAGGTTGAAGACAATTTTATTGGTAGTTTTGGGTTTAGGGATGTCAAGTCTCGTACATGCACAATATGCCGTTGGAGTAAAATTAGGAGCTAATTTTGCCAATACTTCGATTGGTGGAATACAAGAAGGATATTTGCCGGATCAAGATGTATATACAGGATTTACTGCGGGTCTTATCGGAGAAATTCCTTTACAGAATGGCTTTACCTTTAGACCGGAAATTAACTATACTCAAAAGGGTTTTATTACGGACATCAGTGTTTATGATTTGGATATTTTTGGTGTTGGTACTAATCTTGGTGCAAAAGCGAAAACTCGATATAATTATATAGATGTGCCTTTGCTATTCAAATACAGTCTTGGAAATGACCTTGCAAAAGTTTACTTCCTTGCTGGACCGACCTTTGGATATGCTTTAGACGGCCATGTTCGCCCGGTAGCAAATGTGATTGTACAAGTTAATCTACCTAAAATTAAACTTCCATTAGACAACGATATCTATCAGCGATTTGAAGTAGCGGCTACGCTTGGCATCGGTGGTGAAGTAAAAGCAGGGCCAGGAAAAATCTTTGCTGATGTTAGATACAATGCAGGTATTACAGATATGTTAAAGAATACCATCATTGATATATCCTCTAAAAACAAAGGATTTGCCATTTCGGGAGGATATGCTTATGTGTTTTAATGCGTTTTGAAATCTGGGCCTTGTATTAATGATTGATTGAGTCCTAAAAGGCAGAATTTTAGAGCGTGTATTTCATTTGGATATTTTTACTTCCGAATGCGTATAAACGAATCGTTTTAGTAAACATTTTATTAATATTTGATAGTTTTCATATTCTGAGCATCATTGTAGTTTAGTTGACAAGCCAATGGTGCGACCACGACGTGGTCGTATGTTTGTAAGATAACCATTTCGCTACAAACATACGACCCGGAACGGGTCAAACAAACGCCTCGATTATCAAAATTAGCTGACATTAACCCATTTCATCTTACAAAAAAAATCAAACAGCCAATACGCTGTATTTCCCTACCAGAATAAAAACTTTTTAGGCAATTCTATTCCTCTGATGTTGTACTCATATCCAATTCCGGAAAGATCGGCATCGGATTTTTTAAGTTCCTTGTATTTTCTGTCAAGGGTATCCCTATCCAAAAGGTCAAAAGGTCTTGTATCTCTGAATTCTGGTGGTTTTATGCGCCAGAAATCTTCATTCCAGTTTTTGTAGAGATGTGACGGATGAATTGATATCTCAGTAACAATTATAGCTCCAAAACTATCAATAATTTCATCTATATAAATAGAATTTATTACAAAACCTACATTGGAATAAGTGATCGTATCAAAACTCCAACGAGCGTCATTATCTATTAAATCCTGAGCGTAAAAACTAATGTGAAAATATTTTGAATGCATATTTTTTATTTGAATTGCTATTATTTTAAATTATCGCTTCGGCGGTAAAAATCTATGACCAAAATCAATTATATTTAGTCTTAGTATAAAACATGGAGACATGGAAGTATGGATAAAACTGTGCGGTTCTTAGTTTGGTAACAGCACCTTGAAAATAAGCCTCTAAGTCAATATTGGTTGGAATTTTCTCCCCCGTATTATTCAGGCAATTCCTGTTTAAAAGAATTTTCAGCGCTTTTTCGGATAGAATTAAAAATCCAATTCCATTTTTAGTGGTATAGATGCCAAAATCATATTTAAAAGCAATTCCTTCAACAATAAACTGTCTGTATGACGGTAATATCACATCATCAGGATAAATTTCGAAATTTCCGGAACTTATCACATGTTTGATTTTTTTAAATTTTATACCGGTAAGGCTTTCGTATAAAAGTACGGAGTATATGATTTTGTCAACGAAATAACTACATACTTCTTCAAAAAATCCGTAGAACTTTTATATATTCATACATTTTTTAACGCTACGTTTACTTATAGCTCGAAAAGATGTAATTGATATATTCAACCGATGCTGTATCAAATTTTAAGAAATTATTGTTTCTAACAAAGTTATTGAGCGTTCCATTATAATCTCTGCCATTACAGTCATTTCTAAAATAGCCAAAATATAGAGAATCCGGATTGATACGCGCATTTGCATAAATAAATTCATTACAGATATAAATATCTCTGAACTCATTGGTTAAAAACATGCCAGGCATGAGTACATTTCCATTAGCTTGGTAATTGACTGTTTCAGTTTGAATGACTTCTATCGAGTCTTTTAGATGTCCTGAAGGATTTAATATTAATCTAGCTCTAGTGATTTCCATTTGATTTGGGCTCAAAAGCGTTATTTTGCTAATCATATTATTTGAAAATTCTTCTCGAATCATCTGATTTAGCGTATCAGAAATGACTGCATCCGAACGATTGAAAGAACCTAATTCGTCAATAATTTGCTTAAAAGTCCAAGTATTATTACCTCCATTTTCGATAACAAAAACGCCACGGTCGTCTAATAATGGCGTGTTAAACGTAAAAGTTGTCGGATATTCTAGCGTGCGCGGTGTTTCTTTGGTGCAGCTAGCAATGGCGATTGTCAATAGTATTAAAAAAAAACTAATATATTTCATACTCAATATTAAATTGATGGCTCAAAAATACAATGTTATCAGCATATAATGAAACAAAGCTATCAAAATAAACGAAAAACTAGGGATTTTATTTTTTTTAGAATTGATTTTACAGGAAAGTGATTTTATAATTCGTCTTTCGATGCATCCTACGAAACATCATAATTTGGGTTAAACCCAATTGGGCTCTAAACTATCTAAAAATCGAGATACGATAATACATTTTTAGCTAAATACTTTAATGACCTTGACCGGGCAATGTTCGGCTACCGCTTGGCTCATTTCCACATCTACCAGAGGAATATCTAAGATATGTGTGTCTTTTTTGAGTTTGCTCCCGATCAATGTTGCCTTACCATCTTTTCTAGACAAGCGCCAATATTCTGGCTGCATTTCATAACAGATATTACAGCCGATACATCTATCTCGATAGTGAACAATCTTAGGCATTTTCGCTAACTAATTTATACAATTTGTCACCGGGTCGTAGGGCATTTTCAAAAGGGAAAGTGATTTTATCTCCTTTGATGGCTACTTCCGCAGGTTCGCCATTGACGACTAATGCCGTTAGGTTGAGCTTATCAGAACCTGTGTTGCGCCCTAAGACCAATAGCGGATCGCCAGCCTTGAGTTGACCACTTTCGATCGTGAATTCGGCGACCTGGATTTTAGGATAGTATTTAGAACATCTTGCGATATAAACTTTTTTTTCTGTGGCGATTGACCCGGGAATTTGAGACCATTCACCCAATTTTTTTCCCATAAAATAGCCACCCCAAAAACCGCGATTATACACTTTCTCCAATTCTTCCATCCAAATCGCCACTCGATCCTGATTATAAGATCCGTCTAAGACAGCGTCGATAGCTTCACGATAGCACTTAGTCGTCGCATAGACGTATTCTGCGGATTTGCTACGACCTTCGATTTTGAAAACGTCGATGCCTGCTTCTATCATCTGATCCATAAAGTCAATGGTACATAGATCTTTGGGAGACATGATGTATTCGTTGTCAATCACCATTTCATTTCCAGTCTCTAAGTCGGTTACTTTATAAGGTCTCCTACAGTTTTGAACACATGCTCCTCTATTTGCGGAAGCATTTTTCTCATGAAGGCTCATATAGCATTTGCCAGAAACAGCCATACACAAAGCTCCATGGACAAAGGCCTCTATCTTCATCAACTGACCAGAGATGCCCCGGATATTTCTCCTTGCTACTTCTGCAACGATATGAGCAACTTGTTTTACTGTTAATTCACGTGACAAAACAATCACGTCAGCCATGCTGGCAAAAAAAGATACGGACTCGATATTACTGACATTGGCTTGGGTGCTGATGTGCAAGGGCATACCCTGTGCTTGACACATACCAAAGATCGCATAGTCAGAGGCGATGATCGCATCAATTCCGGCCGTCTTACAAGCCTTAATGATGCGGCCTGCCAATTGCATGTCGTGGTCGTACATGACGGTATTGAGGGTCAAATAAGCCTTGATACCGTTGTTGTGACAGACTTCGGCTACTTCTGCTATGTCTTCAACAGTAATCGTAGGCACCGACTTGGTTCGCATGTTCAATTGTTCTACACCAAAATAGATGGCATCAGCTCCACCTCGGATTGCAGCATGCAATGACTCAAAGGAACCAACAGGTGCTAGTAATTCGGGCCTTTTCATGAAAGTAAATCGAGCTTAGCTGTAAAATGTCTTAATAAAGGTGCTATTTCTATGATTTTGAGGCCTTTGATGGCGTTTCTGCCTTCAAACACTTCTATGATTACTTCTCCGACATAGTCTATGTGGCTTTGAGTATATACACGACGAGGAATGGCAAGACGAACTAATTCGAGACCGGCAGGGATGAGTTTTCCTTGCTCGTCGTATTTTCCAAACATCAAAGAACCGATTTCAACGCCACGAATACCGCCCTTGGTATAGAGTGCACAAACCAACGCTTGTCCTGGATACTGATCTTGAGGTATATGCGGCAAAAAGGCTTTAGCATCGAGATAAACGGCGTGACCACCAGCCGGAACCATGACGGGAACACCTGCTGCTAGGAGTTTTTCCGTCAGATATTCTATGCTCCTGATTCTATATTGAAGATAACTTGGTTCCAATATTTCTTTAAGTCCAATAGCTAGGGCTTCGAGATCTCTTCCCGCTAATCCGCCATAAGTAGGAAAGCCTTCCGTAATCACAAGGAGATTTCGGCATTCTGTAGCGAGTTTTTCGTCATTAAGCGCTAGAAATCCTCCGATATTTCCAAAAGCGTCTTTTTTAGCACTCATGGTACAACCGTCGGCATAAGAAAACATCTCATTGGCTATTTCTAAAATGGATTTATCCTTATAACCTGCTTCTCTCTGCTGGATAAAATAAGCATTTTCAGCAAAGCGACAGGCATCGATATAAAATCGGATATTGTGTTGTCGGCAGATAGCTTGAGTTTCTCGAATATTAGCCATACTAACCGGCTGACCACCTCCCGAATTATTAGTAACGGTGATGATGACCATGGCGATATGTTCCGTGCCATGTGTGGCAATATATTTTTTTAGAGCTTCCGTATCTATATTCCCTTTGAAAGGCGCCGGAATGGCAGGATGTTTTCCCTCTTCACAGATTAAATCAACGCCATCGGCTCCAGAATATTCGATATTGGCTCGGGTAGTATCAAAAAGTGTATTGGAAATGACCACGCGATCTTTTCCGCCTAAGATAGAAAACAATATTTTTTCTGCCGCACGCCCTTGGTGCGTAGGAATGACAAAATCCATTTTTGTAATGTCCTTCACGGATTTTTCAAATCGATAAAAACTCGGACTTCCTGCGTAGGATTCGTCACCCATCATGATACCTGCCCATTGCGCAGAGCTCATGGCAGAAGTACCGCTATCCGTCAATAGGTCGATCATGACATCATCGGATGGGATCAGAAATGGGTTGTAAAATGCCCGCTTTAGGGCTTGAATTCTATACGCTTCATCACTAAAGTGAATGGGTTCTACAGATTTTATTTTAAACGGCTCAATGATGGTTTTCACGATTAACTTATTTTGTTGAATGGCAAAAGTACGAATTCATATGATGAAAACGCAATCATTTTAATGATAAATTACAGATTTTTTATATTTTGGGTCTTCGTCCTGCATTGGCTAATTTGAGTGGGTCACGGTGGATTTGAGTGGTTTTTTATAGGGTTTTAGTATATTTTTTGCAATTTAATAGTGCCAATTATCAAAAAATTGTTTACCTTTACAATTATTATGTCGATTTTGACGTATTTTAATGTAGCGGTTTTTCGTTTTTTACTAACCGTTTGTTTAAATTTAACTACTATGAAGCATAAGAATAGAACCCGAGTTGTGGTCATCGTTTCGTGTTTGTTTAGCTTGTTCAGCTATATCTACGTCAACCAAAATGCGCCCAAAATATCACCCGATATTGAATACACAGTTTCTTTAGACAAATCAATTCATGAGCAGCGTTATATGCCTGAAGTACAGTTCGTTTGTAAGGTTTTTAAAACTATTTTTGAAGTAGCTAATTTTAGATAAAATATTAATTTTTTCTTTTTATTGTTAGCATAGGTAATTTCGACTGTTAAAATTTTATTAAAGTAGGGTGTTTTGCGGCAGCATTTAGACCTATTCTCAGGTTAAAATCATAACTTTGTTTCTGTTAACAGGTTTCGACCTTTTGAGTACAAACATATTATGAGGTTATATCAAGGACTAATTCTTAGTTTTATTATTGGTTTTATATTTCCAGCGGATGCCCAGAATAAAATAAAATGGGCTTCTTGGGATGCGGTAGATGAGTATATACAAAAGGGAGATAAAAAATTCATGATATATATATGTTATGGAGGATGCAAATGGTGTCGTCAAATGGAAGATTCTACCTTTTCCGATAGTAAGATAGCACAATTTGTCAACTCTAATTTTATTCCGCTCCGACTCAATGCATCCTCTAAAGAAAAAATAGTCATCAACGATAAAACGTATGCTGCAAAACAGCAGGGTAATCATGAATTTAGCGAATTGGCGATTCGATTACTCAATGGCAATATGACCTTTCCTTCCATCGTCTTTATGGATGAGCAGTTCGATAAGATTACTTCCTACAACCAGTTTATAGAACAAGATAATTTTAGAATGTTGCTTGCGTACTATGCAGGCGATTATTATAAGCGCATCCTTTGGAAGCGATTTGTCTGCGAATATTCGAAAGAAAAACATTTTAACACCCTAGTTAGAGGAAATTAAAACTTCCAAGGACTGAAGACCATTTTTAGGCCATATCTTGAGGTTTGATATGTAAAGATAATGTTGAAGAATAAGTTTTTATTCTGAAAAAATCATTAGCTTTACGCTTTATTTTTTGAATTCTAAAATATTAAGGCAAATGAATAAATATATTGCATTTTTAGCCGTGATTTCAATATTGGCGTGCAGTAAAACTAAAGAAATACCCGTAAAACCTACCATGCAAGAACAAATAAAGTATCCTAAGACCAAGGTTGTCCCTGTAAAAACTGATTATTTCGGAACGACCGTAGTTGACGCTTATCGATGGTTGGAAGACGACCTTTCAGCAGAGACAGCACAATGGGTAGATGCACAAAATGCGGTCACTTTTACAATGTTGGACAAGATTCCATTTCGGGATGCATTTAAAAACAGACTCGAACAGCTATGGAATTACGAGAGATTTTCAGCACCTTTTAAGGAAGGCGAATATACTTATTTCTTTAAAAATGACGGTTTGCAAAATCAATCCGTGCTCTATCGAGAGAAACCAGGCATGGCACCTTCTGTTTTTCTAGATCCCAATAAATTTTCGAAAGACGGTACTACTTCGTTGTCAGGAATAGAATTTTCTGAGGATGGGTCCAAAGTGGCTTATCAGATTTCTGAAGGTGGCAGCGACTGGAGAAAAGTGATTTTAATGGATGCGATTTCTAAAAAAATCATGGAAGATACCTTAGTCGATGTTAAATTTAGCGGACTTTCGTGGAAAGGAAATGATGGCTTTTATTATTCAAGCTATGAAAAACCTCAGGGTAGCGAATTATCAGCAAAGACCGATCAACATAAGTTGTACTATCATCAATTAGGTACCAAACAGAAGGATGATAAAATCGTATTTGGAGGCGATATCAAGCGAAGATATGTGGGTGGCAGCGTTACGGATGACAATAGATACCTATTTATAACCGCAGCAAATGCGACTTCTGGCAATGAACTCTATATGCAGGATTTGCACAGTGGAAAGTCTGGTCTAGTGCCGATTATGGACAATATGGCAAGCAATTCCTACGTCTTGGATAATCAAGGTACAAAACTATTTATACTTACGAATTATAAGGCACCTAATCAGCGATTAGTTACTGTAGATGCAAGTGATCCAAGACCAGAAAAATGGGTAGATTTTATCCCTGAAACGACAGAAGTATTGAGCGTGGTAACCGGAGGCGGATATATCTTTGCGCATTATATGAAAGATGCCTTGTCTGTGGTCAAGCAATACGATTATAATGGAAAAATGATTCGAGAAGTCCAATTGCCAGGATTGGGCACAGTTTCTATGGGCGGTGGTAAAAAATCGGACAAAACGCTCTATTTTTCATTTACCAATTATACAACACCGGCTAGTATTTTTAAATTTGATCCGGCTACCGGAGTTTCCTCAATCTATGTTAAGCCCAATGTGGACTTTAATTCCGACATGTACGAATCCAAGCAAGTATTCTACACTTCTAAAGACGGAACCAAGGTGCCCATGATGATTACTTATAAAAAGGGTATTAAATTAGATGGTACCAATCCGACAATTTTATATGGATATGGAGGCTTTAATATCAGTTTGACACCGTCATTTAGCGTAACTAATGCTGTTTGGCTAGAGCTCGGAGGCATTTACGCAGTACCCAATTTGAGAGGTGGTGGCGAATACGGTAAAAAATGGCATGATGCAGGTACCCAAATGAAGAAACAAAATGTTTTTGATGACTTTATCGCTGCGGCTGAATATCTAATCAAAAACAAATACACTTCTTCTGCCAATCTTGCAATATCCGGTGGTTCTAATGGAGGCCTTTTAGTTGGTGCTTGTATGACGCAGCGCCCTGAATTGTTCCGTGTAGCACTTCCAGCAGTTGGTGTTTTGGATATGTTGAGATACCATACCTTTACAGCAGGTGCAGGGTGGGCTTATGACTACGGTACAGCAGATCAAAGTAAAGAAATGTTTAGCTACCTTAAAGGGTATTCTCCTGTTCACAATGTTCGTCAAGGTGTCTCATATCCGGCAACGTTAGTGACAACAGGAGATCATGATGATCGAGTTGTTCCAGCACATTCATATAAATTTATTGCCGAATTACAGAAACACCAATCTGGCACTAACCCGGTACTAATCAGAATCGATAAAAGTGCAGGACATGGTGCAGGAAAGCCTACGTCAAAAGTAATCGAAGAAGCGACCGATAGATATTGTTTTGCTTTGTACCATATGGGTAAAACATATATTAATCCAACAAAAAAATAAACATCTTATGCAAGAAGTACAAAAATATATTAAAGATAACAGCGATCGTTTTTTAAATGAATTGCTAGCCTTATTGCGCATCCCATCCATCAGTGCAGACCCAAAATACAAGGGAGATGTAGCCAAAACCGCAGAAGCTGTAGCCGACAGTTTGAAAAATGCAGGTTGTAACCATGTGCAAATATACCCGACAGCTGGGCATCCCATCGTTTATGGCGAACATACGATAGATTCTAGCTTGCCGACGGTATTGGTTTATGGACATTATGATGTGCAACCACCTGATCCCTTGGATTTGTGGAATAGTCCGCCTTTTGAACCCGTCATAACAAAGACTGAACGGCATCCGGATGGCGCTATCTTCGCTCGTGGATCTTGTGATGACAAGGGGCAAATGTACATGCATGTTAAAGCTTTCGAGGCGATGATTCAATCCAACCAGCTGCCTTGTAATGTCAAGTTTATGATAGAAGGCGAGGAGGAAATAGGCTCCTCCAATCTCGGTATATTCTGTAATGAGTACAAAGATATGTTGGCATGTGATGTCGTCCTTATCTCCGATACTTCCATCATAGCTAATGATACGCCATCTATTACAGTAGGATTGCGAGGATTGAGCTATGTAGAGGTTGAAGTTACGGGACCTAATAAGGACTTGCATTCGGGCGTTTATGGTGGTGCAGTAGCCAATCCCGCACAAGTATTGTGCGATATGATAGCTTCCTTGAAAGATGAAAATAAGCATATTACCATTCCTGGGTTTTATGATGATGTTGTCATAGTCTCCGATGCAGATAGAAAAGCCATGAATCAAGCGCCATTTGATAGAGCTGACTATATGAAAGGTCTAGGGATTGAAGATACAATGGGTGAAAAGGGATATACCGTCCTAGAGCAAACCTCTATACGTCCAACCCTTGAAGTGAATGGTATCTGGGGCGGATATATCGGCGAAGGAGCGAAAACCGTATTGCCTTCCAAGGCGTATGCAAAAATCAGTATGCGACTTGTACCAAATCAGAAAAGCGAAACCATCACACAGTTGTTTAAAAAACACTTTGAAAGCATTGCGCCTGCCGGTGTAAAAGTTGAAGTAAAACCGCATCATGGTGGTGAAGCAGCTGTAACGCCTTCAGATACACCTGAATATAAAGCCGCTGCTATGGCGATGAAAGCAACCTTTGGCAAAGAGCCTATTCCGGTACGAAGTGGAGGAAGTATTCCAATCGTAGCTTTATTTGAAGATGTCTTAAAGGTAAAAACTGTGCTTATGGGATTTGGCTTGGATTCGGATGATATCCACTCACCCAATGAACATTATGGCGTATTCAATTACTTCAAGGGAATTGAGACCATTCCATATTTTTATCAGCATTATGCTGCTTTCAAGCAAAATAGTTGATTTAGATTTTTCGTACATCGAGCAAAAATGCGCTAATAAAGTTAGATTTGAGAATTGATATCATTACCGTAATCCCTGAGTTACTCCAAAGTCCTTTTCAACATTCGATTATGAAACGAGCTTTAGAGAAGGGATTATTGGAGGTCAATGTGATTCCGCTGCGTCCTTATGGCCTTGGACCACACAAGCAGTTGGATGATTATCAGTATGGTGGTGGAGCAGGGATGGTTATGATGTGTGAACCCTTGGATCGTTGTATAGAAGATTTAAAATCGCAAGTAAAT
Organism: Chitinophagales bacterium; assembly: GCA_026928325.1. GTDB lineage: Bacteria > Bacteroidota > Bacteroidia > Chitinophagales > Saprospiraceae > OLB9. The sequence goes on along the minus strand of JAIXKS010000032.1, from coordinate 147,279 downwards.
TATGATGCAATCATCTATTTAACGCCAGATGGTACAACCTTCAATCAAAAGATTGCCAATCGGCTTTCATGTATGGATCATTTGATGTTGATATGTGGCCATTATAAGGGTATCGATCAACGAATCAGGGATATGCACGTGACGATGGAGTTGTCCGTTGGTGATTTTGTGCTTTCAGGAGGAGAGTTGGCAGCTGCATTGATAACGGATGCAGTAGGACGATTGATTCCGGGTGTTTTGAGTGATGAAACCAGTGCGCTGACAGATTCTTTCCAAGACGATTTACTAGCGCCTCCTGTTTATACTCGGCCGTCAGAATACAAAGGATTGAAAGTCCCGGATGTACTTTTATCGGGCAATGACCGACTGATTGAGACATGGCGACAGGAAGCAGCCTATCGAATCACAGAACAAAAAAGGCCAGATTTGTTGGAAGAGTAAGGAAAGGTGAATCGAATCTGAATGTCTGAATGAATCTTTTGGCTATCCATAAGGGAACGCAGATGCCACAGATACAGCAGATAATCGCAGATAAGAATCCGTGAAAACCCGTTCAATCCGCGTCATCAGCGTGCTATCGAATAACGGCATGTAGGCACAACAGATAAAACAGAAAATTTCGGATATTAATCAATGTTTTTTACTTCAACTTTTACCATGTTTTTTGTATCCTTATGGACTTGTACACCGTTTGCGATCGTCAGAGGAAGTACCGATACTATTTGTGATGCATCTTCGAGAATGAGGATAGCTTCCTTGTCATAAGCAGATAATTTGCGGTTGATGAGGTAGTCTTTGACTTTTTGACTTTTCCCTTCCATACCATAAGGTCTAAAGGTATCACCAGGCGCTCTCATTCGGAGGGTTAATGGCCATTGGATAGAAGTTGCATCTAAGAAAAAGGTATCGTTTGCGTGAAATTCATGAGGTTTTTCATCTGTAAAGGATATTTCTATTTTTTGGCCGTTAAAATTACACGAAAACGGTAAGGTATCCACCGTGATAGGCGCAATGACAATGGCTTCTTGGATAGGGCGGATGATGAGGTTTTTTTGGTGCAGGATTGCTTCATGGCTCGTAGTATAATAATGGCCACGTTGATCCCTAACTATGTCTGAACATTGAAAAAAATTGAAACCATCATTTTTTATCAATTGATATAAGAGGTCAGCCGCAAAAGGATGCGGTAAAATAGAGCCCTGAATATCGATGATTTTCATGCCACGCTGATGACGGACTACTTGGTTGGCCAAGTTTTCCATCAAAAAATCGAAAATAATGGACGTTGATTCCATATGTTGAATGGTCTGCTTCAACCCTTGAAGCGAGCGACTATCCGCTTGCACCATTGCAGGAATAATGTGATGTCGAACTTGATTGCGTAAGTATTTATCAGAAGCATTGCTGCTGTCTTCTCTAAAAGGGATGTTATTTTTACGGATATAATCTGAAATCTCATCCGACGTTGCCCACAATAGCGGACGGATAATTTGACCGTGTTTCGCAGCAATAGATGCCATGCCGTCTAGTCCGGTACCACGCATGGCAAACATGAGAAAGGTTTCAATTCGGTCATTGAGGTGGTGCGCGGTCGCTATTTGTTGGCAATTGTGCTCGGATGCCCATTGGGCGAACTGCTGATAACGAATCTGTCGAGCCTTATCTTGGAGATTACCATGTGCCAATAGATAAGGATCAATATCGTATTGGTGGTATGAAATGCTTCTGTTCTTGCAATGATTTTTTACAAATAAGGCGTCTTCTTCTGATTCTTCACCTCTAAGATGATGGTTGATATGTCCAACTTCGATATTCATACCTGCCTGAAGCATGAGGTCTAGCATGACCATAGAATCTTTACCACCGGATACGGCCAACAAGGTTTTTGATCCGTGTTGGATTAATTTTTTCTGTTCTATATATGATAAAAACTTATGAAGCATTACTTTTGCATTTTCAGCCGATATCCCTAGGGTGCAATCTTGATTGATGTGACAAAAATACAATGATTTCGGATAGCGAACGGATAGAAGTACAAATTTTTATTTAATATATCGTAATTATCTATAATATGAAATACATAAACCTAAGTATAATTCTGTTTTTCAGCGTGCTGATATCCTGCAAACAGTCTGAAACTCAAACAACTTCGGACAAGGCATCGCTTACAACCAAAGTACTACCCGTCATGGAAAAGTATATTTTTCATAATCAATTTGCCAATAATGAAGATTTGATTCAACAGCAAAGAGCAGCGGCCTTGAGTATTCTCGACCATCGCATTAAGCAGGTAGATCCAACTATGACCAATGTTTTAGCGAAGGATATGTGGCATGTGGACGCATTCCTACGAGGAAGTGAAATGTTTTTCGCTTCGGATGTACATGGATTTTGGTTTAAATTTGAAGATGGACATAAGTACGCCTACGGAAGCTATAAGGAAACCTATGGCACCGGTAAGTTCGTCTATACTACGGACAATAACTTGTTGTTGTTATTGGATGATGATCAGCGGATTAAACCGCAAGAATTCGAAGTTAAGTATAACGAATCAGCACTTGTTCTTGTTGGTCAAAGCACTTATGGCGATAATAGTATGCAGATCAAGATGCTTCGTCAAGCCAACTATCCACAAAAACCGGCTGGAGAGGAATGGGATGGAAATGGCGGAGATGATGTTGATGAATAATGATGATTTGAAGCAATAAATAATCAAATACATAATTGCTAATTAAGTAGGCCAAAAGTCCGTTTTCCTGAAGCGCCGCTAAGATTGTTTAGCGTTGAATGTGGCTTAATTGTACATGCTCCTTAAATTGGCCTTTTGTTCCTTTTTCTTATCCGATAATGAGTTTTATCGGCCATTTATCAAAATTGTTTATAATAAGATAAAAAAGTCTTAAATGTAAAAATATTATTTATTTTTGTCTTTTTAAAATCGGGTTTAATCATATGCACGGTTCAACTATTTGAAGCGTCATTTGGCTTGAATAATTGCTGTTCAATAAAACGACCTTCATCTGTGGTCACCGTATGATTTTAAAGATTTACAAATAATATTTTTAAAAATCAGATTAGCGAATGCACCATATATTGTATCAGAAGCAATCGTTCTTGTATATATTAGGTAATATGCCGCTAATACAAATGAAAGATTAAGAACATGGATATAGAAATTGACGCATTACCATTAGGAACCTATCTCTATCTTGCTATGGGTATGTGTAACGGACATAAAGTCGTGGTAGCGGTAGGATATACACCGGAATATGCCAATAAAAAGGCTAAGCAATTTGAAGCCATGTCCGGAGGCAATATTATCTATAAGGACATTTCAGTCATCAAAACGGGAGAAAAGCTAAAATGTAATACCATTGAGCGATTTTAGTGCTCTGTCCATAAAAAGAACGACATTTTATTAAGAACCTTTTGTTGACCGATGACTATGTATATGCATTGATCCAAGATATAGAAATGCACTTGTTTTGGTGATCACATGGAGATTGGACTTAGTGATTGAGTAGGAAAGTGCATCTATGGATAAAATCGAAACAATCCGACTATATTTTATTCAAAACTTGTTGGCTGAGTGAGATATTTATCTTACTTTTGAATGTCACTTTCGTATTAAGCCTTTATTATTGATGGATATAAGTCATAACGATCATCAAGAAATGCTTCCTTTTCACGAACCACCCACATGGGCTAGGGAAGCAATTTGGTATCAAATCATGGTCGAAAGATTTAGAAATGGCAATCCAGAGGTTAACCCAACTAGACAGACTTGTGATAATGCTTTGATTGATCCCTTGCCGGAGGATTGGTCGGTCACGCCTTGGGGACATAATTGGTACGAACAAGAGCCATGGGCAAAAAAGACAGGATTGGATTTTTATCGGAAGATACAAATGAGAAGGTATGGAGGTGATTTGGATGGCGTTATCGCGCAAATACCGTATCTCGTCGAACTTGGTATTACAGCCATTTATTTTAATCCACTCAATGATGCGCCATCCTTACACAAGTACGATGCGAGAAATTATCATCACATAGATGTAACTTTTGGAGATAATATAGAAGCGGATCAATTACTTATGGCGCAAGAAGACCCTTCTAACCCTAAAACATGGAAGTGGACGAGTGCAGATAAAAAGTTTTTGATGCTTGTTCGATTATTGCATGAACACAAGATCCGAGTTATTCTGGATTTCTCTTGGAATCATACGGGTACAAATTTTTGGGCTTTCAAGGATTTGCAACAGAAGCTTGATGCTTCAGCCTATAAGGAATGGTATCATGTGCATATTGATAACCGAGCACGAGATCCCAATAAGGTGCTTCGATATGATGGCTGGATGGGTATCACCAGTTTGCCCGAATTGAGAAAGGTAAAGATTGGTGTTAAAAAGCCCGGGATGGGATATGAAGGCAATCTCCACGATGGAATAAAAAATCATATTTTTGATGTTTGCAAAAGGTGGATTGACCCTTATGGAAATGGCGATTTTAGGTTTGGTATTGATGGTATGCGCCTAGATGTTGCGGAACATATACCTAAAGGATTTTGGAAGGATTTTAGGCAATTTGTCCGTGCGTTGAATCCTGAATTTTATCTTGTGGGCGAATGTTGGTGGGAAGCATGGCCCGATAAATTGATGGATCCACAGCCTTGGGTGCAAGGTGATATGTTCGATGCTGTCATGCACTATCATTGGTTTAAGGCTGCGCGATCATATTTTGCCGAACCTACCGATAAAATATCTCTATTTGCCTTCAAGGAGCAGCTACACAAACTATTTTCAAAGTATCGACCAACCACAGCGCAAGCCTTGATGAATTTGGCGTCCTCTCATGACTCTCCTAGATTACTTTCAGCATTTTTTAATCACAATAAGTATAAATTTCATTGCAAACCGCAGGAAGATAAAAATTATCGAACAGATATTCCGGGTACATTTACCTATCATCGTGTAAAGCTTTTTTTATTGCATCAGTTTACGTTTATAGGCGCGCCGCATATATGGAATGGCGACGAAATGGGCATGTTGGGCGCAGATGATCCCGATAACCGCAAACCGCTTCCATGGCCGGATATCGCCTTTGATCTTGAAACGCAATCCGATTTTTCAAGCTATAAATATGCTTATCAACCATTTTTTGATAAGGAAATGTTTGATTACTACAAATCGCTGATTCACCTACGTAAATCAGATATGGTTTTTGTATATGGAAGCGTTGAAATGTTGGATGTATCGGTAAATCATACGGTTTTGGCTTATAGTAGGAAAACTGCCGAAAGTCAAGTATGGATTATAATTAACAACCATCAAGAGTTTAATGAAGCTTTTTTGCCCTTCAAAGATGGTGTAATCCTCTTTAGATATAATACCGATATCGAAGTGCTGGAAGACGTATTATTGATGGCGCCATTTAGTGGAGTTGTCGTCAAAAGACAGGCTTCCGATTGAAATCAACTTAGATAATCCGCCGCATTTTTGAATGGATTTATTTTTTTTGGAAAAGTAAAGCAGGATTTTTGTATTTTTGTCGAAGAATCATTCCAATCATACCCTAATATGGATTTACAAGTGCTCTATCAATAAAAAAATCTTAATGAAATGTTGTTATGTTTTAAAATCTCATCGTTAAAAATACGCACCCTAGTTATCACTATGTCTGCGTTTTTTGCCTTGATCTTTAAAAAAATAACTTCCATTATAATTTAAGACTTTTTATAAACAGAACACTAGGATATGATTTAGGAATATCCCGATTTACCATTGGGACGGATTCTTGCAGAACATGTGGTTTTAATATTTTGAAAATGGAATATATAATGGCTCGAGTAAAATCGAATTTTACAATCTCAATATACGTTGTTTTAATTGCTTGGCTGATAGTTTTGCCACAGCATATTTACGCTCAATCCTTTACGCCAACTGAAATCGCCCAATGGGAAAAGCAAGCCAAATCCGTAAAAATCACGAGAGATATTCACGGAATACCGCATATTTATGGGAAAACCGATGCGGATGTTGTTTTTGGCTTGATGTATGCGCAATGTGAAGATGACTACAAGCGTATCGAGATGAATTATATCGAAAAACTTGGTCGTATGGCTGAAGTTAAGGGCAAAGCCTACCTCCATGATGATTTGTTAATCCGGATGGTCATCGACTCGGCTGATGCCATTCAAGATTATATGCGAGCTCCTAAATGGATGCAGAAATTGTGTCAGGCATTTGCGGATGGCATGAATTATTATTTGTATAAACATCCTGATAATCAATCGGCCTTGCTTCATAGATATGAGCCTTGGTTTCCCTTGTTGTGGACGGATGGGAGCATCGGAGCCATCAATACAGCAGATGTAACCGCAGAGGAATTGGGTGCTTTTTATAGTCAGAAGGATGATTTGTTGTCCTATAAAAGCGTATCGAAGCAGGATGTAGCCACTGAAGAAAATTTGGATGGCTCCAATGGATTTGCAATAGCACCATCTAAGACCGCATCTAAAAACTCGATGTTGTATATCAACCCGCATGTTACCATATATTTTAGACCAGAAGTTCATATGGTCAGCAAAGAAGGTTTGAATGCTTATGGCGCTGTCACGTGGGGGCAGTTTTTTGTCTATCAAGGATTTAATGAGTTTTGCGGTTGGATGCATACAAGTAGTTATGTCGATGCAGCAGACTTATACATTGAAAAAATCATCAAAAAGGATGGTACGTATTTTTACCTCTATGATGATGCATACCTACCATTGATAGAAAAAGTAATCCACTTGCGATACAAAGATGGAGACGACATTAAATCTAAATCCATTAAAACATTCTACACGCATCACGGACCGATCATGACCAAGCGAAATGGACAATACCTAAGCGTTAAGCAAGATAATCGGCTGATGGAAGGTCTTCAACAATGTTGGGATCGTACCAAAGCCAAGACCTTTCAAGACTTCATGAATTCCCTCGAATTAAAAGGCAATATTTCTAATAATACTGTGTATGCAGATCGAGATGGCAATATAGCTTATTGGCACGGAAATAGAATCCCGGTTCGAGATACGACCTTAGATTGGAGCCAACCGGTTGACGGATCGACATCGAAAACAGACTGGAAGGGATATCACTCGATGTCGGAGATTGTACACAAAATCAATCCACCGAATGGATGGCTGCAAAATTGCAACTCAACACCTTTCACTTGTGCTGGAAATTATAGCCCGCAACGCCGGCAATATCCCAAGTATATGGCACCAGATGGCGAGAATTTTCGGGGAAAGAATGCGGTGAGAGTTTTAGGAGAAATCCAGACATTTGACCTCGATCAAGTGATTCAAGCCGGATATGACACAAGGATGGCAGCTTTCGAAGTCTTAATACCCAAACTTATAACCGCTTACTTCGATTTTGCTCGAAATGGTAATGCTGTTAGTTTAGCGCTAACAGATGCGATCACCTTATTCTATAATTGGGATTACCGATGTGATGCACAATCTATAGAAACCACGCTGGCGATAGAGTGGGGCGAGCGCTTACTGTCTTATATCAATACCATAGACATTCAATACGAAATGAGTATGATGGATTTTGTAACTAAAACCGAATATTTTGCGTCGGAAAACAATACTTTGACCATGATCCAAACGATGGAAGCAACCTTGCAAGATTTAGTGGAGAGGTATGGTACTTGGATGATTAAATGGGGTGAAATCAACCGTTTTCAGCGGATATCGACCGATATGGACAATAGATTTGACGATACATTGCCTAGTATTCCGGTTGGGTTTGGCTCTTCTGCCTGGGGTACCTTGCCATCTTTTGTAAGTCGAAGATATTCCGGTACCCAAAAGCGTTATGGATATGGTGGCAATAGTTTTGTCTGTGCCGTAGAATTTGGCAAGAAAATCAAAGCTAAGGCCTTGCTTGCTGGTGGACAAAGTGGTGATGAATCTTCACCTCACTTTTTTGATCAAGGCGCATCCTATGCACAAGGGAAATTCAGAGACGTGTTTTTCTATCCTAAGGATATTCGCAAACATGCAAAAAAGACCTATCGACCAGGAATCAAGTAAGAAAAGCGATGATATCAGAAGGCACATCCATGCTTTCCTCATTCATTAGCACATAATCAACGATAAAATACACAATTCATGAAACCATCCATAAAAAGAGTGATACTTATAGTCCTTGATAGCGTAGGCATCGGATATCTTCCCGATGCGCCTGATTACGGGGACGAGGGCAGTAATACCTTGGGACATATTGCTGAAAATTATCCCAACTTTCATATACCTAATCTGATACAACTTGGACTCGGTAATATCGATCCATCTAATGCGCTACCGATGACCAATGCACCCATAGCCCTCTACGGAAAGGCAGCGGAAATGTCTTCCGGTAAGGATACGACTACCGGACATTGGGAGATCGCAGGTTCGGTCTTAGATCAGCCGTTTCCCGTTTTTCATGATGGTTTTCCCGAGTCTTTTATGCATGATTTTGAGGCAGCGATTGGTACTAAGACGATAGGCAATTATTCAGCTTCAGGAACGGTCATCATCAACGAACTCGGTGATCAACACGTTCAAACGGGCTTTCCCATTGTCTATACTTCAGCGGATAGTGTCTTTCAGATTGCGATGCACGAAGATGTCATCCCTATAGAAAGACAATACGAAATTTGCTCCATCGCCCGTCAAATGCTCACAGGACCACTCGAAGTAGGCCGAGTGATAGCACGACCATTTGTAGGATCAAATGGTCAATATACGAGAACATCCCGCAGAAGAGATTTTGCAACTCTACCACCAGATAATGTACTTACAGCCATCATGGATGCAGGCATGGAAGTCTATGCCATTGGTAAGATTCACGATATTTTCGCAGGAAAAAGTATCAGTCAATATGTCAAAACCGCCAATAATACAGAAGGTATCCAAAACACCATCCAAGCAATCAAAGAAAATGGCCAAGGTTTGATTTTTACCAATCTCGTGGACTTCGACATGTTGTACGGTCATCGTCGGGATGTAGAAGGATATGCGCGATGTTTAGAGGATTTTGATAGTTATATACCAGAATTGTTGGAATCTTTGCAAGCCGATGATTTATTGATTATAACGGCCGATCACGGTAATGATCCGACATGGACAGGCAATGATCATACGAGAGAATACATTCCAATTTTAATTTACAACCACCATTTGGAGCCTAGAGCCTTTGAAACCCAAAAGAGTTTTACTTGTATCGCTGCCACAATCGCCCACGTTTTAGGCATAGATTTTGAAACAATATCAGATAGTTGCCTACATTCAAAAGATGTAGGCTGAAAAATTTGTAAATTAATCATAAAAATGGACCAACATTGATTGAATTAATCAAAAAAAAGCGAGATGGTCACGCCCTTAGTGAAGAAGAAATAAGAACCATCATACGAGGCTTTGTGGATGAATCTATTCCGGACTATCAGATTGCATCATGGTTGATGGCTGTCTTTTTTAGAGGCATGGATGATGTGGAAACAGCGATACTCACTGATGCAATTATGCGTTCAGGAGATCTTATAGATTTGAATGATATTCCGGGTATCAAAGTTGACAAACATAGTACAGGTGGTGTAGGAGATAAGACGACTTTAGTATTAGGACCACTTGTCGCCGCAGCTGGAGTTTATGTGCCTAAAATGTCCGGCCGTGGGCTCGGTCATACCGGCGGCACCTTGGATAAATTAGAATCCATTCCTGGTTTTAAAACGGATATGACGACCGAAGCATTTATCGAGCGTGTTAAGGCGCATCATCTGGCGATCTGTAGCCAAAACGAAAAATTGGTGCCCGCAGACAAAAAATTATATGCCCTTAGAGATGTTACAGCTACGGTGGACAACATTTCTTTAATTGCATCTAGCGTTATGAGTAAAAAGTTGGCATGTGGTGCGGATGCTATTTTGATAGACTTGAAAGTGGGTGATGGTGCCTTTGTTAAAACAGTCGAAGATGCCGACAAACTAGCCACAATCATGATCAATACGGCCAAGCAGATGAATAAAAAGCTCATTGCCGTAATCAGTGGCATGGAAGAACCTCTAGGTTACAATATCGGCAATGCCTTGGAAGTCCGTGAAGCGATTGAGACTTTACAGGGGCACGGACCTGCGGATTTGACGGAATTGTGTTTGAGTTTGGGCAGTTATATGTTGATGATGGCTGGTAAAGCGACTTCGCATGAAGCAGGGAAGGAAACTTTGCGGGAAGTGATAGCTCAAGGTCAGGCTTTCGCCAAATTTGTAGAAATGGTACAATCTCAAGGTGGTGATACTTCCTACATTACAAATCCTGAAAAACTCCCAACTTCGTCTTTTAGCCATGTTTATGAAGCGAAGACCAGTGGATATATTAGCCATCTCAGCGCTATGGATATAGGATTAGCCTCCGTAAAATTGGGTGCTGGTCGAGAAACGAAAGATAGCGTATTGGATTTAGGTGCCGGTATCCTCCTCAAAAAGAAGATGGGAGATTGGGTGGAAGCCGGAGCGCCACTCGCAGTTTTATACGCCAATGACACCTCATTATTTGCGAAAGCAGCCCATTATCTCGATGAAGCCTTCGTGATAAGTACAACTAAACCTGAACCTTATCCGTTGATTTATAAAGCAATTCAATAATTAATCATCCGAAAATACCGTCGAAATGACTAAAAATAAATCCATTGATGCCTTATCACACAACCAGCCGATCGTCCATGAACGCAATGCCGGTGTTCCCTTTGACGCCTCCTGGTTTGAACAAATCAAAATCAATAAAAGTGCTGTCGAGCGTCGTGCCGCTACGATAGGAACCCGTCGTTCTGTCAAAAAGGAATATCAAGCAGCATGGTTGTTGAAAGCGATTTCTTGTATCGATTTGACGACCTTGGCAGGTGATGATACGAAAGGCAATGTCATTCGGTTATGTGCCAAGGCGAGAAAACCGGTTAGAGTAGATATTTTGGAGGCCTTAGGTGTTGCAGATTTAAAGCTGACGACAGGTGCAGTTTGCGTATATCACAATCTGATTCCTTATGCTGTCGAAGCTTTGCAGGGTAGTGGTATTCCGGTAGCAGCCGTTTCTACAGGTTTTCCGGCAGGGCAAATCAGTCTTGCACAAAAATTGAAGGAGATTGAAGCTTCCGTTGCTGCGGGTGCTAAAGAAATAGACATCGTTATCAGCCGTGCTCATGTGTTGAATTCGGATTGGAAAGCCTTGTACGACGAAATTGCTGCATGTCGGCAGGCATGTGGTGAGGCGCATATGAAGACCATCCTTGCTACAGGAGAAATTCCGACATTGACTAAAGTGGCTAAAGCCAGTATGGTCGCTATGATGGCAGGCTCGGACTTCATTAAGACAAGCACCGGCAAAGAAAGTGTCAATGCGACATTACCTGTTACCTTGGTGATGGTGAGGATGATTCGAACCTATTACGAATTGACCGGGATAAAAGTGGGCTATAAACCGGCCGGAGGTATCTCTAAAGCCAAAGATGCCCTCAATTATTTAATCTTAATCAAGGAGGAATTGGGCAATGATTGGTTAGAACCCAATTTGTTTAGATTTGGCGCCAGTAGCTTGCTAAGTGATATCGAACGACAACTCGAGCATTATGTAACTGGAAGATATTCAGCAGATTATCGACATCCGATATCCTAGTTTTTAGAGGGTTACCCTTTCGGGAAATGGCATCCTACCTAGTGCTCCATCCACAAAAAAATCTTAATAAAATGTTGTTCTTTTTTCAAATCTCATCGTTAAAAATACTCGTCATAGTTACCACTATGCCTGCGTTTTTTGCCTTGATCTTTAAAAAAATTAACTTCCATTATAATTTAAATCTTTTTATAGACAGAGCACAAGTAATTATAAAATAAATTTAAAAAATCAAATAGCGCAATTCATGAAAGTTTTGGACATATATAAGAGCATGGAATATGGTTTGGCACCGGAAAGCAATAAGGAAAGTGTCGAATTTTTAGAAAAACACAAGCGCAAATTTTTATTGTATATCAATGGCAAATGGGTGAAACCAACAGCAGATGTTTACTTTGATACCATCAATCCAGCTACCAAAGAACACTTGGCTCAGATAGCTGAAGCCAATGACAAGGATGTAGATAAAGCCGTAAAGGCAGCCAAAAATGCTTTGAAAGATTGGAAAGCTTTGGGCGGTCATGGTCGTGCAAGATATATGTATGCACTTGCGCGGCAGATCCAAAAACACGCACGCTTATATGCTGTCCTCGAATCTATGGACAATGGAAAACCGATTCGTGAAACCCGAGATATCGACATTCCATTAGTGGCTCGACATTTTTATCATCATGCCGGTTGGGCACAATTGATGGATACAGAATTAGCCGATTATCAAGAACTAGGTGTGGTGGGACAGATTATCCCTTGGAATTTTCCCTTGCTGATGTTGTCTTGGAAGATAGCGCCAGCTTTAGCTATGGGAAATACGGTCGTCCTCAAACCTGCGGAATACACCTCTTTGACCGCCTTGTTATTTGCCGAAATTTGTCAACAAATAGGTTTGCCGGATGGCGTTGTCAATATCGTTACCGGCCACGGACAAACAGGAGCGGATATCGTTAATCACCCGGATATAGCTAAGATAGCCTTCACAGGATCGACTGAAGTTGGTAAGATTATCAGAAAATCAACGGCAGGTTCCGGAAAGAAAATCTCGCTCGAATTGGGCGGCAAATCGCCATTTATCGTGTTTGATGACGCAGATTTGGATAGTGTCGTCGAGGGCTTAGTAGATGCCATCTGGTTTAACCAAGGACAAGTTTGCTGTGCGGGTTCAAGATTGCTCGTCCAAGAGAGTGTCGCTGAAAAATTATATGCCAAAATTCGTGCACGCATGGAAACGTTGCGTGTTGGCAATTCCTTGGATAAATCTGTAGATATAGGCGCCATTGTAGCTCCCGTACAGTTGAAGACGATTGAAGATTTAGTACAACAAGGAAAGGATGAAGGCAATATCTGTTGGCAGCCTTCGTGGGCTTGTCCATTGGAAGGATATTTTTATCCGCCAACCTTATTTACCAATGTATCGCCTGCTTCGATTATTGCACAAGAAGAGATATTTGGACCGGTTTTGGTGGCAATGACCTTCCGTTCTCATTCCGAAGCGGTAAAATTAGCCAATAATACCCGCTATGGTCTTGCCGCAAGTATTTGGACAGAAGATATCAACCTAGCCTTGGATATAGCACCTAAGATTAAAGCAGGAACGGTTTGGGTGAATTGCTCTAATGTTTTTGATGCCGCTTCCGGATTTGGAGGATATAGAGAGTCCGGATTTGGGAGAGAAGGCGGCAAGGAAGGCCTATACGAATACATCAAGTTAAAGGTAGAAAGTACATTCGCGTCTTCTCCGATACAATTAAAAACGGTCGAACCAGCAGCTAAGAATAATAATAAATCTTTGCCGCAAATCGATAGAACTCCTAAAATCTATATTGGCGGAAAGCAAGTGAGACCCGATGGTGGCAATAGTTTGACTATCACAGACTTTTATGGTCATACTGTAGGAGAAGTACCTAAAGGCAATCGTAAAGATATTCGAAATGCAGTCGAAGCGGCGCATGCCAATACAGCTTGGGGAAGTATGACGGGACATGCTCGTGCGCAAGTGTTGTTCTACATTGCAGAAAATCTTGCCATAAGAAGCGAAGAATTTGCCAATCGGATCGTAGCAACAACGAATGTAACTGTGAGCGAAGCCAAAAAAGAAGTACAATGTGCCATTGATCGAATCTATTATTATGCTGCTTGGGCAGATAAGTACGATGGCAAGGTGCATCATACCGTAGCTCGTAATGTCACCTTAGCGATGCCGGAAAAAGTCGGTACGATCGGTATCGTTTGTCCGGAAGAAATGTCGCTACTAGGATTTGTTTCTACGGTCATTCCGGCCATATCCATGGGCAATAATGTCATCGTTATTCCATCAGAAAAATATCCTTTGATAGCAACCGATTTTTATCAAATTTTAGAAACATCGGATGTACCTGGAGGAACAGTCAATATCATCACAGGACTGAAAGATGAACTAACCGACGTATTAGCAAAACACGATAACTTGGATGGTTTGTGGTATTTTGGTACGAAGGAAGGTAGTGCGCAAGTAGAGTTGCAATCGGTCGGAAATCTCAAACGAACATGGGTCAGCGATGGTAAATATAGAGATTGGTACGAATCTTCACAAGGTCAAGGCGAAGATTTTTTACGACATGCGACCGAGATAAAAAATATTTGGATCCCATACGGCGTATAACGGGATTTAAAGTATAGGGATGTGTTGGAATTAAGTATTAGGATTGGAAATGCAGTTGGAGTTCGACTATTTTCTTATCCACAATTTGGGCTCATTTTAACGTTTCTGAACGAATTCTTTGTAATATCAATTAGGAAGTAGTAATTTTGACCTTTCAAAATAAAATCTTAGTAAAATGGCTGAAGTAATCAGAATGCCGAGGTTGAGTGATACCATGGAAGAAGGCAATATCGTAGCATGGCAAAAAAAGGTCGGAGACCCTGTAAAAGCCGGCGATGTTTTGGCAGAAGTAGAAACAGACAAGGCAACGATGGAACTAGAAAGCTTCTTTAATGGGTACTTATTATATATCGCTGTAGAATCAGGTGCAGTTGCTGTCGATGGTATCATCGCAGTCATAGGAAATAAAGATGAAGATTATCAAAGCCTTATTAAGGAATCCAATGGCCCTGTAGCAAAAGCGACAACTTCAGCACCTACGCAAGAAGCCAGCAAAACTCCGGTCGTTACCGAAACAGTTGCAACGCCTAAACCGGATGTAGCTGCTGCTGTTCAAGAAAGTGCAGGTGATGGAAGAGTAAAAGCTTCTCCACTAGCCAAATCTCTTGCTAGAGAAGCAGGCATCTCCTTGAGTGCTGTGGCAGGTACGGGAGATTATGGCCGAATTACAAAAAAAGACATCGAACAATATATATCTCAACAAGGAAGCGCACCAGCAACAGCCGTTACTTCATCGGAATATGTTCCGGCTACAAGTTTTAATTACGGTGACGTTCCGGTATCTCAAATG
The DNA here is from genome assembly GCA_026928325.1 of Chitinophagales bacterium. Classification (GTDB taxonomy): domain Bacteria; phylum Bacteroidota; class Bacteroidia; order Chitinophagales; family Saprospiraceae; genus OLB9. The sequence goes on along the minus strand of JAIXKS010000032.1, from coordinate 132,159 downwards.
CGAAAGACCATCGCTCGAAGATTGGGTGAAAGTAAATTTTCAGCGCCGCATTTTTATCTAACGATTGAGATCAACATGGATAATGCCATGAAGGCAAGAACCCAAATCAATCAATCCGGAGATGTAAAGATCTCATTTAATGACTTTGTCGTAAAAGCCAGTGCTGCGGCACTTAGAAAGCACCCTGCCGTCAATTCCTCATGGTTGGGAGATAAGATAACCTACCACCGAGATATCAATATTGGCGTAGCAGTAGCCGTTGATGAAGGACTTCTAGTTCCTGTCGTCTATCACGCAGATATGAAACCAATGTCAGTGATCAATCAAGAGGTCAAAGAACTTGCCGGCAAGGCTAAATCCAAAAAACTGAGCTTACAAGAGATGCAAGGTAATACATTTACCATCTCTAATCTCGGGATGTTTGACATAGAAGAGTTTACAGCCATCATCAATCCGCCCGATGCATGTATCCTAGCAGTAGGTTCCATTATCAAAAAACCAATCGTTAAAAATGACGAATTGGCCATTGGAAATATGATGAAGGTAACTTTATCCTGCGATCATAGAGTAGTGGACGGAGCTACAGGCGCTCAATTTTTACATACGTTAAGGCAATACCTAGAAAATCCGGTGATGATGTTGGTTTAAATCTTTAACCAACAATCTCTGTTGAATATTTAGATTTAGTTGGATAGGTTTGGTGGTGAATTTAAGTCCATAACATCTTTCTTATTCAGCTTAAAATTTGTGCTTGTCGTCTCGACAACACGAGCCAAACCATGCCATTAAATAATCGTAACTATATGTCCTTATACAACCTTTTAATTGATTTATTACCTATTGAGATATTTTATGTAAATTTGTAGTTCAAAATGTTATAACGATGAATTTGTTATCAAGAATTTCCATAGACCCGGTCATTATGCACGGTAAGCCGATAGTTTGCGGTATGCGCTGGACAGTAGGAATCATTATTGATATGCTTGGGTCGGGTATGACGATTGAAGAAATCATAGAAGACCACCCTGAGCTCGAAAAAGAAGATATTCTGGCCTGTTTGCAATATGCTAAGTTGGAACTATCAGGACATTCTATAGAAAATGTCGCATAGTGTTAAAAATATCCGATAAGTTTAGCGTCCTCGCTAAGCTTAATATTAGTGTTTGTCGTCTCGACAACACGGACAAAACAATGCCTTATACATAAAAGTAGTTCTGGCTTCTAATATATAAGCTTTTTATAGCCATAACTTCAATATATCATGATAAAATGAAGTTGTACTTCAAATTATCATGATATATTGCAATTGGTATAAGCTATTAGCTCATCAATTTCCCGTCCCAAAGTTGATTTAAAAAATCCTGCCATGGTAGGATGTGGATGCCGTCAACCATTCTGGCTCGTGGTTCGGTGCAAACTACGATTGCTTTTTTGACTGTGTATTCCTCCATGAATGCTTGTAGTCCCTTTAAATGCCGGCTACTGATGTTTTCGCTGGCTTTGACTTCGACAGCGATTTCATGTTCTCCTAAGATGAAATCGACTTCTATCTGAGATGCTGTACGCCAATAACTGATAGTATAATCTAATCCCGAATAGTGACTGTGAGCATATATCTCCTGATAGATAAAATGCTCGAAAGCATGACCAAAACTTTCGCTTTTATATAAAATCTTTCCTCTTTTGAGCAAGTGATTGACCAAGCCGACATCAAATAAATAAAACTTAGGAGCCTGAATGACTCTACGTTTTGGTCTTTTTTGATATACAGATACGAACCTACCTATGAGCGTCTCTTCTAAGATTTGGAAATAAGATTTTACCGTATTTGAACTCACACCACAATCCGTTGCAATATTAGTATAATTGACCATTTCGGCATTTGAAAAGGCTACGGACACCAAAAATTTTGAAAAAATGGACACATTTCTGATTTGTGCTTCTCTGATCAATTCGTCTTGCAGATAATTTCCAACATAAGAAGCTATCATCCTTCGTGCATCTTTAGCAAGATAATGTCGTGGTAAAAGACCATTATTTAACGCACGCATCAAATCAAAATCCGGGATCTCACGACTAACTAAAGGAAAGAGTTCATACCGAAGCGCACGACCACCCAAGAGATTGGTGTCAGAACGGAGGATTCTCCGAGGACTCGAACCACTCAGTATAAATTTTGTACCAGTATTGACCATGAGCCAATGAACTTCGTTAAGTAATTCCGGCATCCTCTGGACTTCATCAATGATGACTACGGCAATCGTAGGATCTGCCAATAGTATCTCTCTGATCAATGACGGTCGTGCCCTGAGACGCTCATACTCATCACTAAGTAGCAGATCAAATACAAGTGCCTGAGGAAACAATGCCTTTAAAAGGGTACTTTTTCCTGTCTGGCGTGGCGCCCATAAAAACAAGCTTTCTGATCCTGAATCAGGAAAATTTTGTAACCGATCGTAAATCATGACATCCCTTTTTTGTATTTCAAAATATCATGATAAAATGAAGTTATACTTCAAAATATCATGATAAAATGCAAATTTAGTGGAAATATTTGAATCAAATTACAATAACGCATTAAAAATAGAATACCGAAGTAAGTTTATAAGTTTTGATACCATGGCTTTGCAAATTTATTTGCAATAAGTCGGCAATTAGTACACTTCCATTTATACCACATCCACAATTTTACAACACTAAAATGTATATTTATATGGTTGAAAAATAGTTCATTTATGAGATTTTATCCATTTAGACAATAGAATTTAAAAGAATGATATTAATTAATTGTGAATATAGTTGTAAAATATTTACTTTTACATCAAACTAATCGAAAGTACTTCTAAACTGTAGATTACCATAATAAGAAACGAATGACATCCCAAGCATATTTTCAAGATATACGAAAACACATCAAGGAAGAAATTGTATCTGCTGATAAGTCAATCCTTGTAGTTGTTGCTTGGTTTACACCTTTGAAATTATCCTAAATTTAATTTGAATTAATTTAAAAATATTATGTTAGAAATAGAAAATATATACGAGTTAAGATTATCAAAAAAAATAGAAGAACATGATCTTCTAATTTTTGATGTTGGGGATAACGTAAGTGCGAGACTTCATAAAAGAAATTTATCTAACAACTCTATTTTGAGTCAAAAAATGTTTGACCTTTTTGATGTTGGTCATGAAGTTACGGTTTTGACAACAGATTTTAATGAAGAAAAGAAGTACTTTGAACTTAGTACTAAAGTATTCCGAAATTCACTTGACAATGTTTTATCTTTTACAAAATGTAATCAAATTATAAAAGATAAATTTAGTTTTTATGGGGATATTCATCCGGATCACCTAACTCAATATAGGAATATTTTAGATAGGTTAAGAGGAGACTTAGCTTCAACAGGCTTAACATTTTTATACGAATTGCTTCAAAACGCAGTAGACCATCCTAACAATAATTTTAATAATGAGGTTTCTGTTCATTTTGAGGTTTTTAATAACTATTTATTGTTAAAACATAATGGTTCGTTGTTTACTGAAAACAATTTTAATTCAATTTGTGGAATATTGTTTGGAGAACAGACGAAAGAAACTGATGCAAATAGAATTGGATATAAAGGAATAGGTTTTAAATCTGTGTTCCGTCATACCAACAATGTTTATGTTCGCTCTGGTAATTTTAGTTTTTCTTTCAATAGGCAAACCGGTGAAAACAAACCTTGGGAAGTGATGCCTGTATTTCAGAATGAAATAGACAAAATTGATGAGATACCACAATTTGACTTTTTTAATTCTCCTGTAGCTTTTGCGTTTGAATTTACTTCAGAAGCTCATAAAAATGATGTAATTGGATATTTAACCGAGTTATCTCAGAACCCATATCTTCTCATATTTTTAGATAAGTTACGAAGACTTAAGATTACTATACCAAACGAGGAACACGATTTTGAAAAAGAAATAATCACAGATAATAATGGAAATAATACTATTCAGTTAAAAATAAATGACATTATTTGTTCAGAGTGGGTTTCATTCACTAATACCTACTCTATTAAAGACCAAGATATAATTGATGAGTTGCTTGATGAAAACAATAAATCTATTCCAAATCATTTTAGACAATTCAGAAGCCCTAAAATTGATATAATAGTGCCAAATGAACAGATAGAAAATCCAATTAATTTGTTCGCATACTTACCTTTGTCATCTACCAAATTACAACTTGATTACATAGTAAATGCTGATTTTATTCCGAATCTCGACCGCTCAAATATTATTGAAAACTTATCGTATAATTTCAAATTAGCTGATTTTTCTGGAGCACAACTTATAAAAGCATGTGAGACTTTTGCTCTCAATAAAGATTTTAAAAAAATCACACGTCTATTCCCTAATTTTGAAACAGGAGTAAACCAATTTAAAGATAAGGTACGAGAGTCTTTTCTTAAAAATATTGAAAAATCGAAAATATTTCCAACACACCTTGGAGAGGTAGACTCAATTACTGAAGTATTCTTTGATGAAACTAAACTATATGAAATTATTCCAGAACAATCGTTTCTCGAACTTTTGGGTACGAAAAGGAAACCTTTAGATATTGGTTCTGGTTTGGTAAGTGAGTATCTTTTTTTACATAAGGAATTGGAGCTTGGTTATATTTTTGGGAAAGAAAATTTAATATCCTCTTTAAAAACTGAAAAATTCGCAGAGTGGTTAAAAATTCCTGAAAACAACTTCCGAATTATAACTCACTTTCAATCAAACGATGAATTAAAAGATATATTGAAAAAAGAAGATGTTATTATTGATTCAAATAAAAGACTTTCAAATCTTACTTCACTTTATAAGGGTATTCCAAAAGAACTTTCATTTCTTGGCGTGAGTGTAATAAATTCAGAATTGTTAGCAAAGCTTGAAGAAAAAAATGTTTCGCTCAAACTTTTAGAATTTGATCCAATTACGTTTTATACAACCAATATCGTAGGTAAAGAACAGACCGTAAATTCATTACTAATATCTGGAATCAACTTGTTGGATTTTTGGAGGTTCGTATATAATAATTGGGGAAGGCTCAAAGAAGAAAAAGATGTAGTCAATAGCCTTAAAAACATATTTATACTTTGCAAATCAGTTGAGAGTGAAGATCTGTCATATCAAGCAATTTCTTCTACATATTTATCGACTGAATTTGATAATGAAAGTAATATTGAATCAATAATCAACGATATTGGCATTACGAAGGTTTCTTTCATTTCCGAAAAAATCATCTCCAAAATAGAGGAAATTGAAAAATGGAGAAAGATATTTAAAAAATTAGGAGTTATTACTGATTTAAAGGGGGTAATTAGCAACTTAATCGAGAAGCTTCCTTCTATAGATGATGAAACAAAGCATCTGGAAGTCGGCAAACAAATATTTAAATATTGGAAAGAAAATAGAGATAAGGAAACCCAGCTATCATCTGAACAAATTGAAACAGTTTCAAAGAATCTGAAAATTAAATGCATTGACAACTCTTTTAGAGCAAGTAACAAGTGCTTTATTTCTGACCATTATACAACAACTTCGATTATCAATGAGGTTATTTCTGAAATAGATCTTCCAAACCAAATCACTGATGAATATGAAAAAAGACCAAATTATGTAGTTGATTGGAATAATTATTTTAGGTTGATTGGTTGTCAATTGCTTTCGGAGAAAAAAGAAGTTTTTGAAATAAAAGTTGATTATTTAATAGAACACCAAGACAACTTCAGAGAAAACCATTTTGAAATTTTAAAGACTCTATCCAAACTATTTAAAGAGAAAAAGGATAATAATCTTTCTTTCGATAGCCTTTATAATTTAAAGTTAAAAACAAATAAAGGAGATTGGCTATTGCCAAATCAGGTACATTTTTCATCTAATTATAAGCCTAAGCTAGATTTGCAAAAAAATGAAGAATTCTGTAACGAGTTTGTTTTTTTGAATGACGGATATGCGTCTAACGATGTAAATAAATTTCTTTTGAGTAAAATAGGTGTTAATGACAGTTTTAAACTCGAAATAATAGAAAAATTAAAATTTGATGACTTTGATTGTTTACCGATTAAAGAGTTACTTTTCGGTGGTCATGGATTTAAAACAACTAAGGATTATTTATTGTCTCGAGGATATACTCTTAGTCAAATTCAAAATTATACTACTTTTGAGCACCATATTAATTGTTATCCAATCCTGTCCGAATCAATTGTGCAGAAATATAATCAGCAATTTTTTGATCAGGTGTTAGAAGGAAGAGATGAGTATTTTATTCCAACAAAAATTGTAAATAACAGGAGGGTTTATGATTCATGTGATAATCAAATGTTACATTTTATTAAACACAATAAAACCGTTGAAAATTGTAATGGTGTTTATGTAAGTCCTGTGTTATTGTATTCTTTCAAGCATTCAAACTACATTAATGATAAGTCATTATTGCCTAAATTCGATTATAGTAACAATTTTAAATTAGAAAAATCTATTGAAGAATTAATTGGTATTCGACAAGAACTCTCTGAAGAACATTGTATCCAACTCCTAAAAAGAAGAGATAATAGGATTTCATACGAAGAAGTACAAGAGCTAAATATAGTAGAAATTCTGAAAGAATATATACCTACAAATGAACAAAAGAAAGAGTTATTCTTGTTAAATAAGAACCAAGAGTGGAAACCTATAGACGAACTATGTTATTCTATTGATGATGAATTTGAAATAGATCCTGATAGAATTTTACATCAAGATTTTTATTCTATTACAGATAATTTTGGTGTTCCAAGATTATCCAAAGATGGATTTGAATTAAAAACTGAGCCAATAAACCCAAGAATCATAGATGAAATCAAAGAAACATTTTGTGAAAAAGCAAGATATTTAGCTTTTAAAATTGATGATACTAATTATCAGCAAATAGAGCAAGAATTAATTGAAAATATCAATCAATATAGTTTTTATGAAGTAGAGTCAATTGAGAAAGTATTCCCTAATGAATCAACTCCAGTTTTTACAACTCAGATTGAGTTTTTTTACGATACAGAGGAAAACAAAATATATTACACAGGTTATTGGAAATCAAATAGAGAAGTTACAAACTTTTTATATGATATAATCCAAAAAGAAAAGGTTACAAAAATTTGGTTTGATAATGTTATGAACCGTTGGGATGATGAAGATATCATTCACAGACTTGAAGATGACTTTGGTAAAACACCTTGGGAGATTTATAAAACGAACGCTAAAGAAATAGATGAAGAGTTAGAAGAAGAATTAGAAGAAGATAATCCTGATAATCCGTTTAGTAATATTACAGAAGACGATAAAACTTTTATCAAAGGGATAATCAAAGGAGAATATGATTTGGACAATAAGGTTGACATTAACACTACAGCTAAAATTAAAGCTCTTTTAGCTATTAAACACGAATATGATATAGAGCAAATAGAAGATATTGGCTATCATTTAAAAGCAGAAGCAGACGAAATAATCGTTCGTTCGGCTCAAAATGGTTTACTGTTTTTTGATATACATCATTGGAACAAACTAAATGAAAACAATGTTAGATTAGCTGTTTATACAAATAACAAAATCAATTTATTTGACTCACAGAAAGATTTAATAGAATTTACTCAACCTCAAAATAGATTTGGTATTTTGAGAATGCCAAAGGATTATAGTCTTGAACATTACAATACTTTAGCAGATATAGAAGAAAAAGGAAAATGGCATTTTGTATTTATAGTCAATGAACATACAAAAACAGCAATTAGTTATAAGTCCGTTTTTGAAAAAGAAGATTTATATGATGAATATAATTTTTGATAATGAAATCACTTAGAAGAGAACAACAAATAGAATTTTACAATAGAGAGATACAAAAGATATTGTCGGATTATAAAGCGTATCTTGATTCGAAGTGTATTGATTTGTTAAATAAAGGAGAATTGTATATAGGTGCGTTTGAGTATATTGATGAATTGAGAAATCAGGTTATCTTTTCATTTTCTAAAGAAAACTTACCTAAAACTAAAATTCCATTAACCGCAACAAAGCCTAAAACGACTGAGGTGTTTAAGAGTGCTTTTAAAGAGAACACATATAGTCACTATAGAAAAAATGATGTGTTATCATCTTCTGAGTGTTACGGTGTCTATTACCATGAAACGAATGGGAAATTTAATGTTGGATTTAATAGTGTTGATGTTGATTTCTTAAACGTATTACAAAAAGAAGATAAAATAGTTTTTGGTATTTCTGATCCACCTTTGAAATATTATTATAACCTAATACAGGTTACTAAAAACAATATAAAATCAAGTATTGTTGATGATATCTTATTGAGTAAATATGATTTAGGTAATTTTAATCCCACTCATATCGAAAATTCATTAGAATTAATAGGACGGTATAAAGATGAACTGCACAATGAGGAAACAATTATAATTCAAGGCCCTCCCGGAACAGGTAAAACATTTTTTATTTCAAGGTTAATTGCTGAATTTTCTAAAGACAGAAAATCTGTATTGGTAGCTACATTAGCCAATAGGTCACTTCTTGAGCTTGCTAAAAAATATTTTTCAATTTCCGATTCAAATAAAGAGGTCGTATATAAGTCAAACCTTACATTGGAAGAGTCAAAAGAAGTAAAAGGTTTGAAATCAGTTCCAAAGGATTTTCTGCCGACCGAGGGTAATATTCTACTGACTACGTTTTATAAAATGAGTGGTTTGGCAATAGAGAAAATTTCCAGTCCTATTTATGATTATGTGATTTTAGAAGAGGCAAGTCAATGTTTTTTAGGAACTATTGCAATCGCAAAATTATTGGGTAAAAAAGTAATCTTGGTTGGAGACCCTTTACAACTTCCACCTGTTGTCAATCAAGATAATCCAAATAGGATTTCTAATAGTATTGATTTGATGCTAGATTCATTCTCTTATTATGCATCAACTCATAGCTGTCCTAAATTTCGATTTACAACCACTTATAGGTTTTCTGAAAATGCTTGTAGGCAAACAAATACATTTTACGAGAATAGCCTTAAATCAAAATCAGAAATACAAAAAGACAACCAAGTTTTAAATAAACTTTCGGCTATATACAACAATGAAGGAGGGAGTTCTTTGTTCTATTACGATTCAAGTGATTTGAAAAAGATGTTTGATTTCATTTATACAGAAGTAACTACATTGCTTCATCTTAATCCAAATTTCGAAATAGCCCTTTTATCTTCTACTAAAAAAGGAGTGAAATTGTTGAGAGATAATTTGCTTTTTAAATTTAATGATACACAAAATCGAATTGTTGTTAATACTGTAGATGGCGTTCAAGGACTCACGGTTGATTTTTGTTTCTATTTTACATATTCGGAAGGTAGCCCAAGTTTCTCATTTAAGTTAAACAGGTTTAACGTAGCAACCAGTAGATCAAGATATTGCACCTTAATTTTATTAGATAAAGCATATAGCATTGTCAAACCTTATAAAGGTTTAGTCGATGAGTTTATCTCAAAATGTGAGTTGGGAGTGCCTAATCAAAGTCTAATGAATAATTCGTTAGGGACTTATAATAAGGGCATTAATAAAAAAAACTTAGCAGAATCAATTCACGTTGAAAGCCCTGAGAATAATGATACCCAGTCCAAACAAGTTCTAAAAATCGTTGATAAAATAGACCTTTCAAAATTTGAGAAACCGAAAAAGGAAATCAAAAAAGACAAGGAAAACATTTACATAATTGACACGAATGTTTTTGTTGATTATCCCGACATCATTTCAAAAATTGACAAACAATATCAAATCGTTTTATCTGCAAAAGTCATTGATGAATTGGACTATTTGAAAATTTCATTGACCGAAGAACAAAAGAAAAACGTTCATAGAGCAATCAAACAAATCAACGATAGTTTTGACAAACGAAATCTCAAAATGGACAGGGCAGACTTGACCTTGCTTCCAGACGACTTTAACAAAAAATCGCCTGACAACTTTATTTTGTCCGTAGCATTGAAATACAAAAACGAAAACCCAATTATGCTAACATCTGACAACGGACTTCAAATTAAAGCAAAAGGTTTGGACATAACGACAATTACATTGAAAGACTTTTTGAAACAGAAGAAATATTATTAAGTGTCGTTTAATCAAATTCAATAGATTTATAAAAGCAATCCATATGATAATAACATGCAATATTTCTCTGATAATTTTTGGATGAAAATGTATTACCAATTTAGTTTTAATGTATATTCCACTTATCTATCGGAATTCTATATATATCGTGTGAATAGCGAAAATATATTGGAGTTGCTTCAATAAAGAGTACTATACTGTCATTTTGTAACCCAAAACTTAATTTATTAAATCTTTCTTCACCCGAAATAACAGGATAATCTTTTTCATTTTCTGTATATTCGGGAAACATAGTGTCAAAGAAATAAATCATTTTTTGATTAACATCATCTAATTTATTATAACTCATACCTAGTGCAAAATTGCTTAAAACTATTCTATTTTTTAAATCACAGTTTACAATTGAAGATGAAATGTCCATTGCATTTCCTCCTCCACCTGTAGTTGATGCAAAATATTGAACAATTGATATGATACTATCATTATGAGTTAATATATCAAAAGAACTACTCACAGAAGGTGGTATAGTAGATAAGAAAGAACCCTCATTTTCATCACAAGGATCTCCTGACATTGACTTTTTTTCCGACTCTATAAATTCCTCAAACTTGGATTTAAAAATATTGTTTAATTGTTCTTGAAATATCATGTCATCCATTCCAACTATTTTAGGATATGAGGAGCGACCAATTTCAAAACATATTTTCTTTAGTTCTATTCTCTCTACATTCACCCTTTCTATAGAAATTTCATTTTCTATTTGTAAATTAATATTTCTATTTATTCCAACTATAGGAGAATTCATACAACTTGATATGATAAATAAAACAAAAAGATAGATAGAATATTTCATGAGCTATTTTACTAAAATATGGTAATGTCGTTTAAATAAATCTAAATTTAGAAATCATAGTAAACAAATAGTACTTCAATAAAGCAACCAAACAAAAGTTGAAGAATTTTGTTGAAGAATTTCTAAGTAACTGGTATAAAATAAAGTTTAGTATTCTATTTATGTGTTAATTTGTTGACTATTCATATTTTATATAGGTACAATGACAAAAACCCAATCAGACAAAATCAAAGGCCTCTTTTACGGTCAAGCTATCGGTGACGCTTTAGGACTTGGTACAGAGTTTTTAAGTAAAAAGGATATCTCAATCCACTATCCTGATGGGCTTTCTGACTATGCACAGATCATCCAGGACAAGCATCGTAGTCGATGGAAAATGGGCGATTGGACAGATGATACGGATCAATTTCTGTGTATTTGCAGATCTATATTGAGGTCAAAGAAAGTGGATGAATTTGCCTTTGCAGAAGAGCTTTATGGATGGTTTAAAGGTAATCCAATGGGCATAGGAAATACGGTTTATAAGGTAGTTTCTATGCCACAATTCACGTTGTATCCACACAAAGCTGCGGAGTTAGTATGGAAAATATCCGGTGGCAAAAATGCGGCTAATGGAGCGATCATGCGCACTTCCATTTTGGGTACTTATCACTTTTGGGACGATGACCAAGTGCAACGCAATACTGAAAAAATAGCACGAGTGACACACTGGGATCCAAGGTGCGTGGGTTCTTGTGTGGTGGTGACCCGTTTGATTGCTTCTATACTCGCAGAAAGGAAGTTCATGGACGTAGCACAACTTTGTCATATAGCTGACGAGTACGATGATAGCATACGCGAATATATCGAAAATGCTTATTCTTTGCCGATTGAGCACCTGAATTTAGACGAACCGACAGCCGTGGGTTATACGCTCAAAGCGCTGTCGGCAGGACTATGGGCGTACTTCCATGCAAGTGACTTTGAAGCCGGAGTATTGAAAGTCATAAACGAAGGCGGCGATGCAGATACCAATGCCTGCGTGGCTGGAAGCATCTTAGGTGCAAAATTTGGATATAATGCTATTCCTAAAAAGTATATAGATGGACTCAGGAATAAGGAGCAATTGGAGGAGATATTTGGTGAATATATAGCATTGTTGAATGAAAAATATTCAATATCAAAATGAATATTTTCAGAATCAATCTTAGCTTGTTTACTCCTATATTTCTCAACTCACTTAATAAGCCTCAATAAATTCCAACATTAAATCTAAACTACATTACCTCGTTTGAATTACCCTAAAAAAATACTCCAACCTTATCCTGATATTTTAAATGAAACCAATTTATTGATTAAATCGTTATCTTTGTCGGTTCTTATTAAATTTTAATATTTATAGATATGTCGATAGTAAAAATAGGCCTTGTGCAGATGTCTTGCGTTCAGGATCCAAAAACGAATATGGACAAAGCGATTCGCGAAATCCGAAAGGCAGCTCACGATGGTGCACAGATTATCTGCTTGCAAGAATTATTTACGTCTCTTTATTTTTGTGATGTCGAAGATTACGACAACTTTGAGTTAGCAGAAGCTATTCCCGGACCATCTACGGATACCTTGGGTGCCTTGGCTAAGTCACTAAATGTAGTCATCATCGCTTCCTTGTTTGAGAAGCGCGCGGAAGGATTATATCACAATACTACGGCCGTTTTAGATGCAGACGGTAGTTATCTCGGTAAATATCGCAAAATGCACATTCCGGACGATCCCGCCTTTTATGAAAAGTTTTATTTTACGCCAGGAGATCTAGGGTATAAAGTGTTCGATACACGGTATGGCAAGGTTGGTGTATTGATCTGTTGGGATCAATGGTATCCGGAAGCCAGTAGAATAACCGCTTTGATGGGTGCCGAAATTTTGTTTTATCCAACAGCTATAGGTTGGGCAACCTCACAAGATGAAGCAACCAATCGCGATCAATATGATTCATGGCAGATTATCCAGCGATCTCACGCTGTAGCGAATGGCGTGCCTGTAGTCAGCGTCAATAGAGTAGGGTACGAACAAGATGGATTGATGAAGTTTTGGGGCGGTTCTTTTGTAGCCAATGGTCAAGGAAAATTGCTGTATTTGGCATCTCATGATCAAGAAGAAACGAAAGTCGTTGAGGTCAACCTGAAGCAATCCAATGAATTTCGCATTCACTGGCCATTTTTGCGCGATCGAAGGATAGATAGTTATCAACCTATAACCAAAAGATATATCGATGAAGATTGATTTTACGCCTAGAGAGTTGGGGTATTATTTTCCGGCGGAGTTTGATCGTCAGGTTGCTTTATGGCTCTCATGGCCACATAAAGAAGCCTCTTGGCCCGGTAAGATTGATACCATTTACAATCCTTATGCCGAGTTTATACTCCAGATCGCCGATCATCAGCGGGTCTGCATCAATGTCAACGATGGTGCTATGCATCACTTTGCCATTGACAAAATCGTAAATAGTCCCTATGCCAAGCAGGTAAAGGATTTAGATGCATTGGTGGACAACATCGTTTTTTACTACCATCCGACCAATGACGCTTGGTGTCGAGACCATGGACCGGCGTTTTTGATCCATAAAGATAATAGTTCGAAAGCGATCGTGGATTGGGGTTATAATGCCTGGGGCGACAAATATCCGCCTTATGATTTGGATGATAACATCCCGACTTTGATAGGGCAAAAGCTGAATATACCCGTTTTTTACCCTAAAATCGTCATGGAAGGCGGTAGTGTGGAGTTTAACGGCAAGGGCACTTTGCTGACGACGAAGTCTTGCCTATTGAATCAAAATAGAAATCCACATTTGAGCCAATATGAAATCGAGCAATACCTCATCGAGTATTATGGTGTTGAACACATATTGTGGCTGGAAGAGGGCATCATCGGAGATGACACAGACGGACATATCGATGATATAACCCGATTTGTCAATGAAGATACCGTCGTCACCGTCATAGAAAAGGATAAGTCGGAAGAAAATTATGACATTTTAAGACAGAATCTGAAGTTACTGCAAGGCATGGAGTTGCAAGATGGCCGATCGCTCAATGTCGTAACGCTACCTATGCCTAAGCCGGTGATTTATGAAGGAGAACAGCTTCCCGCATCTTACGCCAATTTTTATATTTCGAATGAAAAAGTCATTGTACCTACGTTTAGAGATGATAAAAATGATGAGGAAGCCCTCGAAATTTTAGAGGAATGTTTTCCAGATCGACAGGTCGTAGGGATTGATTCGGTGGATATAATCTGGGGATTGGGTAGTTTTCATTGCTTAAGCCAACAAGAACCTGATGTTAACATTGGATAAATGTGTATATTTGTACTAAAAATAATTAATTTCGTCGATAAATGCTCGTTTAAGGGAGTTTTTTTAACGATCTAAATGTTTTAATACATAGATGGAAAATAAGGATTTATTAAAAAGAATAAAAGGACTTTTTATCGTCACTGAAAGTGGTGCGGCTGGAGATACGACGCAAAAAACCGAGGTGTCATCGACTGTCGAGCAGGTGAAAAAACCTTCCGGACAGCCCGTTTTTACTTCTGAAGCGCAAGATTCGACAGGATATAACGAAAAGCATATCCAAATTCTGATGCATGCGTTAGAGCAAAATAATATTGAAGGTTTTGATTATCTTGAATATAAAAACTCTTTGCTTTCTATCTCAAATGTGATCGCAGATGAAACGATGCGGTACAAATCTGCATTTGAAATGGCCAAGACGATGGGATTGGATAAGCGCAAACTGCTGGATAGTGCAGAGTATTATATGAATATCTTAGTCGGGGAGCAAAAGAAATTTATGGAAGCGCTTGAAAACCAAAAGGGTAAGCAAATCCAAGCTCGCGTAGATTCGATAGAAAAATTAGAAAAAAGTGTCGTTGATAAAAAGAAGATGATCGAAAATCTCAATAAGGAACTTGAGACCATGAATACCCAAATGGGAGAACTAAAAAAAGAGATTAGTGAGGAAGTTCAAAAAATAGAGTTAACCAATAAGCAATTTATGGCTTCTTACCATTACGTCACAGGACAAATCCAATCAGATATAGAGAAGATAAATAAGAATATTTAATATGTATTTTTTAATAATGGACAATTTTACGGCCATTATTTACGATATTTTTGTATTGAAGCCGTACATTTGAGTTTTAATTGATAGAGCAGATGTCAAAAAAAATGACAAAATCATTTTGGTCTAGACCTGAAGGTATATTGGGATTAGTAGTTTTAGGGTTGCTATCCGGTGGTATCCTATACTTGACATTAACCTTTATAGGTGCTATTGCTGCTTTTGTTTCGACGCAAACGGGAGCGATAGTATCGTTGTTGGTTTTAGGTACAATTATCTTTGCGGCGCTAGATAGTAAAACAAGAACTCTCATCAGTTATATGTATCAAAGTGCGATGCGATGGTTGACGAGCTTGTTTGTAGAAATAGATCCTATGGGCATATTGAGGTCCTACATCGAAGATATGAAACTCAATCTGAAGAAGATGAACCGACAAATCGCTTCGCTACGAGGGCAAATGCACCAATTGAAAGAGTTGATATTAAATAACAAAAAGGAGATTAATACCAATCTCAATATGGCTAGCGAGGCTGCCCAATCCAACAAACAGGCCCATGTGATCTTAAAAACGAGAAAAGCCGGGCGATTGCAGGATTCCAATATGAAATTAGAGGATTTGTACAAAAAAATGGATGTGCTTTACCGAGTGCTCAACAAAATGTATGAAAATTCTGAAGTCCTAGTCGAGGATGTTCAAGACCAAATTCATGTTAAAGAGCAGGAACGAAAAGCGATCATGGCAGGTCATTCTGCGATTAAATCGGCTATGTCAGTCATCAAGGGAGATCCTGACAAAAAGGCGATGTTTGACGCTTCACTTGAAATGATAGCTGAGGATGTCAGCCAGAAAGTTGGAGAAATGGAGCGATTTATGGATTTATCACAGAGTTTTATGCAATCCATAGATTTACAAAATGGTATTTTTGAAGAAGAAGGTCTGGCAATGCTCGAAAAATGGGAAAATGAAAGTATTTCCTTACTATTGGGCGGTGAAAAGGATACTTTATTGAAAGAGCAGATATTAGATATCAATGAGTCAATGGCAGAACCAGAATTGAGAAATGAATCTTCTACGAATCAATACGATAATTTATTTAAATAAAAATGAGCAAATTCTTATAATATATGGCAACTAAATTAACGAGTTTTTCAAAACTATTGATAACATTACTCATCCTTGCCGGTGTTTTTTTTGGTGGAAAATATATCCTTAACAATACCAACCTAGGGCAAGACCTTAAAAATCAGGCTGAGAAAGAAAGCAACTCAGATAATAATACTTCACAAAAGAAGGGGAAGAGAGATCCTAATACCTTGAGAGTACAGTTAGTGACTTGGGGTGGATTTGCTCCTGGTTTGTATTACAATGAAGGGGCAGCAGCCAATACACAATCCCGATTCTATAAGGATTATGGATTTAAAGTCGATTTTAAAATAGAAAATGACCTACTGAATGCGATGAATGGATGGATGGCAGGAGAATACGATGCTTTGGTATTAACCGCAGATGCCTTTCCTCTATTTACTTCAGCAGACGATATCAATGCTTTTAAACCTTTGGCATTTTTACAGACGGATTGGTCGCGTGGTGGCGATGCCGTTATTGTAAAAAGAGGCATCAATCGGGCCAATGACCTCAAAGGAAAACGAGTAGCAGTAGCTGTGCCTTCTCCGGCTCAAACATTGTTGAATAATACACTAGAAGCCGCAGGATTGAAATACAGTGACGTAAAAGTCGTACCTACAAGTGATAATCTAAAAGCTGCCGAACTCTTCCGTACCGACGATGTGGATGCTGCTGTGGTGTGGAGTCCGGATGATTTATTGGCAACAGCCGATGTTCCGGGTTCAAAGATTTTGTTGACGACCAAGGATCAGTCTCATACTTTGGGAGGCATCATGTTCGCCAGCGAAAACGTTATTCAAGAGAAGAAAAACATGTTTCATGGCTTATACGAAGGATGGATGAAGGCCGTTGCAGAGCTCAATGCGAATGAATCAAATCGCAATAAGGCGGCAAGATATCTGGCTGAAGCCAATAGTTTGACCATTGACGATGCCATCGGCATGATGGAAAATGTCTATTTGACCGGTCATGGTGATAATGTCAATTTTTTCGGACTAAACTCTGCATATAAGGGTCAAAAAGGCCAGGATTTATATGAAAAAATGGCCAAAAAATTTGTTGAAACCGGCGATGCTCCAAAAATTGCTCCGGCATGGCGCTCCGTCATCTATACAGGTGCAATTTTAGCAGCTAGCGACAATTTAAAGGAACCGCAATATGATGCTGAAAAGTCTAAAGAGTTTAATAAGACAACAGTAAAGGAAGTTTCAGCAGAAGCAATTGCTTCGAAGCCGGTAAGTATAAACTTCCCAACTGCAAGTTATAACTTGGACGAAAATGCCAAGACGATTATTGATTTGCAATTTGCCGATTTAGCAAAGAGTTTTGCTAATGCTAAGATTAGAATTGAAGGAAATACTGACAATGTCGGTAGTTCTGAATCCAATGTCATTCTTTCGCAAAAGCGAGCAAAAGCGGTGGCGGATTATCTCAAACAACAATACAATATGCCGGAGAATAGGTTTATTATCATCGGTAATGGCTTTTCAAAGCCGGTAGAAGGATGTGCAGCAAATCAAGATGAAGCGTGTCGATCTAAAAATAGAAGGACTGAATTTCAGATTATTCCAAATTAAATCGGACGTTTATTCGGCAGCATAATAGTGGTTTGTAAGGCAATTTTATGTTTTTTCTTTCAAGCTTGAATTGCTAAATTATTGAAGGCAGCAAAAGGAATTTTTATGATTCGAGTTCGAGGTGTAGCATTACATAGTCTCCGTAAGTTTCTTGGGTTGCTTTTGTGTGTCGTTTGTATATCCGTGCAAGGAATAGGTCAAACCATAAAAGGAAGGGTTTTACTCAAGGAAAGTAAAACTCAAGCACCTTTAGCCATGATATCCGTTTCGCAGGATAGTTTCGCAGTCATACAAACCGAATCCGATAGCCTGGGATATTATGAAATCCATCTTCAGAAGGCTGGAAAATACGATATCAGCTATTATTATGAGGGTTATACCGGCTATATGACGTTGGATCTTCCCGAAGATGCAATCTTAAATGTGGATGTGTTTTTGGCTCAGGAAGTTCAAGCTTTGGCTCACGTGACGATTCATGAGGATGCTTATCGCATGGGAGATTTAACCATGACGCAACGCCAATTTAAAACGATGCCAGCCTCTTTTCAAGATCCTTCCCGGATAATCATCCGATATCCCGGTTTTTCGACGGCTAATGATGGTGCTAATAGTATTGTCTATCGGGGTATGCCACCCGAAGCAGCACGATGGCAATTATTCGGAGCAGACATTGTCAATCCAAATCACCTGTCAAATGCCGGCACAGCCAATGATTTAGCGACAAACTATGCCGGTGGTGTCAATGCCTTGAATGGCGCTGTCTTGGATTACTACCATTTTGAAGCAAGCCCGGCAAATGTATCCTATGGCAATATCATGTCTGGCGTTTCAGATATGAAGATGGCATCATCGATGCATTCTTATTTAGATCTCAATTTGATTGGTCTAGAAGGCGGATTGGGCACAAATATTCGTGGGAAAAACGTTTATGCGTCCTATCGATATAGTTTTACAGGCTTGTTAAATCAATTTGGAATCGACTTCGGCAATGAAAAAATAGGGTATCAAGATTTAAGCGCTTTTGGCGAATTGTTAAAATCGGAGAAGGTCCATTTAAAGGTTTTTGCTACCTTGGGAGCAAGTCATAACTACTTTACAGGTATAGACTCAACGGATCAGCCGGAGCGATTTAAAGATTTGCAGCATATCACCTATAAGAGCAAATTGGGTATCGTAGGTAGCCAGTTTATTTGGCAAAAAAACCACAATTTTAGCTATAAAGCGACTTTGATTGCTTCCTCAAGGCAAGATAATAGGGAAGAATATACGCTTGATTATTTTAAGCAAAATACCAATTTTGACCATGCTGACGATCAAGAAATCAAAAAGGGATTATGGTCATTTCACAATCAATTCAAGTGGGATTTACCTACATTCAAATGGAGTGCTGGGTTGCGGGCAAATTATCATATAGATGAAAACCGCATTAATGGAGCGTTAATCAAACAATCTTATTTTAGCCTTTATCCATATGTGCAGCTAGAAAATAGTCCTTTAAATAAGTGGCATTATGTACTAGGTATAGGAACAATGTATGATGACTTGACTCAGGAATTTACCATTGAGCCAGCAGTAGCCTTAGATTGGAAATTGTCCAATAAGGTGTCTCTAGGATTGTCTTCACGCCTTTCTTCGCTTCAGGATTATACTGATTTAAGATACATTGTAGGTCCATATCAATCCGTAAGAATCAAGTCTGGACATGTGCAATTGAGTGGTAAATACGAAGCCGATCATCGTTCTATAGGAGGAAATCTGTTTTATTCGCATCTATGGGATGTTGCTAAGTTTGTCTATGAAGGGCAAAGTAAGAGTTATTCATCCGCATTTAATGGTTCCAATTTGGGATATGATCAATTATTGAGCCCGATGTGGATTCCAGACGGTACAGGAACAGCCTCGACAAAAGGCATTGAGTTTTATCATTTTAGAACGTATCCTTATAGCAACCATAACTGGACCATTGGTTATAATCTATCGATATTTTCTGCTACTTATAGAAATAGAGAAGCTCAAAGGATAACCGGAGATTATGACGGTAGATACAATTATAAAACGATAGCCAATCTAAGTGCGAGCTACGAAAGATATTTATCTAAAACAGAAAAAGTACAAAAATTAATCCTTAGTGCTGCCATTCACAATAGAGGTGGACAATTTGAACCTTGGATCAATATGCGTGCTACTTCTTTAGATCAACTCTATGATTTTGACCGTAGTTTGTCTATAAAAAATAAGGATTATGCAAGGCTGGACTTCCGGATAGTATATGATAGAAAAAAGGTCACGAGCCGATTGCGCCACGTTTGGTCGCTAGATATCCAAAATGTAAACAATAACAATACTATTATGTATCGGTCTTATGATTTTTTGAAGCAGGATTTAATTTATTATCCTCAATTGGAAATACTTCCGGTGTTGAGTTATCGTTTGATATGGGAATAATCAATATGGTTTCAAGGTAATATATTATAGAAAATGGAAAGGAGAACATTCTTAAAATTTGCATCAGTAGGAACCATAGGCAGTTATTTGAGTCCTTCAGGGTTGATGCACTTGTTGAATCATTCAGAATTTTCGGAGATAGGTTTACAGCTTTATACGGTACGCCAAGAGATGGAAAGCGACTTGGTCAAGACATTGAATCAAGTGAAATCCATAGGTTTTAGCCATGTAGAAGGAGCAAGCTATGCAAATAGAAAATTTTATGGCTTGTCTCGTCAAGATTTTCTAAATATCCTAGAGGATTCGGGGCTGAAGATGTATAGTAATCACATCAACTTTGGTTCGCCGGATCATAAGGATAGTTACGATATGCTTAACAATTGGGAGCAAGTATGTGACGACGCAGCTTTTATCGGTCAAAAGATGATAGTCTGCCCAATATTACCCAAGTCTCAAAGAGCGTCAATAGACACTTTTAAGCAGGCGGCAGGAGTATTAAACCGATGTGGAGAAACTGCACAAGCGCATGGCTTAAAGATGTGTTATCATAACCACGCATTTGAGTTTGAGCCCATGGATGGAAATCTCCCTTTTGATATTTTAGCTGAAGAAACAGATCCTAGCTTTGTCCATTTTGAGTTGGATATTTATTGGACGCATAAGGCAGGTATGGATACTACCAAGTTGATTGAGATCTATGCAGGACGCTTTCCGCTATTTCACATCAAGGATATGGCAGATACACCGGAAAAACCCTTTACGGAGGTAGGCACCGGCGTGATCGATTGGAAGCAGATATTCAAGTTGTCTCAAAAGGCTGGATTAGAGTATTTCTATGTAGAACAAGACGATATGATCAAGTATGCGCCTTTTGAAAGTGTAAAAATTAGCTTTGATCATTTAAAAAGTATGAAGTTCTGATACGGGAAGGAGGATATATAGCCCGAAAGCTGATCAATAGAGAATTTAGCTTTTTTTTGGCATCTAGGTTTATGTTTACCCTAGCGATGCGCATGGTACCCGTGCTGTTGGGCTGGCATTTATACGAATTGACCGGAAGTAAGTTTGTATTAGGTATGTTGGGTTTGAGTGAAGTCATTCCAGCTATATTGTTGGCACTTCCAGCAGGAGTAAAAGTAGATTCAAGTGCGAAGCGCACCTTGATAATTAGGACGCTCTCCATGTATTTGCTAGTGATTACGGGATTTAGTTTGCTATCGCTATATGGCAATCTTTTTGAAAATAAACACCTCCTTACCGCCATGTTTTTATTGTTGGTGGCATGTACTGGCGCCGTAAGGGCGTTTTTGGGGCCGGCTTATGTTGCCATCTTGGCTCAAATCATCAAAAGAGAAGCATTAGTTAAGGGTGCATCGATGAATAGTATGACCTTCTTATTAGGTGCGATTATCGGACCTACCGTTGCAGGGTTTGTGGTGGGATATCTTGAAGTCTGGCAGGTGTTTGGAGTTGCTTTTATATTGTTGTTGCTGGCCATTATATCCTTTGCGCAGATAGCACCCAAGCCAATTACTTTTGTGAAAGGCGATAATAGGACTTGGGATAGTGTGAAAGAAGGCCTCGAATTTGTATGGAATAAAAAGGATCTCTTAGGTGCGATGTCTTTGGATATGTTTGCCGTTTTATTTGGCGGTGCGGTAGCGATGCTTCCGGTGTTTGCTAAGGATATACTTCATGCGGGACCGCAAGCCTTTGGTATTTTAATGTCGGCTACCTATTTGGGTAACTTTATTTCTATCCTAATGCTAACCTTAAAACCCTTGCGAAAAAACCACGGCAAAAAGCTCATTTACTGTGTCGCCGGGTTTGGCGTTTGCATCATCGTTTTTGCGTTATCAAAATCGGTGTTGCTCAGTTTTCTTGCGCTCTTTGTGAGTGGATTACTCGATGGTGTAAGTGTCATCATAAGAAGTACTATATTTCAAATCTTAGTTCCAGACGATATTCGTGGAAGAGTGTCCTCTGTTAATTCTATCTTCATCAACTCGAGCAATGAGCTTGGACAATTCGAAAGTGGCGTTGCCGCTACAGTGATGGGCACCGTTCCTTCTGTGATTTTTGGCGGCCTGATGACGATATTTGTAGCATCCTATGTTTGGATAAAAAATCCGACATTAAGAAGATATGCCTATTAATAAAAAAAAATGGTCAGAATTCTGACCATTTTTTTTAATCCAACTCAATCTCTTAATATGTATGTGTTGTAGTCGTTTTCGGAGCATAAAAGCTCATAATATGTATATAACCAAAACTCTCTAATTTATATCCTTTGAGTCTTATCTCAAATTTGATAATACAAAGGTAAAACGAAAAGCCAGATGAACATAACACAATTTTAATGCTAAATAACATAAAAATTAATGTAATGTATAGTATATTGAATAATAGTAATTTGTATGAGTGTTTGAATGTATTGGGCCTCTTGTTCGTTATTTACTAACTAGTCGTCCCTTAAAAAGTCTTATTTAATTATGATAAGCTCAAAAATGGGATGGTGACATGTGTATTCATGCCGAAAATATCTCTCATTAAAACTCGTTTTGATCGTATATGATAGGCAATGGACAATATTAGGCTTTGACAAAAGTATAAAAATGATGATTTCCATTTGTTCATCATCCTTTTGAAGTTAAATGCTGCGGCTGCCAACATAATATTGATGTTATCGCCCACTATTCCCTTGTAAAAGTTACGGTTGAGTCTGTGATCTGATTTGATATGGCCTATTATCGGTTCAATAGCTGCTCTTTTTTTATGGGCTTTACTTATTTGCTTTTTTTTGTAATAACTATCTGATTTTCTTGGTGTCGTTGGTATTAATATCTCTGTTTCTCCTATTTTCTTATTTCCGCGATAGCCTCTATCCGCTTTTGCCCTTTTGGGTTCCTTTCCTATCAGTCTTTTTACTTGTTCAAATACCTGCGGTAGTGTGTGTCCGTCATATTCATTCCTAAAGCCCATCGCTCCTACGATTACTCCCGTATCTGTTTTTACAAACGAAGCTTTATTGCCAAACTCATATTTTTTGTGTTCTTTTCCTTTTGAAATACAGCATACCTCGGGTTCGTGTATGGAGTATATCTTGTTTTTTGTACTTCGGGTCTGTGACAATATCTGTTGATACAATTCCAATTCCCTTTGGTACTTTGAATTCGGTGTCAAATTGCGTTCTAACTCTCTGACCAGTCTACCTGCTATGGTCTTTACTTTTCTGTCTGCTTTGCCTGCCTTTGACTTGTTTTTTGGATGATTCCTAAATCTTTGGTCTAGTCGAAGCTGTTTTAATACTCGCGTATATGTCTGACGCACAGGCAATTGTTCGCTATTGGCTATTTGCTTACACTTCTTGATGATCTTGTGATGAAGTTTGGAATCTGTCGGAAAGGTTATATTTTTCTCCTGAACTGTTGTGTCAACATTGACATTGTCATCATCTCCATCTTTTCCATTGATTCGTATACTTTCTTTTAAAATTAGCTCTATTCCACTTTCGCCTATACGTTTTCTAAAATGTACTAACTCTGATGCTTCACAAGGTTTACCCGGTGTAAAGGTTGTTCCTCCACATAAATATTGATAGTAGATATTTTCACTCCATTGTTCTACCACGCTTTCATCTGATACATTGCGGATGTGCTTGAGTATCAACAAGCCTACCATGAGCCTTATGGGCTTGGCAGGTCGCCCATTGTTTTGGCTATACAAGGGTAAAAAGGCTTCTTCAAATATTTTCCATTCAATTTTATTGGCTAAGACATATAAAGGATGTTTAGCGTTGAGCATACCCTCTAATGAAGAGAAAAAGCTAATCTGATTGGTGTTTTTTGCCTGTGGAATCATTTAAAATATGCAAGGTTTACGACGTAAAGATACAATATCTTGCATTATTTTAAAAGCTATTTACGGTTTAATGTTTTGATAATCAGCATTTTGAATCGTTTTTAATAGACGGCTACTTAAAGCAATCTTTCTCTAAGTGGCTCTTTTTATTATCACCCTTAAATGTATCTGTCACTTGTGCAGGATAAAAGCAGCCCTTTTTACCTTTAAATATTGCTGACTCTTCATCGCATACCACGCTACAGGCCGATCCTTTCAGCTTTATCTGTCCAGTCTCTGGGATGGATATCCAGATTTCATACCAAAACTGACCTTCCCATAGCTTACGATTGCCTTCCTTTTGAGAATATCCGTCAAAGGCATAGTCTTTTATATTATTAGGATTGAACCAGTCTCTGTGAAAAATAACCCGTCTTTTGCTGTGATCGTCTGAATCATAAAGCACAAAATACGTGATATTAACGCCTCCGATCCATTTGGTGTCGTAAATTGGGTAAAAATAATCATTAATGCCATCGGCATTCGGTGTAAATACATTGGGAATGTAAACATTAAAGCCTTCTGTGAGTTCAAAATTGACTTCTGATGCGTCGGAGCAGCAAGGCTCATATTTTTCGGAGATAATGTTTGGTGTATGATCATCATCTTCCTGTGCTGTACAACCACAAGCTATTGTCATGACAAAAGCAACGGTAAAAAATGAGATTAGTGACTTATTCATTGGTATAAAATTGATATAGTGATAAAATGATGTTTTCATGGCTTGATGATTTTAGTTCTATAAATGACAACTCCTGCAGGATCAAGGATGGCAAATATGTACATAGCTCCCGGAAGATTGTCCATGGCTATGAGAAATTCGTCCTGTACGATGTTGTCCTGTCGTATGATCTGTCCGGAGACCGTGCTCAGCCGATATATCCAATGAGGATCCGGGCTGCTCAATCTTACGGACAGATATCCGTCGGTAGGATTGGGATAAACGCTTATCTCTGACTCAATGTCTAATCGAACAAGCTCTGTCCTTATAAAGGCTTCTTCAGGTCGTAATGTATCCGCTAAAGATGCATGGTCGTCTGTCAGTGCAGGACGGCCACAGCCACCCAAGTACTCTCGTTTAATCCTATTGCCAGAGGTATCGTATGTGTACTGGATGTAGCATTGTGCAGAAATGGTCGTCGATATGACGATAAGTGATGCTATAAATATTATATTTTTCATAAATTGAAAATTTACCAAGGTTTAAATACTGCAATTTTTTCTTTAAGTTTACAGAAAAAGGAAATCTTATTTACACTATATAGTTTTACTTTTTCTTCTATACTATTGATTCTATGATAAAATCCATAATATCTTTTTAAGAGTTTGTCCTTACAAAATTTTTCTGTCATTATTATTTCATTTGAAATAATATAATCAATGTATTTTATAGAATCGTTAATGTCATCGTTATCATCTGAAACTTCAAGATCGTTGATAAAGAAAGTTAATCTACCTGGCTCGTCTTTCCAAATTACAAATGATAATTGTACTTTAAGATTTTTATTTTCTGTAACTTTTATTATAATACTAAAATCGTTCTCTTTTATTGACAAGTTATCTTTTGAAGCCTTACTCAAAAAGTAATTCAATATATTATTTTTATATTTTAATTATCATTTTAATATTTTTGATGAACTAATCTAGTTTGGCCATTATTATAACTAAATTTTCAAAAATATATATTTATGGTTTTTTAATATGCCAATGTCCATCACCTAAATTGCTTAGCCATTGATTAAATCTCTGTATTTCTCCCACTATACAATGTATCAACGAATGGTTGAGAATATAGACAGTTATTAATCGCTACAACAATTACTAAATTATAAAAAATATTCTTGATTTTCATAAAATAAAACTATACCTAATTTATACTGATAATAAGTCCCTTATCATTAATAAAAACCTTTTGTGTTCGTTTATAATTATTACCATCATCTTCAACATAATCATAATCATAATTTAAAATCATTTTTCTTTCAGTATGACTAAAATATGAACTTAATCTATAAGAGAATTCAGGAAAATCAATATTAGTAAATATTGAGCAAATCTCTATAACAGATGTAATTTTACCTGAGCAATAATTAAATAAAAAGTAACTTGAATATATCTTATTTACAATATTAGCAAATAGGTAATGACTTAGTTGTTCATCCTTTATGGCTATTCTGCCTATAAAGTACAACTCACTAATATCTGAAAGATATTCTTCATAAAACGGCACCCTATCAAGCCTAATTTTATCCATTGATATTAATTGCATAGGTAGTAAACTCATATTTTCAAAGGAAAATTCTTCTATATTAAAGTTACAAACATTAAATTTTTCTTTTATTTCGCTTTCAGTAATGTAATGATAAGACTTGATTATATTACCAAGTGAATCCATATTTGAATATATGTTCCATTCTTGAGATATTGCAGTACATTGTAAAAATGTAACCATTATAATTATAAAATTTATTTTCATTTCACTATTTTTTAAATTTAGGTGCAAATTTTAAGTCAGATTCAATAAAATAACCGTCAGATTTAAATTTTAAATGTGATTGTAAACTTTGATAACTAAAACCAGAAAATGTTGGATATATATTATTTAAAGAAATCTGCCACAGACCTATTGCGGCGTGATGTCTTGCAGCTCCACGAATACCTGCAAAAAATAAATTAGCATGAAACATTTCGTGACCTAGCGTATTTATTAATTGATTTCGACTTGTAAAGGCTGCTCTAAATAAGTAAATATTAGAACTCCCATCTCCTAAATCATCAGTATAACCAAGTGTGTTAGTTTCTTTGCCACCTTTGTATACCACACCATCCGATACGGTTACACCATCTTTCGTGTAACTGGATGGAGCTGTTCCATCAGCTATAATATCTGTATAGCTAGGTATTTCACCAAATATTTCTTTGAATACTTTTTTTGCATTTTCAGTAGAATACTTTACAGATTTCGAATTGATTATCTCATGCGCAATATGATTCAAGCTACTTGCAATCAATCCATACGTAGCTCCCTGAATATTGGCAAATGTAATGAATGCACTTGTTACCTTGATATTAACAACGAGTGCACTCAAATCAAACAGCAATATTTTAATAAACAACTTCATTCCTGCCTTGATATTTTTAGTACAATTCTTTTAAAGGTGGCGAACCTTCTTTCCTAACCTTTTCTACTGCTTCTAACCAATATTCCCAATAGGCGGTATCTATTACTTTACTATTATTAACTGAACCACCACTTAAAATATCTGTCAAGTCATTTGAGCCTGTTGCTTCCCAATACGCTTTAAGCATATACAACATTGCTTCATATCCTTCCTTTTCAGTAATCATTTCATTACTGGAAATGATACCGTCTTCATTTATTTTGCCATCACTTGCTCTTTTCATAATTATTATTTTATACCTACAGTTTTTATTATATGATTAATTAGTTGCTCATTATTAAAGTTAGTATAGCCTGCTCCTTTAACTATACCATTTTGAGTATATGAATAAACTCCATTCCCCGCAGCATCAACTCCTCTATACCAACTTTTACCAAACTTGTCCACTACAAGCGGTTTCCCATTTGCGATTTTCTGTATTAGTGTTCTATTAGCTGGGTTATCTGCAAGTTTACCCGCTCCTTTGAACAAGTGATTAGCAAGTTTTCCTTCAGGGATTAAGTTCGTTACCACCTTAGCAGCATCTGCTTCAACTACTTTACCCCATTTCTTATAATCAACTAAATTCCGCCCACTTTGATAACAATTTGCCAAATTATTTTCATATGCCTTGAAAGTTTTTTTGAATTTGTCTTTATGGAAAGATATTGAAGTTGTTGTTTCCTGAGTACTTGTAAAAATAGTAGTTGCATTTGTAATGTTCACATTTACAACAAGTGCAACTAAAATGAACAGCAATATTTTAACAAACAAGTTCATTATCTCCTTACTATTTTATTAGTTTTTTATATTCCTGTGGCAACCACTCTCGTATTTCTTCCTGCTCTTCTTTCGGTTGCTTAAAATATTCTTGAAAAATATGGGCTAATTCAGGCTTAAAACCAATTATATCCAATGGATATTCATAGTCATTTGCAGAGTATTTACCCCAATTTCCATTCTCGCCAAACACAAAATATTCATTGTAACTCATTTCTAAAAGAACAGCCGAAATATAATTTCCACTTGTTAGTTCTTCCCAAGTTATGTTTACTGGAAATTTCATCCTGAACATTGGTTCTCCTTCCATAAATTCTTGCGAGTGCTGGATAATCACAAAGTATTCTTCGCCAACTTCCTGCATCGCTTTTTGTAGTTGTAAAAAGTCTTCTTCTAAAAACAAACAACCACCCCTTAAAGCTATCATCTCAAATTCAGGACGATAAATTAAATTGGGTAAGCTCTTGCCTTGAACGAAAACTTTATCCTGTATCGGTTTCCAAAGACTTAAATACTCTTGCTCTGGCAGCCAGTATTTTCGTAAATATTTTTCCGCAAGATTCTTGTCTTCCCATTGGTCTGAGGGAACTAATGTTGACGAAGTAGAAAACCAATAATTTTCAGTATAATATTCTAAATGTTTTCTTTGTTCCATTATGGTGTTACTCGAATTTTTATCATTTTACCTGTTGCTGGTGTAATGTGAAAAGTTTAAGCACCTGTTGTTTTTGAAAAGTGATTACCTATCTGCATTCCATTTTGCATCAGATACTGACCATTACTTTGTAATTTTCCACCTTGTGTAATAGAATTAAAGATAGAAGGTCCGTCTCCTTTCACAAAACCCTGCATTCCAGCTTTAACTTTCGTCAAATTGCCTGCCCCTTGAATGAGGCTTTCCGCACAGTTAAACTGGTTTAACAGCTTAGCACTCCACTTAGCAGCTAGGCTAAGAAATTTAGTAAATCCCATACCTGCTGCTGTAACCCCAATTTCAACCTTATGGAATTCCCAAAGATTTTGTACCATTCCCAAAGGATTGTTATTAATGACATCCAAAGAATATAAGTATTCTATTTGGCTGCATCTGCCCGCAGCATACTCTTCATACATCCTAATTTCTAATTGTTCTTTTGTAGGCGGGTCTCCTGGCCCGGCACTTGTTGACACAAGTATCTCATGCGCTATATGATTTAAACTACTTGCAATCAATCCATACGTAGCTCCCTGAAAAAAGTTACCGCCTGATACTGCGGCTCCAACACCTCCTGTAAGACCACCGCCTATCACCGTGGCTACCTTACCGCCTCCCAAGTTCTGTACCGCGGATGAGGTTATCGAGCTGAAAAAACGTGAGACATATCCTGTACCCGGATTGCTCCCATGGAGCATAGCCACCATGCTTCCCGACCAACCGTGCATCACTCCTTGGGCTATAATGGTTTCAAAAAAAGAAGCTCCTCGATTTGTCGCTACCCACCCTATGCCGGCACTGACTCCTCCCGACACAGCTCCAATGACAGCCTTTGCTTTATCTCTTTTATGTCCATAAAACATTTTTCAAAAAAAATATTTTAGATCATTTTTGGGTCAAAGATACTCTATTCGGATTTAATTACAAAATCTATCGGATTTTAATAGCTCGTAAAAGTGTTTTATATTTGTGCTTTAAAGTAAAATCACCGTTTTTATAACCCTTTTAAGGGTTTTTGTTTTAAGCCTTTTGGTAAACTATATTTTGCAATGGTGGGCTATTTCCAATTTCAACTATTGGCTTTAAAATGTAATCATTTACTTGCGGTGCCGAAAATTCCGCTGATATATCATCTATATACTCTTCTTCCTGTTCTGTTAATTCCGTTAAGACAACTTTCCATTGTACGTACCCATTATCAAGAATTTCAAAAGATACACTTTCAAAATTATCATTGATGTTTCTATGTAGAGCATCGCAAAGGATACCAGCCTGATATTTTACTTCTATTTCCATCATAATACTTCTGCTTTTGAGAATAGCAAATAGTCTAACCATTTATAATAACGAGGTTGCCATTCGCCTTTATTCTCATTAAATTGGTCTTTCGTTAGGTATAGTTCTGTAATTACAACTTCAAATCCGGATAATCTTTCTTTAACATTATCTGTTCTCTCTTTTGAAAGAGTAAACCCTTCCAATAAAACTACCTGAATAGTCATTTTCTTCTCATCAACATTGTAACTTATGTCTAAAACATTCTTATCTGCTTTAATTAAAAATGAGCTTATCAACGCATAATGAGTATTAATATATTCAACATTATATTCAATTTTATTTTCCATATGATAAATATTAAGGGGCTTTCCAAAAAGGATTTGTTGGTACTACGGTTGGGCTGGTTGTACCTTTAATCATAAACACATTTGTAGGTTGTCCTGTAATGCCTGCACCTAAATTTACATTAGTACCTGTTACACCATTGAACCTATATACCTGATGCCCTGCTTTTGATGTTCCTAAAAATGTGGCTTTACCTGAATGTACAGCATTTAAAACAGACTGTGCATCATCTACACTATTCAAAAATCCACCACCTGATTTAGCTGTTCCTGCAATATGACGAGCTTGCTTTTGGGCTGATATTGTTTTACTTAATCCGTTCGTTACCCCCTTAGCAGCATCTGCCTCAACTCCTTTAGCCCGTTCTCTATAATCTACTAAATTCTGTTCATTTTGACAACAATTTGCTAAATCATTTCTAATAAACTTGTAAATCGTTTTTGGTACCTCATTTTGAAAAGAAAAAGAAGTTGTTATTTCCTGAATATAGGGAAATGTAATAGATGCACTCACTACTTCTACATTGGTAACAAGTGCAACAAAAACAAACAGCAATATTTTAACAAGCAATTTCATTTCAAAAATCGGGGCTGTGCTCTTGCAATTTTTGTATCGCAGTTTTTACTACTTCTTCTAATCTATCATCGCCATAATAACTTAGGCTTTCTTTTCGCCATTCTTCATTAGGTTCATAAAAATCCAAATCATACGCAAGTTCTGATAAAACTTCATTTGCATTTTCATCATTCCAAATCAGTTCCTGAAATTCAGAAATGAGCCGTTTTCTATCTAACTTATCAGTTAAT
This sequence comes from Chitinophagales bacterium, assembly GCA_026928325.1. Classification (GTDB taxonomy): domain Bacteria; phylum Bacteroidota; class Bacteroidia; order Chitinophagales; family Saprospiraceae; genus OLB9. Next base: position 100,939 of record JAIXKS010000032.1, on the reverse strand, counting down.
ATTTTTTCTAAAATTTCCATATTTCTATTGAGGGATAAATCTTTTATTAACCAAATTATTTCCTCTTAAAACAATAGTTACTTTGCCTGTTTGAGGACTTACCCCAATTAACAAATCTTTCCCTGTAGCAAAACCGTTTTTAAGGACATAATTGAACGTTCCATTCTTAGGGTCAAGATATTTAGTTCCTTTTGCAATACCTGTTTCAACCATTTTTTGAGTGATACCTCGCTCTACCATTCGCTCAGCAGCGTGTTTAGTAATTTGAACTCCCGTCTTAGCGGCTAGGCTAAGAAATTTAGTAAATCCCATACCTGCTGCTGTAACCCCGATTTCAATCTTATGGAATTCCCAGAGAGTTTGTATCATTCCCAAAGGATTGTTATTAATGACATCCAAAGAATATAAGTATTCTATTTGGCTGCATCTGCCCGCAGCATACTCTTCATACATCCTAATTTCTAATTGTTCTTTTGTAGGCGGGTCTCCTGCCCCGGCACTTGTTGACACAAGTATCTCATGCGCAATATGATTCAAACTGCTTGCAATCAATCCATAAGTAGCTCCCTGAAAAAAGTTACCACCTGTTACCGTTGCACCGACACCGCCTGTAAAACCTCCACCTATTACCGTGGCTACCTTACCACATCCTAAGTTCTGCACTGCGGATGAGGTTATCGAACTGAAAAATCCCGAGACGAATCCCGTACCAGGATTGTTGATATGTAAGATGAAATTCATTTGCATCTCATTTATTTTGTTTTATCTCCTTAATACTACTCTTATCATTACCGTCAAATTACTCTACTTCGACCTTATTATCATTCTCCGTTGGTATAACAAAACTATATTGTAACAATTAGTTATAGAGGAAATATCAAAGATACTCTTTTTGTATAATATATAGCATTATTGCTGTTTTTTTTGCATCATCCAAATTTGCATATCTGATTATCTTTCAGTGCTCTGTCTATAAAAAGGATTAAATAATCATTGGAAGTTACTTTAAACGATGATATTTGAAAAAAGAACAACATTTCATTAAGATTTTTTTGCGGACAGAGTACTAGGTTATAAAGATTCACAAGGAAACTTATGATTTAAAAATATTTTAATTGGAAATGAGATTATCCTTCGTAGTAGCCTTTTAACTTGCGTAAACGCATTTGAAGGACGCCTTTGATGGCTTCGGAGACAATATTTGCGTGCATTTTGGAAGTTCCTTTTTCTCGATCTACAAAGGTGATTGGAACTTCTTTGATTTTAAATCCCAAATTCCATGCGTAGTATTTCATTTCTATTTGAAAAGTATAACCCTTAAATTTTATCTTATCCAAGTTAAAGGCGGCCAAGACCTTTCGGCTAAAGCAGATAAAACCAGCTGTTGGATCTTTTACGGGCATACCGGTCACGGTCCGAACATAAAGCGAGGCGCAGTAGGACAATAGTACGCGATCTTTAGACCAATTTTTGATATTGCCACCTTGTACATAGCGACTACCTACCGCTAGGTCTGCACCTTGTTGACATGCTTCTAGCAGTCTATTTAGGTCTTTGGGATTGTGGCTGAAATCTGCATCCATTTCAAATATATAGTCAAAACCATGACTTAATCCATACTTAAATCCTTCAATGTAGGCTGTTCCAAGGCCAAGTTTTCCAGCTCGCTCGATGAGGTGAATGTGCTGGTTATGAGCTTGAAGGTCTTTAACCGCTTGTCCCGTACCGTCTGGAGAACCATCATCTATAATCAGAATGGAGAAATGATTGCCCTGAGCCAAAACGGCTTTAGTAATCGCATCGATATTCTCAATTTCGTTGTATGTTGGTATGATGACCAGGCAGGATTCCAAGGATATTGTATTTATATTTTAATGAAGGGATTATTTAAGTATTATGGTTAAAACTAAGAATCAAATGCAAATATTACATTTTTTTATAAATTTTCAATCCAAACGAAGTAATTTCTTTTGATAATTTCAAACTTTATCAAAATAACCATCTGCTTTTTGAAATTTTATCTTGAAAAAAGGTGTGTTGTTTTTTGTACTTTTGATCTATCTCAGGAAGAATAAAGGCGCTTAATAAAGTGGCGTTAATTGATGCCTTCTGTTACAAATTGTTATTTTTTACCTAATTGTTGAATTTAACAGAACAATGTGCTCAGATTTTTTTTACATTAAAATATACCAGAATAAAAACATACTTTTTTAGCCTTTTTTATAAATGATGAGGCATTTCGGTAAAGATCAATATTAATTTGGAAGTGTATGGAGACCAGAGAGCGGCTGTGGAATAAAAACTTTATCATTATATGTATTGCATATTTTCTTGTCGCGTGTTCGTTTCACCTTTTGATGCCGACTATACCATTGTTTTTGTCAGAAAAACTTCATGTGCCCAATTCTAAAATTGGAATCGTGCTATCATCTTACGCCCTTGCCTTACTGATTGTTCGTCCTTTTAGCGGGTATTTGGTTGATATTTTTTCTAGAAAGTCGCTTTTGATTATCGGCATCGTCTTGTATGTTTCAACCTATATTGGTTATTATTTTGCTTTTACGGTAACTTTCTTTTTTATACTGCGGTTTGTCCATGGGATGTTTTGGGGATTATCAACAGTTTCCGCTAATACTGTGGCCGTAGATATCATTCCGGAATCGAGAAGGGCTGAAGGTATCGGGTACTTTGGCGTTAATTCTAATATAGCTATGGCTATTGCACCGTTTATAGCGGTGAATATCTATGAAAATTATGGGTTTAATGTTTTGATTAGTTCCGCACTTTTTATGGGTATATTATCGATTGCGGTAGTATGGACGATTAAGGTTCCCAAGCGTCCTAAGGTTATTAGAGAGATGCCGGTTTCATTGGATAGATTCATCCTCATCAAAGGCTTACCGATTATGTTCAACCAATTGCTGATTTCATTTGGTTGGGGAACATTGGTCGCATTTGCGGTGTTATATGGGAAAACTGAAGGAATCCAAAATGCAGGTGTGTTCTTTCTTTTTTTAGCAAGTGGTATCATTTTGTCCCGTGTTACCTCCGGAAAGTTTGTCGATAGAGGCTATTTACATCAGGTTATGGTATTGGCTTTATTGGTGATTTCTCTGGGTTTTTTGAGTTTTGCTTTCCTCAATTCTGTTGTTTTTTATAGCATTTCCGCTTTTCTGATAGGTATAGGATACGGTACCTTGTTTCCAGCTTTGCAAACTTTATATATCAATATGGCGCTATCATCCCAACGCGGTACAGCCAATTCTACCTACCTTACGGGATTTGATTTAGGCATTAGTATAGGTATGTTGCTTGGAGCCGTCATTTCTGAAAAAGTAGGTTTCTCTTTCATGTATATGTTATCCGGTGTCTTTTGTATGATGGCTTTGGTTATTTATTGGATTAACTCTAGACCTGTGTATGAAAGAAATAAAATCGTTGCTTCCTAGTGCTCTGTCCACAAAAAAATCTTAATGAAATGTCGTTCTTTTTTCAAATCTCATCGTTAAAAATACGCGTCATAGTTACCACTATGCCTGCGTTTTTTGCCTTGATCTTTAAAAAAATAACTTCCATTATTATTTAAGTCTTTTTATAGACAGAGCACTAGCGATGGTTAACTGAACTTTCCATTTTAATTTTTATTTTATGAATGATATTGCCACTAAAACTCAAAAGTAAAATGGGTAAACGACCAAGCCCTATTAGGCCGACCAAAGCGTTTTTTTTTGATTATAACTAAGTAACGCTACGGTTTACGGGAATTTAGGGCTGAATCTTCGTTTTTTTGCGTTTTAAAGCGTATATTTGCGCTAAATACAATATCTATAATCATGAGTGAAAATACGCCATGTCCACAATGTAATTCTCCGTATCCTTATTATGCGGAGCCTTTTATGATATGTCCGGAGTGTGGTCATGAATGGAATCCCGAAGAAGTCGAAGATACAGGTTTAGTTGTTAAAGATGCTAATGGCAACAGACTTGCTGACGGAGATACCGTAATCGTTGTTAAGACATTGCCCGTCAAAGGTTCTCCGCAACCTATCAAGGCGGGAACTAAAATTAAAAATATCCGACTTGTGGATAGCGACCACAATATAGATTGCAGAATAGATGGCTTTGGTTCTATGGCTATAAAATCTGAGTTTGTTAAAAAGGGATAATTAACCCTTACATGGCTGTTTCTAAACGAATAACCTTTAGGTTTTCAATTTGATGACCATTGAGGTATTCGTTCGTCGTAAGTACCTTCTTACTAGCCGGTTTGACCTTTTCAAGGCTTAGATAGCCGTTTTGGCATTTGATACGAAGGTTTTTTTTCTGATCTGTGACGATGGTTCCTGGTTGTAGGCTATCAACATCATGATGCCATGAGGCTTGAATTATCTTGATTTCGGTATCGTCGATAACACACCATGCTGTAGGATAGGGACTCAAACCTCGTACAAAATTATACACTTCTTGCACCGGTTGATTGAAGTCGATTTGACAAGTATGATGAAATATTTTTGGTGCCGGCGTTGCTGTGCTATGATCTTGCAGGATAAATTCGTACGTTCCAGATTCCAATGTTTTAACAGTTTTCAGGATGACCTGAGCACCGAGTTCTTTCATTTTGTCGTGTAGAGTTCCAGCTGTATCGTCAGGTTCAATAGGTAATTCGGCTTTGAGCAGGATATCTCCAGTGTCTATCTCGTGGCTGAGTCTAAAACTGGTAACGCCGGTTATGGTTTCTCCTTGCATGATTGCATGATTGATAGGAGCAGCTCCACGATATTTGGGCAAAAGGCTGCCATGAAGATTGAATGTTCCTAAAGGAGGCATATTCCAGACTATTTCAGGGAGCATCCTAAAAGCGACAACGATAAATACATCAGCTTGGAGGGAAGCTAATTTTTTAATAAATTCAGGAGCACGTAGTTTTTCTGGTTGAAGTACGAGTAATCCTTGGGCAACAGCATATTGTTTAACGGCAGATTGTAACAATTGCTTGCCACCACGGCCACCGTAACTATCTTGAGCGGTTACCACGGCTACTACTTCATAACCACTTTCAACTAAAATACTAAGAGAAGGAACGGCAAATTCGGGTGTTCCCATAAATACAATCTTCATAATTCGTTTTGTTGAATGTAAGCACAAAGATAAATGAAATCAATCTTCATCAAATATATCTTCTAACTTTCCTGTTTTCATGAGTTTGATAAAAGACCTTGCGGCAGCGATGACATCAGCTCGAGCATTTCCGGCTGGACCATACGATTGACCAAAGCAGGAGGCGTGCAACTCCGGTAGGGTAGGAAACTTAAATCCTCCGCCTTTTGCCGGGATTTTACAGAAATAAGTGCCTTCTTCCATCAAACAAAACCGTTTTTTGGAAAACATGCTGATGCTTTTTTTTGCTCTAACATATTCTGCACCCAAAATATTTTCGTTATAATTGAGATTGTGCGAAAATAGATATTCAGCTTGTTCGACAGCTTCACTAAACTTGTCTAATATTTCGTTTATGGGCAATGCTTTTTTTTGTATATCTTCATCGTCTATATGTGCTTTTTCTTTGGACTTTTCGTCAATCTTAAATTGGCTAGATTGTACAATATAATCGGCATCTGCAATCGGCTTATACTCTTGGTTCAATAAGATCCAACTGATATGAATAAGTCTTGGCCAAGCTTCTGTTTCCGTAAAATTGGCTTTATAATTGGTTTTTCCGGCTAGAGCCGAACAGTCAAAAATTAAATACATATAAGGCTGGTAATTATTTATGAATGAGTCTTGATTGAGGTCAACTGATCGAGTAGATTTTCACTGATACTCGCGGTCGTTGTTTGCGAAATACGGCTAGTAATCAACTGACCTTGATAAAGCCCACTGGCGAAAAGATGGATGTGATCATCTTTACTTTTGTAAGCATAGATACCTAAAATCTTTAAATCTGGATGTTCATTGAGCTTAGCCACTTTTCGTTCGATATTTGTCAAAACGGCTGCTTCTTTTTGATGGAATTCCTTGAGAAATTTTCTCAATTCAATGTTTTCTGTCAATGTCAACCATGCAATGGTTCCAAAACCGGGTTCTGGAAGAAATTCTTTTGGATTGAGCGCTATGACAACTTTATCATTGGGAATATCGGCATAAGAATGACTCATATATACTTGAACATTTGCTACATTCAGGTCTATCGTCAAGTCAGGTCTAAGGTGCGATAATTGTTGCAATTGCCTTTCGTTGCTAACTGAAACATGTGCGTTTTTTTGAATGCTGAAATCCAAATCACTTTGTTCCATGTCAGCATCGATGACCACCACTTCCCTAATATCCATACGTTCACTAAGGGCAGCAATGGTTATTCCTTCGGGTAGATGGAGTGGTACTTCATCCAATGGCATAACCAAAACACTCGATGTTCCATATTGCAATTTTGAAAAAGCTTCCTCTTGCTTACATTTCGTAAAAAATAATTCGACATCCTCGGTTTTCGAGTTTGCATAAGATTTAAATCGTTCTAACTCCAGATCTATCAGTTTGGATTGATGATAAGTGCTTATATTTATTTTTAAGGCCATTTCAATTATCTTAATAAAAAAATCGTTGTGATGTTGATTCAGGCCAAAATCCAGATGGAAGAATATCTGAAACCAAAGCGGAAAATGCAGACATAGCTAGCTATGGTGATTATTTCCAACGAAGAATTCGGATATTTTTCGATGAAGCTTGGACTGTTTTTTGTTTCACTCAAATAATTAGGCAAATATAAGCAACTTCGGAGATATTCTCTAATTTGAAGCGGATTATCCTTAATGAACATGTCGATTTTTTATCCTCTATCAGCGTATCCGGCGTTACGTATTAAAATAGCTTTTGAGCTTTTGAGTGATTGCCTTGCCTACTATTGCTTCAAGTTCTTCTTCAGGTGCATCTTGAATCCGTTGTACCGAACCAAATTTTTTAAAGAGTTTTTCTGCGGTTACTTTCCCGATACCAGGGATATTGGTAAGTTGCGTGCTTATAAAATTTTTAGATCGTTGATCTCGGTGAAAGGATATGGCAAATCGGTGGGCTTCGTTTCTTGCATGTTGGATGAGCTTAAGAGATTCTGATTTTTTGTTGATGTACAAGGGTAGGGAATCACCAGGAAAGTAAATCTCCTCTAGCCGTTTTGCAATGCCAATGACAGTGACTTCACCTAGTATGTTCAGCCTTTCTAGACTAGCCGTAGCAGCGGATAATTGACCTTTTCCACCGTCGATAATGATGAGCTGTGGTAGCTTTTTGCCATCTTCCAATAATCTTCTGTATCTCCTATACACGACTTCTTCCATGGAAGCAAAATCATTGGGTCCTTGTACAGATTTGACATTAAAATGTCGATAATCTTTCTTGCTAGGCTTCCCATTTTTAAAAACGACACAACTCGATACTGGATTTGTACCCTGAATATTCGAATTGTCAAAACACTCGATATGCAAGGGCATTTTCGTCATTTGCAAATCCTCTTTTAGCGTGGAAAGGATGCGTTCAGCGCTGGATTGCTTCTTCAGATGGCTGATATTGTCCCGTTGTTTTTTGCGTATGTAAAAATCCAAATTGACATTGCCAAGATCTAGCAATTTCTTCTTATCGCCTCTTTGAGGAATAGTAACTACGATTTTTGGATCAGACATCACTACTTCAAACGGTACAACGATTTCGGGTGCATCGCTTGCATACCGTTCTCGAATATTGGGAATGGCATAGGTCAAAAGGTCGTTTAAGTCTTCGTTGAGATTCATTTGCATTTCGATGACATCTGTATTTATGACGGTTCCGTTGGATACTTGAAGGTAATTGACATAGGCCATTTTATTATCCTTGTTGATGGTAAATATATCGACATCTCCCAAGGTCGTACTCATGATGGTCGAAGATGATTGGTAATCTTTAAAAGCAATGAGTTTTTCCTTCATTTCTTGCGCCTTTTCAAATGCTAAGTTATCAGCATGGTACTTCATCTGGTCGTGAATGTACTTTTTGACCACGGATAGATTGCCTTTGAGTATGTTTTTTACTTGTTCGATTTTTTCATTGTAATGTGCTTCGGATTCCAAGCCTTCACAAGGGCCGAGACAATTCTTAATATGGTATTCTAAACAGACTTTGTACTTGCCTTTAGCAATGTTTTCCGGCGATAAATTGAGATTGCAGGTGCGTAATTGAAATAGTTTTTTGATGATATCTAATATGATTTTAACTCTGTACTTTGAAGTATAAGGACCATAATAGATTGAGCCATCTTTTATGACATTTCTAGTGAAAAATACCCGTGGGAAATGTTCGTTTTTTATACAGATATAGGTATAAGATTTGCCATCTTTGAGCATGACATTATACTTCGGCTGAAACTGTTTTATGAGCGAACATTCTAAAAGTAGTGCATCATGCTCTGTTTCAACAACGGTAAATTCTATCTTTGTAGCATTGCGTGTAAGTAAAACAGTTTTATATCTCAACTGAGAGTCATCGACAAAATAAGAATTGAGCCGACTCCTTAAGTTTTTGGCTTTTCCAACGTAAAGGATGCTATTATCTCGATCCAAAAACCTATATACACCGGGTTCGAAAGGAATCTGTTCTGATATGTTTTTATAATCTTCTTTGGTCACTTTAATATGAATGTTGAAGCCCTAAAACTAGATATTTAGGTTGTAATATATAACGATTGATGATGTAGGTTTGTTGAATGTTGCAAGGGTCAAATCTTAATTTTTGAAAATTGTGATTTATGGATATTGATGTGAAAAATTGAATAAAGATGCGTTTTTATATTATAAAATGCATATTCCCAATTATATTTGTGGCTATTTTGAAAGGTTGAATGCGATTTAATTTTAAATATCTTGTAGTTATAATCTCGCTCTTTGTTATAGGTGCGGTGCTGTATTATTTCAGTGAAATCGTCACTTATATTTTGATTGCATGGGTATTGTCGATGATTGGTGCACCCTTGGTTGTATATCTACGCAAATTTATCGGCAAAAATATGGCGGCATTGACTACGCTTAGCTTGTTTGTCGTCGGCTTTGTCGTCCTAGTTTATACCTTTGTTCCACCCTTGGTCAATCAAATCGATAATCTCGCCAAGGTGGATTATAATAGGGTGGTCGATGCCTTGCGAGCACCGATAACAGATTGGGAAAATTGGCTGGTTTCTAAAAAGTTAATGCTTCGGAATCCACAAGAACCTGAAGCCCAATCGGTCGTCTTAGATTCTATGGCTGCTGTTACCCATACGGTAGAGATTGATAGCATGATGTTGGGTGAAAAATTGCGCATTGACATCCATGTACATAATGATATCCAATCCATTAAGGAAGAGCCCAAACTTACCAATGAAGATGAAGATTTTTTTACTTTATTAGAACGAAATATAATCGCTTATCTCAATCCTGCCAATATTCAGAAAGTATTAGGAAATACCTTTAATGCTTTCGGTGATATATTGATAGGCGTTTTGGCTGTATTTTTTATTGCATTTTTCTTTCTTAAAGAGCAAGGGCTTTTTGATACAATGTTGATTGCCATGGTTCCTCCGGGCTATGAAAAACAAACCAAACAAGCTGTAGATGAAACCAGTAAATTGCTGATTCGATATTTTATTGGCATTTTGGTTCAGATGACTATTATTGTAGTCATTATAGCGAGCGGCTTGACATTTATCGGTGTAAAAAACGCATTGTTAATTGCATTTTTTGCGGCTATCATCAACGTTATACCCTATATAGGTCCTGCGATAGGCATGTTTTTCGCCATCATTTTGACGATTTCATCGAATACCGGTCTTGATTTTTATTCGGAATTAATGCCTCTGCTATTTAAAGTATTGGGATTATTTGGCTTGCTTCATCTCATAGATAATGTGATATTACAACCCAACATTTTTTCTAAATCCGTGAAGGCGCATCCTTTAGAAATCTTTATTATCGTATTAATGGGTGCTAAAATTGGAGGTATCGTAGGGATGGTTTTGGCCATTCCAACCTATATCGTCATTCGGGTTATCAGCAAAGAATTTCTTAGCGAATTTAAGGTCATTCAAAACCTAACTCGAAACATTTAATCCGAGATGCTGCTGCGGTCGATATGTGCGTAAAAAAGCACGGACATGCGAAATGAACATTCATATACGCCCAATTTCCGTTCATAAATTCTGTTTGATAAATCGTTTTTCAGAGCACTACATTAATGCCTGCCCAAAGAAGTCTTGATATGCCAAAAAGATACGGCGTATGACCCGCATTTGAGCTGTGTAAAGGGTGTTGTCCGATTCTGTATAAATATACTGCCTATTGATTCCGAAGATTTCCTTTTGCGTCACAGGGTCTTCTTCCTCATTGATGATGTGGTCGTAACTGTAAAACTTATATAAATGTTCTGTCCCATTTTTTGTGGTAATAGTCAGTATCGTATTGGGTTGTTGGGCGAGGAGTGAGTCTTGCTCAGGTACGCTATTGACAATGCCCTCGGTGCCCATGCGTTCAAATTGCTGGATATAAAATTTTAGATTGTTTTCATGGGCTGCACCTTTCCCGATTGTTGGTTGAGCAATTAAAGGTTGAATGGTAGGCGTATTCCCATTCGTAATTTCGAACGAAGATAGATTATCCTTTGTATAAACGACTTTAATGGATTTGATATCTTCGGGTTTAAATTTGAATAAGGTTTTATCTCTGTAATTGTAGGCCGGTTGCTCGAATCTAGATCTCAATCCGCCTTGTAATCCGGGCAATTGCATAACATAAGGCTGAGATGATCCACTCATAACCATATAAGTACCAGAGCCGTCCGGCGTGTCAGAACCAATGAAAAACATTTTGGATGGCTTGTCTTCATCGGTGTAAATATCGACCTGAATACCATTTTCTTTGATACTTTTTAGGATGTGTGGCGTTGCATTTTTTGATGGTATGTAACCTAGCGTGATACGTTCTAAGACTGCTTCAATATTGACGAAAACATCTTGATCTACGTCGTATTTATCATTTAAGATCCAGTTTTTCCCTTTTCGTGTGAAAATTACGGGTTGCAGCTTGGTATGCTTGATTACAATTTTTTGAACTTCATCCATGTTCTTTATACTGAAGGATCTGTCTGCGGTTACATATCCTTTTTCTGAAGCCTTATTTTGTTGCATCAGATACCATGCGATGCCAGACAGCGCCGCTAACAATATAACTAAAGAAAATATTTTCTTCATGAATGTGATTTATCTATTTAAGTAATTTAGTCATTTATTGATAAAAAAGACTAGGGTTCAAAATTTTATATAGCAATAACAATACTTTTAATGATGCTATTGTTTAAATGCAATGGTCTTTATCGCTTTAAGAAGCGTACTTCTTTCTACGGATAAACTGATAAATAATACCAAATATAAGCAATAAGACAATTGGCAAACCGACATTGATGAGTTGCCATTTTGTCCTTTCTGATCGGGTTTTTACACCGTCGAGCAATCGCAATTTGATCTCTTTAGATCGTGCCTCTAAGACTTGCTCTCCGTTGAGCATATATTCTACAGCATTGAGGATAAAGTCTTTGTTGCCTTTGTAAAATCTACGTTCCCACTTGTTGTATCCTATATCTTCTGTTATGCCGGATGCATGATTAACTAAGTTTTTGGCAAAGTCCGCATCTGATACAATCAATTGTTTCGTAGGCTTGCTCTCTTCTTTAAAAGTAACATTTAATTGTTCCAAGACAGCTTGAAAATCCGGAGTGAGTCTATTTTTGAAAAAAGATTCAAATGGGCCTTCGAGCAAAACGGCTAAAGGTCTATGTCCTGCATTAAATTTTGATGGATCAGGTGCAGTTTTAAGGATTTCAAAGGTTAATCGCACGGGAGCCAATTGTGCCCTTGAATACTTAGAACTCTTGAGTAAGATTGTCTTTTTGATATCCGTATTAGTCTTTAGAGTATCAATGGTACTCGGAAAATAGAGGTTAACTCGATCAATGTTTTTGACGATTGGGTGATTGTTGTTTGAAGCTACTGCTAAGTGGTACGGCCATGGAAATAACCTAGTTTGTGGTTGATTACCTGCCATACCGATGACTTGTGGTATTTGGCTGCTTTCTAAGTCCATGACGAGATCCGGCATGACCCGAACTCCATATTTGAATAACATTTCATCTAAGCCATTTTCATTTTCGGAAGGTACGTAAAATTGATATTTATTGATACTGTCCAAAGAAGTTTCAAATTTGTCGATGAGCCAGATGACTTTACCGCCATCCATGATGTACTGATCGAGCTTAAACTGGTTTTGTAAGGAGTAGGGCTTTTTGGGCGAAGGAACAATGACAAGGTCGATGGTGCTATCTAGCCTTATTAGTGAGTCCAACGAAACCAAACCTACTTTATGAAATTTTCTCAATTCTGACTCTAATCTGAATAATTGTGCCTCATCTAATTCGCCATAACCTTGTGTGATGAGGATATTTTTCATTTTTTGAGAAAGCATCATCTGAAAGACATTGGCAAACTTAAATTCTAGTAAGGCGATGGAATTATTGAGAATTTCTTCCTCATTATCTCCGGGTTTTTGTTCTTCTAGTAGATTGATGATATGTTTTTTACCTTTATAGGTCATAATCGCAAAAGGGAAGACCGGTTTTTGAACAAATTGGGATCCATCCGAATAGCTCAAATTGACAGGTATGATGTTATCTTCAATTAATTGTTTTCGATTGCGCTCCACGACATGAGCCGGTCCGGCATTGGGATCGTCAAATTCAAAAACGATTTTTGAATTGATACTTCTAAATTTGGATAGCATATCCTTAACTGAAGTTTGTAGCCGCTTAAATCCTGCCGGAAATTCACCATCGAGCAACACCCGAATAGTGATATTATCATCTGCTGAAGCGATTAATTCTTTCGTACTTTGACTGAGCGTAAACCGTTTGTCGTCCGTAAGGTCAAAGTCGGTATATACAAAATCACTAATGACATTAACCACAAACACGATGGCAATTACCACTAGGATTTGAACATATCGACTCACATTATTGATTGGTGAAACTGCCATATTATTTTCGGTTTTCTAAAATGGTAACAGTGGCATAGATGAAAACAAAAATTACCGAGATAAAATAAATCAAATCTCTGGTGTCGATCAATCCTTTGCTAATACTGGAATAGTGATAATTGATACCTAATTTTTGAATAAATAGGTCCAGCGTTCCTGTAAAAAATGGCATCATTGCCAAATAGGAAAACGCCCAATGAAAGAAAAAACAAAGGAATGCAGCCAAAATAAAAGCTACAATCTGATTATGGGTTAGCATGGATGCAAATATTCCGATAGCAACAAAAGCACCAGCCAAGAACAAAAGACCGATATAAGAGCCAATGATAGCGCCAGTATCTAAATTGCCTTTAGGCGAACCCAATTGATAAACAGAAATGTAATAAATCAACGTTGGCAATAAGGCAAAAATAACTAAGGTTACATTGGCAAAATACTTACCTCCGACAATCTGCCACGTTGTCAAAGGCTTGGTATATAAAATCTCAATGGTACCTTTTCCGCGCTCTTCGGCAAAACTACTCATGGTCACGGCCGGTATAAGAAATAAAAACACCAGTGGCGCAATGGAAAATAACTGATCCATCGTCGCAAAATTGTAATCCAAGACGCTCGTTTCTGAAAATACCCACATGAAGAGACCGATGGAAACCAGAAACACACCGATAACTATGTATCCGATTAGCGTCGAAAAAAATGCGTGTATTTCCTTCCTATATATGCTATACATGATCTTTCGCTTTCGTAAGTTTTCTAAATATTTCTTCGATATTGGCTTTTTCTTGGCGCATTTCTATAATCGCTTGATTTTCTTTGGCAGCGATGTGGAAAATAGCGGGTCGGAGCTCAATTTCTTCTTTCATCGTCACGGTGTACAAACCTTGATTGAAGGTCATGCCTTCAATCCCGTCCAGCTCCATAAATGGCGCCGTATTGATTTGACCGCGCTCAAAGCGAAGGAATAATTGTCGGCTTCCAGCCATCCTGCGACTAAGCACATCTATTGATTCATCCGCTACTAATATGCCATCATTGATGATGACCACTCGGTCACAAAGGGCTTGTACTTCCTGCATGATGTGAGATGAAAAAATCACCGTTTTTTCTTTTCCTAAGGATCTAATCAGATTTCTTATATCTACAAGCTGGTTGGTATCTAATCCCGAGGTCGGCTCATCTAGGATTAATACTTTAGAATCGTGTAAAATGGCTTGCGCCAATCCTACACGTTGCCTATAACCCTTGGATAGAGTGCCAATGATTTTATTCTGCTCCTTGCCCAATCCAGTGAGTTCGATGACTTCACTAATTCGCTTGGCTTTGTTTTCGATTTTATGAATGCTGGCTATAAATTGTAAAAACTCCTTGACGTACATCTCCTCGTACAAAGGATTGTGCTCAGGAAGATAGCCAATGTTTTTACGCACCAACAAAGGTTCACTCAAGGCGTCATGTCCATTAACGGTGATGCTACCGGATGTCGGTTGCGTATAGCAACATATCATTTTCATGGTCGTCGTTTTTCCGGCACCATTTGGGCCTAAAAAGCCCAGAATCTCTCCGGGTTTTGCCACAAATGAAATTTGATTTACTACCGGCCGACCATCATAAACCTTGGTTAAATCCTTAACAATAACTGACATAGGAAGCTTGGCTTAAAAAATTCAAGATGCAAAAATAATAATAATTGGCGATCTTAATAACTAACTAACATGTAAATCGCATTATTGTGTTATTTGAGACAGAATTGGAATAAAGAAGGATGGGTATCTCATGATTTTTTTAAAAAAAGAAGGTATCCTTTTGTAATAATATAGATTGTAGTATCATCATATTTTATACATATCAAATATAAATAAATGGCTAATCATAAATCAAGTTAGCCGGATAAATTACTGGGTCAAATGAATGAAATGGCTCAAAGCCTCAAAGTGCGTAAAATAAAATTATAGAAGGTGCCTTGTGCTCTATCATCAAAAAAATCTTAATAAAATGTCGTTCTTTTTTCAAATCTCATCGTTAAAAATACTCGTCATAGTTACCACTATGCCTGCGTTTTTCGCCTTGATCTTTAAAAAAATAACTTCCATTATAATTTAAATCTTTTTATGGACAGAGCACTAGTGCTCTGTCAACAAAAAAATCTTAATAAAATGTCGTTCTTTTTTCAAATCTCATCGTTAAAAATACTCGACATCGTTACCACTATGCCTGCGTTTTTTGTCTTGATCTTTAAAAAAATAACTTCCATTATAATTTAAGCCTTTTTATAGACAGAGCACTAGACAAATACCTGATAGAGATAGAACGACAGATATTTATACAATCTTATAAGCAGTTATCAGGAGACGAAGATGTTTATATCGAACCATTAGATGATTGAGATGCTCAAAGGTGAATTTTGGCTCGCAGATTTACATCCGAATTTAGGTGAAAAGCGCCGTAGCGTAAGACCATTTGCTATCATCAACGGCAATTAATTCTATGAATAAGCCTATTGCTGCTGAGCAATACTCCTAAAATCTTCTGATTTCGATTTTTTAATCAACATGATTAGGCCGATATACAGACTTTAGTACTTTACTTTTTCTTTTTATCTTTATTGTCAGCTTTGATCCTAACTTTATCTCCCGATTTGAGCTCTTTATTAACAACATTGTACGGGCCGGTTATCACTTTTTGCCCGCTTTCTATACCGGACTTTATGTGAATATATTCGTCATCTTGAATTCCGGTGACAACTTTGACCATTTTAGCGGTATCGGCATCAAAGAGAAATACGATTTCATCAGGCGTGGATTTTGAAGATGGAAGCGGATTGTCTTGACCGCTATTATCCTGATCTTTTTCATCGTTTTCCCTGATGGTTACAGATTGAATCGGTACTGCTATCGCATCTTGAATGGCATGGGTAAAGATTTCAACAGAAGCAGACATCCCGGGACGGAGCGGATATTTCATCTTTTCCGTGATAATATCTTGGTAGGAATGGTCGTCAATTAGGATTTTTACAATAAAATTGGTGACTTGATCCGTAGATACTTGGCTTCCTAGTGTAGAAAGATTGGATGCAGAATTGGCAATGTGCGTGACCTTGCCTTTAAATTTTTTGCCGATAAAGGCATCGACTTCGATATCCGCATCATCTCCAATACTAACTTTCAATATATCATTTTCGCTGACATCTACTTGTACTTCCATGGCATTAAGATTGGATATGCGCATCATCTCCGTTCCTGTCATTTGAATGGTACCTACGACGCGTTCTCCTTTTTCAACGGAAAGCTTCGAGACAATCCCATGAGTGGGTGCCTTGATGGTTGTGCGATCAAGGCTGGTTTTGAGTTCGTTCAAGCTGGCATTAGCACCCTTGATGGAATATTCAGAAGCTTCTGCATTTTGTTGAGCAGATTTTATGGAAGCTTCTGCGGCTCTCAAATTTGCTTCAAGCTGTCTTTGAGTGGCCAAGGATTGATCTAATTCCGATTGGGAAATAACCCCATCTTTTTTCAATTGAACATTGCGTTGATGAATAGTTTTGGCATTTTCGAGTTGTGCTAGAATTTGCTCTTTTTGCGCTTTATTACTTTCAATCTGAGATTTGGAGATCGCAAGCTGGGCTCGGGATGCATTTAAGCTAGCTTCACCACGCTGTACCGCCGAAAGGTAGGCATCGGGATTGATTTTTGCTAATACTTGTCCCACAGTGACGGAATCGCCTTCACGAACGTATAATTCGACGATCTCACCCGATACATCTGAAGAAATTTTAACTTCTGTAACAGGAAATATTTTTCCACTTGCCGAAACACTTTCATGGATGGTTCGCTTTTGAACATCACTGACGGTGACTATTGTTCCTTTAGGATTGGTTTGAGCTTTGATGATAGCAATGATGGCTAGCAAGACCAACAATCCAAGCGAACCATATATGAGCCAATTTTTTCTTTTATTATTTTGCATTTTGCTAATTTGTTTTATATTAGTAAAAAATATGCTATTTAAGATTCTGATAATTATTGTATTAATCTATTTGTATTGGGTTTCCAAGATAGTAGTCTAAGACTCTAGACCGGAATATATAGTCGTATTTTGCTATCAAATAATTGGTTTCAGCAGACTCGGACAAAGCTTTTAGCCGATTGAGTTCGAAAATGCTTGTATTCCCAAGTTCAAACCTTTTTAAGGCATTGAGATAGACCATGGATTGTGCATTTTGAGTCTTTTCTGTGGCCTTATATCTGACTTTAGCTGCTTTTGCATCGGCATAGGCTTGAGCTACTGTCGTCTTTAGCGACTCTAACGCTTGTTCATAACCTATCTTAGCTTTTTCAGTATTAAGTTTGGCTCTTTGTTGATTGGACTTGATGCTATAATTATTGTAAATTGGGATATTTAAGCTGATGCCTATACCATAAGAAAGGTTGTTGTTGATTTGATCGAAAAACGGTGTTTGCTGTAAAATCGGAACGTTTTGAGGAATGCCTATCGTCGCCGATTGGTTATTAAAATAGATATCTTGTTCTACAATCGTCTGATCGTAACCAGTGATATTATACCCTTTATTGGAGTAATTGGTGCGGAGGTTTCCGGCAGCCAATAGGGCAGGCAGAGCCTCAGCTCGTGTGATTTTCTCATTCAATACCGCACTTTGAATTCGCCAATCTGCAGCGAAGAGTGAGGCTTGATTGGCTTGTGCCTTTTCGAAAAGTTGTTCAAACGTAATCAAATCCGGATCAATGCTGCTTTCAAGATTTTTAGGTACGACGATGTCTATGTTTTCGTCCAGATTTAAACGCAATAATTGCTTTAAATTTAATTGTTGAATTTGTAGTAAATTCTGATTTTCAATGATAGATTGTTCGTTGACAGCGATTTGTGCTTCTACTTCTAGCCGGTTATTTTCAGGAAGATTGCCTACTGCTATTTGCTTATTCAACAAGGTAAGTTGATCTTGCGTTGAAGCTAATTGTCTTTCTGCATTGACGATATTTTCTTGAGCAAATAATATGTTGAGATATATCGTAGCAACCTGAAGAGAGATGTCTCTTTTGACTTGTTCAAGATCTTTCTGAGCAGCTTGATGATTGGCTAAACTTTGTTTTTGTAGATTGTTAATCCTATTGCCATTAAATAAAACAACATTCGAGCTGAAGGTCGAACCATTACTAAAAAAAGTTTCTGTTGTGAATAGGTTTTGTGTAGGATCTACCGTACGTCCGAAGTTCCAGCCAACGTTAGAATTGAACGATAAATTGGGCAAACGAGCGTGTCGGGACTGAACGATATCAATCGCCGCACTTTGAACTGCTATTTCACCGTTAGAAACTTGTAAATTCTCTTGAATCGCTTTTTCAACGCATTCTTGAAGCGTCCAAGCCTTTTGAGCCTGTATGTTGGTACTTCCGAGTAGTAAAAAAAAGCCGATGGTGATGAGTTGTTGAATATTCATGACTATAATATCAATTTGAAGCACAATATTAGTGTTATCAGGATAAACAATCGAATATTTTATATAAATGTTCGATTTGCATGGATAAATAGAAGATAAACTATGAAAAGTCGCTTCCTCGGTGTATTTATTTTCAATCCATCAATTGACTTTCGGTCAATTGGCAAATGATATGTCCTACCATGATATGAGATTCTTGAATACGTGGCGTTTCTTTCGATGGAATATTGATGAGGATATCGCATAGGTCTTTCATTTTTCCGCCACTTTCTCCAGTAAATCCTATGGTCAGCATATCTTTTTCTTTAGCTGTTTCGATGGCTTGGATGATGTTTTCACTATTGCCACTCGTGGATAGCGCAATCAATATGTCTCCAGCATGGCCGATTCCATCAACCAACCTTGAATACACGTGATTATATCCATAATCGTTCGCCACTGCGGTTAAGTAAGAAGTGTTGGCATGTAAGGCTTCGGCAGGCAAGGCTTTACGCTCTAAATAAAATCTTCCCGTAAATTCAGCAGCGAGGTGTTGAGCATCGGCGGCACTACCTCCATTTCCACAAAATAGCAGTTTTTTTTGATCCTTCAACGCCTTGACAATCACATCACAAGCCTGATGAATGCTGCTAAGTAACTTATCGTCTGCTAGGATGCTTTGCTTAGTCTGAATGGATGCGGTAATGATGGATTTTATTTGGTCTTGCATAGCTTGTATATTCGATATTTATGATTTGTATTAAAGTTTTAACCTACGATGGTATCTACGAGAGCTTCCCAACTCAATTTTTGCTTTTCGATTTTTATATGATGTTTAAATGCTACATGATCAAAGCTATCCATGGCCGTTATCGCTTGTGCGATATCCTCGACATTGGGTTGACAAACGATACCCAAAGCTTGAGGCACTTGTTCTTTTAACCCGCCGACATCAGTGACAATCATCGGAATTTCAAAATGGTAGGCTAGCGGTGTTACGCCACTTTGGGTTGCATTTCGATAGGGTTGGATGACAATATCGGCAGCACTAAAATACCACCTGACTTCTTCATTTTTTATAAAATGTGTGTGCTCGATAATGCTGCCTTGGACGCTGGATTTTTGTATCAAGGCCTTGATTTCTTCCTCATCTGCGTAATATTCACCGGCGATGACCAAGTGTTTATGGCGCATATCCGTATGTTCGAGGGCTTGGATGAGCATGTCTAGTCCTTTGTATTTTCGGATAAATCCAAAAAACAGCAAAATCATGCCTTCCTCTGGCAATCCAAGATGCCTTCGAGCTTGTATTTTGTCTTCTTTTTTTCCAAAATTATCATACAATGGATGCGGAATGAGTTGAATCGGGCGTTGCGTAAAAGTTTTTAAATCACGGACGACCTTTTCGCTCATGGCAATAAATGATTGCATCGGTTTGACAAAGTATCGAGTCAGGTTATGGTCTCCAACCCTTTTTTCGTGCGGTAAAGCATTGTCCACAAAGCCTATAATCCGGATATCCTTATCTTTGGCAACGATTCTAGCGATTGTGCCCAGACAAGGTGCCATAAAAGGTAGCCAATAACGAAAGATGACAATATCGGGATTTTCTTGGCGGATTTTCTTGGCGGTCTTCACCCACGATATCGGATTGATAGAGTTGATGGTCGTGTAAATTGCAAGATCATTGGGTGGCGCACTTTCTGAATATTGGGTCTTACCTGGAAAGAGAAAATCTGGATATTGAAGCGAAAATGAATAAATCACCGTTTCATGACCCTGAATATTCAATTGCTGCGCCATTCGTTCGTTGAATGTAGCAATACCACCTCTCAAAGGATGTGCAGGACCTACGATGATTATTTTACTCAAGCCTTTATGGATAATTTTATTGAAAACGCCGCAAAAATACGCATATTTATTAAAATTTTATTAGAAACAGTCATTTCGAGGGTTAAATTGAAACATTTGAATTTATTTATCAGTTATTTTGGTAATGTTAATCAAAATACAAGAAAAAATGAGATTTTTGATCGCTTTAATGATGATTTTTATAGGTTTTGTTCTTCAAGCACAGATTGGTCCTGCGCCACAGAAGAATGCACCTAAAGATGTTAAGTTAGAAGAGCAAAAAGTTTTAACACCCAAGCAAAAGGCCTACAATGTTGCAGACGCCATGCATAATTCATATAAGTTGAATGATGCGCAACATAAAGACTTACGAGCATCTTTACTCGACTATGAAGTAAGAATGGATAAGTTGATGAAGGAAAAAGGATTAACCCTAAAGGAGTTAGCGAAGAAGAAAAGAGACTTAAATATGGAAAGGCAAGCGCATCTAAAGCGTATTTTTACACCTGAACAATACAGAAGGTATCAACATTCAGCACCTGGAGGATAGCAGATTATGGTTATTCTGATTTTTTTAAACTTCTTAGAAAAATACTGAGTCTGAATTCAGTCAACAATCCAAGCCCGATTTCCAATCCGGAAATCAGGGCAATTGGAATAGCTGAACCCATAATCAGGCCTTTCTGAGTTGCAAATGCACCGAAAAAGGCAAAAAACGAACTTAGAATTACAGTATAAATATAACCGCGACGGTTCTTTTGTTTTTTCAAAATTCGATATTCTGTATAAGTGATTTCTCCTTGCCGAAAGGTAGGATCCAATTCAGATAAGGTGTTGTAAAACTTCAATCTTTGTCCATAGGAGACCCACATAAAGATGCCTTTGCCAAGGCAATATGCCGTAAGGATATACAAGCCCATACTTAAAATCATATATCCCGGTCCCGAGACCAAGAAAGTCAAGATCAATGCAAATAAAAGTAGAATCCCTGCTACTAATATGTAGAATTTAGCGGTGGCAATATCTCCTTTGTAGATAACTTTGCATTTTTCCAGCATATACTTACTATTTGATGATTTTATCTAGAATGCTATTGTCAACTAAGTTTGGAAGTGTCACGCGAAGGTTTGGATTTTCGTCCATGGCTCTCTGGATAGCAAATAGGGCTTCTTTATTTCTAGCCCAACTCCTACGTGCGATACCATTATTGACATCCCAATATAACATGCTTTTGATGTTTTTAGCTGCTTGTTTTGTGCCGTCTATGACCATGCCAAAGCCTCCATTGATGACTTCACCCCAGCCGACGCCACCGCCATTGTGTAAAGACACCCACGTAGCACCGCGAAATGCATCTCCCACGAAGTTGTGCACCGCCATATCTGCCGTAAATTGAGATCCGTCATAGATATTGGAAGTTTCTCGGAAAGGCGAATCTGTACCTGAAACATCATGATGGTCGCGTCCCAATACGATAGGTCCAGATATTATGCCCATCTTGATGGCCTTATTAAAGGCAAGGGCGATTTTAATCCTTCCTTCTGCATCGGCATAGAGAATTCTTGATTTAGATCCAACAATAGGTAGGTTTGTTTTGGCATTTTTTATCCAAAGGATGTTGTCATTGAGTTGTCCACGGATCTCTTCTGGTGCATGCTTATAAATCTTTTTTAATATTTTTCCGGCGATTTTGTCGGATTTATAAAGATCTTCTGTTTTACCAGATAGGCAAACCCATCTAAATGGTCCAAAACCATAGTCAAAACATAATGGCCCGAGGATATCTTGAACATAAGAAGGGTATTTATAGGATAGCCGTCTTTTGTCAGCCCAAATATCCGCTCCTGCTTCTCCCGCTTCTTTGAGGAAAGCATTGCCATAATCCCAAAAATACATACCCTTTTTACTGAGTAGATTGATGGCTTTAACATGGCGAATGAGCGATTTTTTGATCTCATCCATAAATTTCGGCTTATCTTCTGCCATTAATTGCTGTGCTTCTTCAAAGGTATATCCGACCGGGCAATACCCTAAATCATCAATATTATGTAAGGACGTTTGGTCTGAACCCAGTTCAATATGAATATCACTTTTGGCTAAAGCCTCTAATAAATCGACTATATTGCCGTAGTAAACTAAGGCCACAGCGTCTTTTTGGGTTTTTGCCACTCTTATTTTGTCTAAGAGTTGAGGCATATCCGAATATACATGCTCTTTAAGGATATAACCATCTGCTATTCTTTGATTGATGGCATTTTTGTCCACTTCAGCGATGACACCTACGCAGCCGGTGATGGTCGCTGCGATGGATTGTGCGCCAGACATACCGCCAAGACCAGATGTTACGAATACAATTCCCGAAAGGTCATCTTGCCCAAGTTCCATTCGCCTTCCGGCATTGAGCAAAGTAATGGTCGTACCGTGTACGATGCCTTGAGGTCCGATATACATAAATGAACCGGCAGTCATTTGCCCGTATTGAGTCACTCCAAGGGCGTTATATTTATTCCAATCTTCTTTTTTAGAATAATTAGGAATCATCATGCCATTAGTCACGACGAGTCTAGGTGCTTTTTTACTAGATGGAAATAATCCAAGTGGATGACCGGAATACAACACTAGGGTTTGTTCGTCGGTCATTTCGGAAAGATATTTCATGGTCAGCCTATATTGTGCCCAGTTTTGAAATACAGCTCCATTTCCTCCGTAGGTGATCAATTCTTGAGGATATTTGGCCACCTTTGGATCCAGATTATTTTGAATCATCAGCATGATAGCAGCGGCTTGTTGGCTTTTAGCTGCATAATTTTCTATTGGGCGCGCATGCATATCGTACTCTGGAAGGTAGCGATACATATAGATTCTCCCGTGTTCCTTGAGTTCCTTATAAAACTCTTTGGCTAGAATCTCGTGGTGTTGTGGCTCAAAATATCTCAGCGCATTTTGAACAGCCAATTTCATTTCCTCTTCACTTAGAACACCTTTAATATTTCGATAAGGTGCATGAGGTAATTTTTTATCTGGCTTTTTTATTTCAGGTAAGGTAGGAGGGATACCTTCTTTAAGTTTAACTGTAAATTCGGATTTTGACATATAATCTATGTTTTATGGTGTAAAGATACATGATTATTTATTATTTTTAGTGTACATTTGAAGATATACCCAAAGCGTTTAAAATAATCTTATCTTTGCATTCCAAAAAGTAAACTAAAAACGTGAATCAAAAAATCAACCAAAAAATTGGAATCCTCGGCGGTGGTCAGCTAGGGAAGATGTTATGTCAAGCGGGTAGTAGGTTAGGACTCAATCTCCATGTGATGGAAAAGGACGAATCCTTTCCTGCTTGGGATGTGTGTGCCAACTTTGTGAAAGGTGATATTACCGCTTATGATGATGTCTTAGAATTTGGCAAAAACATGGATATCATCACCATCGAAATCGAAAATGTCAATGTAGAGGCGCTAGAAGCCCTCGAAAAAATGGGCAAAAAGGTGTATCCTTCTCCTTCTGCGTTAAATATCATTAGAGATAAGGGAAAACAAAAGATTTTTTATGAAGGCATGGGTTTTCCTACGTCGGAGTTTACAGTATATAAAAGTAAGGAGGCCATTCGGAACGATATAGATGCTGGTGTGCTCGCTTTTCCGTTTGTCCAAAAACTGAGGACAGAAGGTTATGATGGACGTGGGGTTCAAGTCGTTCGCGCTTCTTCTGATCCGTTATTCGAATCAGAAAGTATCGTGGAGAGCTTGGTAGATATCAATAAGGAAATTGCAGTGATTGTCGCTAGAAATCCGTCAGGACAGTGCGTTACTTATCCGGTGGTGGAAATGAATTTCCATCCGGAAGCAAATCTGGTCGAATACTTATTTAGTCCATCTTCTTTAAGTGCTCAAGATCAAAGAATAGCCGCAGAATTGGCCGTGAGTGTAGCAGATGAGCTTGGGGTTGTTGGTCTTTTGGCAGTGGAATTATTTGTTGATAATCAGGGTAGAATCTTGGTTAATGAAGTGGCGCCAAGGCCTCACAATTCGGGCCACCACACGATTGAAGCATGTTATGTTTCCCAGTTCGAAATGCATCTTAGAGCCTTGCTCGATTTGCCATTAGTTGGTACAGAACAGGTTTTGCCAGCTGTAATGATTAATTTGTTGGGCGAACCGGATTATAGTGGGCCAGTTATTTATACCAATATAGAGACTTGTCTCGAAATTCCCGGCGTTAGTATCCATTTGTACGGGAAGAAAACAACCAAACCTTTTAGAAAAATGGGACATGTGACAGTCGTGGATACTTCCTTAGATAAGGCAATAACAACAGCATTGAAAGTAAAAGAATTATTAAAAGTAACAGCATAATATGATGGTAACAGATATTCACGTAAGTATAATCATGGGCTCGGATTCAGATCTTCCGGTAATGCAACAAGCTGCGGATATATTGGATAGTTTTAATGTGCCCTATGAAATGACGATTGTTTCTGCACATCGAACACCTGAACGGATGTTTGAATTTGCGCGCAAAGCAGCTGATCGAGGTATAAAAGTTATCATAGCAGGAGCAGGAGGTGCGGCGCATTTGCCGGGTATGGTGGCTTCCATTACGGCACTGCCCGTCATAGGCGTACCTATCAAATCTTCCAATTCTATCGATGGTTGGGACTCTATTTTATCCATCTTACAAATGCCAGGAGGCATTCCAGTAGCAACGGTTGCTTTGAATGGTGCTAAAAATGCTGGTATATTGGCAGTTTCTATTTTAGCATCGCACAATCAGGATTTATATTCGAAGTTACTAGCATACAAAGAAAGTCTTCGAGATGCAGTCTTGGATAAGGTCGCTAACTTGGCAGCTCTTAGAAAGTAATGGCTTGCCAAGAGTTTTACTTTTAACCAAATAAACCGATTTTCCAAGGTTTGTAGTGGTAAGGTATATACCGTACGTATTGCTTGCTAAGGTTTTTATTTAAAAAGACGATGCCTATACTATACAAGTCCAATGCTAAGGTAACTTCTGGGTGATGGACAATCTTTTGCCAAGCTCGAGTCATCTCTTCAGACCAATATATATCGTCAATAACCAGGATCGTATCACGATGGCTGTATTGCAGGATTTGGTCAAAATAGTCGATAGTTGGGAGCTCTGAATGATGTCCATCAATAAATGCGAGATCGATGCGATGAGATTTGCGGAGAACATCACTTAAAACATCCTGAAATCTCCCTTGTATAATTTGAATATTGGTCATGCCCGCATCTGCATGGATATTTTTTGCAATTTCGGCAATATGAGGATCTCCTTCGATGGTACGGACTTGAATATCTTTAGCAGGAGCAGCAAGGTAAAGTGAAGAAATGCCAAGGGAAGTTCCTAATTCGAGGACTTGTTTACAATTGAAGTATTCAACCAATTGAAATAAAATGCGGCATTTATTCTTGTCAGATAGGGAAGTGGCTGCAATTTGAGATATTTTCCTTTCCGATTGGCCTAGGACATGACTACCTGCTCCGTAATCATTCACTTCAATCATCGCATCGTTTTTTAAAAGCTTTATTCTGAGGCTTTCAAACTTGTCATAAATATAATAGGTTTTGGACGTATCTAATCCTTCATGCAAAAGTTGATACAGAAAACCCGATTGCACATTATAAATGGTATGGGCTTTAAGATAGAATTGTATAAAGGATTTTAACTGATGCCACTTCATGGCTCAAAGGTAAAATAATTAGATAATAATTTCCTAACAAATTGGAGTTACATTTTGGAGGTATCGATGGGACAACTCGTATTAACGGGTCGTCTATGAAGTAATATTTTTATATATTAGACTTATTGTTCAATCAATACAATCTGGTTTTAACCCTTTAAGTATAAGAGATACATTACTAATTGGTATAATGTTTGCATATTTAATAGAGTGTAAGATTTTAAAAAATTAATTATTAAAAGATTAATTCAAAAAGTTGTAAATCAATTAATTATATAATCTTTATTTTTTAAAATTATTTTTTCTTAATTCAATGGATTAAATATTTCAATCGATAATCACCATTAAAGTCAAAAAAAATGAAAAAATTTTTCACCATTTTTATGCTTACGATTTTGAGCACAGCTTTGATAGCCGGAATGGGTTCTTACAACAGTAAGAATATCAAGTCAAAGTCAACTGAAAATGTGCTTTCTGCTACTTCAAAACATTCGCTGACTTTCCAGCAATTGGTTCCATGGGCCGGTGTTTATTATGCACCTCCATGTCCGGACCCTTTGGTATTTGATTTGGATCCGGGAGCGTGTGGCGTAGTTGTCAATAATTTTGGATTTTCATTTCCTTCTTTTGTTACTACACCGTTAAGTACCGTTTCGACGATTAATTCCACAGTAGTTAATAGTACGAAATATTGCTCATCTGGTCAAACAGTATATAGAAGGACATTCCAACATACCGGACCTACTGATATGCGGATTGCTTCCATCACGGTTGGCGTATATGAATCAGTTAACAATCCACTAGTGAAGTTTAATTTCTACACACTATCTGGAGACTTGATTGGCAATTATGTAGCTACTGTTCCTAATTTGAATCGTTCATTGTACACAGCCAATATTCCGGCTGGTGTCAATATCATGATTCCGGCAGGATCTTCTTATATCATGGAAGTCGTGGCTAATGCTCCTTATATTAGCATCTTTAAAATGGGAATGAACGATGCAGGATATGCACCGGGTACTGGTGCTTTGACAGTTACTGCTTCAAATTGTCCGGTGTCATTTAATCAGGAAATCTGGTCTGGTGCTCCTGGTGTAACTCCTTCAGAAGCTATATTTTATATCACGGGAGTTCCCAATGAATATAAGTATATCAATGTGTTAAACAACTATAAGGAAGGTGACTTCTTCCCAATAGGAATTACACCACTTGCATTTAATATCATTGACGCCAATGGTGTGACTACAACTTGTGCATTTAACGTAGTTGTAAACGAATACAATAGTGGCAATAACGCATTAGCTTGTAATGATTTAATTCAAGTTTCTATGGATGGCGATTGTGAAGTTGAAATCACACCTGAGATGGTTCTTGAAGGAGATCATTATGGATGTTTTGGCAAATATGTAGTTGTGATTACCGGTAAAAATGGGCAAAACCTTGGTAATAAGGTGACAAGAGCGAATATCGGACAACGCTTAGAAGTGAAAATCATAGCTCCTGATGGCAACAGTTGTTGGGGAGAAATCTTAGTTGAAGATAAATTGGGGCCTCAATTGGTATGTGGAAATATTTATGCGAATTGTGAATCAGATTTGAGTCCGGGATCGAAGCTTTCTTCATTAATCCCTGTCGCTGCCGATATTCTTCCAGCTAATAAAAATATTGGTACTACCGATTCAGAAAGAAAGGATATTGATATTCAGGTAGGAAATTTCCCTGATGGAACGACTATTACTAAGTTGGATGTATTTCTTGACATTACACACGCAGATGTTTCTCAATTATCTGCTCAGATCACAAGCCCAGATGGTACGACAGTTCCATTGTTCTTGGGATTATCTTGTAATGGTAACAATATTATGGCAACCTTCGATGATGACGGAATACCTGTAGATTGCCAAGGTGCGGTTACACCAGCTGTAGCAGGAAGATTCCAACCCGTAAATTCCTTGTCTGTTTTTGTAGGGCAACCACTTACAGGTATATGGAGAGTATCGATCTTTGACCATGTTTCAGGTACAGGGGGAACTATCAATAATGTACATCTTATATTTAACCAATCAGGTGCTTATATTCCATTCCCAACGAATAATGAAGTAACTTCAGTTAAGGTTGATAATAATACGTATTTGGTTAAAGGAATCGACAATTGTGTTGATGCAACCATGGTATTTAAGGATGAAGTTGTTGAAGAAGATTGTGCTTCTATTTACTCTAAAGTTATAAAAAGATGTTGGACTGGTACTGACCAAGGTGGAAATCTAGCTACTCCTTGTTGTCAATATATCTACATCTACAGAAATAGCCTTTCTACGATGACTTTCCCACCAAACTTTGATGGTCTTGGTAGTAATCCTCCGGCATTATCTTGTTTTGATTACGGAAAAATCATACCGCCTGTGTCTGTTACTGGTGTGCCTCAAGGTCATTTCTGTGATAATGTACAGATTACTGATCCAGTGGATGCAAGAATTGATATTTGTGAAAACTCTTATAAAATCATTCGTACTCACAAAGTATTGGAATGGTGTTCAGGTAGCGTAATTATTCATAATCAGATTATTAAAGTTATGGATAACGAAGGCCCAGAATTGAAATGCCCTGAAGATGTAACCATTTCTACAGATGCTAATTCATGTGATGCAGTTTATGCAGCAGTAAGACCGGAGATCATCCGCGAGTGTTCTGAAAATCTGACTTATACGCTTTCATATAATAGTTATGATATTAATGAAGACGATTTTGTAACTGCCGGCGTTAATCAAAAAAATGGTACGATTACTTCCTTAAATCTTGGTGTAAACTGGGTTAAATGGACAGTTACCGATGCTTGTGGTAATAGCTCAGAATGCATTTATAAAGTTACGGTTATTGATGATGTGAGACCTGTCGCTGTTTGTGACAAACATTCTGTAGCCTCGCTTTCAGGTAATGGTCGTGCAATAGTAAAAGCAGAATCTTTAGATGATGGTAGTTCAGATAACTGCGGTGTTTTGAGATTCGATGCTAGAAAAATGACCGATAAATGCGGAATTGGAACAACTAAATTTACACCTGAAATTGAATTTTGTTGTGAAGAAGTGGGTACTACTGTTATGGTAGAAATGAGAGTGACTGACGTTCATGGCAATACGAATGTATGTATGGTAGAGGTTAAAGTTGATGATAAATTGCCGCCATACATTACAAAATGTCCGGCTGATATCACGCTAGATTGTAATGTCGATTATGAAAATATTGATATAACTGGTTACCCAGAATATGTAGATAATTGTGGTATAGACAGATTATCTCGTCAGGATGATAAAAACCTGAACCATTGTGGCGAAGGTACGATTACAAGAACTTGGACCGTTATCGATAAGCAAGGATATAAAAACTCTTGTGTTCAGGTTATAACGATGGTCAATAAAAATCCATTTAAAGAAAGTGATATTAGATGGCCGTTAAATTACGAGACAGAGAAGTGTTATTCTGAACTTACTCCGGAATCACTACCTTCAGGGTATAACAAACCCGTATTCAAAGAAGTAAATTGCGGTCTTGTCGCTGCAAGTTATAAAGATCAGGTATTTAAACTCATCGATGGTGCTTGTGAAAAGATCATCAGAACATGGACTGTGCTTGATTGGTGTACTTATAATGAGGTAGAGCCGACATTAGGACAAGGATGGTACGAATATATCCAGGTAATTAAAATTGTTAATAAAACAGCTCCAGTATTTATCGGTTCTAGTGGATCCGCATTAGATGGTTGTACAGATAGAACAATTCCGGCTTATGGTAATTGTGAAGGTGAAGTCGAGATTAGAATGTACGCTAAGGACGATTGTAATGATAATGAAAATGATCTAATCTGGCATTATACAGTTTATGCTGAAGATGGTTTAACTCAGTTATATTCTGGTTCAACACATACATTTAGGAGAACCATGCCGATTGGTAAATATGTTATCAAATGGATCGTGGAAGACAAGTGTGGTAATAGAGCTTATTGTACTCAAAATGTCAATGTCATTGAAAGCAAAAAGCCAACGCCATATTGTATCACGTATCTAACGACTACTACCATGAACTCTGATGGTACGGCATTGATTTGGGCTAAGGATTTTGATAAGGATTCTTATGATAACTGTACGCCAAAATCAGAATTATGGTTTACATTCTTTGGAGCAACTCCTGTATTGAGTAAAATCAACGAAGAGCATTACTTTAAAGGAAATGGTGTTTTGGCTACTGAGTTAGAATATAGAGCTGGTATCGCTCAACGATGGATTCCATCTATGAAATCTTCAGGTAGAATGTTTACTTGTGCGGATATTCCTAATGGTATTTCTCAACAGATATCTTTAGATATGACCGTTACAGACCTTGCCGGTAATCAGGACTATTGTACAGTAACCATTATTCTTCAAGATAATGCCAATGTATGTCCGGATAATTCAAATACCAAAATCGTAGTGAGTGGACGCGCCGTATCTAACGGTCATGATATGAAGCATGTCGAAGTTACATTGGCTAGTAACAAACCCGAGTACAATAGATCGATTTACACAGATAATAAAGGTCAATTCGTACTTGATAAATTGAATAAGGGATATGATTACACGGTGTCATTATCGGATAATAACGATATCATGAATGGTGTCTCTACCTTAGACTTAGTGTTGATTCAGCGACATATCCTTGGTTTGGAATTGTTGGGATCACCTGAACTCATTATTGCTTCTGATGCCGATAATTCAGGAAGAGTTACTGCTTCTGACTTAACTGTAATCAGAAAGCTCATATTAGGAATAACAACTCAATTCCCGAATGGGCAGAAGTCTTGGAGATTTATTAATCAAGGACAAACCTTTGCTAATAATCAATCGCCATTCCCATTTGCGGAAAGCTATAGTTATAGTAATTTGACAGAGAATAAATCCAATCAGAATTTCATCGGTATCAAAATCGGTGACGTCAATCAATCTGCAACTTATGACTTGAATAATCCAGTCACAGAAAGCAGAAGCAAGGACGTATTAGTATTGACCAATCAGATCAATCGTGATGAAGATGGTTTAATTTCTGTAGATATTAAAACTAGCGAAGTTACTGAAATGTCAGGATATCAGTTTACGATGGAGTTCAATCCAGAAGCGTATGAATTATCAGATATCGTATTCTTACAGCCTGGTATGGACGAAAGTAATTTTGGTATGAATAGAATGGATGCTGGTATCATTACGACTAGCTGGCACAAGGAATCACCATTTACATTATCAAAAGATGCAGCATTATTTACGCTTAAATTCAGAGCTAAAGCAACAATTTCCGGAGATATCGTGAAGATTTCTTCTAAGGTTACGCCGGCAGTTGCTTATGACCAAAATTTAGTAGAAAAGGATGTTAAGTTGATGCCAAGAACAGTAGCTTCAAGTTATGAATTGATGCAGAATAAACCGAATCCTTTCCATGCATCTACACAGATTGAGTTTGTATTGCCCGAAGCAGCGGATGCTACGATTACCATTATGGACATAACCGGTAAAATCGTTAAATCTATCCAAGCATTCTACCATAAAGGTATCAATGCAGTAACTGTTACTACGGAAGATTTAGGATCTACGGGCGTGTTTATGTACAAGATCGACAGCGGTAATTTTACAGATACTAAAAAGATGATTATACTCGAATAATATAATTTGTTTATAGGTTAGATTGAAATAGATTGTAGCCGTTGCGATTGACTATTGCAACGGCTTTTTCTTTTGATAAGGGTTGGCTATGGACGAAAACCCAAAAGGGCAGTGGATTCGATTCTCGTATTGATGATAATTCGAATTCTTTCATTATTTTTGCCAATGTATTGTGATCATCTTAAATAAAATTGAAAAATATGGCTCACCTCAGATATGTTTTATGCTTCGGTCTTTTATGGATATTGATTAGCTTTAGTGTAGCACAGGAAGTGCCGATTGCGCGTATTGATTCTTGTGTGGCTAAAACGATGGCGGCCTTTAATGTACCGGGTATTGCGGTAGGTATTATCCATAAAGATTCTATCATTTTGGCTAAAGGATATGGTGTGACCAGTATAGATACGAAGGAACCAATGCAATCGAATACCAATTTTGGGATTGCATCTAATTCAAAAGCTTTTACAGCTACTGCTTTACTACTGTTAGAACAAGAGAAATTGCTCCGCTTAGATGATAAGGTAAAACAGTACATTCCTGAATTTAAGATGTACAATGATTATGTGACCGAAGAATTTACAATCCGCGATTTGTTGACTCATCGAAGTGGACTAGGGCTTGGTGCCGGTGATTTAATGGTATGGCCGGATGGACACAACTTCACGCCGGAGGATATCGTCACGAATATTCAATATCTAAAGCCGGTTTCCGGATTTAGGACGAAATATGATTATGATAATCTATTGTACATCATAGCAGGTGTTGTCATCGAACGCGTGTCTGGGATGTCGTGGACGGATTTTATTACTGCTAAATTTATAGAACCCTTGGGTATGACTCGAACGGCAGCTAGTTGGAATACACTTAAAGATCGATCCAATGTCATAGCGCCACACGTACCGATTGATGGAAAATTGAAGGTTATCGATCGATATACAAATCCAATATTTGATGCCGCAGCCGGTCTGTATTCTAATGTTGATGACTTGATGAAATGGGTTCAATTTCAGCTAAATCACGGTAAAACACCGGAAGGAACTCAAATCGTTAGGAAAAACTTTATGGATCAACTCAGCAAACCGCAAACGATTATGAATCAATTCACAAAGCCTCCTTATAACTCTTTGTTTCGGGCGTATGGACTAGGTTTTCAATTGCAAGACGTAGCAGGTAAACTCGAAGTATCTCATACAGGCGGCTTGGAAGGTATCGTAACTCAAGTGATTATGTTGCCACAATTAGAACTAGGTATAATTGTTTTGACAAATCAGCAAGAAGGTGCTGCTTTTTTGGCCGTGTCTAATACGATCAAAGATTTTTACCTCGGGCTGCCATATTTTGATTGGGTAGAAGAGTACTCGAGATTGATTGCATTACGCAATGCAGATGCAGATCAAACGGTTGAATCGGTTTGGAAAACGGTCGAAGAAAATAAAAAGAAAAACATCTTATCGTCCATTGATATCTCAGGCCAATATAAAGACCCTTGGTTTGGAGCAATACATATTACTCGTAAAGACAACCGTTCATGGAGATTTGTTTCCCAAAGATCATCTCAGTTACAGGGTGATGCATATTACTATAAAGATAACGCATATGTCGTACGATGGGACAATCCGTATATGCATGCAGATGCATTTTTGATGATTAAAGACAATGGTCAGGCTGTCGAAGCCATCACGATGAAGCCCATTTCACCCTTGACGGATTTTAGCTATGATTTTCAAGATCTGTATTTTATGCCAATCGACGCACGAAAGAAAAACTAATTTGAAGTTCATTCGAGTTGTTAACGATTGATTATTAGTAATTTGTGTTTTAAAGTAAAAAATGTGAAAAAATATTGATTAAAAAATTTGGCTGTATAATGATTTTCGTCGTACATTTGCATCGCTTTTGAAGAAGTTCAAATGGTTTTATGCGAAAGTAGCTCAGCTGGTAGAGCACGACCTTGCCAAGGTCGGGGTCGCGGGTTCGAATCCCGTCTTTCGCTCCACTTTCATAATTTGTAAAGATTTAAGTCGATGCCCGGGTGGTGAAACTGGTAGACACGCAGGACTTAAAATCCTGTGACCATTGCGGTCGTGCCGGTTCGATTCCGGCTCCGGGTACTTCTAGGACTCTTTTTATAAATAGAGTCCAATTCTTTTAGGCTTACTATCTCTAATTCTTTGATTTCCTTAGTTGTAAGGGAGGATAGTAGGCTGTTTTTTGCGGTTCGATAATGGTGGTTCGATCTCAAATATGAATCAAAACACCGAAAGGTTTTTGAAGCTGGTTAGTCCAACAATTCCACGTCTATTTCTCCGGCCCTATAATCGTTGGCATGAGGATGTCTTCCAAATGTTTTTACACTTTCAGTAATGTTCATACCTTCAACTCTATCGTAATGCCTATTGATCTCATCCACGGTAAAAGTATCAATAGGATAGTCTAAAGATTTTAGTTTTTTAATCTTTTGTTCTAATGTCATTTTACTAGATTTTTATATTACAAAGATACAACAAATATCACAATTTGTTGCTTTGGTATTCAACTAACTAATCATTAGTCTTTGACCTCAAAAAAGACGTTAATAGTAAGGATATCTTTAATGTGTACTCTAAAAAAAGTGTTGTCTAATGATTATAAATCTATAAGCTCTCTTTCTAAATCTTTGAGTAAAGGCCCTCCGCTTTTGTTTTCATTTAAAGCTTTTATATCCTCTTTCGTTACACCCGTTTCCGTAAATATTTTATATCTGTGATTAATTCGATATACAGGCCAGTCTTTAGTATCCACACCTAAGTCTTCAAGGTATTCAATCTTTTGTTCTAATGTCATTTTACTAGATTTTATATTACAAAGATACAACAAATATCACAATTTGTTGCTATGATTTTCTACTAACCAATCAGCCATTGCTCTAAGTATCGTCGGCAGTCTCGGTATCTGATCCGGTGTGAAGTCTTCGATATTGACGATCTCCTGACTATCGTTAAACTGGCGATCCTGCCAGAATACCGATATCAACGCTGCTTTGTCCGTACAGATCCATCCGCCACGCTCGGCCTCAGATAGTACATAGTACTCATCCTCCATAGGTCCTTCCGGCTTTTCGTACTTCTCTATAAACGTGTGCGCTCGGTAGTACTTAATCGCTTTTCGAAAGATGGTAGATAGCGATATCTGCCCTTTTTTTTGTTAAAGAGGGTGTGAAAACGAACGAATGGTGTTATTTTTGCGTTTATAAAAAAAACGGGATATGACTGGCAGGGAAATATTTGAGATGTACGAAAAGAAGCGGGATTACTCGGGTAGTCCTGATGATCGGTATGCTCAGACGTTGAGGATGATTAGTATGCGGTCATATTTAATGAATTATGAAGATGCTTTTTATGAGCTTTTAGAAAAAGGCTTTAAAATTGGTAAGAAAATTAAAGTAGAATACCCTAAAAATATTCTTACGGAAGATTTACCTTATTCATGGCTTAAATTGGTTTGATGTTGTTCACAAAATCAATCATTTCTTTATACAATTCGGGTAAGTGCTTTTGAAACAAACTGTTTCCCTTAAAAGAATTTTCAAAAGCATGTGCAATAAACTCCTTTTCTCTGTTACCTGATATAATTCCATAAAAAAAATCTCGTGTATCTCCATAATCTGTATTCAACGCCCATAAAGTATCAAGAATGGCTATACTTTGTTCGTAAAGGTTGTGGTTTTTTCCGACACTTTTCTTATTGAGTTTCATTATTTTTTTATTAATACTTTTTAAATCTAATGTAGAAGCATATTTATTCATCATATCCTTTATTTCTTGGGAGTTTTTAAGATCTCTTTGATCATCAATAGCGTGTCCATATTCGTGATAAACTACAGCTTCTGCCCACCACTTGCTATTTTTACGCCTATCATCTAAAGGAATCCACACTGTTTTTGCTATAGGGTCATAATGTGCATAGTCGTCTTTTGTAGGATTTTTGATTACTTTAAGAGGAACATCTTCTGTAAGTAATTTGAAAACGCCCTTATTGACAGGTACGTCGAGGATATCGCCGTAAATATCTTTCACATCTTTATCCGAATCAAAATTAAGATTTTTAGATTTCTTTTTGCTTGAGCGATTATTTTCATCAGAAGGCGGTTCAGCAATCTTGCTTTTCTCCGCCATGTCCCCTCGATCGCTATCCGTGTATCGTGTCGGGATGAATACGTGTCGGCATCCCCAGTGATTTCTAAAGATAAAATAGTTACTTTCGTCGAGTCCGGCGACAGCGCCTTTGTAGCCTTTGACGATATTGACAATTTTTGGCAACTGATCCATCGGGTACTTGCCATTGACAGCCATGTCGGCAAATGGTCCTGTCTCATTGATCATGTGGATGCAGACTTCTTGCGATGTCTGTATCAAAGAGCCTACGATCCTGAAAGCGTCGAGGCTGTATTCGTCAGCTACTTTCTGGTTGATCATGCCGTCGTACCGCATGATAGCCTCGGCAGTGATCGTCCTGGCATATCGGGCGAGCGGGCTACCAGCTACAACCGATTCAAACTCTGCTTGTGCATCTTTGTATGATATCCCGGTCGTAACGTGTCGAAAAGCGATCTTACGTAGTGGTTGTAATACATTGGCATTGATGACATCATCATTGAGTAGGGTAGTGGTGATGTCTCTGATGGCTTCTTTTTTTTCTAAGGATAGATCAAGTTGGTCGAGATCAATGCCATTTTCTAATTCTAAGAGTTGCTTGGTATATTTCTCTACTTCATTTATTTACATCAAGGCACAGGCAATGAAAGTGCAGTAGCCAAAGAACTACGCCTAGAGCCAAGGCAAGACCTCCTTGTGGATATAGGCGAGTCGCTCGCTAGGACGATCGAGGACTATATCAACAACAAGCAACAGCTACGCAATGCCAAAGAAAAACATGTAGCAGTAGTGCCGCCAGCCTACTACGAAACGAAGTCACCTGACATACTCAAGCTATATGTAGAGCAAAGCTTACCAGGTGAGCGGCAACGAGACTATATGATGTATGTCAAGAGCAAGTACTTGGGCAATGACTTCATGATAGACGTCCATATCAAAGCGATGCTATACGCACCACTATTGTTGTATAAAAATGACGAAGCCATGGCCGTCATCGCAGCAGGATCTTATGATACCGACGATATCAAGCGTAGAGACTATGCGATCATGGTACTACAAGAGGTCTTGCGCTCCGGACAGTACCAGGACTACAAGAGCATCTTCGAAGCAGCTGACGCATTACTAATAGAGTGGGGCATCCTTGAAGAAAAAACGGATGTAGGATCCTTGGATCTAGACGAGATCACCAGCGTAGATGAGCTACCTGAAGACCTGGACGAACTAGAGGAAGTCTTAACCAAGCTCCTCAATAATGAAATAAGCCGTGATGAAGCTAAGAAGATTATAATGATTATCGAAGGGATTGACGAGGAGGAAGCAGAAGCGTTGTTGGTGGACACGGAGCTTTAGATGATGATGAATATAGCACATGGCTAAAAGGAGATGTATAAAGATAGCTGCAAGTAAAAGAGCTAATTCGCACATACGATGCTATCAACCAAAAACTCATAGTGATGAGAACGTTTACACGTCCTATGTCAGAGCCATGAGTGCACTGAAACTGGATGATAGCAAAGATATCGAAGCAATAAAGACCTACACGGACAAAAACCACAAACACTGGAATAACTGTAAGCGATACGGCATAGGCTGTGACAAAGTAGATAAAGACCAGATGAACAGGCTAATAAAAGTACTCGATAATGCTCCGAAATATCAAGGTACGATACACAGAGGGATTGGTTTTAAAAGCTATGAAAAGTATAATGAGTTTATAAATAGCGTACAAAAAGAAAATATATATCAAGATAAGGGCTTTCTATCCACATCTTATGATATCAAACAAAAAGACACCTTTACACGTGGCAAATATAAAGTTTATATCAAAGTAACAAGTAAACAAGGAGTAGCCATAGGTAAATATTCACTGTATAAGAAGCAGAAAGAAGTCTTATTTAAGCCAGATACAAAATTTATTGTAAAAAATGTTACAAAGAAAAGTGGTGTATTATTAATAGAACTTGAAGATAAGTCATAGAGTAACTTTGCTTTTTACTTTTTCTTCAAACACATATTGTCCTTTTTGGTCTGGTCGTACTTCCTTATGGCTATTATTAGTAATAATCTCATCGGGGATATCGTCATAAGCTTTACACTTTGCGTTACCAAGATAGTGTTTGCATCGATTACAATCGGGAAAAAAAGACCTGATTTGTTCACTTGTTAAGTCGCTAAAATCTTCAAAAAATCTACTCATGATTGGTATCTTTTTACTTTTTCTTCAAACACATATTGTCCTTTTTGGTCTGGTTGCACTTTATTGTGTTCTTCTCTATCAAAGACAATATCATTAGGAATCCTGTCAAAAGCTTTACACTTCAAACCGGAAATATGATGTTTGCAAATATTGCATTTCGGAAGATGAACAGTTGAGCTGTCTTCAAAAAATCTACTCATGATTGAATTTTTTTGCAAAGTTACGGCTTTTGCTTAAATAACTACATTATAACGTATTACTCGTACAAGTAGTTCCAAAAAAGACACAAAATAGACTTGTGGTTTTAGGACTATTTCCATTATGGAAACAGTCATCCATAATTAACAAAATCAGCTTTTAGCCTTTCGGATGTATTTTTACATCAAATAATAAACTCATGTCTGACAACATAGGTAAATATAACATCCTCCTCGAACTCATCATTAATATTATCCAAATTGGTATGATAGGAGCATGGAGATTCATTAAAATAATTGAATAGTAGAGTGCCAAAACGATATTATTGAACAAGAATGTATAGAAACTTTTGATGTCAGAAATATCAAGAATGACAAGGATATTAGACATGAGAATGAACCTTAACAAGGAAAAGATATACCTAATAGTATAATTAATCTTACACCCAATGAAGTATATTATCAAAAAAACTACTAAGCTTAGAAATACTTCGGAATGATTTTTATGACAACCTGGTTACTATTACTATCAAATGTTAGAACTAAATAGACTATTTTAAATTAATGATGGAATTTTTATTTTTTAACACTAAACATTTTTTTAAATGAGCGACTAACGGTACAATAACTAAAATTTTACTTTTTATCCGAGAGTCTCAAGATATCGCCAAAAACACCTCTGGCTGTTACACTTGCACCAGCGCCGGCACCTTGGATGATGATGGGATTGTCGCCATAACTCTCCGTAAATATCTCAAATATACTATCTGAGCCTTTGAGTTGTCCTAGCGGCGTATTCATTGGGACTTCAATCAGTTGCGTTTTCAATGCTCCCTTTTCTAGTTGAAGATCGCCTGATAGCTCACCAATGTATCGAAATACATGATTGGGCTTTAATTGTTGCTTTAACTTGGAGTAATGCTCATCTAAGGAAGTCAAATTAGAGAAAAAATCGACTTTTTCTAGATGATGAAAGTTTGTTGGTATGAGGTTTTGAATGTCAATTTCTTCCCATTCATTTTTTAATTCGAGTTCTCGTGCAAGAACAAGGAGTTTACGAGCTACATCATTGCCGGAAAGGTCTTCAGCTGGATTGGGTTCGGTAAGGCCGAGGTTCACCGCTTCTTGGAGGATTTGGCTAAAAGGTACATTCCGTGTAGAGAAATTATTAAAGATATAGCTTAGACTTCCCGAAAACACACCCTTGATTTTTG
This sequence comes from Chitinophagales bacterium, assembly GCA_026928325.1. Lineage (GTDB taxonomy): Bacteria > Bacteroidota > Bacteroidia > Chitinophagales > Saprospiraceae > OLB9. The sequence continues at coordinate 61,452 of JAIXKS010000032.1, read as the reverse complement.
TAATATTTTCGCCGGAGAGATGAAGCAATTTTATAGTGTCGATCAAAGGAAGCCCGGCACCTACATTGGTTTCGTACAAATATTCTTTGTGATTGCCCTTGAGTAAATGACGGAGTTCGCTATAAAAGGACCAAGATAAGGTATTGGCACTTTTGTTGGATGACACGAGATCAAAGCCATTTTCTATCAAACGAGGATAGTCTTTGACAAAGGCAGCGGATGCGGTATTGTCGATGGCAATGAGGTTTTCCAAGTGGTGTTCTTTGGATAAGTTGATGACATCGTCTATCGTATAAGGTTGCCCACTTTTTGCAATGGCTTCTTGCCAATCGCTGTCCAAACCTGTTTCGTTAAATATGAATTTTTGGGAGTTGGCGATGCCTACGATATTTAATTGCAGACCTTTCTTTTGTCGGATGGTGACCGTTGACGTAAGGATTTGATCGATCAATGCCGATCCGACTTGTCCATGACCAAATATAAATAAATTTATTTTTTTAGCCATTCCGAATATTTGCCCATGAATGACATTGATGGCTTTCTGTGATTGATCTTTTCTAACGACTAAACTGACATTTTTACCTGTAACAGAGTTGCTGAATAGGATAGGGATTATTTTATTTTTTACGAGCGATGCGTATGGTTTGTCAAATGTGCTAAGATCTTGGCCAATGATAGAAATAACCGAAATATCTGGATGAATATGAATTGCATTCACATCTTGGCGATAAAAATCAGAAGCAAATTCCTTTTTTAGTAATTCGTAAGCTTGCGATGCTTGAGCTGACTTGACGATAAAGCCAAGTCCACGTTCCGAAGTACCTTGGGAGATAAGGCCAACACTGATATCTGCTTGAGCAAGGACACTAAAAACACGAGCATCAATACCAACTTTTCCTAATAAGCCTCTTCCGTCTAATTGAATTAAGTGTACATCATTTTGAACGGATAATGATTTGACGCCCGGCGAAGTGGGCTTGGACGATATCAGCGTGCCATGGCTTTGAGGTTTCAAAGCATTGAGGATGCGCAGCGGTATGTTCTTGTTTAAAAGCGGTAAGATTGTTTTTCCATGCAAGACCGAAGCACCCAAATTGGCGATTTCACTAGCTTCGTTATAGTGGATTTCATCGATTCGATGGGCGTGCTTTACCGATTCCGGATCTGCTGTGTATATTCCATCCACATGCGTATAATTTTGCAATTCCGTGGCATCAAGAAAGTCTGCAATGAGTGCTGCCGAATAATTACTACCATTTCTGCCTAAGGTGATAGTATCTCCATTTTCAGTAGAAGCGATAAATCCCGTGATGATCGCAATTTGATGTTTGTCCAATTGGTCAAACCACGCTGAAGTGCACATTCTAGACAAGTCTTCTTTGATTTGGCCATTGCCAAATTGTTCGTCTGCAACCAATAATTGACGGCTGTCTATAGATACAGCGTTCAACCCTTTTTTGTTTAGTATCGCAGTGATGATTCTAGAAGCAATTAATTCTCCTTGAGCTAGGATTAAGTCTTTGATTTTTAAGGTGTAGTCTTCTAGTAAGTACACTCCTTCGTAGAGCTTCTGTAACAAAGAAAAGATATCGGTCAAATCGGCTTCTTGATGGTAGTTCCTATTGATAAATGCATGGAACTCAGAAGCCCACGCTTCTTGATTTTTGGCTTGCTCGAGCATGTGGCAGAGCGTATCTGTCGTATTGCCAATGGCAGAAACAATAACCAAAATTTGGTCTTCTTGTACACCGCCTTGGATGATGCGGATTATATTTTCGAATTCACTCGAATGGGCAAGCGCTTTGCCTCCTAATTTGATAACTTTCATGGGTGTATTGATTTTAGAGAACTTGGTTTAAAATGGTTTCCAATTGTTTGTATTCAATGAGGAAAGCATCGTGTCCGTGAATGGATTGGATTTCCGAATATTTGATACTACTTTTGTATCTCGATAAGGTTTCAAATATCAGTAATTGTTCTTCTCGCGGAAACATATAATCAGAATTGATGGCAATCATGTGAATTTTAATATTGGAGGCTTGCGAAAACTTGACGATGTCGCTTTCCCTGATCTCTTGACCTATCGTTTTAAGTAAATGATTGATCACTTTATAAGCATTCAAAGAAAACCTGTTTTTTAAGGTTTTTCCATGATATTCTAACCAACTTTCAACTGCGTATTGTTGCTCTTCTTTTTTATATTGCAAATTAAACTTTTCAGTCAATGACGCCGGAGTTCGGTAGAGAAGCATGGCGTGTTTTCTGGCATCTTCAATAGGACTCGTTGAGTGATTGAGGATGTGCTCTTGCACTAAAACATTGGCAATTAACCAATCAGAGGCTTTGAGACTACAAGCGATTGGAATGAGATGATGTATAGCATGAGGTCTTAAAAACGCCATTTCCCAACCGATACTTCCGCCGATGCTTCCGCCAATGATTGCATGTAATACAGGTACGTTGAGTTGGTCAAGTCCAGCCCAAAATATCTCCGCGACCTTCTTGGTACTGAGCAATTGGTGTTGTACGGGCAGTTCGACTTCTTCCAGTTGATAACCATTCCATGGTATGTTGAAGGCTATGACGGTGTACTTTTCTAGATTGATTGCTTTTTTGGTTCCGACGATTGCTTTCCACCATCCGGACGTACCGGCTACTTGGCTATTGCCTGTCAGCGCATGATTGACCAAGATGATTGGCGCTTCATGCAGTGGCTTGCCAAATATCTGATACGTCAATTCGATGGTGGATATTCCGATATCTTTAAACGTGGCTGGCAGTTGTATGGTTAGTTTTTGTAACTCCATGATTTTGATTTGTGACTATGTTAAATGCTTGTTCTAAATCTTCAATAAGATCTCTTATGTCTTCAAGACCTACTGATAAACGTATTAAATCTTGTGTGACACCAGTAGCTGCTTGGCTTTCCTCGGACAATTGTTGGTGCGTTGTAGATGCAGGATGAATGATGAGCGACTTTGAATCTCCAAAGTTAGCCAAAAGTGAAAATAATTTGGTCTCATTGACTACGGTTTTTGCAGCTTCGTATCCTTTTTTAAGGCCAAAGGTGACTAAACCGCTTTGACCTTTGGGCAGGTATTCGATAGCTTTTGAATAATACGCACTGTTGGGTAGTCCTGGATAGTTGACCCAAGCTACTTCCGGACGTTTTTCTAACCATTGTGCCAATTGGAGCGCGTTTTCACTGTGTTTAATAATCCTTACGGAAAGGGTTTCTAAGCCTTGGAGGATCTGAAATCCATTAAATGGGCTTAAGGCGGAACCAAAATCTCGCAGACCTTCGATTCTTATTTTGGCTATAAAAGCGGCTTTTCCTAATACATCGTGGTAAATAAGTCCATGGTAGCCAGCTGACGGTTCTGTAAATTCAGGGAAGTTTCCATTGCTCCAGTCAAAATTTCCAGAGTCAATGATTGCTCCTCCTAGAGAGGTTCCATTGCCGGATATGTATTTTGTCAAGGAATGAATGACGATATCAGCACCATGTTCTATCGGTCGAAGGAGGTAGGGTGTAGCAGTAGTATTATCGACAATAAATGGAATTTTGGCAGCTTTGGCTACTTGAGCTACTGATTTTAGATCAATGATGTCGAGCTTTGGATTTCCGATACTCTCTACGAAGATCGCTTTCGTATTGGGATGGATGTGCTGTCTGAAATGCTCGATATCACTGGGATCTACAAATGTGGTTTGTATGCCCAATCTCGGTAAGGTGACACTCAATAAATTATATGTTCCACCATAAAGACTATTTGAGGCAACGATATGATCGCCGGCTTTTAGGAGGGTTAGAAAGGTCGTAGCTACAGCTGATGCACCTGAAGCGGTTACGACCGCTCCGATTCCTCCTTCGAGTGCAGCCAATCGTTGTTCGAGGACATCATTGGTAGGATTGTTGAGCCGCGTGTAAATGTAGGCTGGAATACTGAGATTGAAAGCACCTGCGGCATGATCTGCGCTTTCAAATACGTAAGATGACGTCTGATAAATGGGCACGGCTCTACTTCCGACTGAGGTTTTTACATCGTGTCCTGTGTGTAAGGCTTGGGTTGAAAATTTGAATTGACTCATGATTTGAAATTTATTTAAACGGTTATAAAATAAAAAAAGTCCTTCTGGAACACCGGAAGGACTTTAGTTTTGATTTTTTGAAAGTATCATTTAAAAATTAACGACTAAATCTCCGGGTATGCGGTGACATTTGCATCATCATACACATCATACACATCAACATCATCAATTTTTTTAAAGGATACATTAAGTTTGTTTTAAATTTTACTCAAAAAAAAAAGCCCTCGCTTAGGCAAGGGCTTTTTATATTTTAATATTTAAGTTTAGAATTAAAAAATAATCGAGCCCTGCGTATTGCTACACATCATCATCATGGGCATCATATTTTTTAAAGATAAATTCACTATTCGTGCTTTTTATTTGACAGTGCAAAGTTCACTATTCTCAATCCGAATTACAAAATATTTTTACATAAATATTTAAATAATTTTTTATGTAATGTATAAAATGTTGATTTATATGCTTTGATAAATTAAATAAATATAAATGTATGTCAGCGTTTTTGTTTTTAAATTTTAGATTTAGCCTTTTATACTTCGATAATGGCGGATACGACGACCTCAAATAATGTCAAGATTTGAAGGGACAAAGCGAGTAAAAGGTGACTTTTGTCGATAATAGAATCCATGCGATTTCAAAATAAAAACACGACTAATCTACATTTATACAGCTGGAGCACGATTTATCATCTTTTTGTAAGGCTCGGATTTAAGTAGTAGCACTCTTTTAATTATTGGATTAAATATACTGGCTAGACTATAAGTGAACCAAGACACACTTTTTTTAACTTTCTCAAAATAATTTGATAAATTATCATTCCTAAATCGCAAAATAGCTTCTAGTTCATCTCCATCGGCATAGTAACCACAATGATAATCTTTTGATGCAAATGCGCCCTCAGGAAAATTAAATGCCCCTAAACCATAAATTTTGAAATTTTGCTTCAAAAAATCTCTATAAATGATTCGATTCTCAGCTCCTCCACCGAGGTTGAATATGCGACCTTGGAGTGCATCAAGATGCCTTGTCGCTTTAAATAGCGCGTTGGCTGCATCTTCAGGCGTCGTGATTTCCAAGGGCGTTTCTAATGGCATTAGAAACATTATCCCTGAAATTTTGTGGTTTCCAGCCCCCATAATGGCTGACAATCTAAATATACTCCATTTCAGTTGACTGTTTTTCACTAAATGCTCTGCCTCTACCTTAGACTGACCATAGGTATCACCTTCGACGGGATTTATTGGATCGGTTACCCGGATATGATGGTTTTTTAGCCGGTCTCCATACACAGCTACTGAAGAAGTATAAATCAAAAAGGCTTCTGGCGCATTTGTTTCGAGATTGTGAATTAAGTTTTTTGTGCCTTCAACATTGATTTTATAGGCTAATTCCGGATGATCATAAGCCGTCGGTGGGATTAGGGCTGCAAGATGTATGACTATGTCTTGGTTTTGAGTTGCGACTACTGTGTCTGTTGGATTTGTAATATCTCCATATATGATGGAGATGTCTTTTTGATATGGGCTTAAAACCTTATGGCTTGTTTTTGAAAATTTATCAAAGACAGTTATGTCAAAATCATTTTTATGCTGAACAAGGGTTTTTAGCACTTCACGACCAATATTTCCAGATGCTCCGGTTAATAATATTCTCGTTTTCATGGTATGAGATATAGTTTTGGTGATGTAATTATTCAATCATAGGTTAAGGTTTGATAGGTTTATATTTATTGAATTGATTAGGATAATGATAATTAGATAGTTACTTTATAATACAAAATAATTTTCTTAAAAGTTCCCTATATTGTGTTTTTCTTGGAAGCACATAAAAAACAAAAAGCTTGGCTTTAGAAAAACTAAAGTAACCAAGCTTTTTTTCTTATGCATTATTATAATGTCGCTTTTGTATTAAAACCCTTCTTTGATGATGGCTTCATCCTGAATGCCTAAGGATTTTAGCTGAGATTCTACAGCGGTCATCATCGGTGGTGGTGCACACAAATAAAAGTATTTGTGACCTTCGATTTGATTTTTTATGAGTTCAGCTGTTACGTAGCCATGTTCATAGCCTTGGATGGTTTCATTGGATAGCACATTGATAAAATTACTTCCCAACAAATGGTTGAAATATTGTTCTGAGATAATATCTGATTTTGTCTTATTGGCAAATATTAATTTCGAATTGCCAATTTTATGTTCTTTATCCAATGCTCGAAGGATAGATACAAAGGGTGTTATTCCTGCACCTCCGGCTATAAAAATACCTTCTCCCTTGTATTGGATATCTCCATAAACGTCACCTATGAGGATTTCGTCACCTTCGTGCAATTTTTGTAATTCGTTAGTGACGCCTTCATGTGAAGGATAGACTTTTATATTAAATTCGATAAAATTATCCTCGGGAAGTGAAGTAAACGTGAATGATCTCCACTCATTTTCCCAATTCGGCTTGTTGATGGCGAAATCAACAGCTTGCCCCGGATTGTAGGTCAATCCCTCAGGTTTGTCAAGAACGATCTTTAATACGTCGTGCGTAAGGTGCTCGATGGTTCTTATTTTTACAACTTGTGCCATAATCTTTTGTGATTTTTAGTTTAAGTAAATGATTTATTTTTGTATAATAGACAAAAATTCGCGTTGAATCTGCTCATCTTCAAACTTGCCAGAATAGAGCGCAGTTATTGTCGAACTATTGGTGTCTTTAATGCCTCTGGATGCTACACACAAATGATCTGCCTCTATAAATACTGCAACATCATCGTGTTTTAAAATGTTTTTCATTGCTTCCATGATTTGAATGGTAAGCCTTTCTTGAACTTGTGGTCTTTTAGCATAATATTGAACCAATCTGTTGAGTTTTGAAAGCCCAAGTACTTGTTGATGTGGCATATAGGCGATATGTACCTTTCCTATGATTGGCACGAAATGATGTTCACAATTTGAATACAAGGTTATGTCTTTCTCTACCAACATTCTATTGTATCCATAATGATTGTCAAAGACGCTAATCGATGGTTCGTTTTTGGGATTTAAGCCACTAAATGTTTCTTTAACATACATTTTAGCAACCCTCTTGGGTGTGCCTTTTAGACTGTCATCATCAAGATCCAAACCTAAAGTTTCCATAATCTTCTTAAAATGGAAGGCTATTTTTTCTATCTTTTGCTCCTCGGACATGACCTCGGCATCATTTTTTGTCATTTTGGTTAATGCGGTATTTATTGTTTTATGGATAGTGTTCATTTTTTGTATTTATAAATTATTAATAAGGTTCATGATTTTTTTTGTCATTGGATTACAGTACTCATCATGGTATGGAAAGAGCATATTAGGTTGAAAAGTTTCATCGATGATGATTTGTAATCGATTCTTGGCTTTTTGAAGCGTTTGGAATGTTTCTTCTTGGCTTAATCCCAAAAGTTGCGCAACTTCAGCGATATTTTTACCTTGTATCTCGATAGATGCAAATACGGTCTGATCCTTTGAGTCTAATTTTGATAGCGCATCTTCTATTATTTTTCTATATGAATCAATGCGCACCATAGAGTTAATATCTTGTTTAGAGATATTAATCAACCATTTCGATCGTGTACGTGCACCTTTCATGATTCAATAATAGATTTACTTTTTAGCTTACAATGATTTCCTTCGCTACAAAACGACCAAAATTTAAATTACAAATATGATTTTCGGTTGCTTTTTCAAACCCTTCTTTTTCACTCTGAGCGCCCATATTTTCTATATTTTTAGCATTTTTGATTGGATCATTACTAGTGCTCTGTCTATAAAAAGAACGACATTTTATTAAGATAATTTTGTTGACAGAGCACTAGATTAGAGTCACGATGTCTGAATATGGTTACAGAATAATTACTTTTTTTAATGTTAATTTTTTGTTTACAGTATTTATTTTTTTTAAAATATATATATCTTTACCTGAACAATTTAAATGAATATGCTTTACTCTTTTTTCAATACATTGATTAAAGGTTATCTTAAATATAGAAGTACGCGTATTCATGCCATGCGTATATCTCCATTCGAGCTACAAAAAGACATCTTAACAGACTTTACAGGTAAATTGAAACTCACTCGTTATGGGAAGGATATCGGTGCAGGTGGCATCGAAAATATCAAGGATTTTCGCAAGATAGTTCCTATTAACCGATATGAGGATTTATGGCCTTATATAGATAAGATGATGCATGGAAGTGCGGATGAGTTGTATCCAGGTACGGTTTCATGGTTTGCAAAATCCTCGGGTACTACTAATGACAAAAGTAAGTTTATTCCGATTACGGACGAAAATCTTTTTGAAAATCATGTGGCAGCCAGTTGGGATGCGATGTCGATTTTATACAAGAATCATCCTGATGCCCGAAATTTTGAAGGCAAAAACTTGATTATGGGTGGTTCATTGACAACCCTTGATAATAATATTACCGTAGGTGATGTTTCAGCCATTTTACTCAATAGAATGCCCATGGTGGGAAGGCCTTTCTACACACCGGATTTTGAAACAGCCTTGCTCGCTGATTGGGAAGCTAAGATCGAGAGTATCGCACGAATCACGACCAAAGAGAGTGTCGTCATGTTTGCAGGAGTGCCTACTTGGACTATTGTCCTCTTTAAGCGCATTCTAGAATTAACTGGTAAGGACAACATGAGGGAAGTCTGGCCGGATGCTAAGACTTATATGCATGGTGGAGTAGGCTTTGATCCTTATCGAAGTCAATTTAATGCGTTTTTTCCAGATAATGATATCGAATATTATGAAGTTTATAATGCTTCAGAAGGCTATTTCGCAATACAAGATAGGGTCAATGAAAAAGGTATGTTATTGCTTTTGGATAATGCGATTTTCTACGAATTTATCCCAATAGATCAAATCGACAACCACAATCCAGATATCTTGACACTAGAAGATGTCGAAACGGATAAGAATTATTGCATGGTCATCACTACAGCTTCCGGTTTGTGGCGGTATATTCCGGGAGATGTCATCAAATTTGTTTCTACTAATCCTTATCGAATTATGGTGACCGGTAGAACAAAACACTATATTAATGTTTTTGGTGAAGAAGTGATGGTTCATAACACCGATAGTGCCTTAAAACAAACATGTGAAATCTTCAACGTCAAGGTCATTGATTACATGGTGGCTCCGGTATATATGGAAAACAATAATCAAGGTGGACACGAATGGTGGATTGAATTTGCTGAAAACCCAATAGACAAAAAGGCTTTTGCAGAGGAATTGGATAAAAACCTCAGAGCGGTTAATTCGGATTATGATGCAAAAAGATATAAGGATATGGCCTTGGTTTCCTTAAAACTCAACTTTGTCAAAAAAGATACTTTCTCCAATTGGTTGAAACAAAAAGGAAGATTGGGCGGTCAATCGAAGATACCGAGATTGGTCAATGATCGAAATGCTTCGGAGTCATTAATTGCATTTTTATATGAACAAAATTAAGGAAAAATGTCTGAATTGAGCAATTTTGATAGAATGAGTGCCGATATGGGCTTGGAAAGGTCTGATGATCTTTCAGAAGAAGATTTTTTAAATGCGATAGCCGGGAGAGTGGAGTGGTACCTCAAATACGATATAGATATGCTCTTGAGCTATTTATACAGGCTCGATGTTGAAGAGCGCTTGATAAATGAGGCACTTCAGCCTTGGCGCGAAGAAGAACCACAAATGGCGTTGGCGAGGTTAATCCTTGATCGCCAAAAACAAAGAATACTAACCAAAGAAAAGTATAAGGTAAAACCCATAGAAGGATGGGAGTTTTAACATCCATTCGACTAAGTAAGAAAAGTTGCATTTATTAGTTGAACTCAAGTATTAATCGTGTAATCCGGGCTTAATTATTTCCAATTCGACTTTCTGAATTCATATACGAAGTTTTCCCTTTCCGGCTCTCCAAAATAGGCGATTTTTATGTGATCGACTTTAGTAGCTCCGATACGTTCGATAGAAATTTGAGAACGTAAGTTGTTGGCGCCAATATGTAATTGGACTACCTCTACATATTGAAAGAGAAAATCTAGTAACATCCTTTTTATAATAGCGTTGGCTCCTTTGCCCCAATATGCTTTGCTTAAAAATGTATAACCAATGAGAATGGTGCTTTTTTCTGGATCGTAATCGTAAATTCTCGTGCTACCGATGACTTCGTTGGTGTGCCGATCGACGATTTTAAATGCGCCACCGCTTTGAATGGCTCCCTCAAAGAAATTTTGAAAAACCGATCGTTCATATCTATTTTTATTCGGGTGTTGTGCCCATACTTCAGGATCTGATGCAGCTGCATACACTGCTTCAAAATCAGATGGTTGTAAAGGGATGAGTGAATATGGACCTACGACAAGTACCGGCACCGGATCAAATGGCAACATCAGAGATAAAGTTTTATGGATTCAAAATGATAAAATGCAAATCTAAAGATTAAACTTTTTACAGGAAATAAAAGTTAAAATTATAATATTAATTTTATATTTGATTAAATAACTTTTAAATTTTTAAGTTTATGAAACAGAATATGGGAAAACAAGATAAATTGATTCGTCTTGCAGTGGCTGCCTTGATTGGTGCATTGTATTTTGGTCATGTGATTTCTGGCACGCTAGCGATTGTATTGGGAATATTGGCTATTATTTTTGCAGCGACCAGCTTTATTAATTTCTGTCCAATTTATGCCGCATTAGGGATAAATACAAAAAAGAAGGGAGAATAAGGATCAATAATCTTGGTTTTTAGGAGATAGAAGCTATTTTTAGTTTTTATTAATAAAGTATTATAAGTTTTTATCTACATTTGCAGGAACTTTTGTAATAGCACAACGTTATTACTAAATTATGTTTTTTTAAATTTTAACCAATATAAAACAATTGTAAAAATGGCACTAGAATTCACAGACAACAATTTTCAAGAAACTGCGCTTGCAGGTGGTGTTACTGTTGTCGATTTTTGGGCTGAATGGTGTGGACCATGTAGATTGATAGGCCCCATTATTGATGACTTAGCAGCCGCTTATGATGGTAAGGCTCAGATAGGTAAATTGAATGTTGATGAAAATCCGGAAGTATCATTAAAGTATGGAATAAGAAGCATTCCTACGATATTGATCCTTAAAGATGGAGAAGTAGTTGATAAGCAGGTAGGAGTGACCTCTAAAGCAGCTTTAGAAGCTAAAATCACTTCACACCTATAATTGATATAGTTTGATTACAAGTATTGAATATAAAAAACTACTGTTTTCATTATCGGAGTCAGTAGTTTTTTATTTAATATCCTAATTCAATGAGTTTTTTTGATCATTTTGATGTACGACAAATAGAAAATCTTGAATTGCTGGCAAAGCAAGTCGTTGAAGGTTTTATTATTGGGATGCACAAAAGTCCATTTCATGGCTTTTCTGTAGAATTTGCAGAGCATCGTTTGTACAATCCGGGCGAATCTACCAAAGATATAGATTGGAAAGTTTATGCTCGTTCTGATAAAATGTTTACAAAAAAATATGAAGAGGAGACGAATTTACGTTGCCAAATTATCATCGATACTTCATCTTCTATGTATTATCCCGAACAACTGCCTGGAAAGACTTTGAATAAATTGCAGTTTTCTGCATTGGCAGCGGCATGTGTTATGAACCTGCTCAAAAAACAACGGGATGCTTTTGGACTTAGCGTCTTTGATAGCGATGTTCGCATTCATACTAAATGCCGGTCAGCGACCTCTCACTATAGGCTTTTATTGACCTATTTGGATGAATTGATTCATGACTCGACACCACAAAAGACAACAGCTACGGCCAAGGCTTTACATCAATTAGCTGACAGCATCAATCGACGGTCATTGGTGATTATATTTAGCGATATGCTAGATGATGATGATCGGCAAGACGACCTATTCGCAGCCTTGCAGCACCTTAAATACGCCAAGCACGAAGTTATCCTTTTTCATGTTACCGATAAAAAGCATGAGATTGACTTCGAATTTGAGAATCGTCCTTATCTATTTGTAGATTTGGAATCTGGTGAAGAAATTAAGTTACAACATAATCAGGTCAAAGAATTGTATGTAGAAAAAATGCAGGCCTATAAAGAAGCATTAAAATTGAAGTGTTTGCAATATAAAATCGATTTTGTAGAAGCGGATATTAATCAAGGGTTTGACGTTGTCCTCCAAAATTATCTTGTAAAGAGAAGCAAAATGCATTAAATCATACCTATTTATAAATCATTAAATTTATCCAACACCTATGGCAAAAATAAAACTATCCGAAATATCAACAAATGCACCAAAACATCTGAATAAGAATCAATGTGAACTTGAGACCATTGATATGGCTATTCAGATTGGACAACTTCAACATAAGTTATATGCAGAGCGCAAACAAAGTTTACTCGTAGTCTTGCAAGGCATGGACGCTAGTGGTAAAGATGGTACCATCAAAACCGTATTTGCAGACTGCAATCCAACAGGTATCGATACCTATGGTTTTAAAAAGCCGACTTCTGAAGAAATAGCTCATGACTTCCTTTGGCGAGTTCATAAGAGAACACCCGAGACTGGCAATATTATGGTGTTTAATAGATCGCATTACGAGGATATTCTTATTCAACGCGTGCATCAATGGATTGACTTTGATAAGGTCGAAAAAAGGATGAAAGCGATCAACGCATTTGAAGAATTATTAGAATTTGATAACAATACTAAAATTCTAAAATTTTATATGCACATTTCATTGGATCGTCAAGAGCAAAAACTACAAGAACGCATAGATGATCCGCTTAAAAACTGGAAACACAAGGCTGAAGACTGGGAAGAGCGAAAATATTGGAACCAATATATGGAAGCCTACGAATATGCGCTGAATCATAGTGAAATCCCTTGGCATATTGTACCAAGTGACAAGCGTTGGTATCGAAATTATCATATATCAAAGATTGTATTGAAAGCCTTGGAAGACATGCATCCGGAAATGCCGATTTTGAAGCACGATGAATCACAGTCTGTCTAAAGTTCGCCTGGATAAATGGTTGTGGGCGGTTCGCATTTTTAAATCTAGAACCATGGCTACGGATTACTGTAAATCCGGTAAAGTCAGAATCCATGATGTAGCAGTCAAGCCCTCTTATCTCGTGATGGAAGGTGAAATCGTTGTAGTCAAAAAGAATGGATTTAATTTTACGTTCAAGGTCAAACATTTGATAGAACGTAGGGTTTCAGCTGTGCTAGCTGCGCCTTGTTATGAAGATTTGACACCAGCCGAAGAACTCAACAAATTTAAGGATTGGTTTGTAGGCAAAGCCGGCGTGGAGTATCGAGACAAAGGCGATGGACGACCAACAAAGCGAGATCGAAGAGAGATCGACGATTTTAAAGATAACTACTTTGATGACGATTACTCTGACGATGATTTGGAGTAATCTTGGAGGACACTCAATTTGAGCCGTGAAATATTCACAACATAGGCGCATTCTTATGCTTAATTCGGATCTAATAACACTAAATATTTTTTTTGATTTTTTCAAATAAAATAGTTGTGAATTAAAAAATAGTAATATCTTTGTTTTATCGATTCATGGATATGGTTAGGTAGATTTAAATAATCCATGATTTCAAACGTAAAACAGCGTTTTGCAATAGTCATATTCCTATAAGCATCCTTTATCTTTTATATTGTTTTGTTTATTATTTTTAAATTTTTAGGATATGGCAAGATTTATTCTCATTTGTGTAGTTGGGTTTTTAGGATTATGTAAGAGTAATGGCTTGTATAGTCAGAGTATCCCTTATCCGGATAGACATTCGACAAATCTAAGTGATGGTTGGTTGTCTTGCGAGCCATCTGCAAATCCCAATCAAGATAGAGGTATTTCCCATTGGATTATGTATGATCTCGGGCAAAATTATGAAATTAAGAATTTCTTCATTTGGAATTTCAATACACCTGAGCGTATAAATAGTTACAATAATGAAGCTTGGAGTAGGAGAGCATTGCTAGGCAAACTTGAAGATGGCATGCATGAGATCGTCATTGATGTTTCGGATGATGGTAAAACATGGGAGGAATTGACCCACTATTTTGTTCCTAAGGCATCCGGGTCTTCTATTTATACAGGTGAAATTGTCCCTGATTACTTTTATGTTGCTGCACGTTATGTGTTAATAACCGGGTTGAGTAATCATGGCGGTAATTGTTATGGATTGGGAGAGATCAAGATTGAAGCAGAGCCGATCATTACTCAAACAGACGATATCTACGCAGCGACGAGGTTAAGTGTTTATCCCAATCCTGCTAGAGAAAAAACTAAATTATATCTCAAGGATTTTTCTGCTGGAGAAGCTGTCATTCAAATCGTAGATATACTCGGACAACAGGTTGATTGGAAGCCAATTACGATCACTGGCGGAACGGATATCCTTGAAATTCAGGTGGGAAATTATCCGTCAGGGCTGTATTTCTTAAATGTTATTCAGCAGCATAGAACAAATAGTACCAAATTAGAAGTCATTAAATAATCAAAAGTTAGTGTTATCATGAAAACGAATTTTATCACCAATATTGCATGTGTCTTTTTTGTCGCGATATCTAGCTTTGTTTTTGGTCAACCCTATCATGATTATATAGGAGCCGGACATCATCAGGGCATCAAAGTGACTGCAAGTAGTAGTGTTAAGGGTACTATTCCCGAGAATACAATAGACGGTTCTGGTCTTAATGCCGAATATATGGCAGCATCTAGATTTTTAAGTCAAGCTACGTTCGGCGCAGACCGCAGTGAAATAGAAAGGTTGGTTCAATTGGGTTTTGTGGATTGGATTGAGGATCAATTTAAACAAAAACCATCTTTGATCTTACCACAAATGAATCAAATCTTTGATGAAATCCGAGCTACGGATCCCGATGCTTATGGTCCTTATTATCTACACTTTAATTACGCTTGGTGGCAAACAAATATGACTAATAAGGATTTATTGCGTCAGAAGGTAGCTTATGCTTTGAGTCAGATCTTAGTTGTATCCATTAATTCTGATTTGGATGGAAAGGGAGACGCACTTGCTTCATACTATGATATATTTGTTAACCGAGCCTTCGGCAATTATCGAGATATTTTGCTAGATGTGGCCAAACATCCGGCGATGGGTTACTATTTGAGTCACCTTAATAATCATAAAACAGATACCATTAGAAATATTAGACCTGACGAAAATTTTGCACGCGAGGTGATGCAACTATTTTCTATAGGACTATTTCAACTCAATATAGACGGAACTAGAAAACTTGATGCCAATGGCAATCCGATACCTACTTATGATAATAAGGATATCAAGGAAATGGCTAAAATCTTTACCGGTTTATACGGCGTTGTGCTTCCATGTCCTGGAGTGCCTTTGCCTCCGGAGTGTACTTGTTATAGTGATAATAATCCTTCTTATTGTGATGAACTCAACGATGTTTGCTGTTGGTGGCCTAAAAGATCGCGATTTGGTTTAGAAATATATTATGTAGATGGTACTAAACCATTGATTATGTCGGAAGATAATCACGAGCAAGGCCCTAAGGTCATGCCGGATGGTAGCATTATTGACATTCCTGGTGATGGTATGGCAGAAATCGAAGCAGCAATTGATTTTTTATTTAACCACCCGAATACAGGCCCATTTATAGCCTATCGATTGATTCAAAGGATGGTAAAATCAAATCCATCACCTGAATATGTAGCAAGAGTAGCTCGTGCCTTTAATGATAACGGACATGGCGTTCGCGGCGATATGGAGGCGGTAATGAAGGCTATTCTTTTAGACAATGAAGCGTGGAATGCAAATGGTTACTTTGAGGGTGCACCTGGTAAATTGAGAGAGCCTTTCCTTAGATACGTGCACATGTGTAGAGCTTTGCCAAAGAATGCGGATCAAGATCGGTATTGGTACACGGGTTATTATCTTTATCAAGCGGTTAAGCAACATGTATTGGCATCACCATCCGTATTTAATTTTTACCTTCCTGATTATCAACCCGCCGGCGAGATAACGAGTGCAGATTTGGTAGCTCCGGAGTTTAAACTTCACAATACTTCTACGGCTATTAATTATATAAACCTAATCCATTACGGCATCTATGGAAGCTTACTCTCAAGTTGGGAAGGTCAATGGCCTGATAATCCGGATAATGTATATCTAGACCTAGAAAACCTAGAAAATATTTGTATTGATCCTGAATCCTTAATTAATGAATTAGATTTGATATTTATGCATGGTCAATTGACCGAAGAAACCAAAAAAATCATCCATGATGCAATCGACCCGATATATTACAATTCAGATTCAATGTACAAACATTATCGAGTGAGGTTAGCACTCTTTTTAATGATGATTTCGCCGGACTATACCTGCGTTAAATAAATATTCAAGTGATATTATAAAATAAAAAAAATATGGAACGACATAAAATTTCCAGACGGGCATTTTTAGGACAAGCAAGTTGTGCGGCTATTGGTGCAACGACGATGTTTTCGACCTTGCTAAACCTTAAAACGCTAAATGCCGCAGCAGCATTTAATTCATCGATTTTAGCAGGACCTGAGGATTATAAGGCGTTAGTTTGTATTATGTTTTCGGGAGGAATTGATTCTTTTAATATGCTGGTACCTAGAAGTGGCGCTGCGTATTCGGAATATGCGTTGTCGAGATCTAATCTTGCATTAAATCGAAATGAATTGAGGCCGATTTATCCGATCAATCAAGACTCGGAAGGTCGTGAATTTGGTTTTCATCCTTCTATGGTCAATATGCAAGCACTTTTTAATTCGGGCAATTTAGGCTTTGTTTCGAATGTAGGAACGTTGGTCAGACCAATGAATAAAATCGAATATTATGATGGCTTAGTTTCGGCACCTTTGGGACTTTATTCGCACTCTGACCAACAACAACAATGGCAGACCGGTGTTCCAAATGAAAGATCTTCAATTGGTTGGGGCGGAAAAATTGCAGACCTAATGATTTCAGCCAATAATAATGATACAATCTCGATGAATATTTCTGTCGCGGGTAGTAACATCTTTCAAAGTGGCGAAAATACGGTAGAATATTCAATAGATCCTTATAATGGTAGTGTCGGTATTAATGGATATCATGATGATGGCTGGTTTTATGATCGATTGAGACGCAAAGCTATCGACGATATGGTCTCGTCAAGCCAAGAGGATATTTTTAAAAGCACCTACCTTAAAACCATTAAAAAAGGCATAGATGGCAATGAAATGCTGGCGGATGTATTAGATAATGCACCAGAATTTTCAGATCCTTTTACAAGTGATCACTATTTTTCGAGGAGCCTCGAGATGGTTGCTAAAACAATAGCTGGAAGGGATAAACTTGATGTCAAACGCCAAATATTTTTTGTGGAAATAGGCGGTTGGGATATGCACGATGAATTGATCGCCAATCAAGAGGCATTGTTATCTATCGTTGATACAGCGTTAGGTAAGTTTTATAACGCATTGGTTCAGCTAGGCGTACATGATAAAGTCACCACCTTCTCACTGTCTGAGTTTTCTAGAACGTTGTCCTCTAATGGTAATGGCACAGACCACGCTTGGGGTGCTAATGTTTTCGTAATGGGTAATGCAGTAAAAGGTCAAAATATTTATGGAAGATTTCCATCTTTAGCCTTGACCAATTACAATCTAAATTCAGACACAAATCCATTAGATGTCGGTGGTGGAGTTTTGCTACCTTCAGTCTCTACTGACGAGTATTTTGCGGAGTTGGCCTTATGGTATGGTGTTCCTGCGTCTGAATTAGTTCTATTATTTCCTAATATCGGAAATTTCTATAATCCGATGTCTGGTAATATGCCAGTAGGTTTTATGGAAGTTTAATAGTCCGAAATTTACCGAGATAAAGACCACGTAGATCTTCCCTTTTAGGAAATGTATGCGTTTAAATTGTACGCAACTATCTTGTATTTGGATGCACATTAATTGGATGTTTGACCATGAATACTTCAGGCATTTTCCTTCTATTGACGCCTATGATGAAAATAAATGTATAAATAGGGATTAAATATGTTAAGAATTAGAGCAGGTATATCTGATTTTTTCTATCTTGCATCCAATCTCGTATGTATATGAAACTTATATCCGGAAACGAATTTAAAAAGTGGGATCAATTTACGATAGAAGAGGAGCGGATTGCCTCCATTGATTTGATGGAACGAGCATCCCAAGCATTTGTAGATGAGTTTATAGCTTTAACGCAAGATCGTCCTGAACAGCTGGATATCATCTGTGGAAAAGGAAATAATGGAGGAGATGGCTTGGCTATAGCGAGGATATGTAGAGCCTTGTTTCTAGATGTCCATGTTCATATCTTAGATTTTATGCCAACGGCCTCTGAGGACTTTGATATAAATTTAAAGCGACTTTATAAATTAGATGATGTTCCCGTAACTTTCTACACGGATACTTTTCCAGAGATATCTAAAAATAGTATTATTATTGATGCAATTCTCGGCACTGGCGTCAATAAACCGGTCATAGGCATGCTGGCGTCATGGATTGATTATATCAACACCTTGCCTAATCGCATCATTTCTGTCGATATGCCATCTGGTTTGCCGACAGAAGGCGTAGCTATGGGAACAGCTATTCGCAGTAATGCTGTTATTACATTTCAATTGCCTAAATTAAGTTTTTTTCTTCGCGAAAATGATATGTATTGCCCTTTTTGGAAGGTTGTAGATATTGGTTTGTCCGCTGCTTATTATGAGACAATAGAAGCTGCTGCATATTGGATTGATAAAAAACTCATTCGCAAAATCCATCAACCTCGAGGAAGGCATACACACAAAGGAAATTATGGGCATGCATTGATTATCGCAGGTAGCGAAGGCAAGATAGGAGCCGCAATTTTGGCTACCTTGGGATGTCTTCGGTCGGGAGCGGGACTTGTGACCACAACAGTACCTGAATGCGGCCGTGAAATCATCCATGAGACCATCCCGGAAGCGATGGTCTTAAGTAAGGGATATACCTGTTTTAACGGATCTATAAAAAACTTGTCATCGTTTTCTATAGGCTTAGGGCCGGGATTAGGTACCCATGATAAAACCGTTGCTTCGGTCAAGACCTTATTGAAATCTGTTGAAAAGCCCATGGTTATTGACGCCGATGGCCTCAATATATTGGCAATGAACCCTGAGTTACTTTTAGATCTTCCGGCTGGAAGTATTCTGACACCACATTTTAAAGAGTTTCAACGGCTTTTCGGTGCTGTCGATACCGAAGTTGAGATGATTTCTCGGGCAATAGAAATTGCTAAAAAATATCAATGGATTTTGGTGCTAAAAGGCGCTTATTCTAGGATCATTACACCGGAAGGTGAACAATATATCAACTCTACAGGTAATCCTGGAATGGCGACTGCCGGATCTGGAGATGTTTTGACCGGCGTGATTACTGGGCTGATGGCTCAAGGGTTAAAACCAAACCATGCTGCTATTCTAGGTGTTTATTTGCATGGCTTAGCGGGAAATCTTGCTCTAAAGCAACAAAGTGTAGAAAGCCTTATTGCTGGAGATATTGTCCGCACTTTAGGTGCTGCTTTTAATCGGATCCGAAGAAAAAAATACTTGTTTTAATAAGCTTGTTTAAAATTCTTGGCGTTGACTATTATTAGGATTTGATAATATTGTTATCTTTACCCTCAAAGCGATTGTTTTGAAAAGATATTTATGGTTATTGGTTTGTATGCTAATGGGTTCTTGGTCGGTAAAGGGGCAAGAACTCCAAACTAATAATTTGATTGCGAATATCATAGAAGAATATCTAGAATCAACAGATGCAGAAAACTTTGATTTTAATACGATTTTCGAAAACCTCAATTACTTTTTTGAGCATCCGTTGAATATTAATGTAGCTTCAGAATATGATTTACGAGAGATATTTTTATTAAATGAATTGCAAATAAGCGATTTTATCCAACATCGGAACCAATATGGGACTTTTTTAAGCATTTATGAATTACAAGCGATTCCCTCATGGGATTTGGCTACGATACAAAATGTGACACCGTTTTTGAAGTGTGACCTTGCACCTTCTGATTTTAATTTGAATTTTAAGGATGCCTTGACAAAAGGTAATTCTCAACTATATATCAAAGCCAAACGCATCGTCGAACAACGCAAAGGGTACATTAAAAATGATGATGGCATTAGTCCATTTGCCGGTGATCCTAACCATCTGTATTTGAGATATCGATATGAATACGGGCAATCTTTTAAAGCGGGCTTTACAGCTGAAAAGGATCCAGGTGAAAAGCTGTTTGGAGAAGGGTCAAAGTATGGATTTGACTTTTATTCTTTCTTTGTTTATGCCAAAGACATTAATAAACGGTTTAGCGTCGTATCCTTAGGAGACTTTGCGGTGAGTATGGGACAGGGATTGATATTGTACAATGACTTTTCTACGGGCAAATCCTCTTATGTGATGAATGTCAAAAAGGGAGGTCGTGCATTGCGTCCCTATAGTTCGGTAAATGAAGTAAATTTTTTTAGAGGAGGTGGTGCTACCATAAACCTTGCAAAATCTCTACAAATGACGGCTTTTGCATCCTATAAACCAGCAGATGCTGTTGTCGCTCGAGATACCGTTTTGAATACGGACTTTGATAGTTTTGGCAATATTCGCACGGACGGATATCACCGAACAAAAAGCGAAATTGAAAATAAAAATTCGATTCATCAAACGAATTTCGGAGGTAAATTACAATATAAAATTAGAAACTTTAATGTGAGTCTGAACGGACTTTACACTGGATTTGATATCGATCTGATTCGGGATGAAGCCTTGTATAAAAGATACTTGTTCGGCGGAAATCAATTGTTAAATACCAGCTTAGATTATAGTTGGCGACTTCAGAATATGACTTTTTTTGGTGAAACTGCTTTGAGTGACAATGGTGGTATGGCTCATTTGCACGGTGTGTTGGTTGGCTTGGATCCTAAAGTTGATTTATCTGCTGTATATCGCAATTTTGCCTCGGACTACCAGGTGATTGATGGAAATGCATTTGGAGAGTCGAGCCTTCCAATTAATGAAAAAGGTTTCTATATTGGATTAGAGGTTAAGCCAATGCGAAGAATTACATTAAGCGGATATGCTGATTTTTGGCAACATCCTTGGGCTTCTTACAGAAGAAATGGACCTACAGAAGGGAAGGAGTTCTTGTTTAAGTTTTTATATACAATCCGAAGAAAGTTAGAGTTTTACGCACAATATAAGTATGAACAGAAACAATTGAATTTGAGAACGGAAAACCCTGTGGATTATCCTGAGATTCAATCTTTACAGCGATTGCGTTTGCATTTATCCTATAAGATAAATAAGGAGTGGGAGATTAAAGACCGCGTTGAGTTCTCTTGGCATACCCATGCAAAATCTACAAAAGGTATGTTGCTTTACCAAGATGTGATATATAAGCCAATTGCTAAGCCGATTTCATTTACCGCAAGGTATGCTATCTTTGATATCAATAGTTTTGATGCTCGGATTTATGCCTATGAAAATGATCTTCTATATGAGTTTTATATCCCATTCTTTCAAAATAGAGGTACTAGGTTTTATGTCAATGCCCGATATAGAATCGGGAGAAACTATACTTGGGAATTGAGACTCGGTCGTACGTATTACGATAATATTGACGTGATAAGTTCTGGAAACAACCAAATCAATGGTAATACGATGACAGAAATCAAAACACAATTGAAAATCAAATTTTAAGGTCATGGTCGATTTGAAATTATTGTGGATCGGAGATACCGTTAAAATCATATCATCAGGTAGAGTAGGGAAGTTTGAAGGTCTCAATAAGGAAGGTAAGGCCAGAATAGCGGTTCAAGAAAAGGTATTCTTGGCAACGGCCAATAATCTTGAAAAATTAGAGGATGAAAAGCCATACGAGTTTGATATAGACCATTTTTTAGAAGAAGAAAAACAAAAGGAACAGAAGCAAAAAACACCTCTAAAGATTAAATTGAATAATCTCCTTGATTTGCATATAGATAAGTTAGCGCCGCATATGGTCAATGAATTGCCACAGCGAATACTGGAATTCCAGTTAGCGGAAAGCGAAAAGTTTATAAAAGAAGCAATTCGCCTCAATTATCCGCAAATTACCATCATTCATGGGAAAGGACAGGGCGTATTGAAAGAAGCGATTACGCATCAATTGGGTGGGTTTTCTCAAGTGCGGTTTACTTTTACAAAAAATCAGGGTGGTGCTGTAGAAATTTGGCTGATCTAATGGAGTCCGTATTAAAACATAACCTTCGGCAATGTTTTTTGCTTATTAATCTTTCTTAACGATGATGTCTGCATACTTAAGTCAAAATCATCTCATGCTTTTATTTCTGATTATAGCCCTAGGCTATTTGGTCGGAAATATTAGGATTAAGAATACAGGATTGGGTACAGCAGCAGTTTTGTTTGTTGGTTTATTATTCGGCGCTTGGAATCCGGAGTTTGACCTTCCTGAGATAATTTTCCAATTAGGGATGGTGTTTTATGTTTATACCATTGCTATAAGTTCCGGCCCGGCATTTTTTGAATCTTTTTATAAAAATGGTTGGCGTGATTTCTCTTTTGTCATACTTATGTTGACAATATCTGCATCCATGTCGGTCGTCTTATTCTATCTGATGGATTTTGATAAAGCGACCATAACCGGAATGTACACGGGATCTTCAACCAATACAACTGCTTTAGCCTCGGTGATTGACATGATAGGACGAGCAGGCTATTATCCTCCCGAGGTGGTTTCTAACGTGGTCGTTGGTTATACGTTTTCATATCCGATGGGTGTCTTGGGGGTGATGATTGTCATCAAAGTTATGGAAAATATATTTAAAATTGACTACGAAAAGGAGAAGGTATTGCTTCGAAAGGACTATCCCGTTGATGATAATATAGGTAGTAAAACCATTGCCATTTCAAATCCTAATCTTAATGAGAAAAGTCTCAGCCAACTGATCGAAGAGAATAATTGGAATATCGTATTTGGCCGAATGGATAGTATGAAACATGGTATGATTTTGTCCAATGACGATATCCGACTTGAAGTCGGTGATAAAATTATGGTCGTAGGCACAATGGAAGAATTAAAATCTGTTGAAAAGGTTTTAGGTAAGGAAGTGCCCGTCAGTATTTCGCATAATCGGAAGGATTATGACATCATGCGCATTTTCGTTTCAAACCCGAAAGTCGTAGGGCGTACGTTGGCTTCTCTCAAAGTAAGAAAAAAGTTTAGAGCTATCATCACTAGAATCCGACGTGGAGATACCGACATGGTAGCGCAACCAGATACTGTTTTAGAAATGGGTGACCGCATACGTTTTGTCGTCAAGAGAGAAGATGTCGGTAAGCTTCAGAAGTATTTTGGAGATAGTTATCATACTTCGAGTAAGATCGATTTATTCTCTTTTGGCTTGGGCATAACTATGGGGATTTTATTGGGTATGGTCGAATTTAATCTTTTTGGTGGTTTAGTTTTTAAACTTGGGTATGCTGGAGGTCCATTAGTTATGGGTCTTATTTTAGGTGCATTGCGCCGAACAGGTAATCTCGTTTGGTCAATTCCATATTCTTCCAATATAACCCTAAATCAGTTAGGCTTATCATTATTGCTAGCCGTCATAGGCTTGAAATCTGGCGCTACTCTAATCGAAAACATGGGCGATGGCTTATGGATAAAGATATTTACTGCAGGTACTTTCCTTACCATGGTGACAACGGCTTTATCTCTATGGATTGGTTATCGAATCATTAAGATTCCATATTCGCTGTTGTTAGGGTTCATAGCTAATCAACCCGCTATATTAGAATTTTCTTCAGGAATCACTAAAAACCGAGTGCCGATAATCGGATATTCTTTCATGTATCCCATCGCTTTAATATTAAAAATCTTGTTTGCACAGATGTTATTCATGATGTTGCCATAATTTTTTTAAAAAAAACATTGTAATTTATTTGTACGTATATAAAATAAGCATATCTTTGCGTCGCTTTTAATAAAAAGCAATGTTATTTATAATGTTGGCCCGTTCGTTTATCGGTTAGGACGCCAGGTTTTCATCCTGGTAGGAGGGGTTCGATTCCCCTACGGGCTACAAAAGTTATAAACCCTTAGTCTAAATTGATTAAGGGTTTTTTTATTTTATGTTGATTTACAACGATTTATGCAAAAACTATGAAAATACTTAATTAAGATAAATTAAAGGAAATTAAAAAAAAACGGCAACTAATACGGCAACTAATTGAAAAAACTATTAAATTTGTCTTGTTCAAATAATAAGACATGAGTAAATCAATCAATTATAAGTGGCGGATTCAAGTCATAAATGCAACTTTTCCGTCATTATTAATTAAATGCAAATGTACTTGATTTGGAGATAAAAATCCAAATCTTTTTCTTGGTCTATTGTTTAGTTTATCTTCTACATATTCGATATCATCATTTGTGATTAAATTAAAGTCGTAATTCTTTGGGAAATACTGTCTTACCAACCCATTAAAGTTTTCATTTGCTCCTCTTTCCCAACTATGATAAGGTCTTGCGAAGAAATAATCTATCTCCAATTCTGTTGCGATTTCTTTGTGTAAAGCAAATTCTTTTCCATTATCGGAGGTAATGGTTTTCAAAAAGGACTTCCATTCTGTAAGGATTTCAATTGCCTTTTGCTTGGTCTCTTCCGATGACTTTGACTCTAATAATGCCATTTTTGCTTTTCCTGTTACCCTGTCATTTGCCGTCAATATTGCCCTTTTGTGATTTTTCCCAATTACTAAATCTATTTCCACATCTCCTATTCTGACTTTTTCTTCTACTATTTTAGGTCGATTTTCAATACTTACTTTATCAGGAATTTGCCCCCGTTTATCCTTTGAAGCTCCTCTTTTACGGTATCTTTTGCCCTTTGTCCGCAAGTGTGTGTAAAGATTGCCGCCCTGTCTTTTGTCTGACCAAATATGTTGGTAAATTCGCTCTATTGACACGCAATCGTCTCCTTGAAGTTTAGAAAATCCTACGACTTGCTCCGGACTGTAATCTTGTCGGAGTAATTCTTCTACATTTTCCTGAATTTCAGCGGTAAATCTGATTTTCTTCTTTTTTGTTTTATGCCTGTTAGCACATTTTCTTTCCGCCAATTCGGCTTTGTACTTACCACTTCTTTGGTCACAATTCCTTTTCAGTTCTCTACTCACAACTGACTTATCCCGATTAATTCTTTTAGCTATTTCACTTTGTGAAAAACCTTCTTCTTTTAATACTTGAATTGTGTATCTTTGTGCTACGGTTAAATGTCCCATTTATTGCGAATTTTGGACGAGGAGCAAAATGAGGAAATTTTACCATTCAGAAAAGGAGAGGAGAGTTTTTCTCTTCTCTTTTCTGAAAAAAATTATCCCTTATTTCTTTCCTACCAAAAGTTGCATTTATTAGTTGAACTCAAGTTTATTTAATCTTCTTAGAATTGATTAAATTCCACCTGAAACTAATATCTTCCAAAGTTTTCATTTCGAAAAGAGGTTTAGGAATCCTTTCAAATTTATTGTTTATAAAATTTATTTCTGTTAAACGTGGTAATTTAAAAAATGAAACAGGGAGTTCCTTAATATTATTTGCTCTAAAACACATTTTTTTTAATTTTTTCAATTTAATGATTTCGTCAGGAATATGGTCTATATTAGAATACATTAATGTAAGATCTTCAAGGTGTATTAAGTTGCAAATTTCCTCTCTGAAAATGTCGTCTGAAATCCAGATTCCGGTAAGATCAAGTTTTTTAAGTTTTGTCAACTTTTGTAAATATCCAGGTTTAAGGACTTCATGAGACCCCAAATCAAACTCACTTAGAGTAATGCTTAATTCTTTTAATTCCTCGTTTTCAAAAATTTCATAAGGAATTTCAAAAGGCTCAATCCATATTTTTCTTTTTACCATAATAAGTATCTAACTGTTTATAAGTGATTAATATCCAACTGATAATATTTTTAAATTTCAACTTTCTAGATAAAAGCAAATATACAAAATATTATTCACTAATTCACTATTAATTGGACTGATAATGATGCCCTTTGCAAAATACTTTAAATAAGGTAAAAGAGTCTTCAGCATTGACTATATATGTATAAACAGACCACCAGAGGTGGTAAAACAAAGGAGTAAGAATTCACAGAGGCGGCGCTGCAGATGGTGCACAAAGGAAAAATTCAACCTATAAGTATCGAAATAAAAAAAGCCCGATTCCCAAAAATGGAACCAGACTTTTTTATCATGAGATTTGTTGTGTTTTTACTTCATATTTTCAAATACCTCAATCGAAAATTACTCTACTTTGATATCATCGATTCGATATGAAGTTGTATTCTTAGCTTGGCTACCTACGTGTTTAAATCCAATCCTAAGATTTTTACCATATTGTTTGAGGTCAACAGTACCTGATGGTATCCATGATTGATTGGTATCGCCTTGAGTAGCGATTCTAAGCCCGGACACTTCTTGCCAAACTGTCGTATTTGGATCACCGGTATAATTGGTCGTTACCCAAATAGAAAGTCCGTCATGTACCCAACTTTGGAATGATGTTCTCAAGCTGAATTCTGATGCTTTGTCTGTATCAATCACCGGTGAGATTAACCACGCTTCCATTTCGGCCGGCCCTGTATTTCCAAATGCAGTGGCTTGCGCATAATAATTCTTTTCATTGCTGAAATATTTCGCTAACCACTTTCTATTACCTTTAACATTGACATTGTCCCATCCTGCTATGGAGATATCTTGATCTGCAGTTTGTCCGTCAAAGTTTTCATTGATGCCTCCTGCACCGCCTGGAGTTCCTTTACATATACACTGCTCGTCATATTGATCACCAAAGGTATTCGGGTCGCCATCGTTACATGGTGCTCCTGGGTAGATAAGTGGATTTTCCGGTGCACAATCTTGACCATTAGCTACTCCGTCTCCATCACAATCTGCATTGGCATCATTAAGATCACATGGTGTACCACCTGTTATGTCGCTCAAATTGCGGATACTGAGTTGTTTTCCGTTGAAATTGGATACAATAGCGGTTACAGCTATTGTTCCTGAAGGTATAGATTGCGTTGCAAAAGTTGCGGCCTTATTTGTGAAAAATTGAACCTCGCCACTTCCGTCCTTAATTTTTATAGTGGTTTCTTCAAATTTATTTCCACCTATAAGAGTTGCATTCTGAATCTGTACTAAGGTAGATTCATGTTGATTTAAATCAATTTGAGCTATGGTAAGTACCTTTGGAGTAACTGGCTTATCGCTAGCTATGACTTCTACACCTTGATTACTAAGGTCTTGAACTTGGAGCAATCCGTTGTAGGGTGCTAATAGCCCGCCTTTTAGATTGATTTTTATCTCTGTATTTAGAGGGACATTAATGGCAGAAGTAAATCTCATCAAGATTCCATAATCCCCATCTTGAAGTACTAAATTTTGATTGTTTAAGTTCTTGTTTACGACATCTGAGATGACTATTCCTTGCACATATCCACTACCGATCTTAACATCTGTTCCGGCATATTTGGCTCTCAAATCTTTGACGCTTATTCTTTCGCCACTAGAACCGCCACTTCCATCACATCGCTCTCCGGTAAAGTTAACGTCTGTAACATCTCTAATCAACAATTGAGCGGCGTTTCTAAAATAGCTATATACGGCTACGATACTTCCATTTCCTTGAGGTACTGTCTGTCCGGCAAAAGAAGCAAATCCACTATTGCGCAAGATGATTTTATTATTGTCACAATCGATCAAGTTGTGGTTGATAGATTGTGGATCTGCAGGATTAGCATCGGCATAAGTCGTGGATGAGGTTGCTGTTTCAAATTGCATGCCTTCCAATTGAATCAATCTATTGTGGTGTGTACTATTCAACTCTGAATATTTGACTTTTAAAGGCTCAACAGCTGCTGTTCTACCCGATTTAATCAATATGGAACGGATGAGGGAAGCTGGTATTCTACCTACGGTCGAACCAGAATTGACACCAAGGGTTGGTAGTCCCTCATAATATCCAATCGCTAAATCCTTGACATGTACATATACGACTTGTCCCACTGGGTATAAGGCGTGCAATTCATTCTCATCAATACTCATGCTGATTCCCTTTTCGCCTCTCATGTCTTTGAGTATCAAAACTTTAAAGATGTTTCCTGATTGATCGTCTGCGACTACGAGTGCTTCAAGGTATTTATCTTCTTGAATATTCGTTATCTTGCCGGTAACGAGCTTTTCAAACATCTGGTCAAAGGTCAAAATCTGTTCATCTTTGATCTCAGGAATATTGGTAGGTGGCGTATCGAAATCATCCTTCAGACATCCTGATAGGTTAAAAATAGTAATGAGTACTACGATTGCAAGCCAACTTTTTTGATATAATGTTTTCATTTTTTATGGATGTTTTACGATTTTTAAAATGATGGTATAATGTTAATTATGGAAATAAATAGGCGATACCTAAGGTATAATTCAAACCATAGGCATAAAAATACCTAGGTGGAAATTTGTCAATGTTTTTGTTTTCAAAATCATATCTGTACTGCTCAAATCCTCCGGTAATGAAGTTTTTATTATTCAATAGATTACCTATGTTCAGGTTAATTCTTAAATATGATCTATTGGGAAATCGAATAGATTTTCCAATTCCGGCATCAACTGTAAAATTGTCTTTGAGTTTGACTTCATCAATGATAGTATGAAAAAGTGTACTTTCTCCGTAAGCATAAACATCTTTGACGCCTTCTTCTGTTCTCCTATCTGGATTGAAGGATAGATAATTGCTTGAAAAACCGTTGACATTAAGATTAAATGTCCAATATTTTGAACTTCTATAACTTACGCCGACAGTTCCTGCTACTTGAGGAGTACCCGATACGTAGTAATTTTCGATATAAACGACACGATCTGTTACAATATCTTCAGCGCTATTATCTCTGGAGATGGTTGCTTTTGGTCGGCTTGTATAATAATATTCGCCTAAAGAAAATGCACCATTTACATCAACCTTCGAATTAACACTGTATTCAAATCCGACTTCTACTCCTGTGTGTCGGGTATCTATACCTGTCATCAAGTAATTGACGAAAGTCCTAAAATCTTCATGATAGAATACATCATTGGTTATTTTGTCTTGATATTGCGTATAAAAGGCAGAGACCCGTGCTTTAAAATTGGTGTATCTTGCAAGATAAGATATATCAAAGGCCGTGATTTTCTCATTCGTCAAATCCTTGGCTACTTGATCACGCACCCTTGGTGATACGAAACTTTCATTTGCAAAAGGCGCTCTTGTTCGGTATGAACCACTGGCCAAGAAGTAATTTCTACCGTCTAATTTATATGTTGCTCCAAGTTTTACACCGTAATTAAAGAAAGTTTGCTCTTCGGACTTCCCAAAGGAGTTGTCTGGAAATAATCCAACTTTGGTTTTACCTGCTCTGTAAAACGATTGATGTGCTAGAGAAAGACCAGCTACATAATCCATTTTATTAGTTTTGAAGGTTAATTGTCCCCAAGCCGTTTGACGTTGGTTGTGTATGTAATAATTATAACCATAGATATCACCTTCTCGTACGATTCTATTCGGATTGTTTAAGTCATTTTGTGCTGCATCTGGATTTGATGGATAGTCCCGCTCCGCAAATTTATTAAAATCGATATAAAAATCTGCGCCTAGTAAATCTTCTATTCTACGATAGTAATGTACCTTTTCCTTGAGATATTGAATACCACCTGCAAAACTTAAATTATCGGCTAGGGTAGAATTGATGACACTATTGAAGTTGAATTTGTTTTTGTCGTAATTTTCAGATTCTTGAACATAAGCTGCAAGCTTGCCCGTAATATCATTTCCAGGTATTCCATTTACATTTTGAATGGTGTAATTTCTAGTTGAATTGGCTTCGTATAATTCCGCCCAATTCAATTGCCTATGCGCTTCACTCGAAGTATAATAGTTGGTGATGAGATCTTTTAACTCGGAATTTGTCGCATAACTTGGCAATCTGCGATAGTAATCGGGTCTTGGATCTGGAGCTTCGTACCAATCCAATCTTGTAGAACCATAATTGCCAAACTGATATCCTATTGTTGTCGTTACATGCGTCTTTGGTGAGATTTTCCAATCATGGCGCAACATACTGATCGGTTGATGTATGATGTATTCTCGACTGTTACGAACCTTACCGTCTTGGTATCCCCAATTAGGGTTATAATAATTACTTCCTGCTAGATCATACATCTCTTGGATCGCTCCCGTCGAACGACCTCTCTTTTGCGGAGAACCGAGTATTAAAAAATTGAGCAAGTGATTTTGCCCCAATTTTCGGTCTATAGATAAAAAGTAAGAATTAGCTTGTAAGTACGTGCCTTTGACATATCCTTGATCTGCATAAGAGTGAGATCCAGAAATGGCAAACCCCCAACCGTTTTTCATCATGCCGGTAGCATAGGTTCCCATGATTCGATGTTGGAAAGTTCGATTCGAATTTGAATACGTTATTTTTTTTGTAGGTCTTATCGCTGAAGCTCGCAAATCGATATAGGATGCGTCTCCGATACCTCCAAAGGTAAAATCACCTGCATTCAAATTGATGATGTTGGTTCTGCTTTTCATGACATCATTCAAGCTATTCCAAGCGGTCCACAATACGCGGCCATCATCTTGATTATTCATGACCATACCATTGAGGTTCATTTCCGACTCTTC
Organism: Chitinophagales bacterium; assembly: GCA_026928325.1. Classification (GTDB taxonomy): domain Bacteria; phylum Bacteroidota; class Bacteroidia; order Chitinophagales; family Saprospiraceae; genus OLB9. The sequence goes on along the minus strand of JAIXKS010000032.1, from coordinate 30,548 downwards.
ATTAGAGTAACCTCTAGGTCTGAATCTTCCTGCGCCAAGATTGTAATTTGCTGCATTTAAAAAAGGATCTCTTCCTGCTGATAATACACTCGAAAAATTGTCGTTTTCATTTTCGATACCTGCCAAATCATCTAAATCAATGACTGTGATTTCATTAAATATCTCGGTATTAATCAGGATAACCACATCTCCTAAATAAACGTCCTCATTGGCGACATTAAAAGATTGTAGGATGCTTTGTTTATCGTTGAAGGAAGTCGATAATGTATAAGTGCCTGGTTGGACGTTGTAAAATACAAAGTTTCCAAGTCCGTTGGAATAAACGGTGTGGTCTGTATTTAGTAACTGCACTTGCACACCTGGTTGAATCTGATGGCTTAATGAGTCCAAAATTCTACCTGAAACTTTTTGTGCATGCGTTAAATTTGTATTAAATAGGCTGATTAATATGATAATATAGCCTGAAACTCGTCTTAACATATGTATATGATTATATTCAATTATGTTGTAAAGGTAAGTAAATAATATAAAGATTAAATTGGATTTGAATATTTATTTTTAACTTTTTATGCAGAATCACGTAAAAATTAGGATTATCTTTGCAATGTATATAATAAAATCCTAGCTATGTCTGTTTTGTTTAAAATGTACAGTACCGTATTTGCTGTTTTATTTATTGTTTTTACTCTGAATGCTCAGGATAAACAAAAATATAATATCATCAGTGTGGGCTTCTATAATCTCGAAAATCTTTTTGATACAGAGGATGATCCTTTGATTAGTGATGAAGAGTTTTTGCCGAATGGCAGTCGTTCATGGACAGAAGAAAGATATAATGAAAAGTCTGCGAATATGGCATACGCATTATCACAAATAAGCATAGATGATGTCAAAGCTGGACTATCAGTTGTCGGCGTTTCGGAGGTAGAAAATAGAAAAGTTTTGGAAGATCTAGTGGCACAACCTTTCTTAAAAGATAGAAATTATCAGATTATTCATTACGATTCGCCAGATCCAAGAGGCGTAGATGTTGCTTTATTATACAACCCTACACATTTTCATCCGATTTATAGCGAGCCGATTCCGTTGATGATCTATAATAACGGTCATAGAAGAAAAACTCGTGATATTTTATACGTTAAAGGATTGATAGAAACGGATACTTTTCATTTTTTAATCAATCACTGGCCATCACGCGGAGGTGGACCTGTTACAGTAGCTCAACGCAATGCGGCGGCCAAAACATGTAGAATTGTATTAGATTCAATTACCCAGATTGTCCCGGATGCAAAAGTTATTATCATGGGAGATTTAAACGATGACCCTACGAGTGAAAGTATTAAATCTTATTTAAGATCTGTTAGTAAGATAAAGGACGTTCATAAAACAGGTCTTTTTGGACCATTTGAAGATTTTTACAGACGTGGTCAAGGCTCGAATGCTTATCGGGATGCATGGAGTTTGTTTGATCAGATTCTTATTTCTGAAGGCGTAACAAAAAAATCAAATCTCGGCTATTATTATTTCAAAGCGAATATCTTTAATAAAAACTTTTTGGTTCAACCAACTGGACAATATAAAGGTTATCCTTTTAGGACTTTTTCTGGTGACGAATACCAAGGTGGATATAGTGATCACTTTCCAACCTACATTTACCTGGTCAAACCCTTGTAATTTATGAAATTGGATTTAAAAACTTCATATTTGATTTATTAAACGTAATGATTAACCTAAAAAAATAGTTTAAACAATGAATATACTGAAAATCATATCTTTTGTAGTGGTCATGATGTCTAGTGTCATGGCTGGATGGAGCCAAGTCGATTCTTCTAAGGTGTTTATATCTAGGTTTGACAAAGTGAGTACCGATGCAAGAATCAATGATATTTTTATTGACGATAAGAACGTCATTTGGCTGGCTTCCAATAAAGGATTGCTCGAAACAGTCGGAGATGGAAGTAAATTAAATACATATTTTCCGAATACAGAGATGGTCTCTATTGCATCTGAAAGAAAGGACAATATCTGGGTAGCATCCGAAAAAGCCATCTATAATTTCAAGACAAAAGTGAGTTATGGCTTGCCGCACGATGGAATAAAAATCACGGCCATCGCTTATTTGGATGGTTCTGTATGGATTGGAACCAATAATGGCTTATACCAATTTGTAGTGACCACCTCTAAATTTAAGATTTATGATACTGAAAATTCTAAATTGGCTAGCAATAAGATTAATTTTGTACATGCTGATAAAAATAGAATTCTTTGGGTCGGAACAGATGCAGGATATATTCGCATAGATGGAAATAAATGGGAATTGCAAGACAAAAAGCTAAAAATGTTTGCAACTAATGAAAATTATGAAGGTCAATGGATCATTAGTAGCAAAGATATGTTCCTCATTAACCATTATAATCGACTCTTTCCTGTAAAACTCGACGAAAGCCAATATAGTGGTAAGATCAACAAATTTATTATTGACTCTAAAGGTCGTATTTATATAGCTTCAGATATCTTAGCAAGGTATAATCCTTATAACGAACAAATCGATAGATATACGGATGATGCCGCTACTTTGAGTAAGGCTGCTATTAGTTTGGCATGTGATAAAAATGACAATATTTGGATTGGTACAGATGGAGCAGGATTTTATAAATTGTTATTTGGTGATGTGATGGCAGAGCAAATCAATGCGAACCTCATCGTAGAAAATAATATTGGTTGTCAAGGAAATAAAAATGGTAGTCTAAAAGTTAGTGTGTCTGGAGGAACTAGGCCTTATAGCTATAAGTGGAGTATATCCGGGACTTCTGGCACAAGTGCGAGCGGATTAGGTGCAGGATTTTACGAGGTTACTGTTACCGATAAAAATCAAAATACTTCTATCGCTTCTATCACTTTAAGTGACCCAGAGCCGGTAATGATCGACCTGGTCTCCAATAATCGGGTTACTAATCCTGACAAACCGGATGGGTCTGTTTATGTAAATGTAAGCGGAGGATCCGGAGGCTATAATTTTAATTGGTCGAATGGCACTAAAAACCAAAATTTAACCAATGCCCGATCAGGACCCTATACGTTGACAGTTACCGATAAAAATGGATGTCTTGCTTCAGCTACTTACCATGTGATGCGTGAGAGATTTATCCCAGATCTCGATGTAAACAAAGTGGTAGTAGGTCAGAAATTGAGAATCAATGAATTGAACTTTACATCTGACAGTTCGTCTATCACCCAAGATAATTACGATATACTAAATGAGGTATTTGATTTCCTTACCGCTAATCCAAAGGTTGTCATTGAAATCGGAGGGCATACGAATACGATCCCGCCACATGAATATTGTGATCAACTTTCAACAGCTAGAGCTAAAAATGTTGCGGAATACTTATATTCCAGAGGTATTGCCAAAAGTAGAATCTCTTACAAAGGTTACGGAAAGCGAGAGCCACTGACAGAAAGTACATCAGCCTTAGGAAGGCAAAAAAATCAACGGGTTGAAATCAAGATTCTAGAATTGTAGTGAACATAAGAATGGTCGCAGCCTATAAAAAAGCCAATCAGTTTTAATGGGTTGGCTTTTTTCTTTTTTATGAATCCAAGTGGGCGATCACTCTTCTATACTAGACACGAGTTCTTCCCATGCCTTCATTTTGTCGTTCAGTTCTGCTTGGAGGTCATGATATTTCTTGTTCGTTTGAGTGAAGGAAGGGTCGTTATAAAAATCTGGATTAGCCATTAGAGTTTCAATGCTGGCCATTTCTTCTTCTAGCTTAGCGATTTGTTTTTCTATATTATTGATTTGTTTTTTTGCCTTTCTGACTTCATCTGCATTGGCTTTTTTTGATTCTTGAACTTGTATTTCGGTATTTTCTGATTTTTGCAAATCTACTTCCCGCATATTGTCCATCTTCTTTTTTCCTAAGAAATACTCTATATCTCCGAGATATTCTTTTGTAGAGCCTTCTTTAAATTCGATAACCTTGTCAGTCAATCCAGCTAAAAATTCCCGATCGTGAGAGATGACCAATAAGGTGCCATGATAGGCTTTAAGAGCTTCTTTTAAGATTTCTTTGGAATAGATGTCCAAATGGTTGGTTGGCTCGTCTAAGATTAAAAAATTGCATGGTTTCATAATCAGAGAAGCCATAGCAAGTCGGGCTCGCTCTCCTCCGGAAAGTACGGATACCTTTTTGTCCACATCTTCACCTGAAAACAAAAAAGAACCTAAGATACTTCTAACCCTAGTTCGCATTTCTTCGGGCGCTTTATCCTCCATGACCTCCAATACCGTACTTTTTAGATTTAGCAACTCGGATTGATTTTGAGCGTAGTAGGATAGGTGCATGTTGCTTCCTGTTTCGATATGTCCATGCGTTGGTGCTAATAAGCCAATCATGATTTTGGCCATGGTCGTTTTGCCTTGTCCATTTTGGCCGACGAAGGCGACACGATCACCACGTTCTATAGTGATATTGAGATTTGAAAAAATCTGCTTATCGCCAAAAGATTTAGCTACGTCAACGGCTTTGACAATTTCGCGGCCTGACCTTGGCACTTCTGCAAATCGAATTTGCATCGTTTTGGTTTCTTCTGAAGGAAGTTCTATCCTTTCAACCTTGTCCAATTGTTTTTTCATGCTTTGGGCCATTTTGGTTTTAGTGGCTTTGGCCATGAAACGATTGATTGTTTTTTCTTTTTGGGCAATTTCTTTTTGTTGATTTTCGAAAGCTGCCTGTCGTATGGTTATTTGCTTTTCTTTTTCATCCAAATACTTTTTATAATTCAGTTTGTAATCGGAGATATTACCCGATTCAAGTTCGATGATCCGATTACATACGTTATCTAAAAATTGGATGTCGTGAGAGATAAGGATTACCGTACCCGGATAGGTAGTTAAGTATTGTTCTAACCAAATGATAGATTCAATATCCAAATGGTTGGTTGGCTCGTCCAGCATGAGGATGTCTGGCTTCCTAAGCAAAAGTTTAGCCAATTCGATGCGCATTTTCCAGCCACCACTCAATTCAGATACACGGCGTGTGAAATCTTCATTTGTAAAGCCAAGACCTTTTAAAACTTTGACGGTGTCAATTTCGAGGGTTGCGATGTTGAAATGCTCTAATCTCCCAGTTACATGCCCGAGTTCTTCGAGTATTTTTTGATAGCTTTCACTCTCATAGTCACTTCGTTCGCTAATTTGCTGGTTGAGCTCATGGAGCTGTTTTTGTAAGGCCAAAGCTTCTTCATGACAAGACATGGCTTCATCTATGACTTTAAGAGATTCATTGAGTTCAAACTCTTGCCTTAAATATCCTATTGTGGTTTTAGTGGGAAATTCTAATATCCCACTATCTGGGCTTTTTTCACCGGCAATGATTTTCAATAATGTAGATTTACCTGCACCATTTCTACCGATTAGACCAATCCTATCCCGTGGCGTAATCATAAAACTGACCTTATTCAGCAAAGTTCGTTCGCCAAAATGAACGGAAATATCTCTTACGTAATACATGATTGAAGGTTAATTTGAAGCAAATACATGTTTTTGTCCTTGCTTTCCCTGATAAAAACTGCAAAAATAAGAGAAAATATCTAAAATTTACTGTTATTTACACTGAATGGATGGTATTCTTGTTTTTTTAAACCTGACGATCCATGCTAAAAGGTTGAATGGATGCTGAATGTCATTTTTGTATAAAATCCCAGAAAATTGAAAATTGATTTTTCTTTAATTGGTCTATTAATAGATCGCTATTCGCTTTGTTTTTACTACAAAATCGAGAGAATAGTGTTAAAGTTTATTAAAAAGTCATAAAAGTGTCATTATAACTCTACCTACATATATATTAAAATAATAACTTTGTACTTTTATACGTTAGACCTAAATAAAGAATATTAAATCTCATGAACAACAAGGTATCTAAGAAAATAGCTGTATTCGCTGCATTATTGGCTGTAGTTGTAGCTTTTTCATCTTGCAATAGAGGATATGGATGTCCTTATGAATTAAAGACTAATGTTAAAACAATACTTCCTTTAATAAAGTAAGTTTTTTTTTAAATGGAATGGATTATTATAGATTCTTTATCCGGCCTTGAGGATGCGGATAAACAGTCTTTCATAGGTGATATTATGATTTTCAAACATAGTACCTCTTGTCCCATTAGTCATATTGCCAAACGTCGATTAGAAGACGATTGGGATGACGATATGAATTCCATGATGGCATATTATCTAGATCTCAAATCTTTCAGAGATATATCTAATACTATTGCCGAAAAGTATATGGTTCATCATGAATCACCTCAAGTCCTCATTATTCGTTCGGGTGAGTGTATCTACGATGCTTCACATTTAGACATTACTTCTGCTGAAATAAAGGAGATTTTGGTTTAGGATGCACCATCAGAAACCGGAATTGTTTATATCAGGTGATGGATCACATTCTGTGATGTCCTCTGTCTATAATACAGCATATCATTCCCATCATGGCGCCTTTACAGAGAGTAAGATTGTTTTTATTGAAGCGGCGTTGGATTACCTAAAGGCGAATTGCTATACAAGCATCGATCTTTTTGAGATGGGATTTGGTACAGGATTGAATGCTATTCTCGCCCATCAATGGGCAGAATCCAATCAGATTAACATCAATTTTCATACGGTTGAAGCTTTTCCCTTGCCTTTGGATATTGTACAATCATTAAACTATGGCGAGCTTCTTGGTTGTGATGACACCTTTCAAGAAATGCATCGAGTCTCTTGGGAAGCGAAACATCGAATATCTTCCTATTTTAATCTGACGAAGTGGCATGATAAAATGGAGGACCTAAATCCAAATTTGAAGTTTGACGCAGTTTTTTACGATGCCTTCGCACCTGCAACGCAGCCCGAGTTGTGGGAAAGCCTATTGTTGGCCAAAGTTTTCTCTTGGATGCGGCCTGGTGGTGTACTGACGAGTTTTTGTGCGCAAGGTGCATTTAAAAGGAGCCTAAAAGAAGCGGGTTTTGAAGTAGAGCGACTTCAAGGACCTCCAGGAAAAAGAGAAATGACTAGGGCAAAAAGGCCGCTTTAGTATCCAAAATACAACTTTAACATAATAATAAGATAGTTTGATGTAAACTTTTATGACCTTTGTACAGTCTATATAGTTAGTTTTATTCATGAATCAAAAAATATTAAAAATGAAATTGTACAAGTTTTTCCTTCTTGCAGGTTGTTTATTGTTCTCTTTTAATATGTCACAGGCTCAAACCAAATCAGCTCAAGCCAATAAAGGTGTGCACATGACTTTTGAAAATGAACATATTAATATCGGTAAAGTGAAAAAGGGCGAAATCAAAAAATTTGATTTTGTATTTACAAATACAGGAACAGAAACCATAGAAATAGATATAGCCTCTGGTTGTGATTGTACGACCTTAGACTATCCAAGACACAAGATTCAACCAGGAAAGAAAGGTACAATTCATGTAACTTTTGATAGCGGTAAAAAAGAAGAGTCTGAAGTGATTGATGTAGATATATATTTGAAGAATCTAAATCCTAAAACAGGACAACGTATCTTAAAAATCATTGATTATACCTACGATTTGATAAAATAATACGAAAATGATTTTTGAATCAGTCTAAAGATTCATAATAAAAAAGATCATAATTCAAGATAGAAATTGCCGATAAGGCTTTTGCTACGGTGCGTATTTCTAACATAAAGATGAGATGTTTTTTAAATAATGATCGGGTCTATTTGAATGTTACTTTCGTATAATAGTTGTAATTGTTTATAATTTATGAAGCCCAAAGTGATTCGCTTTGGGCTTTTTTTTGGTGTTGAATTATACTTTCAAATTTTGAATGAAACCTTCGGAAGGTGGAGAACATCCACAGTAAAATATAGACCTTGCCAAGAAGGTTTTTTATAAATCTGCGGATTGTTCGTCAAGTGTTTTTTTTTATTCGACGATTCGCGTTTGTGCTGCTTGAATGACCGTACGTTCGTTACCGCCTGATTTATGAATTGCAACTACAATTTCCATTTGATTGGCATTCCATAGGCCTTGGTTGTCATCCGGTAGGGTATAGGTGTATTGCTTTTTAATCCTCGAACCCGATTTTAAATCACTGCCAAAAATATCACCATCAAATTTCGTAATGATATCGCGAAGAACATGGTTGTGTTCAAAGTCGTCAATAATCACATTGCCATTAATCTGTGCATCAATGATATTGGATTCTGTCAAAAATATAGTAATATTATAACTTCCGTCCAGGTCATTTATAGGTATCGCAGTGATATCGATGTTGAGCTTTCTCGTTGCCGCATCATAATTTTTTGTCATTAAGATGGTCATGAGGTTGGGTTTATTTAACTCATTTTCTACCATGGATTGCCATTGTCCAGTAGAAACCGAAGCATACTTTTGATCGGGATCGTTTAATTCGATTCTATTGACAGTGGCACAAGGTTTGCCTAAAAATGGTCTAAACCAATTTTCAAGATCTTTAGCTTTTGGATTGCGGAAATCGTACTTACTTCGATTATTGACCGGTTCAGAAAGAAAGGCACCGTGTATCGCAACAGCGGCGACTTTATCGCCAAATCTTTCGAGGATGTCTTCGACAGCCTTACTGCCTTTAGGGCAATTAGGGCAAGAAGCACCGGTTAATTCTTCTAAAAGGACCACTCGATCCGTTTCTGGAATCGGTGCATCGCTGATATCCACAGGTATTTCATCGCATCCTGTAAAAGTTATCATTGCAAAGACGAAAAGAATGAAAGTTAATGATCTCATGTTTATTGAACTTTATGGATTCTTTAAAAAGTTGTATTCATTGAAAAACGGACGCCACTAAATGCAGGTTCTAACCGGCAGATTCCACCGCTACAAACGACACCTTCGACTTGTTTGACATATCTAAGGCTATATCGTTGCGCATCTTTAAAGAAAGTAACGCCTAGGGTCGGGTAGAGAGCTTTCTCTAAATTGCCTTTTACATTGGGTTTTTTAGGATCTATATTGTACATACCTGATGCTTCAAAACTCCATCTTGGAGCAAGGTTGTATTCTAAAAGACCAAATAACCAGCTACCGTAGTCTTGCTCTGTTGACATATATTGAGTTTCGACGCGTAGTGATTTGTATGGCGTAAACCGATATAAAAAGTCAGCATAAGGCACTACTGCTTTGATTAAAGGAACTTCTGCCTTTGTTTCATAAATCTCTTGATTGTACGTGAGGAATTGAATTCCTGTATTAAGTTGCCATAAACGTTTGTGTTTATAGATAATCTCACTATAGATTTCCTGATAGAGACGGTCACCTTCTAGCGTTTTGATATCCGAATAATTGACATTAGCACTAAGCGCTTTATTGAATTTGTATCTGACATCGAGGTTATAAGCCATTTCGGATATGTCTAATGCTGGTGCGGTATATCTTGCCGTCAATCTATAAGTGTTTTGTCTGCTGATTGGCGTCAAATAGTTGATAAGGCCTCTAAGTAGCGATAAGTTTGGATCTACTCGGAAACTAAAGTTTTTAGTTCTTTTCATTTCTGCCGTTACACCGAGATTGCCCTCCGCAAATGAGGCACTGATATAACTGACGGTTCCAGAAGCATTCACCAATTTTCCTAAGGTATTATTGCCGACAAGTTCGTGCTTTTCGATATATGGATTATAAAATACATCATCGGACTTAAGGGCAAATTCTGTATAAAGGTTGATTCCCTTGAATGCTAACGTATTATAAATGGTTGCGGCATAAGTATTGTACGTCGGTATAAACTTGTCTTCTGGCTGATAGGTTCTAACGACATCCACGATGCCATTCATGTATTCATCAGAGAGCGTTTTGTTGACAAATCCTAGTCCCGGTGCTAAAGTAATGGGATTTTCTTCGGAACCAAGCGAAAGAAAGCCTTCAAGTCTCAAGCCTTTAAGATTACCAGAATAGGTGTCAAAAGCATTTTTTTGTTTGCCTACAAACCCCATTAGACTCCAATTGTCATTAAAGTTGTATTTTAGTCGAGCGCCATAAAGCGCATTATCTATAAATAGCGGGCGTGTTTCAAAGGCTCTGAAAATAATGCCTGAACCAATCTGATCATAAAGATACCCAGCACTGACTTCTAATTGATTGAGCGTTTTAGATACATACCACATCCCAATCCCGGCATCAGAATAAGAAGCATCCGGATTGCGTAAGTTGGAATTGTAATACATATCAAATCGTGTTCCTATAGTAAACCCTTGAATGCTATAATTCAGGTTGAACCAAGCTTCACTGCCGAAAAGTTGATGATCGTACTGTGGCGTATTAATGGCATTGATCGAAGAGTCACGGAGAAATACATTCGCATTACTCTCAAACGAACCTGAAAAAACACCTTTATCTTGTGTTACACCTATATTTGATACACCGGCTGCAATAAGTATCAAAAGAATAAATCGAAATGGTTGGAACATCGTATTCATTGATTTTAGTTGTGTATGATTTGTTTTGGCAAATGTAATAATGATTTGACATTTTCTTGTTAAATCTCCGATAAATTTGCTCGCAAATGGATAGAATCCTTATAGTTTTCCATTCGATGGAGCTGGATGTTGCTATATGCCTCCTAAATGAGGAGCATTTTTGTTGCAATTTGCGGTTTTATTCCCAAAATCAAAGCCTGATTACGCATTATAATTTTTCAACAAGAATTATCCTTTGATAATATTTTAATGGGTTACAATTGGTTTAAAATGTTTAAAACCTTAGTTTTGCATCTTTATCATTCAACAACAATTCCATCCAATGGCTAAAAAATATAAAATTTTTGAAGAACCGTCAGCATTGACATCTGTAGCAGCGTTTCATGACTTGTTTAATCTACCCGTAGTTGTAAAACCGGCTGTGCCGGCAGAGAGCAGATGTCAGTTGAGGGTTGCTTTATTGCAAGAAGAACTCAATGAACTTAAAGAAGCTATCGCAGAAAACGATATCGTAGGCGTGGCGGATGCTTTGGCGGATCTTCAGTATGTATTGTCGGGTGCAATCTTAGAATTTGGCTTAGGTGACAAATTTAAGCGACTTTTCGATGAAGTGCAGCGATCCAACATGAGCAAAACTTGTAAATCGCTTGAGATAGCTCGTGCTACTCAAGAGCATTACAAAGCAACCAAGGGTGTCGATTCGTATTTGGAAGAGCGTGAAGGCGCCTACCTAGTCTATCGTAAAGAAGACGGCAAAGTACTCAAATCTGTTGAATATTCGGAACCCAATCTTGGAGATATTGTGTTCGAATAGACAAATATCCTAAATTAGATATTGTCATTTTTATAATACTATCGATTCGAGATCGCCTTGTTAAATTCAGCGCTCTTTATTTGTGGGTCTTGCTGAATGGTGCTTAAGATTGCATCAGGACTTATCAAGTTCTTATTGTAAGTGATAATCCAATAGGGTTGCTTTTCACTCACCTTTTTTACAAGCTGAACACCGTATTGTTGGTATTTTTGGAGCCATTGCCCAAGGAAGTTATTTGGATGCAGTTCTATAATGATTTCTTGATCTAAAACGTAGGTAGCAGGTTTAGATTCACCATCATCTTCTCTCAAAATTTGAGTAGTTTTTTCATCATAAGCTTCGATTTGAGTAAAGCCATCAGCATATACGATTGCTTCAAGCATTCGCTGCAAGTCTAACACCTTTTTGGGTCTATTAAGTCCTCCGGTGATGGTTTTGGTCTTGCCTTCTTTATTATAAACCATTACGATTGTAGGCATTCCTGGATCGGGATTAGGATAAAAATCTTCAAATATGAAAAATTCATTTTTATCGTATGCCAATTGTAATGACTTTAGATCAGATGCACTTAGTTTTTTAGCGTACAAGCCGTATTTCTCTACGTTCGTTTTCCCTTCGTATATCACATATCCATTGTTGTAAACTTTGACATTGTATTCGGAACACTTGGTGGCACATGGTCCTTTATCCAGACTAACAAGTATATCGGTGTCCTTAAGTTTGGCTATTTTGTTTTTGATACTACAGCTTGAAAGTAAAACTAATAAGCTAAAAAACAGATACTTATTCATGAATAATGATATTTTTAGTGCAAAGGTAAATTTTATTTTAAAACTAATGCTACTATATGTGCATTGATAAAATGGAAAGATATAATTTTAATTTAATAGACAAATCAAAATTATATCTTTCCTATTGTTGATTGGTTATAAGCAAACCATTATAATTTTATCCATTGGATAACTTTACTTTTTGCTTGTTTGCCGTTCAATTGAATATAATAAAGTCCAGGATGTAAGTCTGCAACAGTTATAGATGTAACAGCTCCGTTGTAAAGGCCGGATCTTATGGTTCTTCCGTCATTGCTGATGATATTCCATGATGACCAATTGCCATTATCCGAAGATACCGTCAATACATCTTGTACTGGATTTGGTTTTAATGTTACTTCTTGATCTAAATCATTAGTAGCACTTATTAAGCCTTCGTCATATTTAACAGTTGACTTGGATACCAACCACAAATCTGGGTCAAAAGTGATATAATCTACATCGAAATCTATCGGAACTTCAAAAATCTGATCGTTGCTTGTATTTTCAACTCTAATTTTTTTACTCACACCATCTCCAAATATTTCAAAAGGAAGCGGCATGTCAAAAAATGGAACAGAAGTATGGGAAGTCGTTTGATTCACTCGGATGACCAATAAGTCGTTTTGATAAGCCCAAGTAATATCATAAATTGGGTAACCTTGGCCTTCATACCAATTTTTAAAATAACTAGTTAAGTCTTGCCCGGAAATCGCTTCAAGATTAACCTTGAGGTCATTAGTGACCACTGCTCCGTATTTATGATCGTTGAGATAATTTCTAACACCTTGGAAAAAATCTTCATCTCCAAGCTTCCATCTAAGCATATGTACCAAATAAGAAGCTTTGTTGTACGATAATCTTGAATTGAATATCGAATTGACATTGGTAGGGTCCGATACTTTTACTGCACCTCCGGGTTGTGAAGTGATACTACGAATCATATTGGTTTTCCAATTGAACCAATCTCCATTAAATTGTGGGTATCGCTCCCGGCTCAATCCATCCAAGTAGGTCGCAAATCCTTCGTTAAGCCAGATTTCTTGCCAGCTCGCACAAGTTACATAATCACCAAACCACTGGTGTGCTAACTCGTGAGCTAGAAGCCCCCAATCAAAATTAACGACATAACTCATAGTCTGGTGTTCCATGCCACCGCCCCAACTAAATTGAGCATGACCATATTTTTCGTCCTTAAACGGATAGCTTACAAAAAGTGAGTCAAAGTACTGAAGCACCTTAACATTATTGGCGGTTCCTCGCTTGGCATTTTGAAGGGATTCGGGATAAACATAATTTAACATCGGCATGATTGTACCGTCGGAAAGCAGTACATCGTCCGTATAAACGGCATAATTGGTAACCGCTATGGCAATGAGATACGGCGCAACAGCATGTCTATGTCGCCAATGAAATGTTTTTAATCCTGCTTCTGGACTAAATTCGTTAGCTAAGATTCCATTACTAGCTACTCTATATTGTTCCGGCGTGGTTACGATGATATCAATACTGTCGATTTTATCTTCGTTACCATTTTTACAAGGCCACCAATCTTGAGCTCCAAAGGGTTCTGATAGCGTCCAAATGATAGGGACTCCGTCATGCTCACTTTGAATAAATGAGCCAAATCCACTAGTCGGTGGCTCTCCATGATAAGTAATAGAGATACTATCTAATGAATTTGCAGCCAACGCTTCAGGAAAATGAACATCTAATTGATATTTGCCTTTTTGTTCAAAATCTATTTTTTGACCTCTCCATATTATACTATCAATAGTTAATTCGCTAGTAAAGTCAAACCCGATGGTGGTTTGTCCCGATCCTATGATTTCAAAATAGGTGGTTACATTACCCTGAATATACCATACTTCAGGATCGATAAACCAGTTAAATCTATAATATTTCAAATCATAGTTTTCTGTAAATACCGATGGTTTAATGGTTTTGGCAGCGATGGTGGTCTTACTTAGGTTTTCAGGAACTCTAGAGCAATAAGGATAATGATCGTGTTGCGCATATACTAAGTTGAATGACAACAACGCGAACAGTGCGATTAAAACTTTTTGATGCATTGTCTGATTATTGAATTTAAATTAAAGTGTAAAAATAACAAATTAATCTAAATCAAAGTCAGAAATATTTACAGGATCTATATCGTAATCAAGCGTAGAGCGTTCACCCTTACCATTTTGTTTCTCTAAAGTCCAACTGTCAGTCGAAGATGTTTGAAGCCATAAGGACTTGGATTTTCTAAAAACTTGGACATTTAATCCAAATTTTTCTCGCATCAAGGCTTCAAAGTCGGCTGCCGTCATTTCTGAATCAATATCGATAACTCCCTCGAAAATTTCAGAATTTATATCACTGAGAAGCATAGATTCTTTGATTTGTTTATCTACGCTGCTGCCTTCATGTTTTTCATGCTCATAGTTGTAAAACTCTATTTTTAAATATGGGAAATGAGCGTTAAACTGTTCTTTTATATCTTTGACACTTAGAGATGGTGCGATTTTCATGACTATATTTATTGATGATTTTTAAAAATGAATTATGAATTGGGATTACTATAAGCTAAGATCATAAGGTCATAAGTTGTGATAATGCCAACCAACACTTCCTCCTCATTGACAATAGGTAAGGCTCTAAAATAATTTTCGCGGAAGATTTGAACACTTCGCTGTACGGTGTCTTGTGGAGATAACTTCATTACGTTCGATTCCATGATGTCTTTAGCAAGATTGCTGGTGAGGAGAAAGGTATTTCGTCTCATGCTAGATGGGAGATTTAACTTGGTACCCCAATCCAATAACAGCATCAAATCCATTTTGGAAATAATACCAACAAACTTACCTTGATCATTGATGACCGGGATGTGATGGATATTATGATTGTCAAATAAAATCTTAACTTCTTTGAGTATCGTATCTTGTTTGACCGTGATTAAATCAGTAGTCATAATATCTTCCACTTTGGTATGAAGTAATTCCTGAGCAGCCATATAAATATTATTTAGAATGTTTTAGATGAATTAATCCTGCAAAAATAAGCAATTTTATAATGCTATATGATGACGCAAATCATCATGGCTTTAAATTGAAGCTAAATTTGGGTAAGGAATAGAATCTGTGTAATAGTTCATTAATTTAGGTGAATATTGATATCTTCCATAAATGCTATTCTAAAAAAAAGAATTGATTTTACATTATTTTTTATAAAAATCGGGTTTTGTGAAAAAAATATATAAATTTGCCTAATATATAGATATTACATTACTTTTTTTGATAGATTTATAATACTCGATTATGCGTGTGCCTTTAAAATTTACTTGCTTATTCTTATTTGTTGTGCTGATGAATAATACTGTTGTTGGCCAACAAAAACCATTTGTAACAGAGTGGAATCTAATATTTGGAACAACAATAGCCATTCTTGTGAATGAAAAGGAAACTTATGATTATCATATTGTTTGCAAAAGGGTAGAGGATGATGTCGAAGTTTTTCGAATGGAAGGAGTGACTGGCAATCTCTGGATAGAAAATCTTGAATCGAGGAAAAACTATCGAGTTTATATTTCCGGTGTATTTCCCCAGATGTATTTTAACTTTAAAGAGGGAGGAGAAATTACAAAAATAATCCAATGGGGAGATATAGTTTGGTTAAGTTTTGATCATGCATTTGCTGGCTGCAATAGGTTGAGTATGGAAGCTAAAGATGTCCCTGATTTATCTAATGTTACAGATATGCAGTTTGCCTTTGCAGATTGTTTTCAAAATAGGGATGCTGAAGCCAATTGGAATTGGGATGTAAGTAAGGTCGAAAATATGAAAAATTTGTTCGCAAGAAATTATTATTTTAATGGCGAAATAATGGATTGGGATGTGGGAGCTGTTAAAAATATGAGAGGAATGTTTAGTGCAAATTATGCATTTAATCAGGATTTAAGCGGTTGGAATGTTAGTAACGTGCAAGATATGTCACTGATGTTTGCAGCAACAAAATCTTATAATCAGCCGCTCAATGTGTGGGAAGTGAGCAATGTAGAAAATATGAATAGAATGTTTAATGATGCTCAGGCATTTAATCAAGTTCTTGATCAATGGGATGTTCACAAGGTGGCGGATATGTCTTATATGTTCGAAAAGGCTCGATTGTTCAATACTTCACTTGGAGCATGGCAACTCCATCATCGAGTGAATATGGAGCATATGTTGGATTTTAGTGGCTTGGATTGTGATACCTATAGTAATACACTAAGCGGCTGGGCTAATCAATCTTTAATTCCTGAAAACATCACACTCGGTGTTCAAAACTTATATCATGACAATATACAGGAAATTCAAAATGCGAAAACCATTTTATTAAACAATGGATGGGAAATTATAGGTGATGAAGCACGAAGCTGTTTGGTCCATACAGATGATGACAACCAGCCTATCTTGGACATTAGTCCCAATCCTGCATTCAATGCGATCACGATATCTGGAATCACGGCTTTATCGACGATTCAAATATTGGATGTAACCGGCAAAGTGGTATATCAAAGCTCAACGTCGGATTTTTCTCTGACGATACCATTAGAAGAATATGACGCAGGTGTTTATTTTGTCCAAGTTGTATCAATTACAGGGTTCAATAGTACTAAGAAGTTGGTGAAAATATAATATACATGGATTATGTTTTTGATGTCGTTATGAGCATCTAAAATTTAAGATTTTAATAGATTGTCGTGGATAAATGTTAAAATCGCGATATTGTATTAAATTTTTGATTAAGAAGTTTGAATTTTAAATAGTAAATGTATATATTTGTAGTTCTTTTTTTAACTATTAATTAACCTTTTAAATTTTGATGTATGAAAAATTTAATTAACAACCAACCAACCAACCAACCAACCAACCAACCAACCAACCAAATTATTAGATTTTTACTTTTTTCTTTCCTAACCGTTTTTATTGTACAAGCTTGTCATAATGATGTAGGTACTGACTTTGAGAAAAGCCCTAAAAATATGGATGAGCTTTTGGTCAAGAGAATCATTAATTTTAGAGATTTGATGATTTCGAAAGAGACGAAATACAGAGTTGAAGATACATTGGTGTCTTCTTTTTCATCGGAGGCGTTTTTAAGAAACACAGAAGATGCGATTAATTTTACTTATGCTGTTCCATTTAATGTTTATGACAATGTAAAGAGTTATCAGGATACGCTTCTCTTTATGATTGAAAATTGCGAGATTAGTGTAGAAGAAGGATCTTTAATCTATGAAGGAATTTTGGACAAAGTAACTTGCTTATATGCTTGTTCAGAACTTACCGATAAAAAATTAAAATTTGTTAAATTATCTCTTGAAACAAATTCATGTGACAGTTTTTTAGTAGCTATTAACACAATTATAGGTTCAGGTGGTGTTTCTGCTTTACCTGGTGGATCGGGACCTTCAGGACCATCGGGTATTGTGTTTGGAAGGAAGGTGTTTACAACAGATAGAAGTCCTTACAGCGGTGAATGTGGTTCTTTTAATCCTAATACGACTAGCACTTCTTCTGATTTGGCGGCAATGGCTACCTACAACATCATAGGCGGATATGATATAGTTCACACTGTAATAGATGTGGAGAACATAAATGTAAATTCTCATCAAAATACGGAAATGGATTGGTGGTATTTGTCTTGTAGGGATACGATTAATGGATCTGGGAATTGCGGCGGACCAGAAAATTGTATTCTTTATTTTAATATCGATTCCTTTACTGGTAATATCGACTATAACAATCCTACCGCATTGGGAGAGGAAAAATTGTGCATCAAGAAAGATGAGCTAAATAGTATCTTAGGTGTTACAGAGGTATATTGTAAGCAAGTAGCATCGGCTGCTAATAAGCAGTTTATTCATTTGGACGCAGATTGGACTGGTACCCTTTGTTATAGTGTAAACCACTATTGGGAAGGAACCCTTACCATCGGTAAAAAGATTTATAGAGATTTAGAACCTCTTGAGTTGGCTGTGGAGTTGTGCAATTGCGAATAGTTTAAATTATAACATAAAAATCTAAGGTAGCAGAAGACCACTACTTGGATTTATTTAAATATATTTAATATGAAAATGAGATATATCATAATTTTATTACTAACTCTAACCGAAGTACATGCACAGGAAGGAATATGGACATTTACAGATCCTTCATCATTTTTCGTAACAAATATTTATGAAGAAAATGATGGAGATTTGTTATTGTCAGTAATTCCTGTTGCGAGAGGTAATAAGACAACAATAGTTAGGTTAGATAAAGATGGCCGAGAGTTAGATACTGGGTATCTTATTAATGATACGATGCAACTTCGTGTTTTTAAAATAATAAAAATCCACTCCAAACAATCCTATTTATTGGTTGGAGCATCATATTTAGATCGAGAAAATGGAGAAGCTGATAAGTACCTTTTTACAGTAATGATGGATCAAAATCTTAAAGCTGGTGAGGTTAAAGTCACAAAATTCGATGTTGCATCTGAATTTTATAATATGAATTACTATTTGACAGAAGATGAGCGAGTATATTTGTCGGTCAATGTGTTTACGTTAGGAGATTTTCCGAATAGCGAACAACTGTTTTTGCGATTAAATAATGAAGGAGATATCGAGTATGTGTATAAAGATGTCGATCATCCCTGCTACTCTATAATCGAGGATTCGGATGGATATGTATGCATAGGAAGGCGGAATAAGTATTTTGACAGAAATTTTGAATATCGGTATAAGTCACAAAACATTTATTGGTTTATAGCTCCTGCAAATCAAAGTCGTGCACTTCGAATTAATGAAAACAAAATCTTGATAACTACGTTAAAAGCTTTGGATAATGTACCTGGGCCGAGAGGCGGACAGCCTGTATTGTATTATGTTGACAATGATATGAATGTCTTAAATAGAAATTGGATGAAAGCTGAATTAGGGTCGGTTTTGGCAGATAAGACCTTTGATATCTCGCCGGACTCCTCGATATATGTAGGTGGCTTTGAGTCAGCTGTTACTCGTCTAAAGAGTTTTAGTGTAGGAAGATTTGATACCGAATTAAACTTACAATGGCAGATGCAATTTAGTGATATAGGTAATCATATATATTCGTTATGGGGTTTGGAGGCAACAAATGACAATGGAGCGATTATATATGGTGCGCGAAAGGATTGGTCATTTATATATAATGAAGCATATGCAATAAAGATAGATGGGAAGGGAGATATTATAAATACCTATAACATTGACCAGTCAACGATCATCATGCACAAGTTGTATCCCAATCCATCATCCGGATTATTCATCATAGAATTGACAGGAGCAATAGATAGAGCAGAGCTTCGGGTGTTAACTATGGAGGGTAAATTGGTATATACGGATGACAGGATAATGGAAGGGAGGAGTGAAATTGACTTATCATTACTACCAATAGGGACGTATGTTTATGAATTGTACGATAAAGGAAAGCAAATAGGAAGTGGGAAGTGGATTAAAATATAAGGATAAAAGTTAACAAAAGACTTGAAAAATGGATGACTACTCAGATATGCCTTCAAATGATAAAAATAAACACATTTTTGATCAGACGAAACCTCTGTTTGAGTTTATAGCAGGCTCTATTGGTGACAAATGAGCAAAGTACATGGGAAATTAACAATTTTTGATTGAAATTGATTATATCTGAGTAGTCACTAAAAAAAAGAAAATATTTTCAACCTTATCATCTATAACATGATTTTTGAGAATCATTGTCCATGATTAACTAAACCATGTTACGATATAATTTCATGCGCGCCTAAAGCTTCTTATATTTTTATGATTTTCAGCGTTTTAATGATACTTTGATGTTTCACAGTGATAAAGTAAGGTCCTGACGATTGATTGGAAAGATCTACGAAAGTATCATGGATATCGCCATCAAATAGATACAACACTTCTTTTTGGATCAACCTTCCATTGCTGTTATGAACCTCTACTAGGATTTCGCCACTTAATCCAACTAAACTTAATTTAGAAAAGTCATTTGTGATGCTCGGAGCAACAGATATTTCAATATTTTCTTGGTTGGATGCGTCTTTTACTGATGTTAAATCCCCGCATGTAAAATTAAAGGTATATTCTCCACCAAAATCAGGCTGAAACTCAAGCCAACCGCCGGTTAAACCTTTGGCTCGGATGTAGCCATTTCCATCGCTATTCGCCCACCAAGATATTCCATCGTGATCGCTATCTGTAAATTGTAATTGATAGCAACCATTGAGATTGGGAATTGTATCATTATATACTGTAAATGCTTGCATATTGGCTCGGCTTGACTTGATGATAGTACCATTTGCATCTTTAAGCGTCCATTTGGTTTCGTGCGGTGCTCCATTGGTCAAAATAGAAATGATAATACCCGAATTGAAGTTTCTCACAGGAGTAATAGCGGAAATTAGCCGATTGTTTTGCTTATTTTCATCCGGTTGATTATTGACGGCGGCGATTTCTACAAAGAATGTTTTTCCGTCAACAAAGGCTGCAACTTGAATATCTGGTAAAGCAATCGTTTGCTTTTGCAATGGTTTTAATTGGCCTTTCCACGTATAAGTATTTGTGGCTACGTCATTGATTCCATAAGAGAAGGTGACTTCTTGTATGTCGGTAGCACCATTATTTTTAAATTCAATGATTGGATTGGAGCAAATCGGATTTTTTCGTGTATGGGCAACATTAGGTGATGGTGTGATGATTTGTTCAAGAGCGGCATCCAAGTTAAAATTCATCGCACCATATTTGACTACTTGTGTGTTTACTATATACCGACTATCTCCGGTTGCAGTATTAAGCCCGTAATCGATGGTAAATTCACTTTTGTTTTGTACAAAGTCCATGATTTCAAATTCTTGTAAATCCGTAGGCGCACCCGGACACCAGCCTGCGCGATCATAAATCCACGTTCCTCCTTGAGGATAGACAGGGTTTTCTGAACACGCTTTCCAGACAGGCCAGGTAAATTCGGTTGGGCCACCGTTGATATTGATGGAGTGCATGCGCGATATAAATTCACCTTCTTGTCCATGTCCGGTCGTGGCTACTCTAGTTTTTATAGATTTTACCTCAGGAGAAACTGCAATTGTTCTTGGCTCTAACTGACTGTTGTTGAGGATGTTGGTATAGTTGTATTGCCGTACCGGCCATACTTGTTGAATGTCTAGCACATTTCTTGCAGGCGTTCCATGAACGAAGGCAAAACGGATATCCATTTCTTCTTGATATTCTCCACCTTGATCCATAAGGAGCCTTTTGGAGTCTTGCAATATAGGCTGAAAATCTGTGATATCAAATATCCATGTTTTTCCATTAGGCCCGAGATTGAGGCCAATGCCATACGGAGTGACAAAGGACATAATTTCATATTTGGCAGGATAAAAATTGTAATACACAAGATCTTGAATTTCTAGGACATCTTCGAGATCAACCTCTATCATGTCGATGACCTCTCCTTGCTCATTCAGAACCAGCTGTGGCGTTGCTTCCCAATAATAAGAAGGAGCACCTGCTTGTATGCGACCATTTTCAACATAGTAAGGCGTGACTTTATGCGGTAGATTTTCAATAGAATCGGTCCACATATATGCTTCGTTTTGTACGGTAAAGCTACCTGTCATGAAGTCAATATCCGGAGTGACTTCTGATAATCTAAAGCTTTTAAAGTATTCCGTACTTTTAAATGGAGATATAAATATCTGATTGTCAAAAGATAATTGCCCATTGAATTTAGAGAGATCTGCAAAACTTTGATTTTGATGCGAATTCATATCGAGATAAAGCACTAAATTGTCTTTTTGTGCAATAGCCGCTTCAGGGTGAGATCTCATGATAAGTTGGATCTCTTGTAGGCTTAATTCCGTATTCCAAACCGTAAAATCATCTATATCACCAAAGTAAGGATTGGTATTTTCATTGGTAGCTCCGATAAAAAACCGATCAATCTGAATGGCTTTTGTTTTATTGGATCCAGTAAACCAAAGGTTCCCATTGAGATAAATTTTCATTTCACCGCTAGCTGTATTTTTTGTAAATGCCCAGTGGTTCCATTTTCCTTTATAATCATCGGGATTGGCACTTTTTTCGATTCGGTCATAATCACCACCTACGGCACCGCAATCCCAAAATATTTTTCCATTAGACCATGGAAGATGTACATTGAGCTGTCTGTTCCCTTTGTTATCTATTGCGTATAGGATGGAATTGTTTTTAGGCTGATTATTTTCGTCGCCTTTTGCCCAAAATGCGATGGTAATTGCGTCTGAAATCTGAGATAATCCATTTGAAGTAACTTGACCTCTTCCGACACCACCTAATGAAAGGTAGTGGTCTGAAAGGTTGGTTATTGAGGTAGGATTTTCGTTGGTACTTCCTAGGATTTCAAGATTGTTTATGATATCTTTTGAACCTGAATAGGTGATTTCTAACACGATGCTGCCTTTCCCATTGTATAGATAGGGTGTATAAAATGGCACTTCAGTACTTTGATCATTGTTAAATTGTATCTCACTCTTGACAACTTCTGTGAAATTGAGGGTTGCAATATCAATCTCATTGATGTCTTTTGAATCAGCGGCAGCGATTCGCAACCTAAAGAAATCCATTTTCCCACTATTGTTGTGATGTAAGACAATCCCGGATAGTCTATCATTATTTAAGCCTACGAGTTGCTCTTGTGGATATAAAACGTAATATTGGCCTTTAGCTGCATTTTTGTCTGCAAAGATGTAATCTCCTTTTTGATTACCCGGTGTAAAAGTATTAAACGAACTATTGGGTGCGCGTCTAGTTCTTTGCAAATTATAAGTTGTATAGGTATGCGTAGGAAGGGTTGTATAAAGGAAAAATGGTAAATCATGTCCACTGATAATGTAATCCGGATGGATCGCTTTTAATGAATCTAACTTGGTAGAATCTATAATGCTGGTGTTGCAACTATAATCCCATTCGCCACAACCTTTATTTCTCTCTGTGCTGGTTGATACTAAGCCGCCTTTGCAGCGCATCGTATAGTATAGCAATATTTTTTCGTAATCATTTTGGTTTTTGTTAGGAAACTGAACCAGCGTATCCCTTGTTTTTGAGTTGAAATGTAATGAATGAACCCATGTTGTGTCTTGACCAAATATATTGGAACAAATCAGAAGAAGACCAATGAAAGATATAAACCTCATAAGATTAGATTTGAAGTATTGCTAAATTTTACAGCAAACTTAATCATTATTTTTATAAGGATATAGTAATAATTGTGATAAAATGGTTGTTGCTTAAAGAAAAAAACAGACAACTGTCGCTTATTCCTTGTAGAATCCCATTTTGATGCCCATTTTTTTGATATAATTAGTAAAAAATTTGAATTGTCCCAATGGAATACTGATGAGTAATACACAAAAAGGCCAAAGAACGGTTATTAATGGTAAATAAATGATC
Organism: Chitinophagales bacterium; assembly: GCA_026928325.1. Taxonomy (GTDB): domain Bacteria; phylum Bacteroidota; class Bacteroidia; order Chitinophagales; family Saprospiraceae; genus OLB9. The sequence goes on along the minus strand of JAIXKS010000032.1, from coordinate 6,975 downwards.
CAATACCAAATACTGGATTCAGATAAAAAATAAGTTAAAATTAAATTTCCAATGCGTGCACATAGGCTACCTCCAATGGCGAAGGTAGTAAAAATGAAAATAAATTGTAACCAACCTACATTCCACTTTTCTTTTAATTTTTTGAACATTGGCCTAGCGAATATACGTACTTAATAAAAAGATGTTTAGTTCATGGGTGCTTAAAACAAAAGCTACCAATTGGCAGCTTTTGTTTTATTTTAAATGGTGATTCTCCTTGCGGATTAATCAATCTTTGGTATTCTTAATACTTGACCAGGATAGATTAAATCTGGATCTTTCAACATTGGCTTATTCGCTTCGAAAATAACAGGATACTTCATCGCATTACCATAGTGCGCTTTTGCTATCTTAGAAAGCGTATCACCTTTTACTACAGTGTAAAAAGTTGCTTCTGGTTCTGGATCAGTAACAGTCACTCTGTCATCTACATTTGCAATACCTTCAACGTTTCCAAGGATAAGGATGATCTTTTCTTTATCAGCAGTAGTCTTTACGAGACCGTAAACTGTAGCAGTATCATCATCTACTTTTATCTCTAGATTTTCGATATAGATTCCATGAGAAACTACTTCAGTAGCTAAAGAAGCTGCTTTTCTGTTGTTATTAGCTTCTCTTAATGCTTCTGCATTTGCGGCAGTAGTAACATCGTTTTCTGCTGCTTTAGTTCCTAAGATTTTGGACCCTGCAGATTTTAAAAATGAAAATAAACCCATAATTAGTAAATGTTTTGTTTGGTTAATGATCAATATTAATCACTCATTATAAAGTGCTTTCAACATGATTTGGTTCAATAAAAAATAAAATTTATTGAATGATTCGATTTTAATCGATATCAAGTTGAAGTTTTGTGGTTGTGTTTTTAGTGAAATTTTAACAAAATTGCAGATGAATCGTATAGTTTGAGACGTCCCTTTATCACATAGAGCGTTGAAGAAATGTTATGAATTGTAGGCTTTTTAATGAATAATCCCTATTTTGAGTTTATGACTTAGTGTTTGGGCGTTTCTTGGAATGGATGGGCTTAAAAAAAAATAGTTGTAAAAAAAATTAAATTTTATTTAAAACTTTATTTTGCAATTTAATTTCATAATTATTGAAATATTTGTGCTAAATTGTTATTTCGTTTTGTGAAATGGACGCCATGTAGATTTATGTTTTTTAACACTACTTAAAAAAAAGTTATGAAAAGGCAACGAAAGTTTGATAAATTGTATCTTACTAATATCTTTACGATAAATTTAGGAGACGAATAGGCAAGCGGTTCCCACCGTACGAATAAAAAGAGAACATTTTAGATGAGGAAGTAATTCCTTGAAGTAATCATTAAACCAAATTCAAAAAAGCGTATGAATAGGTATTTATCTTATTTAGTTACCACGATTTTAATGACGTTGAGTTGTGTGTTATGGGGATCGGTGCATATCAAGGGTGTAGAAATGCGTCCTATGTCCTTAGAGTTGTGTATAATTCAAGAAGGAACATCGAAGCAGGCACGTCAGCAGTTAAGCTATGATTTGTCGATGTCATCATTTTTCAGTACAGATTGTAATAATCCGACGACTCTGGTGAATGGAACCGGAATAATGGGTAGTTATACAGGAGGCGATTTGTATTATAGCTTTACGGTAGGCGGCGGATTACACCCGGATATTAATTTTACGGGAGACCCTGATATCGAATTCGAGATAATACAGAGTTGTGCCAATCCGACGCCGATACCGGCGCCCCATTGTTCTTCCGGCACGTATCTGATTCGTGTATTTAGCATGGTTGGAACGCCTGGCGACTTTACGATAACGGGTACCGGCTACTCGAATAACGTGACGATAAGTTTCACGGACATGGGAGGATTGACAGCGAACGACGGTATCGTATGTGAAGGCGATGATATCACGTTGACAGCGAATGACAATATCGACCCACCGTCATTTATAGATACATATTTATGGTCAGACGGGAGTTCAGATCAGGATTTGGTACTGACGAATGTGACGGTAGCGGATGGTGGAACCTATACGGTAACGATAACAGATTCAAATGGATGTACCTCATCGTCCAGTGTAGTAGTAACAGTCAATCCATTGCCAGTGGGCAGTATATCAGTTGCAGAGACGAGTGGACATACGAATGACGACAGTGAGATCTGTGAAGGTGACAATGTAACGTTGACAGCCTCAGGAGGAACGAGTTATATGTGGAGCACGGGAGCAACAAATGCGAGTATAACAGAAAGTCCAACAGTAACGACGACCTATTTTGTAACGGTAACAGATGTGAACGGCTGTGAAGATGTAGTAGATCAAGAAGTAGTCGTCCATGCCTTGCCAATAGCGCAGATAGATATCGATGAGATGAGTGGAAATTCGGATAATGATGGAGAAATCTGTGAAAATGACGTGATTACATTGACGGGCGTCGGAGGCGATACGTATTTGTGGAATACAGGAGCGACGACAGATGCAATAAGTCCCTCGCTAGGAGTGGGCAGTTATACGTTTACGGTGACCGTTACGGACGTCAATGGATGTACAGATAGTGAAGAGGTAATCGTAACGGTATATCCGGAAGCGACGGCATCCATCACGATCACAGAGACGAGTGGCTTGGTAAATAACGATGGAAATCTGTGTTTAGACGATCCATTGACGTTAACGGCGATAGGTGGAGTAAGTTATGAATGGGATCACGGTCCGACGTCCGATGTGATAATAGAATATCCGACCGTAGGGCAGCATACGTTTACGGTAACGGTAACGGATGTAAATGGGTGTACGAAGTCGAGTGAAGTAATGGTAGAGGTATTTGATTTGCCGCTACCGGTGATAGATGTGTATGATATGAGTGCAGAGTTTGACGACGACGGTTTAATCTGTGAGATGGATGATGCGACGTTGGTAGCGAGTGGAGGAGTATCCTATGAGTGGAGTACGGGTGAGCTTACGAATTCGATTGTTGTATCACCTGCAGTGGGATTACATACCTATACGGTAACGGTAACAGATGTAAACGGCTGTACGGATACTGAAGAGATAGATGTAGAAGTTTTTGCGTTGCCAGATCCTATGTACACGATAAGCGAGCAGAGTGGATTGAATAACGATGATGGAATTTTGTGTTCTGGCGACGATTTGACGTTAACGGGAACTGATGCGGATCCGAATACTGAGTTTGAGTGGACGTTGCCGGATGGGACGGTCATACAAGGAAATCCATTGATGATAACGAACATCGACAATACCTTTGATGGAACCTATATCTTAGAAGGGAATAACAATGGATGTAAGAAGATGATCATGTTTGACATAGTGGTTCATGATCCGCCGGATCCAGTAGAGATACAGTTTGAAGGTTCCGGAGCAGATTTTGATATCTGCGAGGGAGAAGAAATGGAATTAGATGCGACGGTAGGAGTAGGTACGGGACCATATACATATGAATGGATGTTGCCTGGAGGAGGAACGATGACAGGGAATCCGATTAATGTAACGGTAGATCCGGCACAACACCACGGTCAGTGGCGGGTTACGGTAACGGATGTGAACGGCTGTACAGGAGAAGACGATATCATCGTGTTTGTCAATTTTGGGCCACCGAATGATGAATGTGGAAGTGCCTTTGATGTAGGAACGGGCTTTGATCCGATCCAAGTGACGGGTAGTAATGTATGTGCCCGAACAGGTGGTTCATGTGGAGCACCTAATAATGAATCGGCCGTATTTTTTACCTATAGAGTACCACCGGAAGGATTGTCAAGATTAATATTGCGTGGAGCAGGCTTTTATGTTAGTGCGAGCGGTTCATGTGGTGGAGGAGATTGTGAAGAAGGAGGTACAGTATTGGATTGCCCTGAACCAGGAAGTGTAGTGTATATAACATTGAGTTCATCTGAAAATGAAGAAGGCAATTATAGTCTGTTAATAATCCCTGAATTTGATGCACCACCAATAACAGGCAATGTATTTGTGGATTTGAATAGTAATGGTATATGGGATTCGGGTACTGATATTCCATTGGGTGGGGTAACAATTTTAGCCTATCCTGATTGTGATAAGACCCAATCACCAATAACTGTAACATCAGATGATGATGGGAATTATTCTTTTGAGGGATTATTACCAGGCCCTCCACCTACGAAATTTCTTATCTTTATAGATCCAGATGGAGAGGTTTCTTGTGATTCGGGTGTAGCTGAATGTGTAGAGTTAGATCCATGTTCTACTGTATTAGACCCCGTATTATTTCCATGTCCACCTCCGGATTGTACCTCAAATCCGTATTCTGTTGACAATATCTGTGAGACGGCTTTAGAGAATCCATTGTGTGACCTTCGGGTGATTCAAGAATGGCCTTGTGGACAAAATCCTTCGGGCTATGGACCTTGGCTGGGTCAAACTATGTGTGGTAATGGTGGATGGGGGTTTCATAACACATCCTTTTATGCGTTTGTAGCTGGATCAGGAAATTACGATATCAACTTTACGATTTTTGCTTGTGCAGGTTCCGGAGTGCAATATGGTATTTTGGATGGAGTATGTGATCCGGGTGGCCCTTGTGTGGTGTATAGCGGATCTGCCAATACAGGAACAGTGACAATTAACTCTTCCATCTTGACACCGTGTAAAACTTACGTATTCTGGATAGACGGGTTCTCTGGTTCTGTATGTAGTTACTATGCCTTTGTTACGGGAACATGGATCAATTGTCAAGTACCACCAATCATAGATATCGATTTAGATTTAAACTGTGATCCTTTATGCCCTTCTTATAATCCTGTAACGGTAACGGCAACAGGAGACCCAACTTCCTTACCACCGGTAGAGGAAATTTCGGGTGCAGTATATTATTGGGACATAACAAATCCAGACGGATCTGTATTGAGTTATGTGAAAGAAGGCCCAGAAGGCTTGACAATAGATTATGTATTTTATCAAGAAGGAACCTATGAGGTTTGTGTAACGCCATATCACCCATGTAGCCAATTTGGAGATCCTTATTGCGAGGAATTCACCTTTATCCCGATCGAGGATGACTATATAGAATTTGAAATATGTACGGGAGATTTTCCATTTTCCATAGCGTATGACGAAGACGGTAAGGAATTATTGGATAAACACGGGAATCCATGGACATGGTCCGGTGGAGAAGTTACGTTAGCCTTGGTTCGTGCTGGTAATTGGGATTATTCAAGTTATTATACGAATGAGTGTGGGTGTCAGTATTTACAGCAGATGCGTATAACGGAAGCGAAGACAGGAACCGGTAAGGATTCGATTGCGGTCTGTATCGGAGCGGTACCATTCGATTACAATGGAATCATCATCGAAGAGAACATCGATGATTACCTCACGAAGCTAGAAGGATTAACGACGAAGAACGGCTGTGATTCGTTGATCAGTCTAACCGCACGAGTGCTGGAAATGGGAGGAAAGATCAGTGATGAATGTATAGAAGGCGGAGTGAAACTGACGTTTACGATGGGAATAGCGTATTTGAATATGGATCGCGACTCGTTGGTGTATATCTGGCGAGATAGCAATGGCAATATAATTCCAGACAATGATGGCGATGGAAAAACCATAGAAGTGGTCGGCGAAGGCAATTACACATTAGAAATCATCGTGTATAAATACGGAACAGGCTGTTCGTTCACGTTCCCACATAAAGTGGACTTGACGAGTCGCTTGCCGAAAGCACCGGTAGCTGATAATTGGCCACAAAAGATATGTGAAAGTGATCCTGAAGCGACATATAGTGTAGTAGATCCAAATCCGGATTTAATCTATTTATGGACAGTGCCAAGTACAGCGACGAAATTGCAAGATGACAGTACAGGAACGATTGTAGTGCGATGGAATGGCCCAATCGGCGGTAATATCTGTGTCAAAGCCAGAAACCTATGTGGCGATGGTCCGGAGACCTGCTTACCTGTAGAATACATCGATCAAATCCCACCTGATTTCAGCATGGCATTAGAAGTATGTAAAGACAACGGAACAGCGATTGTAGCGACGAGTACGCATACGGCGACACCGGTGATATACAACTGGAATTTTGATGGAGGAAACCCAGAAGATCCTGTAAACAACGGTCCGGGTCCACATATAGTAAGCTGGTCAACGACTGGTATAAAAAATGTGACTTTGACGGTAACGGAAAATGGCTGTCAGGGCGAACCAATAACGAAGCAGATCGAAGTGAAGGAATTACCAGCACCACCAGTGATTAGTTGTGCCGGCGGAACGTCAAGTAGTGTAACCTTCGAATGGACGTCAGTAGTAGGAGCGACGGATTATATCGTAACAGTAATCAGCCCAAGCGGCGTGAGTGGAACGAAAACACCGGGCGAAAACGAGTACGTAGTGACGGGGTTAGATTTAGGAGCAACGGTAGTGATCGAAGTAACAGCAATCGTCCCAGGACCATGCGGAAACGTTACGTCGTTACCACATGAATGTACGGCACAAGATTGTGGTCAATTGCCGGACATAAAAATCAATGAAATAGCACCAATCTGTTTACCGGGTAGTCCTATCACTTTAGATAAAAATCTAATCACGATAGACATAGAAATCCCAGGAAGTGTAGGTGTGTTTACGGTCAATGGAACAGCAGCGACAGTCTTTGATCCAGCAGCCTTAGGAGCAGGACGACATACGATAGTATATACGTTATCATGGGATAACAACCGCTGCCAGCAGACAGCATCGCGAGTAGTAGTAGTGAATGAAACGCCATCCTCCGCCTTTACGGTAAGTCCTGGAGGATGTGTACTCGATCCGGTAACGGTAACGTACACGGGAGGAACGACAGGAGCAGTATATACATGGAATTTTGGACCAGACGTGATAGGAAGTTACAATGGAGCAGGACCACACAATGTAACGTGGACGAACCCAGGAACAAAGACCATCAGCCTGATTGTAAGCAAAGACG
>JAIXKS010000008.1 GCA_026928325.1 Chitinophagales bacterium | reverse complement strand
AGGCATAGTGGTAACTATGGCGAGTATTTTTAACGATGAGATTTGAAAAAAGAACGACATTTCATTAAGATCTTTTTGTGGAAAGAGCACTAAAATACTACATCTTAAATCCCGCCTTTCTACTGATATCCAACATCCTGTCGATACACACTTTGCCTTGCTCTATCACCCACGGTTCCAATTGGACTTCTGGAAGTTCGTATTTTAGGCTTAAATAAAGTTTTTCAAGGGTATTGAGCTTCATATGAGGGCATTCATTACAAGCACAGTTGGTAGAAGGTGGCGCAGGGATAAACGTTTTATCCGGTGAAGCCTTCTCCATCTGATAGATGATACCGGGTTCTGTCGCTACAATAAACGAAGTCGCTTCATTTTCTTTGGTATATTTTAGCAATTGAGAAGTAGAACCAATGAAATCTGCCTTTTCGAGGATATGGTCTTCACACTCCGGATGCGCTATAAACTTGGCCTCTGGGTGTCGCACCATGAGCTTGGTGATTTTTTCATTGGAAAAAATCTCATGTACCATACATGACCCATTCCAAAGAATCATATCCCGACCGATTTTTTTCTGTAGATATCCTCCCAAATTTTTATCTGGTGCAAAGATAATGCCCTTATCCGCCGGAATACTATTGACGACAGCCTCTGCATTGGATGATGTACAACAGATATCTGTCAAGGTTTTTAATTCCGCAGTACAGTTGATGTAACTGACCACTACATGATCCGGATATTTCTCTTTAAACATTTTGAACAATGGTGCCGGACAGCTATCTGATAACGAACATCCAGCTTTCAAATCTGGAAGCACTACTTTTTTATTGGGATTAAGCATTTTGGCGGTTTCAGCCATAAAATGTACGCCTGCAAATACGATGATGTCCACATCCGTACTTTCAGCCTTCTGAGCTAGTCCAAGGCTGTCTCCGATATAATCGGCAACATCTTGGATTTCGGATTCTTGATAATAATGCGCTAGGAGGATCGCATTTTTTTCTTTTTTCAACTTATTGATTTCCTCAACTAAATCTAGCGACGGATCCACTTCAATATCTAAAAATCCCTTATGCTCAAGATTCTCTTTTGCTATTTCCATTGCTGTATTCATCATATCTTTAACGTTTTAATATTATTTCGATTCTAAAAATTTCATTTTTCTATTGTACTTATCAAACCATAATGGTCAGAAAAGTTATCTTTGATGATATCCAAGGTCGCTACCTGCATCGATTTATCCACAAAGATATAATCTATTCTCAACAATGGAATTCTCCCTGCATAAGTGGTTCCTATGCCCATGCCGCGCTCTCTAAAAGCATCCTTCCCATATTTTGACATGATCTTGTATGTATAAGACTGTGGCGGATCGTTTAAGTCACCAGCCAAGATGACCTTATGGTCACATTTTTGCACATGGGTTTCGATTTTTTCTACTTGGCGACTCCGTTGCAGGTGTCTGTTTTTATATTTCCGCATCATGCCTTTGATGTCGTACCACGCTTGCTTTTGATTGAGCTCCGGACTAATCACAAAATTTTCTGCATCTTTGCTTATCTGATTGGACTGAAGATGAAAGCTATACACCCTATATATTTCCTTGTCTATCCGTATATCCGCCCACAAACAAGAATTAGTGATGGTACCAAAATCAATTTCTCCCTTATCTACAATCGGAAATCGGGACAAAATGACCGCACCTTTGTTTTTAAAATACATATGATGCTTGGGAAAAGTACTTTTTAATATATCTCTGGCATAATCTCCCACTTCTTGGATACAGAGCACATCGGTATCCTTATATTTTTCCAAAAAAGCTATAAAATTATCCTTTTTTATTTTTCGCTGATCTGCCTTTTTATCATAACCATAAAGGGCATTGCTGATATTATAAGTCATCAATGTTATAGCCGAGTCACTGTGTTCGATCCGTTGACTATTAAACCCAACAAAGCCCTTGAGTTGGCTCCAACCAATCAAGATACAAATGAAAGAAACCAAGGCGTATTGCGGCTTTTTGAATACCCAAAATAAAACAAATAAGACGTTGATAATCAGAAATACCGGGTAAAACAGTCCGAAAAACGAGATAGACCAGATCAATTCAGGGTCGATTAGAGGCGCCAGATAAGACAGCAATATCGCGGCCGCAAATCCCAAATTAATCATCAGTATCAGTTTCTCAATATATTTCAAGGGTCACTTTTTACTGGCTAAAAATAAAGTTTCCTTTTCTTCGTCCGTTAAACTATCATAGCCTTTCGCTTTTATTTTTTCTAAAATCGCATCTACCTGAGACTCCATATTGGCTTTCACCGGTACTTGTTTCTTTTGTTGAAAATCCGTAGATTTATGTGAAATCTTCAAGTGAGGCTTTCGAGTCATCGATTTTTGTTGGCGACGACCACTATTCTTTCGCAAATAAAATATGGATGACAAATCCGTGCCTCGTCTCAATAAAGAAACAAATAATATCCCGAATAAAGCACCACCTAAGTGCGCAATATGACCTCCTGCATTGGTCGTGCTCGCTGTATTGATAAAATCCAAAAACAAAATGACCATCCCGATATATTTGATTTTTACTCGACCTAGTAAAATCAAATTCATCTCATAATCCGGTGCTGTGACGACCGCCATAAAGATAATGGCTAAAGTAGCAGCAGATGCACCCATAGCCATACTTCCGGCTAATGAAGACCACTGAAAAAAGCCCAAATATAACAATGCCCCCGATAGACCACCCATGATATATACCGGCAAAATCTTTTTGTCTCCCAATAAATCTCCACCTATATTCCCAAACCAATACAACATGAGCATATTGACACCCATATGCCAAAATCCATCATGCAAAAACATATGCGTGAGCATCGTCCATGGGCGATACATCAAAATCTTTAAATCTCCAGGTAAGGCTAGATAAGGCAAAATATTCGTGATATATACTTCTGGAATAAAGGCTTTCAACAAAGCCATGATGACGTACACACCGACATTGATAATAATAATCTTTGTCAGCATACTGCCATAATCAAAAGCTGCTTGTATATCTTTACCAATGGATCTAAACATCGCTTTATATGTTTATTGTAGATTCTGCATCTTCCACATTCTAACCATCAAAAATCCTAAAATAGCGCCTCCAATATGCGCAAAGTGGCCAATACCTTGTTGTGTTCCGCTAAATCCATAATATACGCCTAAAACAATCAAGCCAATGGCCATATATTTGGCTTTAATCGGTATCGGAGGAAACAAAAGCATCAATTTTATATTGGGAAACATCGTCGCAAAAGCAGCTAAAACACCATAAGTCGCTCCCGAAGCGCCCACCATCATACCACCTGATAAAAACATCTGTGCAATAGAAGCAAATAGTCCACAAGCGATATATAAAATTAAGAAACGCTTGGGTCCCAAGCTGGATTCTACCCAAGGTCCAAGGAAGTACAACCCAATCATATTGAATAAAAGGTGCATTTCATTGCCATGCATAAACATATGCGTGATGATCTGAACGGGTTCAAACTTGTATAAAATACCATGAACCATATACTCCTGTCCTGGTGATACTAATGTAAAATACCGATCTATCCCGGGAATAGGTATTAAATAGGTTACTGCAAAATACACAATAACGTTGATAATGATGATATTTTTTACTACTTCTGTAATCCTGAGCATCGACTATATAAATTATGAATTAAAACGTTTAAACAATTCATCATGTTCTATAACTATATAACATTTTCTGCCACTTGGGCTGGTATGCGGCATCTTACATGCAAAAAGTTGCTCCGTTAAAGCAATCATTTCTTCTTTTTCAAGCTTTTTTCCTCGCTTGATTCCCGAGGATGTGGCCATCGATCGAGACAAATTTTCTTCAATTCCTGAACCAAAATCCTTATTTTCGGAATAATTATACGCGATATCTTGAATTAACGCATCTATATCGGTATTAGAATCTAACCCGACAGGTGTCCCATGAATAATAAAAGTATGATGACCAAAATCTTCTAATTCAAACCCTAGATCATTAATCTTAGGGAGTAGGGCTTTCAAGACTTCACTCTTATCAGCCGTCATCTCTATCGTTCGCGGGAAAAGTTCTTTCTGCGTCGGAGCCGTGCCGGATTTTAGTATATTTAAGTACTTCTCGTATAAAATACGCTCGTGTGCCGTCTGTTGATCGATGAGCATCAACCCGGATTTGGATTGGATGACGATATATTGACCATTCAATTGAAGTAGGTCTCTCATGCCATGGTCTAAGTTGCCGGCTTCATGATCAGATAATTTAAAAGCTTCCGCTTCGAGACTTCCTGCGTCCACTTTGTCCGTCGGCTGTAACTCTTGGAGTCCTTTATATACTTCGAGCCATTCATCGGTATTTCTTTTTTCTGGCTTATGGACGAATGACGACCCCGCAAACAGCTGACCCGAACCTGAAGTGGATTGCAACCCTTCATTCCGTTGTGGAAACCCGAAATTTCCCGAATATTTACCCACAAAATTGGTATCGGTATCGAAGTCTAGAGACGATCCTACATGGTATTGACCCAGGCTGTGCCGCAAACTCACCCGCAGGTAATTATAGATTAATCGTTCGTCTTCAAACTTGATCTCTGTCTTGGTGGGATGTACGTTGATATCAATATGTCCCGGATTTATCTCTAGAAATAAAAAATAAGTAGGAAACATTTCCTTGGCGATCAAGCTTTCATAGGCAGAACGAACAGCGTGGTTGAGATAATGACTCTTGATAAATCTATTGTTTACAAAAATGTATTGATCACCCGCTGTTTTACGGGCTGCTTCGGGCTTTCCCGTAAATCCCGTGATGGTGACCACCTCTGTTTCTTCATTGACCGGAACCAGTTTTTCATTGATATTTTTTCCAAAAATGCCGACAATACGCTGTTTTAGATTGCTTTTAGGCAAATGATACACTTCATTTCCATTATGGTCCAACGAAAAAAATATTTCCGGATGCGCTAGACTAACTCTATGAAATTCATCTAAAATATGCTTCATCTCTACCGGATCCGATTTGAGAAATTTTCTTCGTGCCGGAACATTGTAAAATAGGTTTTTAACGGTAATCGTCGTTCCTTGCATGGCTTGAACCTTTTCGGACTTTACGATAACACTACCTTCATTGATGTATCTATGTCCGACCTCTTCCTCAGCCGGCCGAGTAATCATCTCGACATGGGCTATCGCTGCAATAGAAGCCAAGGCTTCACCCCTAAATCCCATCGTCCGAATCGAAAACAGATCATTGGCTGATGAAATCTTAGAGGTAGCATGTCTTTCAAATGACATCCGAGCGTCTGTTTCTGACATACCCTTACCATTGTCGATGACTTGGATTGATGTTTTTCCCGAATCTTTAATGATTAGCCGTATTTGCGAACTTCCGGCATCAATGGCATTTTCCAATAATTCTTTAACCACAGATGCCGGACGTTGTATTACTTCTCCAGCAGCGATTTGATTGGCTATACTGTCCGGTAATAATTTTATGATATCTGACATCTTAAACTTTTAATTTTTATTTTGTAACTACTTAGATAAATGCTTTCAAATCATAAAAATAAGAGAACTTTTCATCCGACGATGCTACTTTTTGATTAAATGCCGTGCTATGATCAAAAAAGAGCTAAAGCACCACGAAAATCAACATTTTTTGATTGAAATTAATCATACAAGCACAATTACTTTATTTTTCAAAAAATCCGCGTTAGATGATTCTCGTGTTTCGCCGGCTACTAAGCCCTATTTAGACAAAGCATCGAATGAAAGGCACTTGTACATCCAGGTGTCTAATCATACAAAAATAAAGTCCCTACCTTTAACCAACATCGTGCTTACGCATCAATATTGGCATATCGTGCATTTTCCTCAATAAACTGTCTTCTCGGAGGTACTTCGTCACCCATAAGCATACTAAACACTCGATCGGCTTCTACGGCATCATCTATCGTTATTTGCTTTAATATACGGTGATTAGGATCCATGGTGGTTTCCCACAATTGCTCTGCGTTCATCTCTCCCAAACCCTTATATCGCTGCGTCTTTATACTGCTGTCTTCTTTACCGTTAGAAAACTTTTCGATAGCGTCTTTGCGTTCGTCATCATCCCAACAATAAACGAAATTTTTTCCTTTGCGCACCTGATATAATGGTGGTGATGCAATATAAATATATCCATCTTCGATTAATGGCCTCATATATCTAAAGAAGAAGGTCATGATAAGCGTCGTAATGTGGCTTCCGTCAACATCGGCATCACACATGATAACCACTTTATGGTATCGAAGCTTTTCGATATTCAATATCTTTTCACCGTTCTTCTCTTCTATACTTACACCTAAGGCCGTAAATAGATTTTTAATTTCGTCATTTTCATAAATCTTATATTCCATCGCTTTCTCTACGTTGAGAATTTTACCTCTCAATGGTAGAATCGCTTGAAAATTTCTGTCTCGGCCTTGTTTGGCGGTACCACCTGCCGAGTCTCCTTCCACTAAAAATATTTCGGATTCTGCCGGATCTTTAGAGGAACAATCTGATAATTTTCCTGGAAGACCTGTACCGGTAAGTACATTCTTACGTTGAACCATCTCGCGCGCTTTACGAGCGGCATGACGTGCTGTCGCCGCAAGAATGACTTTGTCAATGATCCTTTTGGCCATCGTAGGATTCTCTTCTAGGTAGGCTTTCAATACATCCCCTACGCAACGAGATACAATCCCTGTTACTTCTGAGTTACCCAGCTCACTCTTTGTCTGACCTTTAAACTGAGGTTCTGGAACTTTTACTGATACAATCGCGGTAAGTCCTTCCTTGAAGTCTTCCCCGGAAATTTCTATTTTTAGCTTAGAAAACAAACCGTTGTCATCACCGTATTGCTTAAATAATCGCGTAATGGCTCTCCTAAAACCCGCTACGTGAGTACCACCTTCTTTGGTCGAAATATTGTTTACATACGAATGAATATTTTCTTGATATCCCGTATTATATTGCATGGCAACCTCAATCTCTACATTGTCTTCCTTTCCAACAACATAGATCGGCTCCTCAATCAAAGGCTGACGCGTCTCATCCAGATACTTTACAAATTCCTTTAAACCGCCTTCTGAATGAAATTTAACGGTTTTGAACGTACCGTCTTCATTGGTTTCTCTTTCATCCGTCAATGTAAGATAAAGACCCTTGTTTAGATACGCAAGTTCGCGCATTCTAGCAGCTAAAACCTGAAAACTGAAGATGGTCGTCTCAAATATAGACGCATCGGGTTTGAAGGTAATCTGTGTTCCTCTACGGTCTGAATCGCCAACAACATCTACAGAAGAAGTAGGTATTCCTCGACTATATTCCTGCTGAAAATGCTTACCTTCTCTAAAGACTTCTGCTTTTACATAATCAGATAAAGCATTCACACACGAAACCCCTACACCGTGCAAACCTCCGGATACTTTATAGGTATTTTTGTCAAATTTTCCACCGGCATGCAACACGGTCATCACCACCTCTAAGGCTGATTTTTTAAGTTTTTCATGCATGCCCGTTGGTATTCCTCGACCATTATCCAATACTGTGATTGAATTGTCCGGTCTGATAATCGTATCAATCTGAGTACAATGACCTGCAAGATGCTCGTCTATAGAGTTGTCTATGACTTCCCAAACCAAGTGATGTAAGCCTTTAGTATCGGTACTCCCAATGTACATGGCAGGCCTTTTTCTAACAGCTTCTAATCCTTCTAGTGCTTGAATATTATCTGCACCGTAATCGCTTTTTTGTATATTTTTATTATCTTCCATTTTTGTATGCTACGCTCGAAGAACGCAATTATATTAAGTTTGCAAAGATACGGAATTTTTATATACTTTCAAAGGAAAAATGAAATATATACACCGTTCTTAATGAATCAAAAGAAATTCATTAAAACCATAAATTTACACGCTCTGATTACTGCTTGAACAATGGGTATTTTCGGGCTTTGCGCTATTCATGAGCCCATGCTACCTTCCTTAATTCCTATCGCTGTCAATGAGGGTTACAGATCCCGAATAATCGATTTCCTTACCATCAATAAACAACGCCCTAGCATAATACACATAAACTCCCGGGTTCATTTTTCTTCCTGAAAAGGTTCCATCCCATCCATCTGTTCCAGCGGGATCCGGCACGTAATTCTCTTTAAAAAACACTCGATTGCCCCAACGATCATACACAGAGAAGGCGACTATTCTTTCTACGCCTATACCCGTTACCGCTTGAAAGTAATCGTTGTACCCGTCACTATTCGGAGAAAAGACATTGGCAAAATATACATTGCGAACTTCCCGCACACGAATCGTAATCTCATCACTTCCCGTACATCCATTATTATCGGTGACTGTAAGGAAGTAAGTTGTGGTAATTGGCGGCGTCATCTCTACTTGAGTACAATCTATATTCAGACATTCGATATACTCATTGGGTGACCAAACAGCACTGCTTATGCCTACCGGAGAGTCTATAAATGGTATAATTTGTGGAGAAGGAAGTCCCAATTGGATATCCTTATCTTCTCCCAACTCTACTTGTATCGGGTTGGGTTGATTAATCATGATGACCGTATCGATCGAACAACCTGCTGAATCAATCAAGCTGATGTAGTATTGTCCTGCATAGACGGTCACACAGCTATCGATCGGATATCGAATTCCATTATTTATCTGGAAAGTATAGGCATTTCCAGTACCTCCACTGATATATTCAACTGAAAGACACGTACTTCCACCGAAACACACAGGCTCTGCAGGTGTACGAAGTTTTCCCTCAAGTGGAATCGGTGCTGTGAGTGTATGACAGTAGGTTGCCGAACAACCTTGATTATCGGTTACAGTTGCACAATAAGTACCCGGAGATAGATTTACGGCTACATTGCCTTCTGTATTTATACCTGTCTCCCATTTTATTTGTTTAACACCTGGATTACCACCTCGCGTTGTCAAGGCTATGCTTCCGTTATCTGTATTGTTACAATCTAATTCTACCGATCTCGCATTGTCTAAAAATACCTCTAGTAAATCCGGCTGGGACAATGTAAAACTTATGACTTGCTCGCAATTGTTATTATCACTAATCGTTACGACATAATCACCTGCTGGGAGATTATTGATAATCGATGACTGCGCACCATTATCCCATGCATATTTATAGCCTATACCAGTTCCGCCAATAGCATCAACAGCTATAGAACCGTTAGAATCTCCAAAACAACTTGGTTCTGTTAATTGAGTTTTGCTGTTATCTAGCTCAAGAATAGGATTGGTATCGATGATAAAATGTATGGTATCTGACACACAACCCAATGATTTACCGACGACCCATCCCGGACCTGCCGGTAGATTTATAGCAAATGGCCCTACTGATCCGGAACTCCATTCAAACGTGATTTGAGGATAAGAAATTAATATCGCCGCTTGACCATTATCATCACCAAAGCAAGTCACTTTTCTTAATTCCGGTGAATCAAATACAATCTTATCTGGCTGGGTTAACACGATGTCATTTTCAACCGAACATCCGCTTGCTGTTGTTATTTTCAATACATAAGTCCCGGCTTTTGTCGTAATTACATTGTCATTATCCAAGATTTGGCCTGAAACCTTGTCGCGCCATTCAAATGTATATCCCGCTACCGCACCATTGACAGAAGCAGTAATGGTACCTTCTTGATCATAGCATTTGACCGGGTCGATATTTGTTACGATGGTCAATTCCGGAGCATCGTGAATCGTAAATGGCCGAGGCGTACTACTACACCCAAATTCATCAACTACCTCCACAAAATAGTTGCCCGGAGGAAGATTATTTATTGTTGTTGGACCAGTGGCGATAGTAACTCCATTGGCATCTTTCCAGAAAACAGTAAACATCGGTATCGTTCCCGTATTTGAAACCACTTCCACAAATGCACTTCCGTCTGTTCTTCCCTGACAACTTACATCATTACTTTCTACACTGATTGCCAAGGCGCCATAGTCATTGATTGAAAATGATTTCGTTGCCGAACAATTGTTTTCATCTGTTACAGTTACGACAAAAGTACCACCGGTAACAATATCAATAATTTGATTCACATTGCCATTACCTGTACTCCAATTGTAAGTATAGGCACCCGTACCACCAGTAGGATTTAAAGTGATTGAACCCTTATCGTTGCAATCCGGCTGGATTACAAGGTCATTCAATTCAATCGGTCCCGGATCTTTAATCTCAAATTCGTAAGGCTGAACGCAGCCATAATTATTTCTCGCAATAATCGTATAAATACCCGGCTGGAGATTGCTTGCAACAAAAGAACCACCTAAATTACCAGTTTGTGTTTCGTCCATCTTATCATCCGGAATATAACTAAATCCAAATCCACTATCGGGTCTGATTTTAATATATCCATCATTCAATCCATGACACGAGACATTATTAAACTCTTCGATATTAAAGCCAAATGGCATCGCTGACGGCATCACAATTTCTTTTTCTACTCGACATGCAAACGAATCCTGAACAACAACCTTGAGTACACCGCCAGGCAATTTTGTTACATCAAACGGACTCATAAACTTAATTGGCGAACCAACATTATTAACTAAATATTGATAACTCCCATCTGAAAACGAAGTTCCTCCAGAAACATTAGATATCGTGATGACACCCGTTCTCACTTCTTGACAAGCTGTCGAATCCAAAATGGCTACATCAAATTTTAAGGTATCAGCCTTTAATTGGAAGCTTCTTATGACTTCACATCCATTAAAATCTGTGATTGTAACCGTATAGTTGCCCGCATATAAACCGTTATTTATTCCTGTATTACTGACATAATTTGACCATTCGTATTTATACGGCCCTAGACCACCGCTTGCATTCACTTCGATTCGTCCGTTTCTTCGACTAAAACAACTTGGATCTTTAACATCTTCTGTTACAACAATCGGTAAGTTGCTGCTTACCACAAAATTTTTACTTACCTTTAGGCCGGCAGCATCCGTGATTTCAATGGTATAATTACCCATTGGTAGGTTTTCTTCGTGCCCTCTTTCACCATTTGAGTTGAGCGTACCGGTATATCCTCCCGGATTAATCGTATATGTATAAGGTGGAGTTCCTCCGGCTGCATAAAAAGTTGCACTACCGCCATTCGCAGTATTATTAACATCCGCATCACAGCGATTGACAAAGACTTGAAGGTTATTGGATGTTATCGTTATTGTTCCAATTTCTGAATCTACCTTATCTACACAAATCCTTTCATCCATTTCGTTTTCCCTACATATTTCAATATCCAACAATAAATTGTTGACATAAACAGGTGAAATATTACCAGGATCTCCTATGATTTGAAAACATAGAGTAAACAGTAAAGCTCCATCGGGTAAGGTAATCGAAGGCGTATGTTCCCAAACGAATTTTATATACCCATTGTCCTTCGTATTTAAGTTAAAATTACTATTATCGATATCTGGTGCAAGATCAGAAGTTGAAAAATCGATTGGCGTAATCGGGCTGACTAGCGTTGCATTATAAGAAATATTAAACTGCATCGAACTGATATCCGTAAAGTTCTCTACATGGATATCTACGCATACTATATCTCCTTTCATTCCTGAGACTTGATTTATATTAAATCTCAACAAGGGCTGTCCTACACCTTCTAGGCTAATCAACAGTATAATCAATAACTTATATAAAGTACTTTTTTTAAATATCATATTCACAAAGTATTAATATTTATGGTATTCTCATATTTTAAAAAACGGCGCAAAGGTAACTATAAACAAACACATTTAACAGAAATCTTATTGTATGAACTGTTAAATGATTTGTTAACTTTCTCAGGCTACTACTAATATAAAATTATTTTATAGCCAATAGGAGGGAAATCGACTGGCTTGATTGCGCAAAGGTAATTAGTTTTTAATGGAGTTGAAGCGTTTTTACCGATATTTTTACCGATTTTTATAAAAAAATATAGACTTCATATACTACTAAATTTACATAGCAAGATAATAAAATAAATCCTTTCTACTATGCCTGAATATAGACATAAGAAAATATTATAGTCAATAACCAAATAAAACTATAATTTTGTACATAGTAATCTTAATCCATTCTTAAAAGATATATTTATGACAAGGAAAATCACCCACTATCTATTTCACGCAAAAATTGCGATCTTCTTCTTTCTTTTTATAGGAACGAATAGCCTTTTTGCTGAAACAAATTTATTAAATAAAGCGAACTTCCCTATTTTATTAAATCCGGTTTCCTTAAATTGCGATGTAGAAGCAGACTTCAAATATGAGATTTTTGGAAATACAGTTGCTTTTTATGCCTGGAGCAATGATCGCCAGAATATAGATGAATATCAATGGAAATTTAGTGATGGCACATGGGGTCAAGGTAAGGAATTTAAAAAAGAATTTCGTACAAAGGGTACTTTTGAAGTTTGCCTAACAGTTATCCGCTCTGCCAATGGTGAAGACGCAAGTGCTTGTACCGAAGAAGTCTGTAAAACCATAAAATTAACAGATGATGACGACCCATGTGCGTTTAAAGTAGATTTTAGTTATGAAGTATTTGACGGCGTGGTCGTATTCAAAGGTTGGTCGGACAATCCTGCGAATACGGATAATTATGTTTGGGAGTTTGATGACAAAACCAGAGCCTCAGGCGCTGAAGTCAAAAAAGAATTCAAACGAGATGGAGAATATAAGGTTTGCTTGACGATATACAAACGTTTATCTAATAGTCAAAACCTCGCATGCTCGCAAAAAATATGCAAAGTTATAAAAATTAAGGATGTTGAAAATCCTTGTGGCATCAGGGCTGACTTTGATTTTAAAATTACTGGTGGCAATGTTGAGTTTTACGCCAAGTCAGATGATACTACCAATACAGATCGATTTCTTTGGGAATTTGACGACAATACTAGAGCAGATGGACAAGCAACTAAAAAACAATATCGCAAAAACGGAACTTACAAAGTATGTATGACCGTCGTTAGAAGAGGAAGTAATGCAGACACCAGAGCTTGTACTTACAAAATATGTAAGGAGTTTAGAATTACCGATGCAGACAATTTCTGCGGCCTCATTGCGGATTTTAGATTGGATATATCAGGAAACATTATGCACGCTATTGCCAAATCTTCCGCAGGAAATAGAGCAAGCTATTCTTGGAAAGTCAGCGATGGCACAACCGGCTCGGGTCAAGAATTTAAACATCAATTCCGCAAAGACGGTGCGTATGAAATTTGTCTTACCGTCACTTTAGGCGGAGATGCCAATACAATTAGAGCCTGTTCAACCACCATCTGTAAAAAAATAGTCATTGGCGACCCGATTTTGACCACAGATTGCCCAATTCGACTTGATTTTGATTATAGCCAAAGCAATAATTGGTTTGCCTTTGAAGGCAAAAGCAACGTAACCGATGGCGAATATTATTGGACAATTGAAGGTCCTGAAGAAGCCACCTACAGAGGAAAAGACCTTCGCATTGAACTAAGCCAAGCCGGCACGTATAAAGTTTGCTTAAACGTCTTTAGCAGAACGCTGGGTTGCTCACAACAGATTTGTAAGCGAGTAGTAGTACAAAGATCCTCCGACGCAAGAATTACACCCAATCCAGTTACTGAAGCGATAAGAATCCAAGCCGACCAAGTTATAAATACAATCCAAGTTTATGACATGACACAAGGTCTTGTTAAAGAAAGCGCTATTCATGGGCAGGAAATGACAATCGACCTAAGCCAGTTGCGATCCGGTGTGTATTTTGTCCACATCCAATATAGTGATGGCACCACATCTATACAACGCGTCATTAAGCAGTAAGCTAACAATCATCATATAAAACCCTAAAGCCTACTATCGAAATCGACGGTAGGCTTTTTACTTTAACCAAGCATCCAATATTTAGAACTATTTTGAAATAATCGTGAAGCCATCGACTTTTTTGTTAGTTTTTATACAACTAATTCAATATCCAACTTTTTGATCATTTTTTTACAATCGTTAGAAAGACTTAACCACCAAAAAGTGGTTTTGCACCATTCTGATTTTGGACGGGCAAAACAAAAACTTTTTCTCACCCTTCAATATAAAAATACTATATTTGCTACATGATAGTATAAGATTGAACCATTTATAAGAAGATATACATGGCTGACGAGATCAACAACATCCATGACAAATTTGTGAGAGCTTCCTTTATGGATACGGATAGAGCAATTGCCTTTTTCGAGCAAGTGCTCCCTGAAAATATCCTGAATGTTGTAGCCATAGAGACGATTGAGATTATTCAGGAATCCTATATTACCGAGGAATTGAAGGAGTATTTTTCGGATATAGTATATCATATGAAACTAAAGGAAAAAGGCGCAGAAGAAGTAGCCGTTACCTTATTATTTGAACACAAATCGAATCCTGACAAAAATGTGACGATTCAGGTTGGCCATTATTTGTTTTCCCATTGGATGAAGCATATCCGTGAAAAGAAGCCTATTCTGCCTATAATCCCCATCGTCTATTATCAAGGAGAAAAAGCATGGAAACTTCCTGAACTAACAGAGCGATTTGAAGGCTATCCGGAATCAATCATGCAATACATCCCTAAGCTAAAACAGTTATTAATATCGCTCAACACGATATCGACAGACGACATATTAAAGATACAAAACGGGTTGATGGCAGCGGCAATATTAGCGCAGAAAAGTCGTTTCAATCCAATAGCCCTACAAGCAGATTTCGAACGAATTTTCAGGCTATTTCCAAGTAAAACGGAAGATATGAACTTTTTTGAAATGATCGTCGTTTATACACTAGAGGTATCAGAAATGGAGTCACAAGATCTGGGAAAAGCAATAGAATCAATTCCTGAATCCATAAAACAAAATATCATGACAACTTATCAAAAAATAGTAGAAAGAAGTAAAAGTGAAGGCAGAGAAGAGGGTCGAGAAGAAGGTAGAGAAGAAAGCGTTATTCAGGTAATATTAAATGGATTTGACAATGGTATAGCTATCCCTTTGCTTGCAAATATTACCAATAGGTTAGAAAAAGAAGTAAGAGAAATACTCATAAAAAACAATAGAATCAAAGCCTAAGAGTTACAAAGTATTCAATCCCTTCTTACGTTATAAAAAACCACAATACTACTCTCTTTCATACGGCCAAGCTTAAACAAGGATGAATCAGAGACAAGTTTACAAATGTTTTTGCACCCTATAAGGTACAAGCAAGCTAAAACATTTTTCACCCTTAAGACCAATAAAATCCTAAAAAAGTTCTTATTCCTTACTACCCAACTTTCCTAACAAACCATTCGATATCAAAAAGCACCTCAAAAGCCTGAAATCTAAAATTTAAAACCTATCGTCAGATTACCTCTTGTCTTATTCGTTTCAATATTAGCTAATGGGCTTAGAGCGGCATCTTGGACGTAATATGGGTAGTATCCTTCACTATGTTGTGACAATCGGATACCCAAATCTATGAAGAAATTATCATCGCGGAAACCTAAACCAAAAGAGACCTTATTGTTATAAAAATCATCGGCATTGTACGCTGTTCTTTCGATGCCATACCCTAATCGGACACGAAAAGCACTATATGCAAACTCTCCACCAAGTCGAACATTTACTGCACTTCCTAGTTTTGTAACAATGTCTCTGTTGACTTCATTGTTATGTGCCAACTCTGCTGGGTCATTATTATAAACTTTACCCTTATAACTGGCATTACTATAATCCACATATTCTATATCTCCGTTTATAAAACCTCTAACATCTCCAAATCTTAGAATGGTTCCTAAGCTTCCTATTGCTCTCCATGGTGTCGTAATCGTATAACCAAAAGACCCGTCAGGAGTATCGTATTTATTATCAAAACTTCCTCTTCCATCGGTAAATGCATAGCTAACCGTATTGCTATAATCATCATTAAGACTATACCATGTCGGCGAGTGAAAACTTCCACCTAAGCGTATATTACTGTTTATCTTATAGACAAATCCGGCTTTAAAATTAAAACCGACACCTGAGGTATTTAATCTCTCGATAAAAGAAAGATGATCAAAATACTCAACCTCATCTGCTGCACTATCTACTTCTTTATACGTTTTCAACTCCTCAAATCTTGCAAAGGGTAGGCTCAAACTCAAACCCATATTCAAACGATGTTCGTATTCTCCTGCCCACCCAAGGGTAAGTTCGTCGATACCACCTCGCTGATAAATATCTTGTGTCCGATATACCTTTTGTGATGGAATAAAATCTGTATAATACGTATTACTATTTTCATCCTTTAAAATAGCTCCTACATTATACGCAGGATAAGCTATAAAATCATCCAGCTGATCCACTGTGAGGTTTTGTGCCTGATCTGCAAAATAATTCGTAATAGATCCGGGTATTGTCCCGCTGATAACGGCACTTCGATTCAAATCTGCAATCCTAGAATACCCTATCGCCAAGTTTGAACTAGTCAATTTGGTTCCTGGATCTGAGGCAATGACGATCCCAATATTATCCAACCCGATTTTATTAAATTTATTTTCAGTTTGATCTTGACTACTATTGACAAACCAGGATTTAGAATTACTGTTCCGCAGTGAGGGCGTTAACATAAATTCTGAAATTCTATAATCGGCGATACCTGCCGGATTGATGTTTATCACAGAATAATCTCCACCCATAGACCCAAAAGAACTACCTACGCCTAGTGTCCTTGCTGTACCTACATAATCTATACTAGACCACCTTACCACATCCGTGATGTTTTGTGCGTACATCAATAGAGTCATCATTAAGAAGATGCCTGTTATACTATATCTTTTCATCATGATTTAAGATTTTTGCCTTTATAAGAATTGAAATTAATTTGGATTTTAGGGAACAATAAAGGCTGATAAAAAACCATCATCAGCCTTTATTATATGCTATTTACCTTTATGTGCCTCGATTCGTATAATTCTTATCTACCGCCTCTTTGTGAAGTTCTACCTGATGAAGAACCACTACTCGTACCCATAGAACTACCGGATGAAGAACTTCGACTAGATCCCATAGAACTACCGGATGAATTGCTACTTCCAGAATTAAAACCTGAATTTCTAGAAGGTGAAGAAGTCGGGGACTGTCTTGAACTTCCGCTATTTACAGGGTTTGATCTCGTGCTGTTGTCCATCGAACGGCTAGGTGTCGTCGTTGTATTATTCCTTGGTTGTGTTGTTGTATTTCTCTGAGTATTCGTAGGCTGCGTACTCGTCGGTGCTGTAACTCGAGTATTATTGTCGCTTCTTACGCCAGAAGAAGAAGCATCATTTGAACGAATATCACCGCTGCGGTTTTGATTCATTGTTCCCGTATTATTGCGAATGGTTCCTTCTTGTTTTTCATTACTTCTCACACCTTCAGTACCATTAGAATTGTTGTTTCTATCCGTATTGAAAATTCTATTGCGCTGACTTGTTGAAGATTTATCTTCTGTGCGCACAGACTCTACTTTTTGTGTATCACCCGTGTTTTTAACGCGATTTGTGCTAGAATTTGAGCCCGAAGCATCTTGTCTCAAACCTTCACCAATACCCACTTGTTTCACTCCATCTTTAACTCCGGTACCAGTGTCTGGTTTACGCGGTGAAGCTTCTCTGCCATTTACAGATGAGGACACGGCTCCGCCTTTTCGACTTCCATAATACGTCTTGGTTGTATTACCGGATCCGCTGCCAGGATTGCTATTGTGCCAGCCATTGTTATAATAACCATTACCATAATAGACATCACCATAATAGTAATTATTAATCATGCCTCCTCCGTATCCATAGCCATAATAATTATTCCAGCCCCATGGAGAATAGTAGCTGTTATATCCCCATGGACGATACCAATTATTCCAATAAGAATAATATCCACTCCATCCCCATGGACGATAATAGCTATTCCATCCCCAAGTATTGCCAATATAAATATTGATACCACTTCTGTATGGATAAGAAGGATAATAATAATTATCGTAATAGCTATTTGAATAATAATTGTAATTGTAAGTATCGTTGTACCACCAATCATCAAATGAATTGTAATAGTAATCGTTGGCTACCGAGGACGAACCGTGAAATCGGTTAAGCCTATCGGCATAGGAATATTCATCATAATTGCCATATTCCTGATCATCGTAATTACTATCTTCTTCGTAGTAATCAGTCGTACTAATCGCATTGACCTGATTATTGTTTGTTGAAGTAGTATAAGCTATTTCATCTGTGGCATAATCATAATATAAATCATCAAACTGTGCATTCAGTCTGAAACTTACTGCCATAATGAAAATTAAAAATCCGATTTTAGCATACATTCTGCCCATGATTAAATATTTTTATTTTGAATGTAATATGTTCTATTTATACAAAATTAGACTGCAATTTATTACTTTTGCCCCACATTTTCGTTAAAATCAACTTAAAGTTTTAAAATTCTATCACTTAAGTCGTATTAAACGTCACCAACTCAACTTTTTAGTTACTTTTATGACGATAAATCACGGCGTAAAGTTTTAAATCCTAGATTATTAATTTAATTTTAACATATTAATAAAATACTTATTACTAAGTAAATTATGGCAAAGGAAATCACAGGTAGGGAAGAGAATTACTCCCAATGGTATAATGACATCGTCAAGAAGGCGGGTTTAGCAGAAAATTCAGCTGTTCGTGGTTGTATGGTTATCAAACCTTATGGCTATGCTATTTGGGAAAAAATGCGCGACCAGCTCGATAAAATGTTTAAAGAAACGGGGCACGTCAATGCTTATTTTCCATTATTTGTACCTAAGAGTCTATTTGAGGCAGAAGAAAAAAATGCTGAGGGTTTTGCCAAAGAATGTGCAGTAGTTACTCACTATAGATTAAAAAATGATCCCGATCAGCCCGGAAAACTCATGATTGACCCAGAAGCCAAATTGGAGGAAGAACTCGTCGTCAGACCTACCAGTGAGGCCATCATTTGGAATACTTACAGAGATTGGATTCAGTCCTATAGAGATCTTCCTATCCTAATCAATCAGTGGGCCAATGTCGTACGCTGGGAGATGCGAACACGACCTTTTTTGCGAACAGCCGAGTTTTTATGGCAAGAAGGGCATACCGCTCACGCCTCCAAAGAAGAAGCGATTCATGAAGCCCGACAAATGCACGATGTATATGCTACTTTTGCAGAAGACTTCATGGCCATGCCTGTTATCAAAGGTTTCAAAACAGAATCCGAACGTTTTGCGGGTGCAGATGACACTTTCACTATCGAAGCGTTGATGCAAGATGGAAAGGCACTTCAGGCTGGAACTTCACACTTCTTAGGGCAAAATTTTGCTAAAGCATTTGACGTTACTTTTAGCAATGATAAAAATGAAAACGAATATGTATGGGCAACCTCTTGGGGTGTGTCAACTCGACTTATCGGCGGACTAATCATGACGCACTCCGATGACGAAGGTCTAGTACTTCCGCCCAAACTCGCACCTATTCAAGTCGTCATCGTACCTATCCCTAAACCGGATGAGGCCTTGATTGAAAAAGCCCAAGAAATCGCAGATAGTCTAAAAGCTTTAGGCATTAGTGTCAAGATCGATACAGACGAAACCAAAAGACCGGGTTTCAAATTTGCAGAATATGAGATGAAAGGTGTACCGGTAAGATTGGGTTTGGGAAAAAGAGATCTCGAAAATAAAACGATCGAAGTAGCAAGAAGAGACACTAAAGAAAAAATGTCGATAGAAATAGATAACATTGTTCCCTATGTAGAACAATTACTCATCGATATCCAAACCAATCTGTTCAATAGAGCCAAAAACTATAGAGATAACCATATTACGCAAGTGGAGAACTTTGATCAGTTCAAAGACGTTATAGAAAATAAAGGTGGCTTTGTATTAGCTCATTGGGACGGAACACCGGAAACGGAAGATAAAATCAAAGAAGAAACCAAAGCAACCATTCGATGTATTCCGATTGATGCACCAGAGGAACACGGTGTATGTGTTTATTCCGGAAGACCATCCAACAAAAAAGTTTTATTTGCCAAAGCCTATTAATTATATCATTTAAACTCAATAAAAATGTCATTTGAAGTCCAAGGATTACTCCATAAAATATTCGATACAGAAAGTAAAACGGAAACTTTTCAAACGCGCGAATTTGTCATCAGAACGGAAGATCAATATCCGCAATTTGTTAAATTTCAATTGGTTCAGGACAAATGCGGCGTGATTGACGGTTTTAATGCCGATGAAAAGATAAAAGTCTTTTTTGACTTGCGCGGTAGAGAGTGGCAAGATAAATACTTTACCAATCTCCAAGCTTGGAAAGTAGAAAGACTTGCTGTAGATGGCGGTTTTTCGACAGTACCGCCACCAGTAAAAGATGATTTACCTTTTGATGATCCGTTTTCTGGCAATGAATCCGCAGGAGGCAATAATGCTGACTTTGGAGATGACTTGCCATTCTAATCTTGTATTTTATACCAAAGTAATTTTTGTATCAGTCCAAAGATTCTGAATAAAAAATGTCAGAGTTCAAGGCAGAAAATATATCTATACGGTTTAAGCAAAGCCTAATGAATGCCTGAACGGCATTCAAGTATAGATACCGCTTGCGGCTTGGTCATAAAAAAAGCTATGGCGAGTATTTCTAACGAAGAAATCGGATGTTTTTTGATGAAGATTGGACTAATTTGAATGTCACTTTGGTATTAGATTTAAAATTGCCCGAATCTATTAAAGTTATTTGTGGACCACAAATAACTTTAATAGATTTTTATCTGACACGAAAAATAAAAAAGTATTAATTGAAGTAACAATCTATCGTATTTCAGTGTCGGTGGTAGAATGCTTTGTATATTTTCGGACTATTCAATCTTCACTAATTTCCTTAACTCACTAACCTGTTCTCCTTTTTCGTTTATTAGCTTCACAAAATAAATGCCGTTATGTAAATTTGAAATATCGACATGAGCAAAATTCTGCTCAATATTGCTGGTCGATATCAGCTTACCATTCAAATCCAAAATATTCATTTTATAATTTTGATTTGTATCCGTCAATTTTACATATAATGATGAAGATGCCGGATTAGGAAATATATCAAAATTGAGTTTTGAAGTACTGACATTGGACGTGCTTACCGGCTCAAAATGAATGCCTAAGTCAGCTGCTTTAAAACAATAAATCTTATATGCTGATTTAGTTCCTTGTCCCTCTTTTGTAGAATAACCACCGGTAATCAAGTAGCCGTCATCAAATAGTTGTGTAAGATTATAGGAATTTTTCGCATAGGCTTCCCCTTCAACTGCAGATGTTAGAGATGAGATATATCTTACCGTGTCAACACCCTGCTCTATCCGGATTATATCAAAACCATATTTGCCTGTTACCGACGGAAAAGCGCTTAAATACGCAAAATCATCATTTGCATACATCATTTCAGTCAGCTCATAAATATGCTCTCTATGATTAGATACGGGTACAAAAGTTTTAATATCCCCGATTGAGTCCAACCATAAGACATAGCTTGTATTCTGTTCAATGTCAAAATTAGGATAATAATGACTTAAAAATATGGAATTGTTGAAAGTTTGGAAGCGTTGAAGATTGAAATGTGCTTTTGTTCCAGGTACTATATCAGTATAATCTCTGATTTGACGGATTTTTATATCGTAAGGATCAGAAATATTAGTCCACATAATTTTAGTACCCAGATTATCCCAGGATTCTATTCGGTCTTTATATGCAAGGCTTACCAATGTATTTTCATTCAAACGCAAGGTCATATTAGGCTGATCTATTGAAAAATCACCAAGATTATCAAATTCAAAAGAGAAAGACCTACCTTCCAGAATGTTCATATCCCGATCATAAACTTCAGTTTTCAAACTATAATCATAAATGGGGTTTTCAATTGTACCACTGACGTACACAAATTCATACCCATGGAGTAAAACAGAATCCGAATGTAATACGTGACCATCAAAATACCTCGTGTAAAAATTGTCATTTAATCCACCATTTTCAGACTTTCTGAATTTTACTAAATCACCTGTATTAATATCTATTACTTTATAGGTTGCAAAAAGTCTACCGTCCGTGTCCTCTGTTGAGCCAACTAACTCAATTCCCTTTTCGGACACATATATTGTGTGATAAAAGTCCTTATGACCCGCATTGTATGGCGTATTATAATGCGACCATACTTTCAGCCCTGTTTTCAAATCTATTTTATCCAATACAAACCCATAGTCTCTAAGACTTTGTTTTTCTGTACACACACCCATAGTATAAACAAAATCACCATCTCTGTGTGCTATATGTGGATATAAGGAAGAATACTTTGTAAAATATGGCTGACCAGATACTGGGACAAAGGTTGTATCAACCATAGTATGTACCCATATTGGTACTGCCTCATTAAACTTCACATCAATAGTTTCCTGTGCTATTGCAAAGTTTATACCGCACAATACAAATATATATGATATTAAATTTTTCATAAAAATGTTTTTAAAGTGCTTTAATAATCAAAATTAAAAAATTTACGTTACATAAATAATAGCAAATTACTAATTTAACAAATATTTAACAAACCTGTGCTTTATCTGATTTGCTTTTACTGAATAGACGGTCGTAATCAATTAGTTACAACACAAAAATATAGATTGCTATAAAAATAAAATCGGAAAAACCATTTATAACCTTACACCTAAAAGAAATTACTATTAGATAACCCTTCTTTGATAATTTTGAAATAAAGTGAAGAGAACCTGTTAACCTATGTCAAACTGGATTACTTCCTCCTTTCCCTGAGTTGTTGCTTTATGCTGAGTAACTCTTTAAACTTGGTGCGGGCATCGTCGGCTGGAATACCGAAGTAGGTTTTGTTGGATTCAAGATTTTTTGATATGCCGCTTTTGGCGAGGATGATTACATTGTCGCCTATTACCAGATTTTGGGCTATGCCTACCTGACCGTAGATGACACAGTTGGAGCCAATCATGGTTTTTCCGGCTATACCTACTTGTGCCGCTATCAGACAATCCTTGCCAATGACGACACCATGTCCCACATGCACCTGGCTGTCTAATTTTGTGCCGCTACCGATGATCGTATCTCCCGATACGCCACGATTGACCGTGCATCCGGCTCCTATCTCTGCGTCATCTTCGATGATAACTCGACCTCCGGAACGCCATTTTTGGTACTTACCATTGATTTTTTTAAAATAAAAAGCATCTGTACCTATCAATGCACCGGCCTGGATATTGACCCGATCGCCAATAACGGTATTATCTCCGATATATGCGCCCGATTGGATATAGCAACCCTTGCCAATCGTAACATCGTGTCCAATATACGCTCCAAAATCTATATGTGTGTCTTCGCCGATACTGACGTTTTCGCCCATGTTAGATTGGAGATATTTCATTGGTCTGTTTTCCCAAACAATTTGGTTATAAATAGCAAAAGGATCTTCTGTAATAAATAGGGTCTTACCTTCTGGGCAAGGAACATCCTTATTAATGATAATAATTGTCGCTTGGGAATTTAGAGACTTTAAATAGTATTTCTCAACATCTACAAAGGTGATATCGCCTTTTCTAACTTTGTGTATTTCATTAATCCCTAGGGCTAAATTATGCGTATTTCCCTTGATTAATAATGAATACTTTTGAGCAAGAGTTGTAACCGATATAGGCTGTTGAAAGTTCATAACGTTAAGGTTAAATGATGACTAGCTTTTAACAAATTGAGCTTGAACGAGTTTAAACATCAAGCGGTTGATATCCTTGTCATTCAATTTTAATATACCTTTAATAGTAATGGGTTCTACGGTGTATTTTATGGCTTCTATCGCTTCTACTTCCATCACAGTCTCCGGCCCGGCACCTCCACAAAAAAAACACATACTAAATGGATAAGCCGAAAACACAAACTCCTTATGGCTTTTATAGCCATCGGTTGGTATGATATAGCCTCTGATTACAATTTCTTTGTTTTCAAGTAGGCGCACAGATTCTCCAAAGACCGGCTTATCTACCTTAAAACCCATTAAGGCATCATATTCTTTTTTATAAGTGACTTTGGACAATTGCTTCCAAATGTCTTCTTTGTTTTGAGCCTCCAAAGAAGCACCCATGAACAAGGCTAATATAAAGAATAATGATCTCATCATTTTTAGGTTTTTAAATCTCTGTCAAAACAGCATTTTCAAGTGTATAAAGCAAACTAGACGCATCCTTAGGGTTAATATATAAGGTACCTTTAACCCGAACTTTTCGTTCTGTGACTTTAATCTTTTTATTATCCCGCATAAATACCTGCATCGCTGTTTCTGGTCCAGCTTTCCCACAAAAAAAACAAGTACTTTGTGGGAATTTACTCAGCATAAAGTGACTTTGGGTAACCTGTCCGGTTAGCGGAATGATATATCCTTCTAATTCTACCTCTGTTCCTTCTAGTTTTTCAACTGCTGATGAAAGCTTAGCAACACTTTCTTCCATAAGCAAATCGGGATTATACGTTGTCTTAAACGTAACAAGACTTAACGTCATCCATACATCCTTCGATTGACCGTAAGATATTCCGGTATGGAAGAAAACTAGCAAACAAATTATCCAAAATGTTTTAGGTACGTTCAATGTATTTAATATTTTCCTTTTACTACTATATTGTATAACGATTCGAATGGTCGAATTGATGCTTTAGTAGTGACTATTTTCTCGATAATGTTCTGTTAATATCTGTTTTTGCTGCTTGTATCGCCGGTATGAGGGCTGCAATCAACCCTAAAACCAAAGCGGCAGCCAACAAATATATTTCTTCGGGAATCCATTTCATTCCCGTAAAGGAATACCTAAAATCCGCCTTTAAAAACTTAGCGACCAACTCCATGCCGAGATGACCGATCAAGATACCGATTGCGTAACCGATTAAAGCCAATATCAACCCTTCCAAAATGATCAATAAAAACAACTTTACCCTTCCGGCACCCAATACACGCATGATAGCTAACTCATATCTACGCTCCCGCATACTCTTAAACAACATGATAAATATAAATAGTGCCGATACACCTGCAATAAGTATCGCTAATCCATGCAGAACATCGGTTCCTATACCAATCATATTATACAAACGGTTGATTTCTATAGCCGGCGAGGCAGCTTGCATTTCTGTATTATCATTGATATTTCGGCCAAAATTTAAAGCCTGAAAATTGGTTTTGTTTCTATACTGAATGAGTACCGACGTGATTTGCTGGTCGGTATGGAGTAGCAAATGAGCATTGCCATTGTCTTGGTCGTGGTCATGATCTTGGTCGTGATGATGGTCTGCTTCATCATGTTCGTGGTCGTCATCATCTTCTTCATGACTGTGTACCTTCCAGATAGAAGCGGTATTGGTCATGATCAATTGATCCATAACAGATCCCGTACCTTCTAACACGCCTACGACAACGAAACCATGATTATCATGTACGTGATCGTCCATGTTAAATCCGTGTGCACTCGCAAAAGTATCTCCAATCTTTAGCCCGGTTTCAAGCGCTACGACGCTTCCGATCGTCACTTCAAGATCCTTTTTCCAAAGTTGACCTTGCGCTATTTTGCCATGATACAACCCTATAAAATCATGATTTGTACCGACAATGCGATAAGATTTGTAATTATCTCCAAGCGACAAGGGAATGGCTTTCTCAATCAAAGGATGATCGTCCCGCAATATCGGGCGGGCATCTTTGATATCGATATTTCCGGTCGGATAGTCTATATGATACATATTGCAAAGGATCATCTGCAATGGACTACCTTTAGCCCCGACGACGAGATCAATATTGGCTAGGTTCTTATCAAATTTTTCTTTGAGCTGCGTGTTGAAAAGGAGTAAAAACGTAATTAATCCGACGCCCAATCCGAAAAGTACCGTACTCATCAACAAGTTGAGTGGATTTTTAAGGATATTCTTGATGGCTAATTTTAAAATATTCATGGCCTTTCCAATATTACTTTCCGATCAATTTTGTCTTTCAGTCGCGTATCATGCGTCACGATAATCAAGGCAGATCCGGCATGATGCGCCTGTTCTTGTAACAAATGAAGCACTTCAGTACAATTATCATCATCCAATGCCGAAGTTAATTCATCTGCCAACACAATCTTAGGGTCATTAATTAAGGCACGGGCGATTGCCACACGTTGTTTTTCACCTTGACTGAGATTGCGGATATACTGACCAGCTTTATGGTCAATATTCAATCTTTTTAAGAGCTTCAAGGCCTTTTCTTTGTTTATTGACCGACCTGCTAAACTTTGTGCCAATAAAACATTTTCGAGTACGTTTAGGGCTTCTACAAAGTGGTTCTGTTGAAAGACTATACCGATATTCTGGCCACGAAAATGATCTAAGGCTGCTCCCGACAAAGAGCTAATATCCGTAGTATCGATTAAAATATTTCCCTGCTGCACGCGCAATATACCACCTAAGAGATGCAATAAAGTCGTCTTACCAATACCAGAGGCGCCGAGTATCAATAGCATCTCTCGGGCAGCACAAGATATATCCGGAAAAACGATGGACGCACCTCCCGTATAGGTATATGCGAGATCTTTTGTTTGAATCATGTCGCAAAAATAGACAAAAAAGTGGTATTTATATAAAGTTTCACAATGGATATTGCAATGAAAATATAAAATAAAAACAATGTTATCTCCATAATATTGTATAAATATCTGTATTTTTGTTAGTCATAATCTTATAAGCACGCCTTTGAAAAAAGTCATCACATATCTCCAATATGGCCTGATCGCAACCATTTTGGTTCTAATCATCCGACAACTTCGCAGTGAAGGTACTTTGCAAATTGTGGAACAACTTCGATCCGTAACTCTAAATACGCTGTATGTATTTTTGCTTATGGCAATTATAGGATTGATGGTTTTTAATTGGTACTTAGAAGGTAAAAAATGGCAACTGCTAATGTCTCCTTTTGAGGCGATTCATATTCGAAAAGCAATCAAAATCGTACTTGCCGGCATTGCTACCGGCATCTTTACTCCTGGTAGAGTCGGTGAGTATGCAGGTAGGGCACTTACCTCCGACAAAAACCAAAAACCCGAAGTCATCACGGCTACGTTATTGGGCAGTATTGCACAAAATTTCTGGAATATCGCCGGTGGACTTACCTTTAGTTATTATTTTCTTAAAAACGTTTTTTCCGTTACAAATGCGTGGTTCGTTCCGTTTACAATACTGATAGCCATTCAGATTGTGCTGTTGTTACTATTGTACTATCATCTGCCGAAAGCGGTAGATTTTGTGACCAACAATACCTGGTTGCACAAGTACAAAGATCGATTGACAAGCCTACGATTATATTCATCATCCCTGCTGCATCGGGTACTGCTATTGTCGCTGTTGAGATATGCAGTATATGTAGGACAGTATGTATTGATTATGATTTTCCTACACGTCGAAGTTTCACCAGGGTTAATGTTGGCCAATATCACCGGGATTTATCTGATACAAACAGGTATCCCATTGCCAACCATCATGAGTATCATAGCCCGTGGAGAACTTGCGATATTAGTATGGTCGGCATCGGGAGTTAGTAGTATTATTGCATTAGCAGCAACCTTTCTGTTGTGGTTTATTAACTTGATTATTCCGGCTTTAGGCGGATTGTATATATTGACAAAAACCAATTTTTATCAGTATTTTAAAAAGGAAGACCATGCGTAAAAAAATGCTTATTTGGATGATTCCGCTTGCATTGGCGACCATCTCTTTTACATATAAGGCTGGCAACGTGAGTAATATACCATGTACTGCTGTAAATAACACATTCAATCATGGAGAGTCGTTGACATACAAAGTATATTACAATCTTGGGCTGCTCTGGATACCTGCAGGAGAAGTTGATTTTTCTGTAAAGGAAAACCATGACAGTTACGAGATTCAAGCCATCGGAAAAACCTATGCAAGCTACGAATCCGTATTTAAAGTGAATGACTATTTCTATTCGAAAATAGATAAAAATACGATGCTTCCTAGTAATTTTGTCAGGATCGTGGAAGAGGGCAATTATAGACTGTACGATAGTATTCATTTTGAACAGAACAAGAATATAGCTTATACCTATCAGGGTAAAACCAAAAACTCAGCAACTGTTCAGGCACTCAAATACGAGGGATGTATGCAGGATTTGGTGTCTAATCTATACAAATTGCGTACAACAGACTTGAATAATTATGGGAAAGGCGATAAAATGAACCTTCAAATGATGCTAGACAAAGAAATCTTTCCAATCGGTATTCTTGTAGAAGGTAAAGAACAAAAGAAGATCAAGGATTTAGGCAAATTCAATACCATTCGCATCAATCCAGAAGTGGTCGTTGGCAATGTGTTTAAAAAAGGTAATAAGATGACGATATGGGTCTCTGACGATATGAACAAGATACCATTACTTATTGAATCTCCAATAGCAGTAGGAAGCGTGAAAATGGTATTAAAATCCCATAAAGGACTCAAATATCCATTGGCTGCTAAGGTCTAAAAGATGACGTTTAAGCTTATAAAAGCGGATAATCACTTTCATATATTTAACTTTTTTTATGATTGCTACAACGATTTAAGTTCAATGATATCAGTTGCTATTTACAGTAGTTTTTCGAAAAGAAATAAGTAATGTTGGAGTAACAGTTAATACGAATTATGAAAAACAAATGCCGGAAATATTGTTATAATATAAATGAAGCACAATTGTAAAAAACCTTGAAAACCTTAATTCAAAAATATATTGTTGTCATCTTAGCGTTCTTATTGGGTGGAATGGCTGTTTGGTATTTTACCAGGAGTTCTTTATTGGAGTCCAAAAAGTCGGAAAGTACAACGGTGATACAAGAAAAATTAAAAACGGTTACTAAGCTTATCAGCGTTGAAGGACATTTTTCGGAGATTTACGACTATAAAGAGTCTTATAAATACGATTATTTCAATCTGTTTAGTAAAAAAATTCTATTGCGAGTAACCGCTAAAGTGTCCGTAGGATATGACTTTAATAATATCAATATCACTATTGACAGCCTTAAAAAAACCGTTTTTCTTAACGAACTTCCTTCCGCTGAAATCTTATCTATCGATCACGATTTGGATTACTATGACATCACTGAAGGCACTTTTAATTCCTTCACTAAAGAAGAGTTTAACTTGATTAATAAAAATGCCAAAGCATTTATAGCGGGAAAAAGCAATACAGCTCAATTAATCAAAAAAGCAGAGGAGGAAAAACAAGACTATTTGTCCATGATGGATTTTGCCCTAAGAAGTGCCGGATGGAAACTCGTCGTCAAAGACAAGACAATTTTGGATTAAAGCCGTTTCTTAATAGTATAAGGTTTTATTTTTATCTGGATTCCTTTATAAGATAGCACGCCGATGACGCTGATTGGGTGGATTTTCACGGATATTTTATCTGCGGTCCTTTTAAAATAGCACACGGATGAACTCGTATTATTAATACTTTGGCGCTCCAACCGCTCTTTTCTATTTTAGCACAATTATTAGTTTACCTGCTATGACCATGAGATGATGCTGCCTCGTTCGTGATCATTATTGACTGTGATAGAGATAGGAATTCGGTCCTTTAACTCATCTACATGCGAAATGATACCTACGACTTTCTTTTCTCTATTCAGGCTCAACAAGGTTTCAAAGACAATGTTGACACTTTGATTGTCTTGAGTACCAAAGCCTTCATCTATAAAGAAAAAATTTCTTTCTGTTCCGGATCGAGATTGAACACGTTCTGCCAATGCTAGTGCTAGGCTCAATGACACCTGAAAGGCTTGTCCGCCGGATAGTGTTTTTATGCTTCTTGTTCTGCCTTCATTAAGATTGTCAATGATTTCAAATTCATTATTTTCATTAAGATCAAGAATAAGACTGTTGTGCGTCATCTGCCGAAAACGCACATTGGCATGTTGGCAAAGTTGCCGTAAATAAACGGACGAAACGTAGTTGACAAATGCAGATCCTTTGAATAAATTATAGAGGGTTTGAAGGTTATTTGTCCGGTGTTCGACTTGTTCGTATTCCTTGGTCAGTTCCATTTTTTTGTGATAACTTGCTTCGAGTCGCTTAATTTCTCCCTGTATTTGAGCGGTCTGTTGGGTATAAATATCGAGTTTTTCTTTAAGGGCTTGATATTGTTTTTCTATCTGCAACCAAGAAGCCTCGTCATAGGCAGCATCTTGTAGTTTGGCTTTTATACCGGCTACTTTCTCTTTCAGGACTTCTAACGCTACTCGGAAATCATGGATGATTTTGCGTTCCTTTTCTATATCTAAATCTTGATTGATTAGTTGCTGGGCTTCGTCCGCCTCAATATGCAAAAGTATGCACTGTTGCTGTATCTCGCCATCTACCTTTTTAGCATCATTAGACGCCTGTTCGTGTTGATGATGGTAGGTTTCTAATAAGGTAGTTTGTGCTGCAACATTGGGTTTTAGGTCGTTGATTTGGTTACTAACTGTATTATATTCCTGTTCTATCGTTTGTACGAAAGTTTCTAAGCTTGTATATTTTTCTTTTATCTCCTTTCCTGAAAGGTCTTTATAATCTTCGACTTTAAGGAGAACAAGATGACTTTCATTGGCTTTCATTTCAGCCGCTATATTGCTTTGTTGCTGTAGATAATCGTTCAATAAACTCGTATATTTTTTCTCATTTCCGGATAGTTCTTCTGCCTTTTCGCGCAGCGTTCTCAGAGATTTTTGTTGTTGCTCCATTTGGTTTTCGACATCTTGTGACTGTTGGCGTTTGGTTTCGAAAAGGGAAGCATCTGTTTTGTCAAATTCATTCCATGAAAATGTATCCTGATGCGTATTAATTGCTTCCGACAACGAAGTGTAATCCGTTTTTTCTTTATAAAGATGTTGTTCGAGCATTTCCAATCGCTGGATGATTCGCCCAACTTCGGATTTTGTATGGTCGAGTGTTTTTAGTTCCGTATCAATCGTTTGTATTTGAATTTTTATATCCTTCAATGTATCTGTTACATCTTCTATAATACTGATATTGGGATGATGCTCGGAGCCACAAAGAGGACAAGGCATACCGTCATGCAGTTCATGCGAATAATGCGCCAGTTTTTGCTGTACTTCCAAGGAATTAATTTTTTCGTTTAGTGTAGCTTTTTGTTCCTGAAGTTGCTTTTCTTGTCCTTCAAAGACAATTTTCCAATCAGATGGTTGTATCTTTCTTTGATTGAGACTTTCTTGTTCTTTTTCTATTTCAATTTTTATTTTTTGAATTTCCGCTTCCTTTTGCAGACGCAACGCGTTCAGGTTTTTACTTGTTGAGTACCATTCTCCAATCGCAATTAATAAACCTGTATCCATCCTTTGTGCCTGCAACTGTTGTATGGCAGAGTCTTTATCCAAAATAGATGTCCTGTTTTGTTCCAATTCCTTTTGAATTGCTGCCACCATGACCTTTCCTTTTTCGATTCTTCCCGATAAATCATGGTATTTAGCAACATTTTCAAACACTATTTCTATGATTTTCAAATCAGATATCTCTTGTCTCTTAGTGGGCAAGGCTTCAAACTGCGGTGTCAATGTTTGCTTTTTCGATTCGGCTTGTAGCAAGGATGCCTTGCGCGATTCTAATAAAGCGAATACTCCTTTTAATTCACTATTGATTTTTGCGATACCATCCTGAAGCTTCCTTTTCTCGACAAACAGCGGACGTAATATCCTTGATACCTTTTCAAAAGTTTCCAATCGGGTTTGCCTTTGGTTGTGTTCGGCTTCTTGTGCTACTTTGGCTTGGAGTTCGGCGGTTTTAATCTTTAAATCGTCAAAGTCCGATTTTAATTTTTTGAGGGAGTGGTAATTATCCTGAACAGTTTCATACTCCTTCTTTGTGGCATCCATGACCAGCGATTCATCCATAAGCCGTTTGCGCTGCGCCTCGATGGCTTCTGTCGTAACTTCAGAATATGAGCTTAATGCACCTTGCAAGATATTAGCTTGTTCAAGGCTTTTATTTCTCAATTCTTGCGCTTTATACTGGAGATCATAGCGATCCAAGCCAAAGATTTCCTTCATCATTTGAGTTCTTGCCGTATCTTTTAGATCAAGAAACTCTCTAAATTGACCTTGTGGGATGATGATGGTTCTCTTGAAATTATCGTAGGAGATACCAAGGATTTCTTCTGCCGTTTTATTGGTTGGAATCCAATGTTCATCGATCCATTCATAGGTAGCAACGATGGGTGAAAGGATGGTATCAAACTTCTTTTTATTGCGCTTATATTCTCTATTAATGCGAAAAGTTTTGCGCTCGTAATTTAAAAAGTCCAATTCGATAAACAAGCGATCCGAAGCGAGATTCATCATGTTATAAGCCCGATTTTCACGGCTGTTCATTCGCTCGATATCTCCATATAAAACAAAAGAAATGGCCTCAAGGATGGATGATTTTCCAGATCCTGTCGTTCCAAAAATTCCAAACAACCCGGCTTCTGTCAATCGGTTGAAGTCTATCGTTTGAGCTGCTTTGTATGAATACAAACCTTCTATCGTCAATTTTAGTGGTAGCATTATAATTGAATGATTTCGTTAAACAAATCTAACATTTCTTGATTGGGTGTCTGTCCATCTTTTTTGGACTTAAAAAAATCAACAAACAACTCTTGTATATCTCTGTTGAGATCAATTTCAGCCTTAACCGCTGTATTTATGCTCAGACTTTTAACTTTAGGTATCAAGTAGATGATACCGCTATGCGTGTCATGAAGTTGTTTTTGGTCTGCGGCCGAAAGATACATATCGGTTTCCATCGTCAATTCGACGAGCGCATCCTGATTTTCAGAAAGCCACTGAACCGCATCAATTACCGTATGAAAAGTTTTGCGTTCCAATTTTTTGCTGCCATGAAGTGGGATTTTTTCGACTTTTACCGGGGCTCCGGGTTGTGCATCGATAAGAACAACGTACTTTTGCTGTCCTGCTTCGGCAAATGAATAACAAAGCGGAGAACTGCTATAGGTAACGGGTTGATGAACGCCTACATCGCGATATCCGTGCAAATGACCCAAGGCAGCATACTGAATCGCTGGAGGAATAGCATCTGAATACACCAAGTCGGCATTTCCGATATGAAGCGGCTTCTCTCCGTCCGGCTCTTCGAGTTTTTCGCCATGCCGCTTTTGCATAAACAAATGGGTTGTCAGCAAGTTGACGCCGGAATCATCACAATATTTGTCGGTAAGGTTTTGCCATTTTTCTGCCAGACTTTGTTGGAGCGAAGCTTGCTTATCGACACCAAAATATTCTTTTAATCGCAATTCATTGGCAAATGCGGTATGAACGATTCGAACTGGATAATCATATTGTGGCAATAAAATCTCTATATATCCTCGATCCGTATGATTGACGCTAAACCCATCCTCGATACTAAATATCGGTACGGTTTCCATGGGATTCCCGATGAAGATGACACCATTAGTGCGAGCAAAGATGTCCGGAACTTGGATTCTATCTGGCGAATCATGGTTGCCGGCGATGGCGATTACCGGTACTTTACCGCCTTTGGCCAATTTACTTACCGTACTGTAAAGCAACTCTATGGCTTCAACCGGAGGATTAAAGGTATCAAATAGATCTCCGGCTATAATTACCAAATCAACAGCTTGCTCATCGGCGATGTGAATGATTTCCTTGAGTACCGCCTTTTGCTCTTCCAGCCGCAAGTAAAAATCCAATCTTTTGCCAAGATGCCAATCCGCAGTATGTAGTATGCGCATAATTATCGATATTTATCAAGGCATAAATATACAGTCTTTTTGTGATATGTTGGCTTGCCTTTTCAATTATCTATAAAAAAGGATCCTCAAACAAGCAGACGATCAAGTGCAATTGTAATCGACTTAATGACTTGAATGACAATCGAAGAGCGGAGGAATAACCATTATAATGAGGAAGACTTTTTAATTTGGCTCTGAGTGCGATTCTACGTGCATCGAAATTTGTAAACCAAGATATCGTTCATAATACATGACCAATTCCGGATATTCACTATTGTTTTTTCGGATAAAGATAACAAATCGAAGCCTAGTTTCGTTATAAAGTTAAACAGAATTTTGTTCCATCTACCTCAATAATAAAAGTAATAACCCAATAATACGTTAAAGAATGAATAATTTAAGATATAAAATTTAAACTTTTTAAAAAATTAAAGTGTTCATTCAGTGACCTAGACATTATTTAACGTCTTTAGTATAGTGCTCTGCAAAGCACTAGTATAACTTGTAATTTTTAAATTAGCATAATATGAATCGATTAACATTTTTAAAATTATTTTTTGCTTTTGGCGTATTTTCATTATTCCTTACATCATGCGGTGACGATGTAGATAATCCAATTGACACGACAACACCACCAAGTGTAAAACTCAATGAGGCATTAGGATATATAACTGAAGATAGCGATGTAGCTTTAGGTGAAAGTTTTTCTGTGTATCTTTCTGCGGCAAAGGGATCAAATCCTATGTACACATTGACAATCTTAGAAGATGGAGAAAAAATTGACATAACTACGGATCGAATTTCTTTTGATGGTTCTGTAGGTGTAGCAAACCCACTATTGTTACTTCAAGATAGAGTGAATGCTTTTGAACAACGAATTACAATCAAAGCTCATCCAACAATTGAAGCTAAAACTTATGAATTTCTTGTAACAGATGATAAAGGCCATTCATCTAAAGTATCTTTAATCATCAATGTAGTAGGAACTAGGGTTAATACCCTTGAAGGACAGCTATTAAACCAATCAGGTCCTGCTGGTCAAGGTGGTCTAGATTTGGATACAGGTGCAAGTACAGGTACACTTAGCACAAACCCAAGTTCTAAAGAAGCTGAAATCAGAGATGAAGGTATCGTTGATGTATTGAATGACCAAACATGGAAACAGCAGATTTCCGGAATGAATGGTTCTGAAATCAAGTACATTAAAAAAGGACAAAACGGTATTTCTGAAAATTTCTCATTTGACGATGTATTATTCAAAGAGCAGATTGTTGCACTTTGGGGTAATGGCGTAGCTTTCACTAATAAAAGTACAGATGGACAAAGAGATGTTTCCGAAAAAGTACAAGCAGGTGATATCTTTATCGTAAAAAATGGTGAAAAATACTATTTACTTTATACTGCCGATGTAGTAGTTACAACTGAAAACAACAATGACTACTATTTATTTGATGTTAAATTATAAAAACTGACAACGTCAATTGAATTATAAAATAAGCAAGGAGCCGCGTATTTAACGTGGCTTTTTGTTTTTTAGCCCAACGCTACCAAAGAATCATGTACCATGATTTGCTAAAATTCGCATTGTTTCGCTCGGTAAATATCAGATCAAGAAAAGAACTTGCGCGCCTTTAGATGCGCATCCATAATTCAAGCACCTAATGCCTTCAAATATTGATCAATATTTCTATACATCGTCAACACATTGGTATCCATGTTGATTTCTTTAAAGGATTTTTCCGTCCATCGATTTCTTATAGATTCTTCCCAAGCTACGACCTTTATTTTTTCTTGTACCAATTGTTTCAACAAATCAACTGCAAAGAGTCCTTTTTGGAATAAGGGTTCTATCGCTTCAATGACCTCCGGTTTGTCTGCGTGTTGGATAATAAGCGGGACTATATCATCAAAACAACACCATTTGCCATAAACATAATTTCCTAAGCCATTATAGGCTAAAAAAGACCGAACGTCATCATCGAACGCATCCCAAAGGTCAAAGAGCTCGGATAATATTTTTATTTTATTTTCATCGGAATACTTGTATTCAAATTCATGATATCTGTTATAGCCACCTGCATAGATTTCATCTATATATCGCTTTACTCCGTCGCTATTTTTATAATCTAAAGATTCCATATATTCTGATATTTGCGTTCTAATCTTAAAGAAAAAATATTCGTTCCGTCGCCTAAATTATCTGCATCATCACAAAGTATTAGGTGAATATTCTCATCCGAATAAGACTCAATAGCTAAGCCCTCTAATTTATACCTTTTGGTCAATACTTCAAAACGCTCGACTTCTAACGATTTCAAATGAAGCACACCGAAGCCGCTGCCGACGATTTCGCCATCGTCATACACAGAATTGGTTTTTTCGGCTGTAGCCAAAAACAAGATGGTATCATCTATGAGGGCAGCATCAGAAAAAGTAGTAGCATACCCTTCGATATCCGGTAAAATAATCGGACGATAGTCTAAGACCTTAAAAGAATCTGTCCACCAGTTTTCCACCACGAAAATGCCGTTCCGTTGGTTTGGTCCATTGCCACGATTAAAAAACCAAGCCTTATTCGATCGAACGACGATACCCTCAATATTAAAATCCGATGGATCTATAGCACCACACGCCATCATATCATCATATAAATGCCGTAGGCTAGCTCGATGCAAAAAGTTAAATTCATGATCTAAAACCACCATCTCAAATCGACCTTCCGCCGATCCGGAACCCAGTATAAAGACCTTTTCATCGACGTGACAGCAAGCCT
The DNA here is from genome assembly GCA_026928325.1 of Chitinophagales bacterium. Classification (GTDB taxonomy): domain Bacteria; phylum Bacteroidota; class Bacteroidia; order Chitinophagales; family Saprospiraceae; genus OLB9. The sequence goes on along the minus strand of JAIXKS010000008.1, from coordinate 8,239 downwards.
CAAAATCGGGTTTAATGGCTTTGTCTAAGTGTTCTTCCAGCGTACCATGAGGATTAAGGCTAATTTTTCTTAATTGTCGGTTGTGAAGATGCTGATATTCATACAAAACATGAGAATTATCTGAAACGATATATAGCCGTTGATTGACCCACATTAGCCCAGAGGCACCACGGATATCCTTAATTATCGCTATTGGTGTCCATGTGTCATGAAGGATATCTAGATAAGTCATCACGTGTCTCAATTGGTTTAAAATAACCTCGAAAAAAATATTGGCTCACTTAAAAAGGTAAATATACACAAATTAGAGAGAATGCTCCCAATATAAAACCTTAAACCTCAATCATAATCGATAATTGTACGAAATACCATGTATATCCAAAAGAAATCCCTGAGCACATTCCTACATCTTCAAATATGTCGAATATCATATCCGGATATTAGGATACTCAAAAAAAAATTCCTTTCTTTACGGAAAATTTCGTAGCTTTATGATTCATAATCTATCCAAGAAAAATAGTATCGCCAATCTATATCTGGCTCAAATGCGGGATGTTCAAGTTCAAAATAATCGACTCTTGTTCCGAAAAAACATGGAACGTATCGGCAATATATTGGCGTATGAGATCAGCAAGCATTTTAATTATAAAACAATCGAAACAGAAACGCCGCTAGGCATTTGCAATTCGAATGTTCCGGATGAAAAAGTCATCCTTTGTACAATCCTACGAGCCGGGCTTCCGCTCCATTTTGGCATTCTAGACTACCTTGATGACGCCGGCAATGCCTTTGTAGCAGCCTATCGCAAAAACCATAAAGACGGTACATTTGAGATCAATCTTGAATATATCACTTGTCCAAATTTGGATGATGTGACGCTCATCCTTTCCGACCCCATGTTAGCTACAGGCGCTTCGATCCAAAAAACACTTGACGCCCTCGAAGAGTTTGGTCAATATAAAGAACTCCACATTGCTTCAATCATTGCCTCATCTTATGGTGTTAAGCAAATTCAGCGACTTTATCCCAAAGCCCATCTTTGGATGGTTGCAGAAGATGACGAATTGACCGCTAAATCCTATATTGTACCGGGCTTGGGTGATTCGGGAGATTTAGCCTTTGGTAGAAAGGTTCAAGAATAATATTTTTTGCTTTTTTAAAAAAGCGTCTTGCTATTGCGGGCCATTGTATAGAACAATCGATAGGCCAAACATCATATATCGCTCAAGGGTCGGTTGAGATGGCTTATAGGTTTCATCAACCCGATAAAATAAAGATTGTTCAAAATTTGTTATATCTGAGGCTTTCAACGGAATCTCTACATAAGGCTTAAATGCAAGTGCAACCACTTCGCCAGGAATTTGAAACAACAAATAAAACTTACTCGTCATGCCGGAAGTGGAGACAATACTTGATTTTTTGCGTTGTGTGCCTTCAATTGCAGATTTAATCCTTAACGTTCGATACCCAAAAGCAGCACCATAACCAAAATTTCCAATATAATTTTCAATCCCTAATGAATACTCCGTCAAGCTCGTAAACCATTTAGATTGGATTCTAGTGCCCGATGCCAATGCTCCATACGCATCACTACGATCACTCAAGCTATTCCAAGTCAGTTCAAAACCTACACTTCCCATTCTATAACGGGCTCCTATTTCCAACCCATGAAGCATTTTGATTTCATCCAAGGGATCATCTAATTTTCCGCCATATTTAGATTCGAAATCTAGATTATACCTAGATACAATATCATTCATTTCTGGTGCTTTCGTATATCCGCCACTATATCCAATCTTGATATTAAACTGATTATAAGCTGTTAAGGGAAGCAATAACAACAAAACGGACAACCACTGCATTCTTTTTTTAAAAAACATAGTTTATCTTTGACCTTTCAAATTAAAATTATTGGCAAAACTAATCGAAATTTGCCAATAGATTTACTAAAGTACAGATTTATTACTTATGTCTAAAAGAAAAACATCCAATCAAGGCGCTACACAAGCAGCTGCGGCTACTTTAAAGCAACCAGCACATACTGAAGGAAACTTCTATACCGGATCTTTTATAAAAAAATATTGGGCAGCTTCTGTCGTCTTGGTTCTACTGAGTTTTGGTATTTACTATACCTGTCTTCCTTATGATTATGTATTGGACGATAAAATCGTCGTTTCTGAAAACCAATACACCAAGCAAGGATTTCAAGGGATTTGGAAAATTATGACCACGGAGAGCTTTGAAGGATATTTCGGTGAGAAAAAAGATCTCGTTCAAGGAAATCGATATCGACCTTTGTCTATCGTTACTTTTGCGATAGAATACGGGATTTTAGGCGAATTAAACCCGCGAGTAAGCCATTTTATCAACATACTTCTCTACAGCCTTACCGGCATTGTGCTCATGATGGTACTTATGATGTTGTTTCGGAATTTTAAAGCCAATCATTGGTGGTTTTCGATACCATTTATAGCCGCTTTACTCTATATAGCGCATCCAATCCATACAGAAGCGGTAGCCAATATCAAAGGACGCGACGAAATAATGACCATGCTTTTCTCTCTCTTGGCATTATATGGCAGCTTGAGATATATGGATACCGGAAAAATCGGATGGCTGATAGGCACCACGGTTTATTATTTACTTGGTTTATTGTCTAAAGAAAATGCCATTACATTTTTAGCCGTTATCCCGATGACGATTTATTTTTTTAGTAACACCAACTGGTCGAGGCTAAAAACCATTATGATTTGGCTAGTAATTGCTTCTGTACTTTATATGATATTGCGACAAAACACGGCCGGCGGTGTCAATTTGGCACAACAATCTAAAGATTTGATGAATAACCCGTTTTTAGGTATGACATCGATCGAAAAAATGGGTTCCATCATGTATAGCCTCGGCAAATATATCGCCTTGCTCTTCTGGCCACATCCACTTTCACACGATTACTACCCATACGCCATACCTAAGACTTCCATCATAGCTGCTATTCCACTATTATCCCTTGCCGCTTACGCTTTGATGACCTATTTCGGTCTAAAAGGGATTAGCAAAAAGTCTGTATATGCGTATAGCGCCTTATTTTACTTAATAACCCTAAGCATCGTATCTAATATTGTCATCAATGTCGGTACTTTTATGAATGAGCGATTCGTCTTTATGGCTTCAGCAGGCTTTTCTATCGCAGTTGCTTATTTTCTCGTAGAGCATCTTCCCAAACTGACCAAATACGGCCGGCCTTTAGGGATGGTTTTGGCCGGAATTATGCTTATTGGATATTCTGCCAAAAGTTACGCACGAGTACCGGTATGGAAAGATGCTCTGTCGTTAAATAGTGCTGCCGTAGCTATCTCTTCCAATAGTGCTCGTGCCAATTCTTTTATGGCCACAGCGCTCTTTGACAAATACAAAGAAACCCTCATGCCCAATGCAATCAAAACTTTGACCGACGAACAGCGCAACCTTCTGGATTGGACCGCTTTTTATGCCAATAAAGCCTTGAGTATTGTTCCGGATTACTCCAATGCCAATTTGATGCTTATCGGTGTGATAACAGAAAGATTCAAATCTTCCAACGATATAAAAACCTATGTCAAAGACATGAAACCGTGCATCATTCGCCGGCCGGATACGCCATTTATTAAAGAATTTAGCGATTATCTCAAAGGGCGTGGAGAGCATCAAGAAGAATTGTTTCAGCTTTACTTAGAGGTAGGTCAAGAGCTCATGAAGGTGAAAGACAAGAGAAATTCTTGGACAATCAACTATCTGAATTTTGCCTATGAGATCAAGCCCAATAACAAGGCGGTCAATCAAGCATTGGCGACCGCTTTTGAAATGGTAGGAAGTCCCAACCAAGCAAAAAAATATCAAGATGCTGCCAACGCTTTGCAATGATGAATGAGGAACAATTGGTACTTTATCTAGCCTTGACCAAAATGCCGAATATCGGGCCGGTCATAGCAAAAATCCTGATCTCTTACTGTGGAGGTATAGAGCCTTTATTCGGAAAATCCAAACAAGATTTACTGAAAATTCCCGGTATAGGCCCGCAAATTGCCAATAATTTTGAGCCTAAAGCATATATCCAAGAAGCGGAAAAAGAAATCCACTTGCTCTTAAAAAGTGACGTTAATATCATCACTTATCACGACAAAGGATATCCCAAAAGAATGCTCAATTTTGACGATGCACCTATTCTTCTATTTTATAGAGGCAACTTTGATTTAGATTTTTACAGAACAGTGGCCATTGTGGGAACTCGTACACCGACACATCACGGCATTCATTTTTGTGAAAAACTCGTCGAAGAATTAGCCGCTTATCAAGTGGGCATCATCAGTGGTTTGGCTTTTGGAATCGACGGCGTAGCGCACCGCAAAAGTGTAGAACACAATATCCCGACGTTAGGCATTTTAGGTAATGGTCTCCCCAATGTTTATCCGGCAGAACACCGGAGTTTGACCGATAAAATGGTACTGAATGGTGGTCTTTTAAGTGAGTTTTCTTATAATGCAAAACCTGCCCGCGAAAATTTTCCGATGCGCAACAGAATTATCGCCGGCATGAGTGACGTCGTCATCGTCATTGAGTCTAAATCCAAAGGTGGTTCCATCATCACTGCCGAGTTTGCCAATGATTACAATAAGGATGTCTTTGCTGTTCCGGGAAGAGTATCGGATGAATTTTCCGAAGGATGTAATCAACTCATCAAACAAAATAAAGCCCACCTCATCGAATCCGCCAAAGATATCGCCTATATCATGCGCTGGGACGATATAGATGCCAGCAAAACGATTCAAAAACAATTATTTGTAGAGTTAGACGAACAAGAAAAAACAGTTCTTGATATCATAAAGAATCATCGAGAAATAGCCATAGATATGTTGAGCCATAAATTGCAAATGAATCCATCTGAGATGGCTTCTGTTTTATTAGAGTTAGAATTTAAAGGTCTTATAAAAACCCTTCCGGGAAAAAAATATATACTCACTTAGGATCTGCCAAAAAAAGTAATAAAATGCCCTTACAAATAGGTAAATTACTAAGAAACATATAGTAATACTTTAGTGAAAAAAGAGATATTAAAGCCACCAAAATCACTTCTTTTTACCCTTGTATTCACAAAATGTATGTTAAATAAATACTTCCAAAGCAACATTCTATGCTTAAAAACACTTTTAAGTATTAACTTTGCATATTAATTATAAAAAAACCTTTAAAGAAATGGGATGTAGTAGTTGTGGTAGTGGATCAAATGGAACTCCTAAAGGTTGTGGTAATAAAGGACATTGTTCTTCCGGTGGTTGTAATAAACATAATACATATGACTGGATTTCTGCAAGAGATATATACGATCCATCCGCTTATAATATAGTAGAAGTAAGTTTTAAAAACGGTTCACATAAAGATTTTTTCATCAACGACCCCATGGCTTATGCCGTGACAGGCGACATGGTCGTCGTCGAAGCGACCAACGGTTATGACGTAGGCCAGATATCCTTATCGGGAGATCTTGTCCGATTGCAGATGAAAAAGAAATATATTGCTGAAGATAATATCGTCAATAAAATTCTTCGCAAAGCCAATGAACGAGACCTTCAAAAGCTGGAAGAAGCCAGAGATTTGGAGCGCGATACCATGATTAAAGCCAGAGTAATCGCCCGAACATTGGGATTAGATATGAAAATCGGTGATGTTACCTTTCAAGGTGACAAAAAGAAAGCCACTTTTTATTATACCGCCGAAGGAAGAGTCGATTTTAGAGAGCTTGTTAAGGAATACGCCCGAGAATTCCGTGTAAAAATCGAGATGCGACAGATTGGTGCTCGACAAGAGGCTGCACGTATCGGTGGAATCGGTTCTTGTGGTAGAGAGTTGTGCTGCTCGACGTGGCTATCTGACTTCAAATCCGTTAGTACCTCGGCAGCGCGATACCAAAATATAGCCATTAATCAATCCAAACTCACCGGGCAATGTGGTAGGCTCAAATGTTGCCTTAATTATGAGTTGGATATGTACTTGGATGCATTGGAAGGCTTTCCGGAAGATGCCGATGTGCTTAAAACAAAAATCGGAACCCTCGTATTGATGAAAACAGATATTTTCAAAGGTCTTCTGTACTATTCATACGAAAACAACGACAAAATGCGCAGTAATATCATAGCTGTGAGTACTTCTAGAGCCAAGGAACTTAAAGCACAGAATGATAAAGGCATCATTCCAAATGAGCTAATCAGCGAAGAAAATCTGCATCCTTCTAAAGTCGATGTCGATGATGAAAATATCGACCATGGATACGAGGATGTTACTGGACAAATCGAATTGCGTCCGGAACCGAAGCACCATAAAAAAAGGAAAAAAGGAAAAGGTGGGCAAACTTCAAACCGACCTGCAGGACAACAGACACAACAGACGTCGCATCAGCAACCTCAAAAGAGTAAGCCTGAAACGCCAGCTCCTGCTAAGCCCAACCAACCTAAACCCAAGCAAAATTTGGGTCAAGCGCAACCTCAGAAACCAAATAATCCTGTTCAAAATAAACCAGACGTCAAGCCAACATCTGGACAGGAACCAAGTAATCAAGAAGGTAAAGCACCGGCAAAGAAAAAAAGATATTTTAATAAAAACCGTAAACCAAAAGACGGAAATAATCAATAATTTTTATTTGATATGAAATACGATGTTGTAGTTATAGGTTCAGGACCCGGAGGTTATGTAGGCGCTATTAGGGCGGCTCAACTCGGTCTTAAAGTGGCACTCATTGAAAAATATTCGACCCTAGGCGGTACTTGCCTCAATGTCGGGTGCATCCCTTCAAAAGCACTTCTAGACAGTAGCGAGCATTATCACAATGCCGTCCACCAATTTAGCCAGCATGGGATAGAAACCGGCAAAGTAAAAGTCAATCTCAACACGATGATTGACCGCAAAAACGAAGTGGTCAACCAAACTTGTAAAGGTGTCGAATTCTTAATGAAAAAAAATAAAATCGATGTCTTTACCGGTCACGGTTCTTTTATTGATAAAAACCGAATTTTAATAGATAGCGGTACAGAAAAAAAAGAAATCGAAACAGATAAAGTCATCATCGCTACTGGTTCAAAACCCGTAACTCCTGCCATGTTCAATTATGACAAACAGCGCGTGATTACGTCAACAGAAGCTTTAAATATCCGCACGATACCCTCAAAATTAGTGGTCGTGGGTGGTGGTGTGATTGGCCTAGAATTGGGATCCGTATTTGCTCGACTTGGTACCGCCGTCGAAGTGGTCGAGTTTATGGATAAAATCCTACCTACCATGGATGATGATTGTACTCGAGAATTGACACGTTCCTTAAAAAAATTGGGTATAAAGTTTCACTTGGGTCATGCTGTAACTGGTGTTAATGCCACAAAAAAATCTTGTATCGTCTCTGTAAAGAAAAAAGATAGTGACACTGCTTTTGATATAGATGCGGACTATTGCTTGGTTGCTATTGGGCGGAAGCCTTATACTGACGGTCTCAATCTTGAGGCTATAGGACTAGCAACAGACGCAAAAGGAAGTATCGCCGTCAATGACCACTTAGAAACCGCTGTTCCGGGTGTTTTTGCGATCGGAGATATCGTAAGAGGTCCGATGTTGGCTCATAAAGCTGAAGAAGAAGGCGTTTACGTTGCCGAATACATCGCCGGTGGAAAACCACATATCAACTACAATCTCATTCCGGGTGTCGTTTATACTTGGCCTGAATTGTCCACAGTGGGAAAAACAGAAGCCGAACTAAAAGCTGAGAATATCCCGTATAAAGTCGGTAAATTTCCGTTTAAAGCCCTCGGAAGAGCGCGAGCCAGCATGGATACAGAAGGTCTTGTTAAGGTTTTAGCCCATCAAGACACCGATGAGATACTCGGCGTCCACATGGTCGGTCCAAGAGTAGCAGATGTCATTATGGAAGCGGTAGCTCTAATGGAGTTTAGAGCGAGTGCAGAAGACTTGACGCGTATATGTCACCCGCATCCGACCTTTACAGAAGCATTAAAAGAAGCAGCCTTAGCCGCAACAGACAACAGAGCAATCCACATTTAACATAAGATTAAAGGGATTTTTACCGCTATTGGAAATCATTCTTTGATGCTCAATGTTTATGTAATGTGCTTTTTGTCCTAGTGCTCTGTCTATAAAAAGACTTAAATAATAATGGAAGTTATTTTTTTAAAGATCAAGGCAAAAAACGCAGGCATAGTGGTAA
>JAIXKS010000029.1 GCA_026928325.1 Chitinophagales bacterium | reverse complement strand
ATTACTTGGAATTTAAATTAAACTTCAATATTTTTGCACAAAGAAAAGATTTAGTATTAATATATTAGAATTTTTTTAAATATATAGTTGAATTAAATAAAAATAATTAGTAGATATTAGAAAATTGTAGTGCTGGATAATTTAAAACCTATATTGTATATTGAGCGAAGTAGTATTAAACATTGAAGGTGTTGACCCATTGGATTTATATGGTGAGAATAATGCCAAACTAAATATTTTAAAGAAAGCATATCAGCAAGTTCAGATTACCTCTCGGGGTAGTACCATACGGTTGAAAGGCGATAAAAAACACATAGAAGCCGTTAAAGGTAAAATTGACATCATGGTAAGAATGGCCAAGGATAAACCCGGCTTTACGACACATGATGTAGAAGAACTCCTAATGGATGGCAATAGTATGGAGGATAAAATAGAACATCATGCTTCTGGTAGTGTCATCGTTTATGGCAAAAACGGAGTACCTATCAAGGCTAAAACAAAAAACCAAAAATTATTGGTGGAGTGTTCTGCACAGAATGATATCGTTTTTGCCATTGGCCCAGCTGGTACCGGGAAGACTTATACGGCTATGGCGTTAGCGATTCGCGCTTTAAAATCCAAGTTAGTTAAAAAAATAATTTTGACGCGACCAGCCATCGAAGCAGGTGAGCATCTGGGTTTTTTGCCGGGAGATATGAAAGATAAAGTAGATCCATATTTGAGACCGCTATATGATGCATTGGATGATATGTTGCCTGCTGAGAAACTAAATTTCTTTATCACCAATAGAGTCATCGAGGTTGCACCTTTAGCTTTTATGCGCGGAAGGACGCTTGATCATGCGTTTATTATTTTGGACGAGGCTCAAAACTGTACAACGACACAGTTGAAAATGTTTTTAACAAGAATTGGCCCTAGTGCTAAAGCTATTATTACGGGAGATTTATCGCAAATTGACTTGCCGGGACACCAAAAAAGTGGACTGCGCAAGGCTTTAGAAATCCTAGCTCCTATTGATGGTATTGGACAATTATACCTTAGTTCAGAAGACGTAGTCCGACACCGACTTGTAAAGGAAATAATTAAATCGTATGATTTGGCAGATGAAGCAGACCAAGCTGAAAAAGTTCGATTGAGAGAACTCAAAGAAGCAGAACGGGCTAATATAGACGAATCTAAAGATCAAGCACCTATTTAACTAACATAATCAACCAATCAACATGACATCAACAATTTTATATCTTGGAAATCTCCGAACCGAATGTACGCATATTCGTTCGGGACAAACGATCATTACAGATGCGCCAGTGGATAACAATGGACAAGGAGCGGCTTTTTCGCCAACAGATTTAGCAGCGACTTCGTTGGGTTCTTGTATGGTGACGATTATGGGCATTGCTGCTAATAATCACAATATCAATATTGATCATACAAAACTTGAAATCACCAAACACATGGGCGCAGATCCGCGACGTATCTCTGGAGTTGATGTGAATGTCATTTTTCCTAAAGATATCTCCTATTCATCCAAAGAAAGAAAAATCCTTGAAGTTGCAGGTAGAACTTGTCCGGTTGCATTATCTCTACATCCGGATATTATACAAAACATAACCTTTATTTGGCCGGAAGCACAAGAAGGATAGAGCTATGTTGGCTAGGATGATATCACACCCGAATGGGCACATTCAAGGCAAAATCGCATTGAAAGGGTCGAAGAGCATTTCGAATAGGGTGTTGTTGATTCGAGCATTATCAGGTTTGGATTATGCGATTGATAATCTTTCAGACAGTCAAGACACTCAGATATTAGAGCAACTTCTAGCATCTAATGCCGATTTGCTTGATGCACATCATGCCGGTACAACATTTCGATTTATGACAGCCTTTCTGTCTCTTCAATCAGGAGAACAAATATTGACCGGTTCCACCCAAATGAAGCAAAGGCCAGTAAAGGCATTGGTCGATGCACTCAATGAGTTAGGAGCAGATATAGAATATTTGGAAGAGGAAGGCTTTCCACCACTTCGAATTAAGTCACCTTCAAAACAAAAGAAAACTAGGATAAGTCTTGCTGCGAATGTCAGTAGTCAGTTTGTTTCAGCACTACTTTTGATAGCACCAACGTTAGCATCAGGTTTAGAAATTACTTTAGAGGGCGAAATTGTATCTGAACCGTACATCGAAATGACGATACAGATAATGAGTGATTTTGGTGTAGAGGTTATCAGAATGGGAAAGGTATTGACCGTGGCACCGCAATCTTACCTTGCAAAAGATTATTATGTAGAATCCGATTGGTCTTCGGCATCTTATATGTACTTAATAGCTGGTTTGAGCGAATCGGCAGATATTATCCTCCAAGGCCTCAATAAAGATAGCATACAAGGCGATTGCGCCATCGCAGAGATAGCCAATAATTTTGGAATTGAAACGAAATACAATAATAGGGAAATAAGAATTATTAAAAAACAGGGAGTACAGATAAAAGATTACATCGAATTAAATTGTATTCAATTTCCAGATCTTGTGCAGACGATATCTTTATTATGTGCAGGAAATGGCGTTCAAGTGTTGTTTTCCGGATTACAAACGCTAAAGATTAAGGAGACCAACCGAATAGAGGCATTAAAAAATGAACTTTGTAAAGTGAATGTGGCTTTGATGAAAATGCCTCAAAAATTTAGTAAAAATTCTAAGATAGAATATTATTTACAAGAGGGAAAGGTCGCCTTTCCGGCCAATACTGTTGAATTTGATACCTATAACGATCACCGAATGGCGATGAGCTTTGCTCCGTTATCAATCCTACATCCTATTGTTATCCGGGATTCGGCAGTGGTGGAAAAGAGCTATCAAAATTTTTGGAACGACCTTATGGATTTAGGATTTATTGTGGAATTACAATAAATTTTAAAAGGATTTTAGATATTTTACGACAATTTGTTGCTAAATAGTTTAAATGGAATACCTTTGTTTTGTTAAAAGTTATTTTTAAAATTAAATATTTATTAAAATTATTTTTAATATGATTTAAAAAGTCACTACCTTTACCACGTTTAAAAAAATTACGCAATGTATGATGTTGTTTTAACATTTCTTACTTCATTTGCGCTAACATATTTAGCCATACCGTCGATTATATACATCGCATTTAAGAAAAATTTGGTGGATACACCCAATGAGCGCAGTTCTCATTCATCACGTACACCATCTCTAGGCGGTATTGCGATTTTTGCGGGGACCTTATTCGCTATTGTTTTCTGGCTCCCATTCCAATATTTTGACAATTTGCAATATATTCTTGCTGCTTTTATCATTATCTTTTTGATTGGGGTGAAGGATGATATTATATCCATTTCACCAAGGAGTAAGTTTTTAGGTGAACTTTTCGCAACAGCCATCCTAGTACTCAAAGCCAATGTTCGGCTAACGAGTTTATATGGTTTTTTTGGCGTTTATGCTATGCCTGAATATTGGAGTATCTTATTTTCAATGTTTACGATACTCGTGATCATTAATGGCTTTAATCTTATAGATGGTATTAATGGTCTAAGTGCATCGCTTGGTTTATTGACGACTTCTGTATTTGGAGCTTGGTTTTATTTGATTGGCAGTATTGAGTTTTCGATTCTTGCTTTTGCCTTGTTTGGATCGCTATTAGCATTTTTAAAATTTAATATTACGCCGGCTAAAATATTTATGGGGGACACCGGTTCTTTATTTATAGGATTGATTTGCGCCATTCTTGCCATTCAATTTATAGAGATACAAGCGCACCTGGCTAATTCTCCTTATACTTTCAGATCGGCACCGTCGATTGCTATCGGCATTTTGATTTTGCCTTTGTTTGATACACTACGCGTATTTATTTTGCGTATTTTAGACGGGAAATCTCCGTTTCACCCAGATAGAAGACATATTCATCACATGCTCATAGATGCTGGTTTTACGCACATGCAGGCGACAAGTTTGCTCGTTGTTCTCTGTATGGCTTTTATCATCCTATCGGTCGCATTACAAAACATTGGCAATCTTCTACTCTTAATTGTAATTTTGTCGGTGGCAACGTTTTTATCTGTCACGGTTTCTAAAATTGCCCAAAAAAAGAGATCTCAATTACAACAATAAGTTTGTACGGCGTGATTCATAAAAGGAACGCACCTATTTGTTTTTTTTTAAACTTACGACTAAGGGCACTAAAAGGGTATCGAATTAGATACACATTATTGATTAAAGATAATCATTTCTGTTCGTCGATTCTGGCTTCTTCCTTCTGGCGTTTGATTGTCAGAAATAGGTTGGGACGCGCCTTTTCCTTCATAGGATATTCTTTCTGCGGCAATACCTTTATGGATGAGTTCATCGCTGACGGATTTGGCTCTTTTCTCTGATAAAAGTTGATTATCTTTTTCGTTGCCGATGTTGTCCGTATGTCCGATTATCTTGATTTTCATAGCCGGATAATCGTTCATCATGCGAACTATAGTTTGAATCTCAAAGGCTGATTGTTCTAATAGTTCGGAGGATCCGGTTATAAAAAATACATTTCTTAGGATCATTGAGTGGTCTTCTTTTGCAGCTTGCAAATTAGGTATAGGAGATAATCCTATGTCTAAAATATAAGGTAATAATCCTTGGTTCTCGTTTTTTAAATCAAACTGTTGAGAATAAAAAACATATTGGTTAGCCTCTACTTTACAGGCATACTGTTTTTTGCTTGGCAAGGCTGCTACAAAATGCCCATCTTGGCCTGTTTTTACTTTAAAAATAGTTTTTCCTGTGCTTAAATCTACTATTTCTACCGCACCAGCCAATGTTTTTTTCGTTTGGATATCACTAATATACCCTTTGACATAGGTCGATGGTATCGGTCTTACACCCTCGTATAGCTCAAAAGAATAGATGTTGAGATGGTCGAGCAGGAGATCCTTTTCATAATCTTTGTCGCTGGCATACCACGCTGTTTTACCGTCTAAGGATACGGTGAGGCTACCTTCATTACCTTCCGTATTAATAGGGTATCCTAGATTTACTGGTTCGCTCCAAGTTTCTTTTTCGTAGTCATATCGAGCATAATAAATATCAAAGTTTCCCATGCCGGGACGACCATTGGATCGAAAGTATAAGGTTTGGCCATCTGGATGCAAGAAGGGACTTTCGTCATCTCCTTCGGTATTGATGGTTGAACCCAGGTTCCATGGCTGCATCCAACTTCCTTTCTCATCTTTTTGAGTCATCCACAAATCAGAACCTCCGATTGAGCCTTTTCGTCGGCTGGAAAATATCATCGTCCTGCCATCGACCGAGAGTGTCGGATGCGAATCCCAAGTCACAGAATTGACGACCTTACCCATATTGATGGGCTTCGTCCAACGATCGTCGATAAACATCGAATAGTACAAATCACAACTTCCGAAACTTTCTCTGCGATCACAGGCTGTAAATACGATATAACTTCCATCTCCGGATATAGTAAAAGCACCTTCGTTTTGCACGGTATTGACGCCGGACATAGGTATGGTTTTTGACCAACCCATACTATCTTTAACGGCCATATAGATATCTTCTTGCCCGATAAAATCTCCGGGATTTTTAACATTTTTGGTAAATATTAAAAACTGGCCATCAACAGAAATCAATGGAGAATACACAGAATTACCCGAATTAATGACAGCGCCAACATTACTTGGTTTGAAGGGAACTGGATGCTTGATTGCATCGTCCATGAATCTTAAATCCAAGATTTGCTTTTGGGCTCTTTCTATTTTTTTTTCGTTGGAAGATAATCTGCAGTAGGTGGTTAGATGATTGGCAGCTTCTAGATATTTATCGAGTTCAACTTGTGTTTGAGCAAGCGAATAAAACATCTCTGCATCATAAAGCGAATCAAGTTGGATGGCCTTCAAAAAGGCTGCCTCCGCTTGAATGAAGTCTTTAGAGATATAATATTGAGAACCTAATCTAAGATAACCTTCAGTAAAATTAGGTTGCATATTTAGGACCTTGCGAAAAGCGGTTATACTTTTTTCGGTCTTTTTATTTTGAGCAAAGGTCTTAGCTTCTTCATATACTTTCTTTTCTTTTGCCGATAATCCGCTAGTCTGAACCGCTTGGCAGCTGCCTATTTGGTATAAATGAATAAGAGCTAGCATCATACACCCACGCCAAGTAATTGATAATATTTTGAAACTCTTTTTTAGCAAGGTTGTAAATTGATTTTGGTGATATAACGCTATTATTATTTAAAACATCATTAAAGAATTCTTAAATATTAGATTTTTGAGCAAGTTTCTATTATACCCGAGGCAGGACTAACAGGTATGATGTCCGGTTTCATTCCAAAAGTATGGTAGTATTGTTGGATTAAAGCTGCTTCATCGGCTGCATGAAGGCTACCTTTTAATAAGTTTAAGGTACATCCTCCAAAACCGCCGCCCATCATTCTACTTCCGACAAATGTCGGGTTTGTGCTAGAATATGCCACCAACCAATCTAATTCCGGACAGCTTACTTCATATTTTTTTGATAATCCTTCATGAGAAGCATAAAGCAGCGCTCCCAATGTATGCAAATCAGCCTTATTTAAGGCTTGTTTTGCTAGGAGGACACGTTCGTTTTCTTCAACGACGTAGCTGACCCTTTTGTACAAAACTTCATCCATTATCGGCTGGAGTGCAGATAAATCATCGGAGACCAAGGATCTCAATGTTGTAATCGGTTTGTAATGGTCATGAATCCAATGTGTCGCTTCGATACATTCGTTATGACGCTGATTATAATCTGTATCGATGAGGTTGTGTTTGACTTGGGTATTGATCAGATAAAAAGAATAATCTGCCAATTTTAAATCAATATATTCAAATGAATTATCTTGACAATCCAGTAAAATCGCTTGGTTTTTTCTACCGTTGAATATGGTAAATTGATCCATGATACCACCTTGTACGCCATACCCTCTTTCTGCAGTGACAGCCATTTGTACCAGTTCTGTTGTACTTCTATTCATGTCATGGAGTTGGTCGATTATAGCTATCATGCCACAAGTCAGTGCAGAGGATGAAGATATGCCAGCTCCAACCGGTAAATTACCACCAAAAACGAGATCAAAGCCTAAAATATTTACAGAGGAATATATTTTTAGAATTTGTTGCACAAATTTAAACCAACCTGGTTTTTGTTCCGCATCAGGTTGTTTAAGGTCTATATCAACGCGCTCGGTTGTATTGGCAGCAATGATGCTGATTGTAGATTTTGAATTGGGCGATGCCAAAAACCAAATGCCCTGACTGGTCGCAAAAGGTAAGACAAATCCATCATTATAGTCCGTATGTTCGCCGATGATATTGACTCTGCCCGGTGCAAAAACCCGGTGTTGAGGTGATCGACCGAAGGACGAAATAAATAAAGATTCAAAAACTGTGGTCATTATGAATTGGAAGCTAGGGCTTGAATTTCTACAAATCTTTTATAAGGGCCTTCTAGGTCGAGCAAAGCTTGATGAGTTCCTGTTTGCACAATTTTTCCATTTTCGAGGACGACGATTCGGTCGGCTTTTTGAATTGTTGATAACCGATGCGCAACGACAATGGAGGTCCTATTCATCATTACTTTTTCTAGGGCTTCTTGCACTAATTTTTCAGATTCCGAATCGAGTGCAGAAGTTGCCTCGTCTAAGATTAGGATCGGTGGATTCCGGAGGATGGCACGAGCGATGGTTAATCTTTGTCGTTGGCCTCCCGATAGTTTCATACCTCGGTCACCAATGGAGGTGTCATAACCTTCAGGCATTACCGAAATAAAATCATGGGCATTGGCAATGATGGCTGCAGCTCTGATTTGCTCATCCGTAAAGTGCGTTTCGCCAAAGGTAATATTGTTTTTTATGGTATCGTGAAACAAGATGGCTTCTTGTGAAACGATACCGAAGAGACCTCTCAATTTAGTTAAATGAATATCTCGGATATCAATCCCGTCAATTTTAATGCTTCCTTGTGTGACATCATAAAATCTCGGCAACAAATCTACAAAGGTTGACTTTCCGGCACCTGAAGACCCTACTAATGCCACGATTTCACCCTTTTTGATGTTGAGATTGATATCGTCTAATGCGAGAGATTGGCTCTCTTTATAGGCAAAAGCTACGTTTTCAAAAGTAATCGCAGTGGTAAAGTCTGATTTTTGAATAGCATCATCTTTAGAGACGATTGGGTTTTCTTCATAAAGCACTCTTTCGACGCGGTCAAGTGCCGCCATCCCTTTTTGGATATTGAAATAGGCTGAAGAAAAAGATTTTGCCGGTTCGATGATTTGGTAAAAAGCAAAGACAAAGGCAAAAAATATATCCGGTTCCATTTCTTGTTGGAATACTAGCGTTGCACCGTACCATAGTAAAATGGTTACTACCGTTACACCAAGAAACTCTGAAAGTGGAGATGCGAGGTCGCGTCGGTTGATAACCCGAATTAGGGTGTCTCTAAAATATTTATTTTCGCTGTCAAATTTATTCTTTTGGTAGGTTTCTGCATTAAATCCTTTGATGATGCGCAAGCCTCCTAGCGATTCTTCTACTTGCGCAGATAGGTTAGCAATCGATTCTTGGATGTTGACCGATGAACGTTTGAGTTTACTTACCGTTTTCCCAATAATTAATCCGGCAAACAGAACTAGAAAAAATACAAATATCGTCAAGGAAACACTTATATAAATCATGTAAATCAAGCAACCTAAAATGATTATAGGAGCCTTAAAGATCGCTTCAATGACTGAGAGGATTGACCATTCTATTTCTTGAACATCTACGGTTATTGAAGAGAGTAGGGCGCCTTTTTTCTCATTACTATAGAAACTCAACGGAAGATCTAGGTATTTGCTAAAAAGACGTTTTCTGAGATCATAGATAATCCCATATCGCATAGGTGTTATGGAGTAAAGCGCACCATACCTGAATAGGTTTTTAAAGAAAAATACAATGATGAGTACGATACAAACGTACATTAATGTGGTTTCCTTGCCATATTCATTGATATAAGTAGCAATATAATACTTGGTCCAACTATTGATATTGCCATCAGCCGGTAATTCCGGGTTTGGATTGACTTGATCAAAAAGTATATTAAAAAAAGGTACAAGTAAAGGGATACTCACTACAGTAAATAAAGAGTATAAAATATTGCTAAGAATACTTAAAGTAAAGTTTTTCTTATAATATCTTATTTGGGATATTAATCTCCAAAATCCCTCCATTGTATATTATGCGTGTTGTATGATGATCTACCTTGTCTTTTCCAGTTTTGAGGCTGAAAGTTGTTAATCTATCATTTTTTTAAAATCAAAAGTATTCATAAACCCAGTGTCAAAATTACCTTTACGGAAATTTTCGTCTTTCATAAGGGCTTGATGAAAAGGTACGGTCGTTTTAATACCCTCGATGATAAATTCATCAAGCGCACGCTGCATCTTTTTGATACATTCTTCACGAGTTTGTGCCTTACAAATCAGCTTACTTATCATGGAATCATAGTATGGAGATACGGTATATCCTGCATATACGTGGGTATCCACGCGAACACCATGTCCTTTAGGACTGTGAAAAGAATCAATTTTACCCGGACTTGGTCTGAAGTCATTGAATACATCTTCTGCATTAATACGACACTCCATAGCAAATAATTTTGGATAATAATTTTTGCCTGAGATAGGTGCTCCTGCAGCTACTTTAATCTGTTCTTTGATAAGATCGTGGTCGATTACTTCTTCTGTTACAGGGTGTTCTACTTGGATTCTCGTATTCATCTCCATAAAGTAAAAATTTCTAAATTTATCAACTAGAAATTCTACTGTTCCGACACCTTCATAATTTATGGATTTACCGGCTTTTATCGCTGCTTCACCCATTTTTTCACGAAGTTCGTCTGTCATAAATGGTGATGGACTTTCTTCTACAAGTTTTTGGTGTCTTCTTTGAATCGAACAATCTCGTTCTGAAAGATGGCAAACATTGCCAAATTGATCTCCTACGATTTGAAACTCGATGTGTCTTGGCTCGACGACGTATTTTTCAACATAGATACCGTCATTAGAAAAGGAGGCTTTAGCTTCTTTTTTAGCACTTTCCCAAGCATGTTCAAATTCGCTATCTTCATTGACGATACGCATCCCTTTTCCACCACCTCCGGCAGTAGCTTTGAGGATGACGGGATAGCCGATTTGATTCGCTATTTTAATACCTTGCTTGACGTCTTTGAGCAGTCCGTCAGAACCTGGTACTACAGGAACACCGGCCTTAATCATTGTTTCTTTAGCTGTGACCTTATCTCCCATTTTGCGAATCATATCTGCTGTTGGGCCTATAAATTTCACGCCAGATTGATTGCAAATTTCTGCAAAAGCAGCATTTTCAGCTAAAAACCCATATCCTGGATGCACGGCATCTGCATTGGTTATCTCAACAGCTGCCATAATTCTTGGGATATTCAAATAAGATTCCGATGAAGGAGCCGGACCTATGCAGACCGCTTCATCAGCAAATCGGACGTGTAAACTATCTGAATCCGCTTTTGAATAAATAGCTACAGTCTTGATGCCCATTTCTTTACATGTACGGATTATACGTAGTGCTATTTCGCCACGATTAGCTATTAATATTTTATTAAACATAATATTCAATTATATTATACATATGAGCAAGCCAATAAGCTTACCCCGAAATCATTATGGCTCTACTAAGAATAGAACTTGGTCGTATTCAACCGGTGAAGCGTCTTCAACGAGCACTTTGACTACTGTTCCGGAAACTTCACTTTCTATTTCATTAAAAAGTTTCATTGCTTCAATGATACAGACGACATCGCCTTGTTTTACGGTATCACCCACTTTAATAAAAGGTGGTTTGTCTGGAGCTGAAGACCTATAAAATGTTCCTACAATCGGCGATTTGATTTCAATCAAGTTTGCACTTTGAGGCGCTGAAGATTGCTGAGCTGGAGCTGCCGCCTTTTCAGGAGTAGGTGTTGCAGCTACTGTTGCTGGTACTTGAGGTGCAGTCGGTAAAACCTGCATTTGTACCGGTTGTGGCGCAGATACAACGGTTTGAACAGCCGTTTTTTGGTATTTATCCGTCTTTATTTGTACCTCGACATCATTGTCTTTAAACTTAAACTCAGTAAGATTGGATTTAGTAATCAATTTTATGAGCTCCTGTAATTCATGAAAATTCATAACTCTTTAAATTTTAAAAGTGAATTAAGCCTTTACTCTTTCTAGATAACCACCTGTTCGGGTATCAATTTTTATTTTATCACCTTGATTGATGAAAATAGGAACTTTAACTTCTGCGCCGGTTTCTACCGTTGCAGATTTCGTTACGTTAGTCGCTGTATCACCTCTTACGCCAGGTTCTGTATAAGTAACTTCAAGGGTAAGGTGTTGGGGCATTTCCGTCGTCAATGGGATGTCTTTAGCGGCATGAAATAAAATCTCGATTTCAATACCTTCTTTCAAAAACTGCGGGCTGTCTAACATTGCCTCTTCTAAGGTCACTTGGTCATAACTTTCGTTATCCATAAAATGGTACCCGGATTCATCGTTGTAGAGATACTGAAACTTTCTTCTTTCTACTCGTACGTCGTCGATTTTGTGACCTGCCGGAAATGTGTTTTCAACTACTTTACCTGTTGTAAGACTTTTTAATTTAGTTCTTACAAAAGCATTTCCTTTACCCGGTTTTACGTGCTGAAATTCAATAATAGAATAAATATCTCCATTTAAGTTGATACAAAGTCCATTTCTGATATCTGAAGTATTTGCCATAAAAAATAAATAATTGTTGTGTTTGAATGTTTTGTTTTACAAATGTATGAATTGTTTTGTTATTTACGGCCATCATAAGCCCATTTTATAAGAATACTACCCCAAGTAAATCCACCACCAAAAGCGGTTAGGATGAGGTTGTCTCCTTTTTTTAGCTGTGATTCATATTCCCAAAGACATAAAGGAATGGTTCCCGCTGTGGTATTACCATATTTATAAATATTGAGCATTACTCTTTCTGGCGGGATGCCAAGCATCTCTCCCACAGAGTTGATTATTCTCAAATTGGCTTGATGAGGTACCATCCAATGCACTTCATCTACCGTCATATCATTCCTTTTGAGTACTTCTTGCGTGGTGTTGACCATGCCCATGACTGCGGCCTTAAACACTGATTTTCCCTCTTGATATACGTAATGCTCGCGTTGAGCTACGGTTTCTTGGGTTGGTGGTTTTAGAGAACCTCCGGCTTTCATATGGAGAAACTCTCTTCCGGCACCATCCGCTTTTAATACGGCATCTATAAAACCTACGCTTTCTTCTGTCGGTTCAAGCATAACGCCTCCTGCCCCATCTCCAAAGATAATACAAGTCGCTCTATCTTGATAATCGATGATTGAAGACATTTTATCTGCTCCGATGACGATAACCTTTTTATACATTCCGGATTCGATAAATTTGGCACCAGTTGTCAGAGCGTATAAAAAACCTGAACAAGCCGCATTGATATCATATCCAAATGCGTTTTTTGCACCGACTTTGTCAAGAATGGTATTGGCCGTATCGGGAAATACCATATCTCCTGTGACTGTGGCACAGATTAACATCTCAACCTCCTCAGGGCGAGTATTTGTTTTTTCTAAGAGTTGTTTTACAACCTCAACAGCCATATCGGAAGTGGCCTTGCCGGGTGTTCTTAATATCCTTCTTTCTTTGATTCCGGTGCGGGTGGTAATCCATTCGTCATTCGTATCCACTAACTTTTCCAAATCTGCATTGGAAAGTATGTCATCGGGGACAAATCCGCCTACTCCGGTTATAGCTGCATGAATCTTTGACATGGTTCCGTTTTATTAAAATTTATGAATCACCGCAAAAAGTGGCACAAGATACGCCATTTTATAATTACTGAAAAACAAAAAAAGATATTATCCATTTTCTTGCAATCATTTTATAAAATTATTTAACACATAATATATTGATAACTATATTAATAAATATTTGAATTAAAATAAAATATAGATAATTCCATATCGCTCGAATCATTTTGGTATCATAATTGATATTTCATAAATATGTGTAATGCAATATTTTATAATTTTGATTAAAATGTAATGTATTGTACACAAAACAGTAAAAGAGATTAGATTATTATTAATTGTCCCAAAATCAGTTTAAAATGAAAACATTTAAAATTGCTTTAGGCTTCCTGGGGTGTCTGTTGTTTGCGGGCATGTTACATGCGGAGTCTTCAAAAATTCAATTTGCAAGCTATGATTTAAAAGAAGCCCGGATAAAAGCGGGAAATGAAGGCAAGTTGATTTTTATTGATTTTTATGCTTCTTGGTGTACACCATGCAATTGGATGGAGCAAACCACCTTCCTAGATGATGAGGTTGCCGGTATCCTAAACAATAGTTTTATATCCATTAAAGCCGATATCGACCAGACTGTAGGCTATGAATTGAAGCAGGTTTTTGATATTAAATATCTCCCTACGATGCTTATTTTTAATTCTGAAGGTCGAATTTTAGATAGAATCGAGCAGACGATGTCTCCCCTTCAAATGCGTGCCTTACTCAAAAAGTACAATGCGCCGGAAAACAAGCAAGTTATCAAGTACAATATGAACTCCGCACCCAATCAACCCTTAAATGCCAAGGAATATAATAATTATGATAGTATGCAGAAAAATGCTACTCAGTATCAACAATTTTACGGCAGCCAGACAGACAATAATAAGGTCTATAAGGTGCAATTAGGTGTATTTGAAAGGTATCAGGGTGCCGATGATATGGTTAAAACCTTGAGACAGTTTTTCGTGGAGCCATTGACGATTACCAATGAGATGAAAAACGGAACCTTGCTTTATAAAGTAAGGATTGGTCAATTTAATAGTTACGACGATGCCATGCAGTTTAAAAACTCGATTATGGAAGAGTACAGCATGGATGGCATCATTATTTAACGAACGTATCATTACTTCATGAAATCGACATTATTAATTAAAAATATTCATAGACTTTACGGTATTGCTGCGGATAAATTGCCTTTTAAAAAGGGAAAAGACATGGCAGCGGTAGAAATCATAGAAAATGCTTATGTGCTCATAGAGGGAGATATTATTCAAGCATTTGGACCTATGGAGCAATGCCCTTTATCGGCGGACAAGGTCATTGATGCTGCCGGAAAATGTGTGTTGCCAGCTTGGTGTGACAGTCATACGCATATCGTATTTGCTGAAGGTCGTGAAGTGGAATATGTCGATAAACTCATGGGTAAGAGTTATGAAGAAATTGCGGCTAAAGGTGGCGGCATTATCAACTCTGCCCGAAAACTCCGTGATTTACCCGAGGATGTGTTGTTTGAGCGGGCGTTAAATCGACTGAATGAACTTATACAATCGGGTACAGGAGCTATAGAAATAAAAAGTGGGTACGGTCTAAGTTT
This sequence comes from Chitinophagales bacterium, assembly GCA_026928325.1. Classification (GTDB taxonomy): domain Bacteria; phylum Bacteroidota; class Bacteroidia; order Chitinophagales; family Saprospiraceae; genus OLB9. Next base: position 32,649 of record JAIXKS010000029.1, on the reverse strand, counting down.
TGAAAGTGAACTCAAAATGTTGCGCGTGATCAAAAGACTCAAAGATGCATCTGAGGTTACGATCAAGGCTACCTTTCTTGGAGCTCATGCCATTCCTCCGGAATACAAGGATAATCGCCAAGGATACATGGATCTAATCATTGATCAAATGTTGCCTCAAATCAGCGAAGAGGGACTGGCGGATTATTGCGATGTCTTTTGTGAACAAGGATTTTTTACGGTTGAAGAAACCGATAAAATCCTAAAAGCTGGTGCTAAATACGGGCTAAAAGCCAAAATCCATGCAAATCAACTTCATATATCAGGAGGTGTACAAGTCGGTATAGCCAATCATGCGATTTCGGTCGATCACCTCGAAGCCATAGGAGAAGCAGAGATAGAAGCTTTACAAAATAGTGCTACTATCCCGACCGTGCTACCATCTTGCTCCTTTTTCTTAAATATTCCTTATGCTCCGGCTAGAAAAATGATCGAAGCAGGTTTAGGTATTGCCATGGCCACTGATTTTAATCCCGGATCAAGTCCGTCTGGCAACATTCCTTTGATGATGGCATTAGCTTGTAATAATATGCGATTACTTCCTGTCGAGGTCTTCAATGCTGTAACTATTAACGGAGCTCATGCCATGGAAATAGGAGATAGCCATGGCGCTATCGGTGTAGGACGAAGAGCCAACCTCATAGTTACAAAGGCCATTCCGTCTTTAGATTATATGGTCTATGCATTTGGTAGCCGCCATATAGATCAGATGATCCTGAACGGGAAAGTTATAGGGTGATTGAGTCCTGAGGATAACATTGGGTGGAAGTTCCTTTTGAGGATAGCGTTGGAACGATTGGTTGTAAATAGAGATACTTATTTTGGAACTATATCACAGTGAATCACGTTATAAGCGTGTAAAATCAAAAGAGTCATAGAATTTTGTCAAATGGATGTGTTTGAATCTTGAATATCCAGATTATAGCGTAGGATATGATGGGCTGAAGCCAAAATATTCAAAACACAATCTAAATAGTTACAAAATTTTATAATCTTTGTGCGTTTTTTTAAAAATATAACATCAGGAAATGTTCCTACACATACATAAATCTAAAATTCACCGGGTAAAAGTTACGGAAGCCAACCTCCATTATGTCGGCTCAATAACGATAGATGAAGATCTTATGGATGCCGCTAATATCTATGAAGGCGAAAAGGTGCAGATTGTAAATAATAATAATGGCGAGCGCATCGAAACCTATGTAATTAAGGGAGAGAGAGGCTCTGGGATGATTTGTCTGAATGGTGCAGCTGCAAGAAAAGCCGAGGTAGGAGATATCGTTATCATCATCAGCTATGCGTTGATGACGCCCGAAGAAGCCAAAACATTCAAACCTACGGCGATTTTCCCGGATGAGAACAATAGATTAATCTAAGCAAATACAAAGTAGTATCTTTGCCGGCAAAAGCACCCGGGTATATGAATTTAAAAATAAGTGGTTATATCAAAGTTGTGCTGTTTTTCGGGCTCGGTATTGGCATGATGCTACTCGTCTATCATTATCAAAATCTTGCTTTTAAGGCTGATTGTGCATTGAAAGGAATTCCGGATCAAGCTTGTAGTCTTCTCGATAAGTTGAAGGACGACTTGAGTCGCGTGAGATATGGATGGATATGGATAACGATAATTGCATTTATGTTATCCAATGTTTTACGGGCGCATAGGTGGAAAATGATGCTGGAAGCCATTGGCTATAAGCCTAAAATGACCAATCTTTTAGGTACAGTTATGGTCAACTACTTGGCTAACTTGGGAATTCCTCGATCCGGAGAAGTGATTCGGGCAGCCATGCTTTCAAAATATGAAAATATTCCTTTTGAAAAAAGCTTTGGAACGGTAGTAACGGATCGGATTTTTGATGCGATAATGATGGCGATCATTTTTATAGTGACGTTTTTTCTCGGGGGAAGAGCTGTAGCAGACTATCTCAATCAAAATATACATTTGGAGGATAAATTGAGGTTTTTAACAGGCTATCCTTTTGTACTTTTAAGCGTCTTCTTGCTGGGATTTTTGACGGTATGGGGTGTGTATAAGAATAGAGCTAAAATCAGAAACACAGCCTTTGGTAATAAAATTATGCTGAAGCTAAAGGGGTTTTACGATGGTATCTTGAGTGTGCGCAAAGTATCCAATATTCCACTGTTTATCTTTCATTCAGTGGTCATTTGGGTTTTGTATTTTTTGATGCAGTATCTGGCGTTTTTTAGCTTTGATCCAACGCAACATTTGGACATTATCGCCGGGTTGGTAGTCTTCTCATTTGGAAGTTTAGGCATTGTTATTCCGACACCGGGAGGTATGGGAAGTTTTCATTTTTTGACGGCAGAAGCTCTAGCGATCTATGGGATTCAGGGTTCGGATGCTTTCACTTATGCCAATATTGTTTTTTTCTCGATTCAGATATTTGCCAATATCTTTTTTGGAGTTATTGCTTTAATAATTTTACCCGTTTTTAATAAATCGCGATCATGATTAGAGATAAAATATTTGAAAACTGGGATGAAGCCTTATTATTGGTCCGCCAATGGAAGGCAGAAGGCCACAAAATAGTATTTACGAATGGCTGTTTTGACTTATTGCATTTGGGTCATGTACTTTATTTGGAAGAAGCGAAGTCCAAGGGAGATAAGCTCATTGTTGCAGCCAATAGCGATGCCAGCGTACAGCAACTAAAGGGCGTTCATCGCCCTATAAAAGACCAGAAAAATAGAATTCATATTCTAGCAGCCCTAGAAAGTGTAGATATGGTTTTAGTTTTTAATGAAAATACACCGTTAGAGTTAATCAAAATGCTTATTCCGGATGTTATAGTAAAAGGAGGTGATTGGAAACCAGATCAAATTGTGGGTGCAGATATTGTTTTGGAACATGGCGGAGACGTTTTATCCTTACAGTTTGTGGATAACTACTCCACCACAGCACTCGAACAAAAGATTATAGATGCTTATTTGAATCGCCTTTAATAAATGCAAAACCATTTTATTTAAACGGGTATCCTATGCAATTAGCGACTTTAGTTCAGTATTTAAACGAGATAGCTCCCGAGCATCTTCAGGAGAGCTATGACAATGCCGGATTGATTACCGGACGGCTTGATATGGAGATTAAAGGAGTGTTGGTTGCTTTGGACTGCATAGAAAGCGTAGTCGATGAGGCGATATCTCTAGGATGTAATGTCATAGTTGCGCATCATCCCATTGTGTTTGGTGGATTGAAGCGTTTTACAGGTGCGAATTATGTTGAACGAACTGTAATTCAGGCAATTCGCCATGATATTGCAATTTATGCGATTCATACCAACCTCGATAATGTTTTTTTATCCGGTGTTAATACGAAGATCGCCGAACGCATCGGACTAGAGCATACGGAGATTCTGTCTCCGAAGCCGGATATGAACCATCGAGACAATCCCGTTGGTGCGGGTATGGTGGGATATCTTAAAACACCGATGGAAACGACCGCATTTTTTGATTATTTAAAAGAAAAGATGGAGCTTAAAGTCTTTAAACATACGGCTATTTGTAAAAATACAGTACACAAAGTAGCCGTGTGTGGTGGATCAGGAGGCTTCCTTCTCAACGCAAGTATAAAGGCAGAGGCAGATGTATTTATTACTTCAGATTATAAATATCATGAGTTTTTTGATGCGAATGGCCGGATTATCATCCTAGATATTGGACATTTTGAGAGCGAAAAATATACAATTGATTTACTTTATGACTTGATTATTAATAAATTTACTACCTTTGCGACCCATTGTACAAAGATAATTACTAATCCTATCAATTTTTATTAATTTAATATGGCAACTGTAAAAGAAAAAAGTATTGCAGAAAGATTAAAAGCCTTATATAGTCTCCAACAAATCGATTCCAAATTGGATAGTATTGTTGTACTGAAAGGAGAACTTCCTATGGAAGTAAGTGACTTGGAAGATGAAATATCCGGAATTCAGACACGTATCAAAAAGCATGAAAATGCTATTGCTGAAGTAGATAATGAGATATTGAAACACAATACCAATATCAAAGAAGCTGAGACATTGATTGCAAAATACGAAAAGCAACTGGATAACGTTAAAAACAATCGTGAGTTTGACGCCCTTACTAAGGAAATTGCCTTACAAAAACTGGAAATTCAGCTTTCTCAAAAGAAAATTAGAGAAGCTAATGTGTTGAAGGAAACCAAAACGGAAACGCTTGATCAGTTTACAGCTAAATTAGCGCAACGCACAAAAGATGTTGAAGCTAAAAAAGTTGAACTTCAAAAGATTATTGAAAAAACGGATAAAGAAGAGGCCAAGTTGATGAAAGAGTCTGAAAAGGCACGTAAGGTGATCGAAGATAGAATCTTAACTTCTTATGATAAAATCCGTAAAACATATCGAAATGGTTTAGCGGTCGTTCCGATATCTAGAGGTGCATGTGGTGGTTGTTTTAATAGAATACCACCTCAGATGCAAATCGAAATCGGGGTCATGAAGAAAATCATTGCTTGTGAACATTGTGGAAGAGTATTGATTGATGATCAAGCACTTTTAGAAGAGGAAAATGATTAATTCATTGATTTGAATATCTTAGATTTTAAATATATAATGAGCCCCGGATGGAAATCATCAGGGGCTTTTTGGTTTAAAATCCGGCAGTTGTGCTTGGTTGGCGGATTGCTTATATTAGGGTATTTCCAACTATACAGTCAAGGAACATTTGCATTTACCAATGCATTGGAAGATGCTTATCGGGATATTTCTTCTCTCAGAATCGAGGATGGTCGTCAAAAATTAGAACATTCAGGTTTTAAAGCCAACCAAAACTTGATGGGTTATTACGTTGAAAACTACATTGACTTTTTTACGCTGTTTATAGAAGAGGATCAATCCTTGTATAAAAAACTATTGCCCAACCGAGATGCGCGCTTAAAAAAGATTCAAAGTGGTGATGAAAATTCGCCTTACTATCTATATTGTCAAGCGGAAATCATCCTCCAGTGGTCGATTGTTAAGCTCAAGTTTAATGAAAAGATGGGTGCAGCTCGAGATATTTATGAAGCCCATAATTTGCTGATACAAAATCAAAAGAAATTTCCTGATTTTGCTTTGAATAAAAAGAGCTTGAGTATCATCCATGCGCTTGCTGAAAATATACCATCTTGGGTTAGGAAGTTATTGAATATTCAGGGGTCCATCCGATTGGGAACCAAGGAAATCGAATATTTAGTCAAATATACTGCGGATCATAATCATCTATTTAAAAATGAAGTCATAGCCATATATAGCTACATCTTGTTTTACTCCAATAATAAAAGAGAAGAAGCCTTCGCTTTATATAATACATATGGATTAGATCATCGTAGTAATCCACTGATTGCCTTTTTGAAGGCAACCATGGCGCAAAAGACCGGCAGAACAGACCTCGCAATAAAAATATTGGAAGAGAGGCCGCATTCAAAAGCCTATTTGCCATTTGAATACTTGGATTTTCTTTATGGCAAATTCAAATTGTATCGATTGGATTCAGATGCGGACACGTATCTGCTTCAATTTGTCAATCATTTTAAAGGGAGACACTATATCAAGGAAGCGTACCAAAAACTCGCATGGCATAGCCTTGTGATTCTTAATGATAAGTTTAAGTATGTGCAGTATATGGGTATGTGTCAAAAACGAGGGTACGATTTGATCGATGAAGATAAACAGGCACAGCGAGAAGCTAAAAGAGGAGAAATTTACAATACAAATCTACTTAAAGCTAGGTTGCTATTTGATGGCGGTTTTTATATGAGAGCCAATGATTTTTTGCTTTCCCACGAAAAGGAATTTCTTAATACCGATTTTCAAGGAGAATATTACTACCGGTTAGGACGCGTGAAGGATGCAATGAAGGAGGATTCAGAAGCTATCAAATATTATAATCTAGCCATTGAAAATAGCAATCCAAAAAAATATTTTGCATGTAATTCCGCCTTAAATACGGGACTTATATATGAAAAAAATAAACAATATGTTCAGGCGGTATATTTTTATAACAAATGTCTGGAACTCAATCCGGAAGGATACGCCAATAGCCTCCATCAAAAAGCCAAATCCGGCCTAGAGCGAGTTAATAATTACAAATAGAGCGCATACGAAGGTCTCTTTCGTATGGGTATTACTTTTCAGGTATCTGCTTCAATATTTCTAAGGTATAATTCCAAAATTTCTGAACAGATGAGATGCTGACTCTTTCGTCGGGAGAGTGTGCGCCTTTAATCGTCGGGCCATAAGAAATCATGTCCATACCGGGATAATTGCTACCTAGGATACCACATTCCAGACCTGCATGACAAGCGACGACCTTGGCTTTTTCACCGTGCATTTCTTCGTAAATACGGCTCAAAACTTGGAGGATCGGAGCATCTACTTTTGGCGTCCAGCCAGGATAAGCGCCACTGAAAGTTACATCAAAGCCGCCTAAAGAGAAGGCTGCTTCTAAGGTTTGAGCTACGTCCGTTTTTGATGATTCTACCGAAGAGCGCGTCAGACATAGGACTTTCGCTTGCCCGTCTTTGATTTGAACACGTGCGACATTATTGGAGGCTTCGACCAAATCATCTATGTCTGGGCTCATTCTAAATACGCCATTATGAGCTGCATAAATAGCACTGAGCATAGTCGTTTGATCGGCTGCTGCAACCACCGTGTCGGGAGATTGAACTTCGTCAATATGAATATTCAGTTGCGCCTCTATGGACTTGTACTCCGCATGAATATCTCGGATTAAATCCTGCAATTTTTCAGAAAATGCCGCATATTTATCGAGCGGAACGGCTATGATTGCTGTACTCTCTCTTGGGATGGCATTGCGGAGACTACCGCCTTCAAAAGAGATCAATCTCATTCCTGAATCTTTATGGCCATAAAGTAACCGATTCATGATTTTATTGGCATTGCCTCGTCCCAAATGGATGTCGATACCCGAGTGTCCACCTTGAAGCCCTTTGACTGCTAATTGAACACCTTGGTAGGCAGAGGAATTTATTTTTTCTGTATTATATTTTTTTTCTGCCGTGACATCTAAGCCTCCTGCGCATCCTATATCTATTTCATCATCCTCTTCTGTGTCGAGATTGAGTAGGATTTGACCTTGAAGGACACCACCTTTTAGACCAAGGGCACCGGTCATTCCGGTTTCTTCGTCGATTGTAAATAAGGCTTCGATAGCTGGGTGTGGAATGTCCGTCGAACTTAGAATGGCCATAATTGTTGATACGCCAATGCCATTATCTGCGCCTAAAGTAGTACCTCTAGCTTTAACCCAATCGCCATCAATATACATATCGATACCTTGCGTATCAAAATCAAAATCGGTATCATTGTTTTTTTGATGTACCATATCCAGATGGGATTGAAGGATAATGGCTTGCCTGTTTTCCATGCCCGGAGTTGCCGGTTTGCGGATAATCACATTGCCCGTTTCGTCCGTGAAGGTATCTAGGCCAAGGCTTTTGCCAAAAGCAACCATGTGGGCGATGATTCGCTCTTCCTTTTTGGATGCTCTAGGGACAGCATTGATATCTGCAAAATAATTCCAAAGGGTTTGAGGCATTAGCTGCCGGATAGGAGATGACATAACGTAATAGTTGAGAATTTATTAATATTGTACAAAATAACAGAATTTCCAGCTATTCAACAAAGAATAATTACCATTTTCAATAACTTTTATAAAAATCTTAAAATAATATATTATACCTTTATCCCAAATTGTAAATGCTACCAGATGTATCAACCTATTTATTCACAGTTTAGGGAGTCACGTGCAAACGGCCAGAAAAAATTTTCGGTATTGATAGATCCGGATAAAGTCCAGCTTAATAAATTATGGAAAATGCTGGATATTGCTGTCGATGCCGGTGTTGATTACTTTTTTTTAGGGGGTAGTTTGGTGGTTCGCACTATTGCGGAACAAATCATTCAAGCGATTCGATCTAAAACGGATATACCGATTGTCTTATTTCCGGGCAGTCCTTATCAGATTCACAATGAAGCGGATGCTATCTTGTATTTGTCGCTGATTTCAGGAAGAAATCCGGACTTGTTGATTGGAAATCATGTGATTTCTGCACCGATTATTAAGCAAAGCGGCTTGGAAGTTATCTCTACAGGATATATGCTGATCGATGGTGGTATTCCGACAAGTGTTCAATATATGAGTAATACGACGCCTATTCCTGCTCAAAAAGATGAAATAGCGCTATGCACGGCCTTAGCAGGAGAAATGTTGGGTATGAAACAGATTTTTATGGATGCGGGTAGTGGTGCGAATCATCCGGTACCGATTTCGATGATAGAGACGGTCAGCAAAAACATTCAAATTCCGCTAATTATCGGAGGAGGAATCAATACTCCCCAAAAAGCAGCAGATAGAGCTGCTGCCGGTGCAGATGTCATTGTTGTCGGTAATGCATTGGAAAAAAATCCGGAACTAATCCACGAGTTATCTGTGGCCATTCATGAGCAATCCCGGGCTCCAATCACTAAAATTTTGTAATGACCGGAACCGTAATTAAATCGACTGGAAGTTGGTACAATGTGCGATTGGAAAATGGAACTGTCATTCCGTGTCGGATTATTGGTAAGTTTAAAATGGATCAGTTAAAACTGACGAATCCGATAGCTGTTGGTGATATAGTCAGCATTGAAATGGAAAAAGGGCAGGAACAAAAGGGGATAATTAAGACCATCATGCCGCGCAAAAACTATGTCGTTCGACAGTCGCCACGCAAAAAACACCAATTGCATTTTTTGGCTAGTAATGTAGATCAAGTGCTAATCATCGTCACTTTACGAGAACCCAACCTCAAGATGGGCTTTATAGATCGGTTTTTAGTGATGACAGAACCCTATTCAATCCCAGCAATTATCGTGTTCAATAAATGTGATATTTACACAAAGGAAGATTTCGAATTGCTAGAAGCTTTAGAAGATATTTATCAAAAAATAGGCTATCAGGTGATGGTGACTTCAGCGGTCGATGGTACAGGTATAGATGTTATTCGTGAAACTTTAAAAGATAAGATTACCCTAGTATCTGGGCAATCGGGTGTAGGTAAATCAACTTTAATTAATACGATCGAACCGAGATTAGAACTGCGATCAGATGCTATATCTGAACACTCAGGTAAGGGACAACATACTACGACCTTCGCCGAAATGTATGATTTGTCTTTTGGAGGATGTATCATCGATACGCCTGGGATCAAGACGCTGGCTTTTTCGCATCTCGAGGTGATGGATATTGCACATAATTTTAAAGAATTTTTTGCTATTTCGGATCAATGCAAGTATGCCAATTGTACCCACAGAAATGAACCGCATTGTGCCATCAAGGAAGCTGTCGAAAATGGGGATATTAGTTTTGTGCGATATCAAAATTATTTGGCGCTTCTCGAAGAAGTAGAAGATCAAAATTATTGGGAACGACATAAAGACGTGTAGTTGGTCGTAAATCAGTCGCAATTAATTTTCAATAATTATCATACATATTATAAATAAATGTAATATATTTGCAACTTAATAAAGTTGTTATATCATGATTAGTCAGTCTTTCAGAGTACAAGGTGATGCTCAATTGTCAGGAATGATACAACCACAAGGCGCTAAAAACGAAGCCCTTATGATTGTTAGCGCGGTTTTATTGACAGATAAAAAAGTTACTGTTCGAAATATTCCGGATATCTTAGATATTCAAAAACAGTTAGAACTGCTAAAAGGTCTGGGCGTCAAGATTGAGCGTATCAATGACAGTGATTACACCTTTCAGGCGGATGATATAGACATGGAACACTTATATTCTGAAGCTTATCTGGATAATGCAAAGCGGATTCGGGGCTCTGTAATGCTGATTGGTCCACTATTAGCACGGTTTAAGAAGGCTCTTTTGCCAAAACCGGGTGGTGATAAAATTGGCCGACGTCGATTGGATACACACTTTTTAGGATTTGAGAAGCTAGGTGCAAAATTTGAATATAATGATGAAAATGATCAGTTTTATATCGTAGGTGACAAGCTCAAAGGTGCCTACATCTTGATGGATGAGATATCAGTCACCGGTACCGCTAATGTGGTTATGGGTGCTGTTTTGTCGGAAGGTATTACGCAAATCTACAATGCAGCTTGTGAGCCTTATATTCAGCAACTTTGCAAAATGCTCAATAATATGGGTGCGCGTATATCCGGGGTAGGTTCCAATCTATTGACCATACATGGTGTGGCAAGTCTTGGAGGCACAGAACATACAATACTGCCGGACATGATCGAAATTGGGAGTTTTATCGGGTTGGCGGCCATGACGCAATCCAGCCTGACGATTACGAATGTTTCTGTTCCCAATTTAGGAGTTATCCCTAGTACTTTTGAAAAACTAGGTGTTAAGTTGGAAATTCAAGGTGATAATATCTACGTACCTGCACAAGATATGTATGAAATACAGAGTTTTATTGATGGTTCGATTATGACGATTTATGATGCGCCTTGGCCGGGATTTACGCCGGATTTGTTGAGTATTATATTGGTTATTGCGACGCAAGCCAGAGGTAGCATTTTGATCCATCAAAAGATGTTTGAGAGTAGATTGTTTTTTGTGGATAAACTCATCGAAATGGGTGCAAAGATTATTTTATGTGATCCACATCGAGCTACTGTGATTGGTTTGGAAAGGAAGTCGCAACTTCGCGGGATTCGCATGAGTTCGCCCGATATCCGAGCAGGAGTATCCTTACTGATTGCTGCACTTTCTGCCAAAGGATCCAGTATTATTTCTAACATTCATCAGATAGATCGAGGATATCAGAATATCGATGGTCGATTGAATGCCCTAGGAGCTCAAATAGAGCGCTTTTCGGAATAACTAGTGCTCTGTCCATAAAAAGACTTAAATAATAATGGAAGTTATTTTTTTAAACGATGAGATTTGAAAAAAGAACAACACTTTATTAATTTCTTTATAATGACGGAGCGCTATACTGACTACAAAATCAAAACCAAGGTAAAAAACGCCCGGTTTTCTTTTTATAAGCGTCATAATCTGGATAATGCGCACTAAGTCTGGTTTCCTCATAACTGGATTTGAAATAGAAGAAGACCATCATAATGAGGGTAATAGCGAGCTTGAAAATATTGGCAAATATTCCGGTTAACCCTAAAAAAACGAGGATGACTGCGGTATAAATCGGATGCCGCATATATTGGTACAGGCCGTCTGTCTTTAAGGTAGCATCTTGTTTAGGGCTCGGATAGATCGTTAGACTTTCGGCCAGTCTAAGTAAGGCCATCACTCCGATTATAGAACCAATAATCAACAATATATAGCCTATTATATTGAGATATATGGGCGTATTGTTATTATCCGCTATGGGTAAAAAGAAAACAACAAATAGTATAATTTGTGTTATGACGAATAAATTATCTTTGTTACGCATGTGGACTTATTTTTAAGGTTAAAGCATACCTTCATCGGCAAAGCTATAGTACTTCATATCTCCGATGATGATATGATCTAGAACTCGAATATCTAACAAATGAGCTGCTTCTTTAACGCGATTGGTCAATTGAATGTCTTCTTTTGATGGATTGAGATTGCCGGATGGATGATTATGGCACAAGATGATGGCACTCGCTAGGTGATCTAATGCATGGCGAATGATAAATTTGGTATCCACGACTACACTAGCCAATCCACCACGACCGATGACTTGTTTGTCAATGATTTTGTTGGAATGATTGCAAAGTAAAATCCAAAACTCTTCATGAGGTAGGTCAGCCATAAATGGATATAAATAATTATATGCATCCTTACTGGATTTGATAGCTACCCTTTCGAGAGGTACTGCATTTTGCCTTCTTCTACCCAATTCGAGGGCTGCTACGATCTGGATGGCCTTGGCGTTACCGATACCTTTGTATTTTTTGATAAAATCTTTGATTTCAGCCTTACCTAACTCATTGAGATTATTGTTGTAATCATTAAGGATCTTTTTTCCCAAATCGACTGCCGACATACCTACGATACCCGAACCAATCAAGATAGCGAGCAACTCTGAATCCGAAAGGCTTTGGCGACCTTTGAGCAACATTTTCTCTCGTGGCTTGTCGTCAGATGCCCAAGAGGTAATTGGCTGATGTGAAGACATAATCTGATTTTTACATTACGCACAAAGATTAATGAATTTTTTTATCTCATCCAATTGGTTTAATCTGCTTAAGGGATTAGGCTTAAGGCCTTATCTAAATCCTGAATTAAATCATCGACATCTTCGATACCTACGCTTAGGCGAATGAGCGAATCTGTCAAACCAACTTTCAATCGTTCTTCTCTTGGTATAGAACCATGGGTCATACTTGCTGGATGGCCGATTAGAGATTCTACACCTCCGAGAGATTCAGCCAATGAAAAGTAGTGCGTATTGCTCAAAACGATTCTAGCACTAGCTTCATTATTGGCCACAAGGTCAAAAGATAGCATACCACCAAACATTTTCATCTGTTTTTTAGCGGTATCGTGTCCGGGATGGTCTGAAAATCCTGGATAATAGACCTTGGAAACTTTCGGGTGATGCTTTAAGAAATGCGCAATTTTTTCAGCATTTTGACAAGCGCGCTCTACTCGAATATGTAAGGTTTTGATACCTCTAAGGATTAAAAAGCAATCTTGAGGTCCTGGTACTGCACCTACTGCATTTTGTAAAAATCGGATTTGCTCGGCAATTGCTGGTGTTTTTGTCACGACGACACCATGGATAACGTCGGAGTGACCTCCTAGATATTTTGTTGCTGAGTGTATTACAATGTCGGCACCGAGATCAAGCGGATTCTGGAGATATGGAGATGCAAAGGTGTTATCCACGCAAACGGTGATATTTTTACCTTTGACGGATTCGCATACAGCCTGAATATCGATGATATTCAACATGGGATTGGTCGGTGTCTCTACCCAAATCATTCGGGTTTTATCGGTAATCCGCTTTTGAAGTTCTTCAATATTGCCAATACCCGCAAATTTGAAATGGATACCATATTTTGCAAATACTCGCATCATGATACGATACGAACCACCGTATAAATCATCCGTGGCGATGACTTCATCACCTGGATTGAGTAATTTTAATACGCTGTCCATAGCCGCTAGGCCACTTGCGAAGCATATAGCATCTGTGCCGTTTTCGAGGGCTGCTATATTTTGTTCTAGTACGTGACGCGTTGGATTTTGTGTTCTGGCATATTCGTATCCTTTGTGATCTCCAGGTGCAGCCTGTACATAGGTGGATGTCTGGAAAATCGGCGTCATAATCGCTCCTGTGCTCGGATCGGGTTCGATTCCGGCATGTATTACTTTAGTACCAAATTTCATTGTATGATATCTTTTATTATATTTTTACAAATGGGAGCGCAACGATGGTGGCTTCCATTAATTTTTTACCCAATTGGATAAAGATGGTGTTTCCTTCTTTAGCCATGTCTAAAGGTACATATCCCATGCCTATTGGATGATCCAAAGAAGGAGATTGAGTACCTGATGTGACTACACCGATTTCGTTTTCTTGACCATCAAATATGAGATATCCATGTCTTGGAACTCTTCTTTCCTGCATGGTAAAGCCTATAAGTTTTCGATTAAGACCGGCTTCTTTTTGGGTTGTAAGCCAGTCTTTACCGACGAAGTCCGCAGATTTTTTTAGCTTGGTGATCCATCCAAGCCCGGCTTCAAGTGGAGATGTTGTGGCATCTATATCATTGCCATAGAGGCAAAATCCCATTTCTAATCTCAAGGTATCTCTGGCACCTAAACCACATGGTTTGATGTCGGCATCTTTGCCTGCTTCCATGACTGCATGCCAAAGTTTTTCTGTGTGTTCAGCAGGAACGTAAATCTCAAAACCACCACTTCCTGTATATCCTGTAGCAGAAATGACGGCTTCGTCTATACCAGCAATATTGCCTATTTTGAACGTATAATATTTAAATTCTGATAAATCGGTGTCTGTGAGACGCTGAAGGATTTCAGTTGCTTTTGGCCCTTGAACGGCCAATAATCCCGTTTGGTCAGAGATATCTTTCATAACTGCACCAAAAGTATTGAATGAAGCAATCCAATCCCAATCCTTATCTTTATTGGAGGCATTGACTACGAGCATGAAGACAGGAAGTCCATCCGCATCGTCCGACATTCTATATAATAGTAAATCATCTACGATACCACCATCTAGGTTAGGTAAGCAAGTATATTGGATGTCTCCAACATTGAGTTTGGAAGCATCGTTGCTTGTCACCTTTTGTACTAATTCAAGTGCGCCTTGACCCTGAATCGTAAATTCGCCCATATGGGATACGTCAAAAACGCCTACTTTTTTACGGACATTTAAGTGCTCCTCTGTGATAGAACTATATTGAATAGGCATGTTATACCCGGCAAAATCAGCCATTTTTGCTCCAAGATCGATATGGATTTGCGTCAAAGGTGTGTTCTTCATTTTACTTTGTATTTATTTTAAAAATTATAGGTCAAAGATAAGGAGATTTCTGTAATCTTCCCTAGAATTATCAGATAATTATCAAATGTCAGTACAACGTTGCTGTGGATTATCAGACCTTAATTTGCCACAATGGCATACATTTTTTAAAAATACAGACAAAATGACATGTGTTTTTTAGCTGTTTTATGTCAATACGTCCCAAAATATGGATTGGAATAGCAATTGCATAAGGTGTATTGAATTTGAATTTAAAAAATTAAACACAATAAAGATCATGAGAAACGCAGATTTACATCCGGGATTAAGAAGAAGAAACCCAAATTTCGAACGCTTTTTTATGGATGATTTTTTTCATCCTGTTTACAATCCGGCTCAAAAAGTTAAAAATAGAACAACGCCGGCATTTGCCAATATTCGAAAAGAAGAAAATAATTATTTAATTGAATTAGCAGTTCCAGGATTCTCAAAAGAGGAAATTCAGATTTCTTTAGACGGTCATACATTAATAGTTAAAGGAAGTAAATCTGTCGAAGAAACAGCTTATATCAAGCAGGAATTCAACTTTAGCAATTTTGAGAGGGCATTTACCTTGCCTAAAATGGCGGACTTGAATACGATTGAAGCATCCGCTCAAGATGGTATTTTAAGTATCAAAATATATGCTGTTGCTGAAAAACCACAGGTTCAAATTGAAGTAAAATAATAGTATTCGTTAATCTTATAAAAAATTTATATCATGAACATCGTAAGAGTAAATCCATTTTTTCAGGGTAAATCATTATCCAATATTTTAGATGATGTATTTAATAGAAGTATATCAGATATGGTCGGTAATGATATATCTACAACCATTCCTTCTGTCAACATCACTGAAGACAATGATAAATTGACACTTGAAGTTGCAGCACCGGGTATGGACAAGAAAGATTTTAATATTTCCATTGATAAAGACCAGTTGATCATTTCCGCTGAGAAGGAAAATCAAACTGAAGAAAAGGAAGAAGGTCAGTGGACGAGAAAGGAATTCAACTATGCTTCATTCAAACGTTCTTTTCACTTAGGTGATGGAATAAATATAGATAAAATCGACGCAAACTATGAGAACGGAATTCTTAAGTTGGTTTTACCTAAAAAAGAGGAAGCAAAGGAAAAGGCTCCTAAAATGATTGAGATTAAATAATATCTCTTGTTCCGAGATTGAGACTTACGAGGTTGTTCAAAAAAATTGGACAGCCTCTTTTTTATTTGAGGACGTTGGATATAGTCACTGTGATTCATCATGCATACCATTGAAATCAAAACCATAATCCGGTAAATGAATCATGATTAATTCAAAAATTATCAATCCTTGCTTACTTCTTGAAAAAAAATGGCATGATTTGTGATTTTTTTTTCTCAGGGTATTGTTTGTTTAAAAATAATCTATATCTTTGTCATCTAATTAAGGTTTTAAAACCATTTTATTTATTTATCAAATTCAAATTTTAGCGCATATAGAATAGACTCTACACTTAAAATAACATTATTTCTTAATCTATTTAAAGACAGTGTAGGTATGCGACAGCTAAAGTTATTATCCGATCAGGAACTTATTTCCCTATATCTTAATGACAATCATTCGAATGCTTTTGAAGTATTACTCAATAGGCATCGGGATAAAATTTATACATCTATCTATCTCTTTGTTAAAGATACAGAAACAGCAGAAGATATATTTCAGGAAGTCTTTATCAAGATTATTGATACTTTGAGAAAGGGTAAATACCAAAATGAAGACAAATTTCAGCAATGGGCAATGCGTATTGCCTATAACTTATGCGTAGATTACTTCAGAAAATCTAAAAAGATGTCTTTCATTGCTGGTACGGATACCTTTGATCCATTTACGGTGATCCAATCGGGAGACGAACACATGGAAAGCCGTATCATCAAAAGTGAAATGCACACGCGTTTAAGGACGTTGATAGACCAATTGCCTACAGAACAACGAGAAGTGATTATTTTGAGGCATTATGCGGATATGAGTTTTAAAGATATAGCTAAATTGACTCGCGTAAGCATCAATACTTCTCTAGGTAGAATGCGCTATGCTTTAATCAATTTGCGTAAAATGATGGCAGATACCGAAATGGTAGCATAATATAAAAAGGTTAGTAATGTGTCATTGGAGGATCGATGTTTCGAGCCTCCTTTTTTATTTTATGGCAACCTTCGTAAAAACGATTTTGCTATAATTTTCTTTTTCATACAAAATCCCAATAGTGTTGCGATCCACTAATACCATATCCGAATAAGCCGCATAATCACCCTTAAAACCTTTAGGAGCACGAGCTATCGGATATTGAAGATACCAACTTTTACCCTTATTTTTACTAATCCGTAGGGTTAATTTGTCACGAGATGAAGTACTAGCGGCATTACATACTGCGAGGAGATATTGCTTGCCTTCTACCCAAGAAAGTACAGAACCTTGATTAACAGGGTCTGGAAGGTTGGCGTCGTATTGGATATTAGCCCAAGTTTGGCCACCATCCTTAGATCGAGCTACGATTCGACTCAAGATATGTCCTTGTTGATTGCGAGAATTCATGTAAAGTTCAGTCGATGATACTTGAGCAGCCATTGATTCATTAGAACCTTCATAGGGTATTTTATCACTTATATGAAATGTTTTCCCATGATCATCGCTATAATATCCAAAGGCAAAATAATCTTTTCCATTGGGCTTGGGGTTGCCTTCCGAACGATTGGCACTGATGTATAGGCGTCCGATATATGGTCCAGAGTCAAACTGCATGGCGTGACCCGGTGTATTGGCATAAGCACGCCAATCTTCTTTATAGTTGTATTCAGGACGAACGTCCGGTTGATTGGGTCGATGAACCTGCGTTGTGATGTTGACGGGTTTGCTCCATGTCTGGCCTTCATCTGTAGAAGTAATGTACCAAACTTCACGATATCCATTGCCCTTGCGGACTTCTGATTCATGATTATTGCCGGTATTGTAAAATAGAAAGATTCTACCGTTAGGAAATGCTGGGTCTTGGTAATCTACTACAGGTGCTGGATTGCCAACTTGCAGCGTGTCAAAATCTGCGGCTATGGCAATCGGGCTCCATGTTTTACCGCCATCATCGCTGGATTTATAAACGATCCGAATGTGACCAAAGTCTCCTGCATGGTGGACACGCCCTTCACAGAATGCTAGAATTTTACCAGAATGTAACCCGATTATTGCCGGAATTCGATAACTTTTGTAGCCTTCCTCTCCGGATTTAAAGACGGAAATGTCTTCTTGGCTATACGCCAAATGACTGGAGATTCCAACAAGAAGTATCAAGAATACCCACCGAATTGTTGTGGCAAATAGCGTTTGAAAATGACTCTTTTCCATGATTTTTGACGTTTTATGGAACCAATGATTTTGAGGTTGAAATCAACAATAATTTACGATTTGTAAACATTCATCTCGTACAATCCTACTTTCTTTATATACACAATTAAAGGGTATGTTTTGTTTTTAGGATTGCATGCTCTTGATAGCATTTTGTCAAAATGTAGTTCAATGCTCTAGATGAAAAGAGTATTTGTAATAATCCAAGCAATAAAAAAAATCCTGTATCTTAGTTTTTCAAGGATGATTACAAGGATACAGGATTTTAAATGGGTATTAACGATGACTCGGTAAATCTCTATTATTTCGAATTACTCTTTAATGTATTGCTTTTCGCCATTGATGTAAAGTGCTGCTGCATTTGAATCGTATTTTACTGTTTCGTTTTGGTAAATGCCATTTCCTGCATTGTCAAGAATAACTGTTACAGCATCATTAGGTAAGTATAATTCAAGTTTTGAATTATCTTCATTAAATACAACAAAAGCACTTGTTATAGTTTCTCCTTCAGCTGTTGCCACTGGATTTAATCTTTGACCAACATTGAAAACTTGAATACATCCTTGTAGAAGTTCACTCCAAGTTTCACCTGAAGAAGTGATACATCCGTGTGCATCTCTGTCATCACCGACTGTTTCTTGAATCGTTTCTTGATCGTCCATATTTTCAGCTGCATCATTTTTTTGATTGTTGTTGCATGCTACTAAAGCGAACATAACAAAAGATAAAAAAGCTAATTTTTTCATGTGAATAATGATTTAAAATTTAACAATAATTCATTGAATTTCTGAATACTTGAATGTTTCAGCCCTAAGAATAACAAGTGTTTCTATTATCTTAGATTCAATTTCTAGTCAAAATTAGGTATTATATTGGATATAAAACTTGAGTTAACACCTTGTTGGAATATTTTTGATTTTCCTTTATATTTAAAAGTAGATGATGTCTTGTCGTTACCTGTTCTTGCCATTGTCGATGTGTTTGTTTTTGATAAAAAAATGTGTGAAATTCTCATATTGCTTTCTGATAATTAGTATAGCCTGCTAAAAATGACCATATTTGCCACTGATTCGAATTGTTAATATAATTATGGTAGCGTATGTCTGATATTATCTATGGCCGTAATGCCGTTAGTGAGGCTTTTAAGTTTGGAAAGAGTATTGAAAAGGTCTTTATGCTCCATAGTATTCGTGGTGAGTTTGAGGTTCAGATTCGACGTGCATGCAAGGAGCAAAATATACCATTGGCAAAGGTGCCAGAAGTCAAACTCAATGATCTTGCAGGCCAACATGCAGGACATCAGGGTATCGTTGCCATTATTCCGGCCATTACTTATGTAGATTATGAAACGGTGATTCGATCAGCTTTGGCTTCGGATCGAGCTCCATTGCTTGTGATCGTGGATGGTGTCACAGATGTTCGCAATTTAGGTGCTATCGCACGATCTGCGTATTTTTTTGGTGCTCACGGGATGATCATCACAGGGAATGCTTCTGGGCGGATTAACGAAGATGCGATAAAGGCATCTGCGGGTGCGCTCCTACAATTGCCGGTAGCACGGGCTTCGAGTATCTTTCAGCTCATCAGCGATTTGCAGGCAGCAGGCGTAATCGTTGCTGCTACGAGTTTGACACAAGCTGTATCCGTTGATACATGTGATATGAAGGAGCCACTAGCGATAGTATTGGGTTCAGAAGGCAAAGGGCTCAGCAATAAAGTGCTTGAAATAGTGGATTATACCCTACAAATTCCAGCGGTCAATGTTTTTGATTCGCTCAATGTTTCGGTAGCAGCGGGCATTATGCTATATGAGGCGAGCCGACAACGTACTGCTCCGTCCACAAAAAAGTCTTAATGAAATGTCGTTATTTTTTCAAATCTCATCGTTAAAAATACGCGCCATAGTTACGACTATGCCTGCGTTTTTTGCCTTGATCTTTAAAAAAATAACTTCCATTATAATTTAAGTCTTTTTATAGACAGAGCAGTACTACGGATTAAACCAGTAAAAACCACAACAATTCGAATACCCTAGCGTTTTTAGTTCATAATTTTATAGTGATGCAAACCTTCAATATTAAAAATCTTTTATTCCTTAGTGTATTTTTATTGATACTCCCATTTTCGTCTTGTAAAACGACTAAGTCGGTAGCCCAAGTCGATCAACCGTTAGAAAATGCATTGCTTTGGGAGTTGACCGGTCCGGGTATATCTCAGCCTTCTTATGTTTTTGGAACAATCCACTTGATTGATAGCAAAGATTACTTTCTACCCAAAGGAACCATGACAGCACTCGACAAATCCAACAAAATTGTCTTTGAAATCGACATGAAGGAGATGAGCGATATGTCAGCTATGATGGGCATCATGGGCAAGATTTTTATGAAGGATAATACAACGCTCAAAGATTTACTTTCATCTGAGGATTATGATTATGTTAGTGATTATTTTCAGAAAAAAGGCATGCCCATTATGATGATTGAGCGCATGAAACCTATGTTTTTGACTGCATTGACCTATGGTGATTTTGAACCTGGAGGTTTGGGAAACAGTAAAATGAAATCTTATGAGATGGAATTATTACAAATCGCCGAAGATTCAGGTAAAGAAACCGGTGGATTAGAAACTATTGATTTTCAGTTGAGTTTGTTCGATGAGATTCCCTATGATGCGCAGGCCATGATGCTGGTAGAATCCATCAAAAGCTCGGAAGATCCTGAATCTTCTAGCCAATTAAATGAGATGACATCCATGTATCTGAATCAGAATATCAATGCGATGGTTCAAATGATCGGTGAGGAGGATAACAATGTGGAAGGATTTGAAGAGAAATTGTTGACAAAGAGAAACGAAAGTTGGATTCCGTTGATGATTACAGGAGCGAAAAAGGGACCCGTATTTTATGCGGTTGGTGCCGGGCATTTGGCTGGTTCTAAAGGCGTGATTAATTTGCTTCGTAAACAAGGCTATACGGTTAAACCGTTATCTCATAAATAATAAGCGTGATTGAGACGCCTCCTAATGAAACCTAATGCACAATCCAAGTTAAACAGAAGGATAAAAGGCGTCTTTAAAGTGATGAATCACAGGTAGATCCGAATTGTCAAAGACGATACTGATGATATCAAATCGGATTTCCCAATCATGGCCAATTTGTTCCATATATTGGCCAGCAGCATCGATAATTAGGTTTTCTTTATAGGTTGAAATGCTTTCTTCAGGAGCACCAAAATGGGTTGATGACCTCGTTTTGACTTC
Organism: Chitinophagales bacterium; assembly: GCA_026928325.1. Lineage (GTDB taxonomy): Bacteria > Bacteroidota > Bacteroidia > Chitinophagales > Saprospiraceae > OLB9. The sequence goes on along the minus strand of JAIXKS010000029.1, from coordinate 11,449 downwards.
GACGAAGACAAGAATAGAACCATCCATAGCGATAATATCTATTTCGGCTTTGCCAATACGCCAATTGCGTTCTAAGATGTTGTATCCCGATTGTGTCAGATGAATGACTGCGGTATCTTCACCACGTTGTCCTATGATTTGTTGCTTAGCCATAATCAGGGTTTTAAACGAGCAGTTATAGGAAGCATATCTTCACGAAACTGAGGTGCTGAGGCTAAGATTTCTCCGGTAAAAAGCCAGTTGTTGCCACCTGAGTAATCTGAGACAACACCGCCTGCCTCTTGTACGATTAATGCACCAGCAGCGATATCCCAAGCATTGAGTTGATCTTCATAAAAGGCTCCAAAAATGCCTTTGGCTACATAACAAAGATCTAAAGCAGCAGAGCCAATCCGTCGAATACCTCTCGTTTTTAAAAGGATGTCCTTGAGCGCAACCATGTGTGCATCTGTAATTTTATCGGGTTTATAAGTAAATCCTGTTCCGATGACCACCTCTTGAAATGACGTCTTTTGGGAAATGTGGATGGGCTGCTGATTGCATTGTGCTCCATGACCTTGGATTGCAGTAAAAATTTCGTCACGCATGACATCACAAACGACACCGAGGATTACCTCTTGATTGAAGTAAAGGGCAACACTAATACTGAAATGAGGTATTTCGTATAAAAAATTGGTCGTACCATCAAGCGGATCAATAATCCATGTATAATCCCGCATTTGTTGGACTGTCATCGCTTCTTCAGTGATAAAACCTGCATTTTTGATTAAGGGCGTTAATCCTTGGATGAGTCTCTCTTCCGACGTTTGATCTACATATGATACGAGCGAATTGACGCTTTTTTCGATGATTTCATCGGATTTAACTGTAGCAAAATGACTTTTTATAAAGGCGGCTACGGACGAAACTACAGGTAGGACGCCTTCAAGTATTTTTTCTAAATCTGGTTTTGTCATTACTGCCATATCTTTGGAATAAAAAAAGCCGATAAACCGGCTTTCTTTAATATTTTAGTCTTATCAACGAATCATCTATATTTTCTCAATTTAGTATTGCACGAAGGATTAACCCATTTCGGCAACGACTTCCCGTACTTCTGGCAACATACGCTTCAACATGCCTTCTATACCTGCTTTTAATGTAATTGTGGACGAAGGACATCCGCTGCAAGAACCTTGCATGATGACGGTTACAACGCCTTGGTCGTAAGATTTGAACTCGATATTTCCGCCATCCATGGCTACTGCTGGTTTGACATAGGTCTCTATCAAATCCAAAATGCGCTGGATCAATTCTCCTTCATCACCTTCATAAATTACCTGTTTGGCTTCCTCTTCCATTGCAGCCATCACTGCATCAAAACCGTCCTTGACGATAGGTTTGTCTTCGTTGACATATTCTTTAACAAAGATTTTTAATTTGTGTAGAATGTCTTCCCACTCATAATTCATCTCTTTGGTCAAGGTGACAAAGTTGTTATTGATATGTACGGCCTTTATATATGGAAATTCAAAAAGTTCGGCGGCAAGTTGCGACCATTCTCTTGCTAATTCGACTTCTTTAAAGTCAGCGATTCCGCTATATAGCATTTTATTGGTCACGAATTTTATTGCTTCAGGGTTAGGTGTTTGCTCCGTATATAACATTACGGGCGATTTTACTGCGTCCATACTTGTATTAAAATGATTTTTTGATTAAACAATGATTGAGAATTAAAGTTTTTGTAAGTTGGCTTTTTGGTTGAAAAAATCCGTTTCTAAAGGATAGGAAGGGTCGAGGTTTAATTATTGCCTTTTCTTGAGATGCCTTCGTGATTGAAGATGTTGTAAGTGATTTTTATGAACATTGAGGACTAATTTTTACTAAAATCTCCGGCTTAAACACGGGAATAGATGGAAATTTGATATTAATTTATAAATTTGTCAATAATTATACAAATACGATCAACATGCTGACATGGGATGAATTTATAAAGCAGGATTCTGAGGCTTGGAGGATGGCGGCTGCATCAGCTAGTAAAGGTAAATATGATGTAACCCAATTAAACTATAATGTTGAAAATGATTTTATCATCGATGCTTTTCAAACGACATCAACCGAGGATTGGGCATTTGAATTGGGCTTTATATCTAAGTCGGGACTTTTCGTTCGTGTGCCGACAAAAGAAGCGCATTTAATCAATCAGCGGATATTGAATAGCTTGCAAATCGGCATCGATAGTTTGGTGCTAGAGGTAGAAGCGGATGTTGATCTGTCTCGTGTTCTTGCCGGGATTTATCCGGATATGGTTGATTTGGTCATTTTGACAGATGGAGATCAAAGTAAACTTAAAACTCAAATCCAATCGTATCTTGACGTCACTTCAACGGATAGCTCTAAGTCGATAGAAATCCCGGTAGTTACACCGATTCGATTATCTGGAGATCAAAAATTTTCGGAGCGATTGCTTGTTTTTCGGGATTGTGTCAACCGACTTCATGCTGCGGATGCTTTAATTTTGAGGGTAGCACTGAAACAAGATTTTTTAGCTCAAATTGCAGAATTACGAGCTATGCGGATTGTATGGCATCAAAGTGGAAGACTAGACGAAAATCTTAAAATCATAGCAACAGCTACTGGAAAATCTTCTTCGGATGTTCACCCAATGATTATGGCCAATTATCAGCTGATGTCGGCAGTATTGGGTGGCTGCAATATTGTGGGACCAGAGATGGGTGAGGATGATGAATCCGTCAGATTAATGTTGAATATGATGCATATATTTAGGGAAGAAAGCCGTTTGAATCTGGTACGTGACCCATTGGCCGGTGCTTATCTCCCAGAAGCATTGACTGCAGAGATGGTTGCATTTTGTAATAAACGTGGCGACAAACCGTCTTCATAAAGGCGGTATCCATAGAGATTCAAGTTATTATTATGTTAAAAATCGAAGTTATTTAAAATCTTTGATGATTATTTGAGTTAAAGAGTAGGGTTTTAAAGAAAAAACAAAGGTTTGCAATTAAGGCACCTATATTTTCAAACAAATTTGATGGAAGCAAAACAAGTAAAAAAAATGATATTTAGAAGTTCAATTGTAGTGGCGGCATTATTGGGATTTTATTGGTTTAATACAGGCCCTAAAATTCAACCTGGTGTGGATGATAAGGAAGCACTGACCCTAAAGGCCATGATGCAAACTATAGAATACACGCATCTCAATCCAAAAGCGATAGACGATGAGTTGAGTAAAGCGGTTTATAAGCTGTTTTTAAAGCGAATCGATGGCGGTAAAAGATACCTCACTCAAAAGGACATCAATTATTTAAGCCAATACGAAACGCAGATTGACGACCAAATTCGTGAATTGAGATTTGACTTTTTTGACGAAAGTTCCTTGGCCTTAGATAAGGGATTAGAAAAAGCAGAAAAATTCTTTATGGAGGCGATTGACGATAAAATCGATGTTAATCGTCCGGGAACGTACCAAGTCAATCCAGATAGTCTAGCTTACGCAAAGGAAGATGCTGATTTAAAACTTCGTTGGAGTCAGATTATCCAGTGGGAAGTGAATGCCAAATGGCTCAACAGTATTGAAAAACAAGAAATAGATACCGTTCAGACCAATGAAAAAAAACCTTTGGATTCGCTAAAAGCAGATGCTATTAAAGATGTGCGCAAACGCTATGTTGATTTTTTTGATCGAGTAAAAAAGTTGCGTCGATCTGATAGAATGGAAACTTATTTGAGTAGCATATCCAATTATTTTGACCCACACACCGACTATTTTAGCCCAATTGAAAAGCAAAACTTTGATATAGGCATGGGCGGAAAGCTAGAAGGAATCGGTGCCAGACTTCAATTAGAAGGAGAATACACCAAGATTTTTAGTATCGTTGTTGGTGGTCCGGCATGGAAAACCAAGAAGTTGGAAGATAATGACATCATTATGAAAATCGCACAAGAAGGCCGAGATCCTATAGATATTGCCGGCATGCGCTTGGACGATGTAGTACAGATGATACGAGGAAAGAAGGGTACAACGGTCGTGTTAACCGTCAAAAAGAAGGATAATTCTATCGTGGATATTGCCATAGAGCGAGACGAAGTGCAACTCGAGGATGGAAAGGCAAAATCAGTTATCCTCAATATGCCGGGCAATGTGCAGCATATAGGATATATTTATCTACCTAAGTTTTACTCTTCGTTTGAGACCGATGGCGGCAATTCGTGTGCTGTGGACGTAGCGACAGAACTTAGAAAACTTAAAGCGGAAAATGTCAATGGCGTTATATTAGACTTGAGAAATAATTCCGGAGGTTCTTTAAATGATGTCGTGGATATGAGTGGTTTCTTTATAGAGAAAGGCCCAATCGTACAGGTCAAAGGCAAAGACAGCAGGCCAAGTGTCTATCAAGATAAAGATGGCAGTGTCGTATATGACGGACCACTGATCATCATGGTTAATCAAAACAGTGCTTCTGCGTCAGAGATTATTGCGGCAGCCATGCAGGATTATAACCGAGCTATTATTGTCGGAAGTAAGTCCACTTTCGGAAAGGGTACAGTTCAGCGGTTTTATGATTTGGATCGGGTGATTGGCGGTTATGATCAATTCAAGCCTTTGGGCAATGTTAAGATGACGACCCAAAAATTCTATAGAGTGAATGGAGGTTCTACTCAAATGAAAGGTGTTATTCCGGATATTATTCTACCCGATTTCTATCAATTTATCAATATTGGAGAAAAAGAGTATGAATATGCTATGGAATGGACTGAAATCGAACCAACGAAATACAGTCAATCAGTTGTCGTCCTTGAAAACAAAAATAAAGTTATTGACAGTAGCATGAAGCGGGTTGCCGGCAATGCAAAGTTTGATTATATCACCAAACGAGCCGCTAAGTTTAAAAAGCAAAAGGATGAATCGAGTTTTCCGCTTGATTTCAAAAGCTATCGAGCAGTCGTAGAGCAAAGAGACAAAGAAGATGACCAAGATGAGAATATCGTGAGCCAAGACATCGCTAATTTTGAGATATTTAATCTTTCAAAAGATTTGGAAAAGATCAATGAAGATGAAGGCAGTAAGGCTAGAAATGATGAATTTATCAAAGGCTTGAAGAAGGACATCTACCTCGAAGAAACCATGTACATCATCCGAGATATGATCAATATGGAATCCTCTTTTGCTACTATCCAACCGAAATTATCCTCTAAATAGCATAAGTTTAAATATAGGTTTTAAAGACGCCACAATGTAAAAATAATTACTTGTGGCGTCTTTATATTGTGTTCTAAAGGTGATGGAAATTGACGTATCAAGAGATTTTAGCCTGAATAATGCCCAAGCAGCTATGCTATTTTTTGAAGATAAAATATACGGCAAGTACTAAAAATGCAAAGCCTATCAGGTGATTGGTGCGGAGTGTCTCCGTCTTGAAGGCGAAGAGCGCAAAACTGGTGAATACAACCAGTGTAATCACTTCCTGAAGGACTTTAAGTTGCCAAAGGTTGTAAGGACCGCCATTGCCGGAAAATCCGTATTTATTGGCTGGAACTTGGAAGCAGTATTCGAAAAAGGCAATAGCCCAACTGATGACGATGATTGCAAAAAGGCTTAGCTTAGAAGTCCACTTCCATTCCGCATATTTAAGGTGGCCATACCAAGCTAGCGTCATAAAAATATTGGAAATTATCAGTAAAACGATGGTCGTAAAGTGCTTCATGTGGTAAGATTTAAGGGATGAAAGCCGTGTTTTTAGCGGCCCAGAGGTAGTGGCAGGCATAAGAGCGGTATGGACGCCATGATTCTGCAATATGGGTTAAATCGTGAATCAATTTTCTCTTTTCACTCTGTACATGATAGAGTTTTTTTATGTTGTTGCGTATAACCAAATCATCGAGTGGAAGCACATCCGGCCTATGGAGGGAAAACATCAAGATCATTTCTGCGGTCCATTGCCCTACGCCCTTAATTTGAACAAGTGTATGGATAATGGCTTCATCTGTCCATTGCGTCCAATCCGTATCATAGAGGTTATTAGCTTCAAAATAATCGACGACATTCTGAAGATACGCTGATTTTTGTCCGGACAATCCAGCTGCACGAAGGGTCTCTAAAGGTACGTTTTTTAATCTTGTTTTCATGTCTTCTCGACCCTCAAATAAAGCTAAAAATCGGTGATATATCGTCTTTGCTGCAGAAGTTGATAATTGCTGTGAAACTATGGATCGAATCAATTCGTCAAAAACATCGGAGCCCTGATCATCGATGGCTATGGTGAAGTTTTCCAATAGTGGTTTTAATGTCTTATCTTTAGATAAATGGCGGATGATTTTTGAATCAATATTCGTATTCATGAGTTTTGTCCTATCTCTTATAAAAAATATAATCGGTCGCTAGCGGTTCAATACCGACTGTTCGAAGCTCTAAAGCAATTTGCCCTCGGTGGTAGGTCGAGTGATTGATGATATGAAAGCACATTTCTTGAATGCGGTTAGTATAAGGCTTTCCTTGGCTGTTTTTATAATCTATGAGACTATCTAAATCGCAGGCTTCAATAATCTGAATAGAAGCCCAATAATTATCTCTATCTAAGATTTTCAAATCATCAAAAGGGTGCATCTCCCAAACGCCATATAAGGGTGTTTTTAGTAAAATCCTTTGATTCCAAATGTGATGAGCATTGAGTATATGTTGAAATCGATGGATGATTTTTTCCGGAAGGTTGTCTTGAGCTTGGGCAAATACATCGACTAAACCCTGATTGACTTGGTGATTGTATTCGAAAAGCTCTTTAAAAAATGATTTCACGAATTTTTGAATTTTGTCTAAGAATTACTGATGGCTTTGCGAATCTGCGGAACGACTTTTGCACCGAATAATTCGATACATTGCATCATCTCTTGGTGTGATGGTGCACCGACATCTATATGAGCAACATAGCGTGTGATACCGAACATTTCGATAGTACTGATGATTTTTTCGGCAACATAATTGGGGTCACCCATATATAATGCACCTTCTTTGTGAATGCCAAAAAGAAACTGTTGCTTGGCATAAGGAGGCCATCCACGAGAAGCACCTACTCTGTCCATTTGGGCAGCGTATAGCGGATAATATTGCTCCACTAACTTTTCCTGACTTTCTGCCACAAAAGTATGAGAATGAACTCCAATTTGCATTTTATCAGGGTCATGACCAAAGGCCAGGTATTCTTCTTTGTAAAACTCGATTAGAGGTTTGAATTGCCTTGGTTGGCCGCCTATAATGGCGACAATCAACGGAAGACCTAGTTTTGCTGCTCGATGTACGGATTCCGGTGTACCACCAACAGCAATCCAGATCGGTATCGGCTGATTAGCTCTAGGGTAGATATGTTGATTGCTTAATGGCGCACGGTGTTTTCCGGACCAAGTGACGGGATCTTCCTCATTAATTTTGCGGAGCAATTCGATTTTTTCCTCAAAAAGGCTATTGTAATCTTTGAGATCGTAGCCAAAAAGCGGAAAAGATTCAATAAAACTTCCACGACCGGCGATGATTTCAGCCCGCCCATTGGAAATCAAGTCTAAAGTAGCATAGTCTTGATATACTTTGACCGGATCGGCAGAACTTAGGACTGTCACACCGCTAGCCAGTTTGATGCGCTTCGTGACTGTAGATAACGCTGCGAGCATAATTTCGGTGGAAGCAATCGAATAATCTGGTCTATGGTGTTCTCCTAGCGAAATGAGATCTAAGCCTATATCGTCGGCTAACTGAACTTGTTCAATGATTTCATGTAACTTTTCAGCAACCGGTTGAAATTTTTGTTGAGATGAATCATAGGATAAATCTCCAAACATACCTATTCCTAACTCCATAAATTGAATTGTATTGTGTGATAAGTAATATACAATTTATAATCTATAATTGTTGTTCATGGATTTTCCGAGAAGAACTTTAAAAGAGATTTCATGAATTTATTAGGTCTTTGGCATAATTCACCAGACTATTTTTATCTTTGTACGCATTAAATGCTCAATTAATGGAAACAATAGCGGCACTTCAGCTTCAGTTTGAACAATATCTTCGAGAAAATCCTATCCAAGGCAAGCCACAAAGTTTGTATGCTCCGGCGAATTACATCCTATCGCTTGGAGGTAAACGGCTGAGACCGGTGTTTGTGATGTTGGGAAGTCAAGCCTACGGCAAATCAGCTGAGGAAGCTATCAAGGCAGCCATGGCCATTGAAGTTTTTCACAATTTTTCATTGGTACACGATGATGTGATGGATAAGGCAAGTCTCAGACGCGGCAAACCTACCGTTCATGAAAAATACAATCTCAATACAGCCATTCTTTCAGGAGATGCCATGATGATACAGGCGTACCAATATTTACTAGATTATGATGACCCGAGCTTGGTCAAATCCTTGTTAGACAGCTTTAATCGGATGGCATTTGGCGTTTGTGAAGGGCAACAGATGGATATGGATTTCGAGGTAAGAAATGATGTTACGATCGGAGAATACTTAGAAATGATCACTCAAAAGACTTCTGTATTGATGGGTGCTGCCATTCAGATGGGTGCGATAGTGGCCGGAGCTGATGCTAAAAATCAAAAGCATATATATGAGTTTGCCAAGTATTTTGGCATTGCCTTTCAGCTTCAGGATGATTACTTGGATGTTTTTGGAGAAGCTGCACAAGTGGGCAAACAAATCGGCGGTGATATCATCCAAAACAAAAAAACCTACCTTTTTATCAAAAGCCTTGAATTGAGTGATGATGATCAACGATCATTACTTGAAAAGTTATATTTTACGACGGATCATGGTTGGAGTGATGCCGATAAAATTAAGGCGGTCACATCTATATTTAAGGATTTGCATGTAGCGGTTTATTCTAATGAAATTATTGAAGCCTATCGTGATTTAGCCCTTTCGCATTTGGCGGCTTGTGACCTTTCAGAAGTATGGAAAGAAAGATTTACGAATTTTGTAAATAACTGGATATTTAGGGCAATGTAGTGTTAACTTATAAACCATCAACATCTTGCCCAAGGAAATACATTAAAAATTGACGAAACGCATTGCAATAACTATCTATTGACCTGATACAGTATCTTTTAACTTCAAGAAATTACTTAGAAAGATCTATTTTCTTGTCCATAACTGAATGAAAAAGCTCATTTTAGGAAGTTATACGCAATAGTCATACAACATTCGCAAAAAAATCTCTATAAAAAAGATTCGCGCAATTTTATAAGAGAGAATTGGAGGAATTGCGTATATTTGTGAGTTACCCGCAACCATATGGAAGTTTACGAGACCATGCACAAGATTAAGAAATGGACATTTAAGATATTCTTTTACGTCTCGATTGTTATTTCGATATTGACAATTCCAGTAATTGGACAATGTGAATGTGAGACCAATCGTTTTTTGGCTAATAAGGATTATTTAGATATGGTTTTACTTCTCGGGTTTACATTACTGTTAATTCGATTTTTCATATACTCTGCTGACTTTGTTAAAGATATTTTTAACGACTTACAAATAGACAAAAAAAAAGCGTTCATTTAAAAATTTACTTTTTATCAATACTAATTGGATTTTTTGGGATATTGCTTGGTTTAAAGTATATTAGTGATTGATATTGCAATATAATGATGGGACCTTCTGACAGTGGAATGACAATAGCATTGATTATCGCATCGATTATAAATTATTGGAAAATTAAAAATATAAAACAAAAATAAATGGACAAAATATTTTGGATATGCGTAAAAATTATGCAAATAATGAGCAATATGCTTGGGATAACCTATCAGCAATTGAATGTTTTACTTTTTGTAATACTACACCCGACAATTACTTTAGTTTTATTTTTAAAATACAAGAAATATAAGCGTCTATGGAAAGAACAACAATCCTCAAAAAATACGTAATATCAAGAATGCCAGCGGGTAAGGTATTGCCAAAACGTTATTTGCAATTTTACAAAACTTTATGGAAAATATAAACAACCCTATATTAAAGGGAATGCATGCAATATTTCTTGATATAACAAGAAATGTGGTATTCTATTCATCAGATATGATTCCAATTGATCATAAAGGTAGAAAATTTACTCCTGAATTGAAAGCCGCACTTGGTATTCCGCAAGAAATAAACAATTGGTATGAATATACTATACATTTAGGTTCAGATTATTCCAGATTAAAAATGTTAACCATAATATCGGCTTGCAGTGATGTGGAATTTTTGTTAAAATTATTTATTGAAAATTATTATGACACGAGTGCTAATAGACCGAAAAATTTTTACCAAAGATTAGATGATGTAAATAATCAAATTTTTATTACTAAAGGTGCAGATTTAAATAGTCATTCTTTTTTCAATAAAATAAAATTAGCATTTCAAGTTAGACATATTTGTATTCATAATATGGGATTCATTGACGAAAGTTTTAATCAAAAAACTGGATTAAATTTACAAATAGATTCACAATTTGAGATTGATAATAACTTTATAAATTAACTAAGGTTTCGTGGCGCACGAAGTGCAAGACATGAAACCCCTGTTGACCCTTCTGCTTCGTTCAGGGCAGACCAAGACCGGCTGTATGATCTCTCTTCTGGGTTTATCGATTTGTTGTTATGGATAAGTAATAGGCGAAATGCCGAGTTTCTTTCTTGATGTAGTAGCAAACAAGAAGTTTATCAGGTGTTTTCCTAAACCAACGCTTGTTTTGTCGCAAATGTTTACTAAATTTGTAACAAAACTAAAGCGTAAAAATGTCTAAAGGCATTGAAATACAAGTATTGGAGAAGATAAAGAGAAATCCAAGAGGTACACTTTTCTTTGGGGACAGTTTTTCTAAAATTGCCAATACCAAAGCTACAAATAAAGCATTGGAACGGATAACGAACATATCGACTTGTGGTTGATTTTTTTTCTTGGAAAGCCTGAAAACACTTACCGAAAAATTAGAACAGAAATATGACGTTTTCAAATCCAAAGGAGGCTATTTAAACGGCGGACAAAAGTTAATAAAAGATTTTATTACAAGCAATCAACCCATTAAAGTAAGTGCTTTAGTAAATCAATTTCCCGAAATCAGATTAAGCACTTTGAAAAAGGATTTGCAATACTTACGAGATGAACAAGTACTGACAATGATTGAAAAAGGTAAAGGAACTGTTTATGTAATGACTGAAAAGGAGTAACCTAAATACTGTCCGAACCACTAACAAACACCAAGCTGCCAAGCCGAAAGTTGTAGTTTATTCCGCTGGATACTGGGAGTTTGATTATTCGTTAATAATAATTTTATATTTATTTGAAACCTTGAGATTTGTAATTGGATTTGATGCGGGGACTTTGAAAAATTTCTTGTTGATGCTGCCATTTTGAAACAATTAATCTAAAAAAAGCGTATTAAATAAATAAAGTGTTCCAATGAAAAATTTTAATTTGTTTTT
>JAIXKS010000018.1:43767-49311 GCA_026928325.1 Chitinophagales bacterium | reverse complement strand
ACACAAAAGAAACAAAAAGTCAAGGCTGTACCGGCTCATCCTAAAATCATTCCATTAAAACTAATATTATACGAAAGTGACATTCAAATAAGCCCAGTCTTCATTAAAAAATCATTGTTGTCCGAAAAAAAATTAAAGATTCATCGATTTGCTCTGAATGACAACATGTTCTATTAGGTTTCACCTATGTTTTGTAGGTGTTTGTTCGTGTTGTCGAGACGACAAAGGCTAATTGCAAGCTTGGCGAGGACGCAAAAGTTTATCAAGTTAAGGTTCAAAATAAAGGTCATTATATTTTTATTTTTAATATATGATTTAATTTTATATTTATTCTATTTTAATCATGCAATCTATAGATTACAGATAATTTTAATATCATTTTTTTATTGTTTTTTATACATCAAATCGACTTTTGGCATGGTATTGGAAATAATGAAAGCAGTTCAGATTTATTTAAGGAATACTTAAGCAAATTGTTACTCGAGACCGGTTAAAGGGGAATTAGACCGGTCTCATTTTTTTATACCTTACTATACAATCCCACATATCCATAATCTATCATTCAAGTTTGCTCTACCCTATTGCTTTTAGCAGCATCTTTATGATTTTCTATCTAAAAAAAATATAAATTCTATATTTGTCACCTTTGGCGGTTTTAGATTCAGTTACAAAATCCAACCAATCTCCAAAATATATGTATATTTGTATTTCATCTTAACTCAATGTTATGGAAAAGAAGTTATGTTTGGAATGTGGAGATCCTGTCATAGGAAGAATGGATAAAAAATTTTGTTCAGATCAATGTAGAACCACTTTCTACAATAAGCAAAATACAGATCAGAACAAATTCATGCGAAACATCAATAATATCCTTCGCAAGAATCGTCGTATCCTAGAGCGATTGAATCCTACAGGAAAAACAACCGTTTCTAAAACCGAGTTGTTGGATGAAGGCTTTAAATTTGCATATTTTACCAACGAATACAAGACCAAATCTGGGAAGGTATATCGATTTTGCTACGAACATGGTTATTTACAACTTGAAAATAATCTCTTTGCACTTGTATTTAGAAAGGAATATGTGGATTAGCTCTATGACCATTTGATAAATTGGTAAGGTTTTGCGGGTCATTTACCATCATCTAAGAGTTCCGTATTAAGTTTTAACAAAATATGTAATACACTTTTAGTCATGTAATCATGATAATTTCAATTAATATTACTACCTTTGTGTTCCAATTGTATTATCTATATAATTTTCCATACACCTAAGCTGCACATCATCCAATAAATTAATATCATTTTATCATCCAATGAAACGGACCATCAGGTATTATCGACTTATCTGGCTAAAGAATGATTTACCGGCAGGAGTCTCTGTCTTTTTTGTTGCGCTTCCTCTTTGTTTGGGAATTGCTCTAGCCTCAGGTGCACCATTATACGCCGGATTATTATCGGGTATCATAGGAGGAATCGTTGTAGGCTTAATTAGTGGCTCTCAATTGGCAGTTTCAGGACCTGCTGCTGGACTTACCACTGTCGTTGCAGCCTCCATACTTGCCAATGGCGACTATCGCATTTTTCTACTTTCTGTCGTTATTGCCGGTCTGTTCCAATTGTTATTAGGAATCTTCCGGTTGGGAGTTATCGCCTATTATTTTCCATCATCCGTCATCAAAGGTATGTTGGCTGCCATCGGAATTATCCTTATATCCAAGCAAATACCCATAGCGCTGGGATATGATCAGCCCGACTTCTGGACAAGTGGGATATTTGGACTATTTACCAATCAGGATTTTCTAGGTAACATCGCTTCATTAAATCAACACGTTTCGAAGAGTGTCATTCTTATATCGGTCCTGTCTATGTTGGTTTTAACTGCCTTCCAATTTCCAATTTTAAAAAAATTTAAAGTTTTACCATCTGCCTTATTGATTGTATTGATTGGTATTTCTGCAAATTTCATTTTCAACAGTACTGCTACCTCATTATCGCTCAAGCCAAGTCAACTCGTATATATTCCTTCTAACCTCTTTGCGGATATTTCGTTTCCAGATTTCAATAAGTTATTTGCCTCTACGATCATCTGGAAAGACGGGATCATCATCGGGCTACTAGCTACACTCGAAACTTTACTATGTGTCGAAGCCATTGACAAGTTAGATATAAGAAACCGGATTACGCCGGTAAACCGTGAATTAGTGGCTCAAGGCATCGGAAACATCACTTGTGGACTTCTCGGTGCCATTCCAGTAACAGCTGTGGTCGTCAGAGGATCTGCCAATATCGATGCAGGTGCTAGAACTAAAATGTCGGCATTTACTCATGGATTGCTCCTATTAATTGCCGTACTGGTATTTCCCGTGGTATTAAACCAAATCCCTTACGCCTCGTTGGCTGCTATCTTGATGATTACCGGATATAATCTTACTAAACCTCGGTTATACCTCAATATGTGGGCCTTGGGTTGGAAGCAATTTTTGCCCTTTATCATCACCATTATTGTTATTGTTTCGACTGATTTACTCATTGGCGTAAGCGTAGGCTTATTGATTTCTATTTATTATATTGTCAGTAGCAACTTTAAGACTGAGTTTAAATTGAGCAAAACCATGCATCACGGTATTGAAACCTTCCGAATTAAACTGAATACCGATGTAACCTTTCTGAACAAAGCAAACCTCAAAAAGACGCTCGATGGCGTACCCGAAAGAAGCGTTTTGACCATTGATGGTAGCGAATGTAACTTCATTGATTATGATATCTTGGAAATCATTAGTGAATTTGAACTTAAGGCTAAGGAGCGTAATATTACCCTTAATTTAAAGGGAATTCAGAAGGTACAGATTACTGCTTTGCATTAGAATATCCTCGCACATACACACCATCGGCCGAGTTCGTGTCATACCTACGGCATGATAATAAGTGATATCTTTCTGCTTCTTTTACCGAGCGATAATCCCTCCGGGATATTTCATTTTATAGGGACAACAAAAACATTCCAACAGAATGTATCACTCGATATCCTCGCACATATACAAGAGAACCTGCATGCCTTTTGGTCTGCATCCACATGTTAACCTAAAAATGGATGTGCTTGATATTATCCAGATATATTGTGGTTTCAGCACTATACCCTGTTTTTGTAAATCCTAGTATGATTCGATAGGTATCGTAGTCATTGGGTGATGTTTTGTCGGTAAAATCGACATAAATTCGATTCCAATCATTTCGAGCTGGCACAAATAAGAAGTATTCAATCGTAGTAATATTGCCCAGCGTTTTAGCAATGCCAACCGCAATTTCTCCTTCGCCCTTGTAATCAAATTCCACGAAACTACTACCTCTGAGGTTCTGTCCTTTTACCACTTGGGTCGCACAACCGATTTCCGTAAAAACATTGGCATTTTTCAAGGTTATGGCTGCAGACTTGGTACCGGTACGACTTTCCTTGTCGGTAACTTCAAGCCTTGATTCTGAATTTGGATCAAAGTAATGGTTAAAAATATTACCATCTTCAAAGCCTTCATTGATCGAAAATTTGCAATCATCGACGTACTCAAAGGTAAGCGGAATCGTATAGGTTTGGAGTTGATTGGGCTTCAACGAAAACTCAATACCCTTAAAAAACGGGTACAATATCGGTGTATCATTCATCCCACTATATCGCACGCCCGGCAAGATGATAAAGTCCGACGCCTTGTCTTCCCAAGTTATCGGCGCCTTGACAGGCAATGGATACACTCCTTGAATCTGGCCATCCGCAAAAACCCAGATATCTGTTATCTTATGGGTTCCTAAAATATTGGAATTGGGCTCCAATACTTGGACATCCTTTAGATCCAAATAATAAGGTATTGGCTGATCACGATCTGTCAGGCCACAAGACCAACTTGAAATCAGTATGATTCCAATACTCAATTTATATATCCATGCTCTCACTTCCCATTAATTTTATCTTCAATAATTTGTGCCAATTGTAAGGCTTTGAATCCATCTTCAATCGTCACTGTCACTGGCGTATTCAAATGAACTGCCTGGTAGAAATCCTGCAACTCGTCTTCAATCGCATTATTTTGCATGATTTCCGGACTTTCTATCATCAACCTTTTTACGCCATCCTGTGTCTGTATGGTCATTCCGGCAAAGTCTCCACCCGGATGGTCGTCTTCAATCTTGATCACTTGGGCTTCCTTGTCTAAAAAGTCAAGGCTGATATAGGCATCTTCCTGAAAAATACGCACCTTTCGCATGTTTTTCATGCTGATCCTAGATGCCGTCAGGTTGGCTACTGCGCCCCCTAAAAACTCAATCCTAGCATTACAAATATCGGGTTTTTTGCTTACGATGGAGACGCCATTTGCACGTACATCTACGACTTCATCCTTCACCATATTGAGTATGATGTCTATGTCATGGATCATCAAATCCAACACTACAGAAACGTCGGTACCTCTAGGATTAAACACGGACAATCGATGCGCCTCTATAAATTTGGGCTTAAAAGTAACACTCGAAAGAGAGCGAATTGCCGGATTATAACGCTCTACATGACCCACTTGCACCTTCACTCCGTATTGTTGTGCCAATTGAACTAAGCCGCCAGCCTGCTCCGTCGTCTCCGTTAATGGCTTTTCTATAAATACATGCTTCCCGGCTTGGATGGCTTGCATGGCAATGTCATAATGATAGGTTGTGGGACTGACTATATCTACACAATCGACGGCATCTATCAGACTTTCAAGCGTATCAAAAATGCGTATATCGGGATATTGTTCTGCAACAAAAGTCCTCGATGCCAATGCAGGGTCAAAAACACCCACTAGTTTGAATGAGGTATTCAATAAACACTTGAGGTGAATTTTTCCAAGGTGCCCTACTCCAACCAATCCGATTTTCAAAATATCGAGCTTTTAAATATTTTTTAATATAATTCCGACAAGGGTAATTGCCACTAGTAAAATTGAAGCAATGAGTAAAGATTTTCGAATGTGGTTGCTAAAGGCCATAATATCTTCAGTATAGGCTGGATACTTAGGTAAAATTTCTTTTTTCATCTTATCCATATTAAAAATATGGCTTGTACCAAATTCTATTCTATTGCTTATCAGCTTTTTATATACTTTCATGATTTTAACACGGAAGTAAAAATTTAGAAAAAATAAGGCTACAAAAATACCGATAGCTAAAAAAACTAAAAAATCTAACATTGCATGCTGTTATTCAAACGCAAAGCTAATAAAAAATATTTCGGGTAAGGTGAATTTTGAGAATTACATCTGTCTGCGTTGATAACATTTTGTGAAAAGTGGGTGTTTACTTGGCTTGTATAGTGCTCTGTCCACAAAAATATCTTAATGAAATGTCGTTCTTTTTTCAAATATCATCGTTTAAAATACTCGACTTAGTTACCACTATGTCTGCGTTTTTTGCCTTGAACTATGATATTTTTTAGCATGAATCTTTGAACTCATTCAAAAATCAATTTCGTATCAAAAAACTCGCCTCAATGGGAACAGACTTAATTCGGCTTTTTCGCCAACT
>JAIXKS010000018.1:32394-41546 GCA_026928325.1 Chitinophagales bacterium | reverse complement strand
TTCTTTTCTTTTGTCTTGACACAAAAGAAACAAAAAGTCAAGGCTGTACCGGCCCATCCTAAAATCATTCCATAAAAACTAATATTATACGAAAGTGACATTCAAATAAGCCCAGTATTCATTAAAAAATATCCGATTTCTGCGTTAGAAATACTCGACTTAGCAATGGCTATGTCTGTGTTTTCTGCCTTGAACTATGATATTTTTTAGCATGAATCTTTGGACTCATTCAAAAATCACTTTTGTATCAAAAAACTCGCCTCAATGGGAACAGACTTAATTCGGCTTTTTCGCCAACTTGGCTTTGTTCTCTTGGTTTTACTAGGAATAGGCTCAAACAGTTTTAAATTTTTAACGTTTTTATTCCAATGTCGTTTAGTTTAGACAATTTATCTGTTTGTTCGACCCATTCTGGGTCGTATGTATAAAGCAAAATGGATAGTCTATAATCATACGACCACGATGTGGTCGCACATTTTTTGCTTAACTAAACGACATTAGTTTTTATTCCATGATTTTTTAACGGATGCTCCGCTAAGGCCAGTTTTTATTTTGGAGGTTACAAGTTGAGAAAGTCTTCATTGAAAAGTAATGTTATATATAAACACGAATCAAAACGATAATAAATGAGCGCAATGGAACTTTTTACTTCACTTATGTTTTGTAAGGCTTTGTTCGTGTTGTCGAGACGACAAACGCTAATTGTAAGCTTAGCGAGGACGCTAAGCTTATCGAGGCTTATCGAGGCTTATCGAGTATCTTCAACTTTCTAAAAATCAGACAATCAGGGAAGCTGTGCGTGCGCCGAGGCTTACTAGGGCATCTTGGATATCGTTGGTAAAACTTTTTGGGCCACATACGTAAAAATTATGGCTGAAATCACTGATTGCCTCGATTAAAAACTCTCGGTCTATCTTGCGCTCTTTAAATCCTATAACACCCTGACGTGTGAAAACATTCATGTAGGCTGGTCCCAACATTCGAGCTAATTCATCATGTAGGATGACGTCTTCTTTGCTGTGATTGGAATAAATCAAACCAGCATGGCGAAGATTTTGGGTTAAGAAAAGCGCTCTGAAGATGGCAATAAATGGAGTAATACCCGTTCCACCGGCTATAAAAATACCTGGACCTCGATATTCTAAACTTCCAAAAGTATCATGAATCAATAGTTCGGCACCGGCATTAAGCTTGCCCATCTCTTTCGTTACGCCTTCATGGTCATCGTATATCTTTATGATAAACTCCAAAAATGGCCAATTATTTAATGAAGTGAAGGTAAAGGGTCGCACCTGATGCTCCCAGCCTGGCAAATTTATCGAAAGGTGTGCGGATTGCCCTGGACGATACACTAAACCGGCCGGCTTTTCAACAACAAACCGTTTAACATTATAATTTATATAATTGGTTGAAATGATCTTTACTTTATCCATAATTTACCGTGGGTTTATTGAGGGTCACTACATTTTAAAAAATAAACAATACGAATGCTGATAAGTTATGTTTTTTTAAAAAAACTTCGCAAGGTAATGATAAAATCGTTAATTGCCATTATCTATATATAATTACATTGTTGTTCGTTAAAAAATCAAAGATTCATCGCTTTGCTCTGAATGACAACATATTATATTAGGTTTAGTTTGGTGTGGTTTGTTCGTGTTATCTAGACGACAAACGCTAATTGTAAGCTTAGCGAGGACGCTAACCTTATCGAGTTGCTGTTCTTTTTATAATAGAAAATGTCAGCGTCTGCGGTACACCTCAATCTCATTGCTATGTACTTTTCGCAAACACTGACATTTCTATCTGTGTCTCACGGTGCTTGATATAACACCGCTATTTCTAATACTGTCTTAGATGATCTTTACAAATTTCTGTACAAAGACGCTGCCGACAGATTCTAACTGTACGCTGTAAACTCCTGACTGATATCTAGATACATCGATATCCTTAAATTCCTTAACGGTGATGCCTTTGAAGGTCTCTACGACTTCTCCTATGGAATTAAGAATCGTGATGTCTCCTTGGTCAGTCACATCAAAGCCTTGAATATCTAAATTCAAACGATCCATAACTGGGTTTGGATAGACGGCCATGCTGCGAACTCCATTACATACCGGCATGTGAGCTACAATCGGACCAAAGATATTCTCTCTTCCATCTAAGTCAACCTGGCGGAGTCGATAGTAGTAAGTGCTGCCCTCGTTTACATCAAAATCTTTAAAATAATGCTTTGTCAACTCAGCTTGAACTTTGCCTGGAATGCGATTTATAGTAGTAAAGCTTCTAGCGTCTGCACTACGTTGAATCTCCATAAAGTCATTATTTAACTCACTTTCTAAGTCAAACTCTAAACCTACAAAGGTACATGTAGGCTTTGCTACAAATCTAGACAAAATAATTGGCATTGGAGTTTCACTAACACCCTTTCCCGGAGTTAATACATCATCCGAAATATCATTACTAAAAGCTTGTGGACAACCACCAAAGGCTTGGCTAAGAATCTGTATATTAACAGGAATATTTATGGGTGCGCAATTGGTTGATATTTCTCCTCTCGCTCTCAACATTGCATTTCCACTTTCTCCAAAATACATTTGTCGATTATTTGTTCCATTCCATGTATTATTATGTGCAGTATATACCCAGTCAAAACCCGCCGCTTCAACAATGTCTTGAGGTCCGTCTGAAACCCAATACTTAGATGCAGGAAAACTGACCTGGATTTTCCAACTTCCTGGAGGTACAGTACAATTCCAATCGCCAGATCCCATAAACCAACTTACCGTAAAGATCGCCGTCCCGTCTAAATCAATACATTGAACATTAAAACCTGCACCTGTTAAAGCGGGGTCACAATCATCAGTCTGACATTGACTATAACTATGATTCACATAGACAGAAAATAACAAAACTATCATTAATTTAATTATGTTTTTCATCGTATTCTACTTTTAATATTAGTTAATAATTAATACTGCCTGAGCCTTATTATTCTGAATATTCTGATCTCCCGCAGTTCCTGTAACAATCGTACCTACTGTCTGACCTTGACTGTTTGAAGATGCACCTGATCCATTTGCCGTGAAGTTTAATCCTATAATACTCGAAGAATTTGGATTAATTACCACACCAGGTTTTGAAGTACATAGATAAACACTAGGTAAATCAATACAAGTCCAGTCTCCATTATTAGCAGTAACCCCTCCAAAAACATCTACAGTAAAATTCACACTTGGCAATGCTGTTGTAAAAAAGATATTAGACGGCTTTGTCAATGATATTTGTATTGAAGTATTGTTAGGATTTGGTCCAATGTTATCAATTGTATATAAAGCATCTCTAGAATGATTTAATGAAAGTGGATCTAAATCAAAGTTCGCCGCATCAATCGCAAAAGTCGTTGTAAACTCTGTTACATTAGCACAAGTACCTGTTACAGTTATTGTAAATATACAAGTCGTTTCATTACCTGAAGCATCTGTCGCCGTATATGTAATGGTTGTTACTCCTATTGGGAAATTCGAACCATTTGTCAATCCTGTTGTCGGTGAAGATGTCTGAACAACTGTCATTCCTGAACAGTTATCTGTAAAGATTGGCGCTACCCAAGATACATTCACATCGCACGCATTGACCGGAGCTGCAATCGTAATATCTATTGGACATCCTGTCAATGTTGGTGCTTCATTATCTTCTACAACAATATCCACTGTACATGTAGTATAATTACCACCTGCATCTGTGCCCGTAAAAGTAACGGTAGTTGTTCCTTTAGGGAAGATACCTGATACAAAGGTACCAACATCCGATAGTACTACACCATTATTTGCAGCTGCTGTTGAACTTGCGACTGTACAATTATCTGTCCATATAGGTTTAACTACAGATACGGATGCTGAACATAAACCAGGGTCTGAATCTACCGTTGCAGAGCCTCCACAAGTATATCCTGCAACTTGCGCTCCTGTACTTGGGATAGACTGTACTGTCGGTGCTGTAACATCCTTAGCAGTAAGTGTCGTTGTACATGTTGTTATATTACCTGCTGCATCTGTAGCCGTAATTGTAACTCCATGCGTTTGATTGTGTGCAGATGCCAATACATCTCCTGCTGCAGGTGATTGTGTTATATTAACGATTGTACAGTTATCTGTTGCAGATGCAAGACCCGTTAAATCAGGTACCGTAATTTGACATCCAGCGTCTAGATTTACATCTTGATCTGATGCACATGTAAGTACAGGATTGGTAACATCTTTTGCAGTCAACGTCGTTGTACACGTTACTGCATTTCCTGCTCCGTCTGTTGCTGTAATGGTCACCACATGCGTTTGATTATGAGTAGTAGCAATCTTGCTTCCTGCAGTCGGTGATTGTGTCACTGTTACTGAACAATTATCAGTGGCTGTCGTTTGTGCTACTAAATCAGGTACTGTAATTTCACATCCAGCGTCTAGATTTACATCTTGATCTGGTGCACATGTTGTAATCACAGGATTTTCATTATCTTCAACAGTTACATCAAATGTACAAGTCGAAGTATTACCACAATTATCCGTTGCTGTTAAAGTAACTGTAGTAGTACCTAATGGGAAATCGCTACCCGACGGCATAGATGAAGTAACCGGCATGCTACGCTCTATTGTGGTATTGTCAATAGGAAGTGCATTGCCTTCCGGAGACACGAAAGTAAACCACATATAATTATTACCACCTATAACGGTAGCTATCAAATCACTAGCATCCGTACGGGTTTTAGTCCAAACCTGGGTACCGACTGAGTTTAACAGATTAAGATCAACGGCCAACTGACCTCCATTATCTCTAAATATCCACTCAAAAGTGTACCAACCTGAGGTTGTCAACTGATAGCTATCTCCCAATCCTTTCAAATCATTTCTCTTGCTGTGATTGCTATTATTGCTACCATTTACAAAGAGATCACCATCGATAGCTGAAACATGAAATATAAAGTCTCTTCTATGAGTAGCGTCTTGCTTACTTGATGCTGTCGTAACATCAAAACCGTAAGTATTTGCAGCAATAGCAGGATTAGTTAAATCTATATAAACATCCACGCTGGTTCTATAACCTAACCCGAACACACTAGAATAACCTCCCAATCTCGTAAATACTCCTGCTCCAACTCCTGCTCCTGCAATAATTTCAGCGTGCCTAGTACCTGTTTTAGATGTCACTCCATTAGTACCAGACGCTGCACCTACTAAAGTAGATCCATAATTATTCCAATCTAAAGAAGCGCCGCTTTGATAATCAGCATGTTCGAAACCTTGGTAATAGCCAACATCAATAGAAGTAGGCATTGAATAAGTCACTTCAGCAGTACACTTATTCGGGTCAGTGTCTATAACTATATTTGTAGGGCATGGTGTCATGATTGGAGCTTCCTTATCTTCAATCGTGATATTTTGAGTACATACAGCACTCACATTTCCTGCAACATCAGTAGCTATAAAGCTTCTTATAATTGTACCGACTGCATGGCATCCACTGTTAGAAATATTTGTTCTATTTTCAGTATAAGTTACTATAACCCCAGTACAATTATCGGCAGCAAGTGCCATACCCGTAGCATAAGCATCAACATTATCCAAGATACCTATGGTAACATCAGCAGGACACATTGTAATGACAGGTATTTCTGTATCATTAACTGTAACGTCAAAGGATGTTGTCGTTGAATTGCCACAACCATCAACTGCAGTCCATGTTACCGTTGTTACTCCGCCATTTAATGGGACTCCTGCCAATGATGCGCCTGTACCGGTCGTGCTGCCTGTTAGGACATAACTATAAGTAATCGCACCTGGACAATTATCTGTTGCTAAAGCATCAAATTCTGTTCCTGCTACCGTATAGGTACATTGGCCTGCATCCATTGATTTTACTGCATTAGCAATGGGTGTAAACACAGGTACTGTATTATCTATTCTTGTATTATAGGTTACTACCTGCACATCTCCACAATCATTGGTTACAGTTACTGTAATGGTGGCAGAACAATCACCTGTTGTTGTGACCGCCTTGACGATTGTCCCCATACATGTCGTAGTAGCTACGGTAGCTGCTAATGCAGCTGCCTCCGCTGTGGCTACATCCGGATAACAAGCTGCTATCGTGCCTGGTGTTATATCCATCTGCTCTCTGACTTTAAGATCGAAGTCGCCAACGTCATTTCCTATTATATTATCAAAAGAGCCCGGACTTCCTCCAAATGCTAGTCCGATAATCTCAATATTTAGAATAGACTCTAATGTACTACAGTTCGTGTTTAGTGATCCATTACCAGTAATTTTTACCTTAATCACACCGCTACTTGTTATTGGAATTGATACATTGTTTTTTGCTCTCAATGTATTAGATCCAGAATCATAAGTCCAAGTAAAAGGTCCAGTTTGTGTAACGTCCGTGATTCCTGTTACTCCGTAAACGTGGTTTAATGGCATCGCTATTGACATTCCCCAGCTATTAGCCGGAGCTTCACAAGCCGGATTGCCTCCACCCATGGTCCAATGAATTTCCAATTCTACCTCGTCCCCAGTATTCGTCAAACAGTAGGTCTCTCTGTTTAGAATATTGACACTCGTCAACTGAGGATCGCAACCCTGACTCATCATCTCCGAAGAAAAGGAAAGTATCAGACCGATCAATATAAATAAAAATCTTACGCTTTTCATTTTAAATAATTTTTTTTAATTAATTAATTTTTAATGCTCCGTCTGTGTAATTATTGGAATTGTTCACATCTCCTCCCGATCCTGTGTAGAGATGGGCCGTAACTTTACCATCTTGTCCGGCAAAGCCTACTGCTGTGAAATCAATGGTAATCATCTTGCTTGCTCCTGCCGCAATCACTTTTCCTGACTTAAGCGTAAACAAGGCCATACCTGTTCCATAATTAGTTACATCCCAATCATCGTTATCTCCTACCCCTGCACCAAAAGCTGATGTAAAGATGTTAGTAGAAGGATATCCTACCAGTACTTTTACATTTCCTATAGGCAATAATTCGTGAGAATCATTAGTTCCTATATTTTCAACTGTTATAACAACACTCTTCTGATCTCCACTTGTAAATACCTCTCCTGCTGGCGGAATACTTGAAGCAGTTTTAAGTTCTACAGCAGGGATACATGTACCATCAACAGTTACAGTAAACGACGCAGATGAAGAATTTCCTGATCCGTCTGTCGCTGTATAAGTAATCGTTGTCGTTGTTCCGACTGTAAATGTAAACGGAGGTGTATGTGTACTCGTAAGTGTTACAGATCCTGTACAATTATCCCATGGAACTGGAGGTAACCAGCTGTAATTCATTGTACAATTACCATAAGGTGCTGTAATAGTAACATCCGCAGGCATATTTTGTAAGATCGGTGCAACGTGATCTTCTACCGTAAATGTTAATGCACATGTTGTCTCATTTCCTGCTGCATCACTGGCTTTCATTGTAAACACGGTGGTACCTGTAGGGAAATTGACCTGATAGAATGATCCTCCGTAATCCTGAACAATTGTCATATTATCAGTAACTGCTGTAAATGATGTAATTCCACAATTATCTGCCCAATTTGGTTTTGCTATTGTCTGCAATGAATTACATGATAATGCATCCGTATTGAAGGTATAGCTGGTTCCGCATGTATATCCTGCTATTGATCCGCCACCTCCAGGTATAGTATAAGTAGGCAATTCATTATCCTCAACTGTTACTGTAAAGCTACATGTCGATGTATGGCCTGAACCGTCTGTTATCACAAATGTATTAGTTGTTACACCAACTGGGAATGCTGAACCACTAGCCAAGCCTGTAGTTTGAACTATCGACGTCGTAGGACAATAGTCTGTAAACGCAGGTGCTGTATAAGTTACATCTGCACTACATAAGCCTGCATCGTTAGTTACGGCAATATTTCCAGGACAAGTCAACTCTGGTTTAGGCTGAACTGTCAATACAAAGGTTGTTACGTCTCCTGCCACATCACCTGCGTCATATACTCCGTTACCATTTACATCATAGTATGGTGTAGTGATAAACGTGATCGTCTGCGGCGTTCCTGTATGGTTTTCAGGAGAAATCGTCTGTGGACCTCCTAAAACTGCCTGATCAAACGTTACATCTATAGTATTAGATGGTATATTTGGTAAGGTTGAGATGTATTGCGTTTTGACTCTCAAGGTACCACATTCTGTCGCTCTTGGATCTGTAACTAACGTAGGTACACTCGTTGTCATATCTACATCGTGGCAAATCGTGTGCGTATAGGTACCTCCTGAAGTCATCGTCTGATTATATCCATCCACTGCCGTAACCGTATTCGAGATTTTCGGCATAGGTTGTACTGTCAATGTAAAGGTTATTTGGCCACCTGCTACATCTACTCCTGCATCATATACTCCGTTGCCATTCACATCATAATATGGTGTTGAAACAAAGACGATATCCTTAGCTACTCCATCATGATTTTCTGGTGTAATAGCCGGTTGTGGAATCGTAGATGCTATTGAGAATGGTACATCTACGGTCTGTGTTGGAGGCAATGTTGAAATGGTCGTTGTATATACCGTTTGTACTCTAAGTGATGCACAATTAGCTGCTTCACTATTTACAACACCTGCCAATCCAGGAGTAACTTCTTGGCCACTGCAAATCGCCATTGTATAGCTATTGGCTGAAACCATACTTATTGTTCCTGAAGGTCCTGTCACAGATCCTGTGATAGATGGTTCGTTACATGCACCTGCTACAGGTTGGAAACCAATCGCTCCATCGCTATCTACTCCTGAAGTTAAGAATGGATAAACGCCTACTACTCCTTGGATGTTAGCTACATCTCCTGCACATACTCCTGTTCCCCACCAGTTACATGTAGCATCTATGGTTCCTGTTCCCGGATTGATTGCTAATCTGCTATCTGGATCCGTGTTGCCATTCATCAAGATGCTGTTGTCATGTGCTGATATCAAGTTTGTGCTACCATTGCCTAAGCCTAAGCCATAAGCGCGTGTTGTGCTTGAAGCCGGTAGATTGATAAAGTTGTTATATGCTGTCACTTTGGAATTTTGTTGTGCAATGATGGTGTATCCATAATTGCCACCTGTACCAAAGGCATCATGTCCGTTATTAT
>JAIXKS010000018.1:11363-32384 GCA_026928325.1 Chitinophagales bacterium | reverse complement strand
ATGATGGTGTATCCATAATTGCCACCTGTACCAAAGGCATCATGTCCGTTATTATTCAAGGTATTGGCTGTCAATGTCAAATCAACTTTTCCTCTAGCATCTACACCACGGTTTGCGTTGTTGATGATCGTAGATTCGTTGACTGTCACTGTCTGTACCATTGTTGATCCACCACTAAAGTCTGCCAAGTAAATACCTCCGCTCGCTTGTGATGGCTTACCTGTACCATCTATCGTTACATTACTTACTGCTAAGTCGATACCTTCAGCAGCTGTTGTACCTCCTGTAGTATAAGTATAGATACCTGCGTGGAAGTTGATCGCCGGATTCGCTGATGAACCTGTAAAATCACTCATGCTTACACCGTTTACTTCTAGACTTGAAGATGCTTTTGTAGCACCACCATCTTGTGTATTCAAGATAGCAACACCTTGCATCACTCCTTCTATTGTACCACCGCTGATAATCGTAACGGGTGTTGTATTTACATTGTACACTCCGTATCCGAAGAACGGACCTGTAATAACATTGTCCTTAACTGTTGCCGCATCTGAACCAGAGATGTTAGCAAGAGCTATACCAAATGTTGGATTACTGCCTACTTCTTGAGCAGCTGCATTGACAGTATTGTCTTCAATGGTTACACTGTTTGTAGCAGTAACATTTGATTCATCCACTTGAATACCTACTACGCCTCCGATTGTATTGTCGTGAATATTTCCACCTGCATCTTGACCGATAACGGCGATACCTACTCCAGCACTCGTAATTGTTGAGTTCTTCACTTCAGCAAAGACGCTAGGATTCTTTGAATTCAGTGGATTATCATGAATCTGCACACCTGCGGTTGTAGCATTGGTGATTGTCACTCCGTCTATTACAGCTGTTGTATTATATGTTGTCTCAGGAGTCAATGGATAACCCTCGTAATTATTGACATTGATACCTACATCTACATTAGTGATATTGCTACTCTTAATTAATGAATTAGCAGTACCACTCCATACCATAATACCTGTACGCAACAAGCCTGAACCTGCTAAAGCAACACCATTAATACTGTTGTTTTGGAGCGTACTCGGTGTTCCTCGCTGTACCGTTAGTAAGATACCATTCCATAAATCTGTTTCGTTACTATTATACAGACCGGTGATGGTATTATTCTCAATGGTGTATGCCGATGCTGCGCCACTAAATCCGTTGTGGAAGATACCACTTCTTCTGGCCTCAATAGTATTGCCTTTGAATACCTGATAATCGGCAATACCCGGGTTAGCTTTAGTATAATTACCTGTCTGGATTCCAGATCTGACGTTAGTCATCACGTTGTCCTCTACTCTCGCATAATTATTATCGTACATCAAGACTCCCAATCCCCACTTGTTATCGTCGCCATTTGGTGAACCATAAATACCAAGATCTTGGATTAGGTTATCTTTGAACAAGTTGCCAGAACCGGCAGGTCTTGAACCGGAAGCTCCCCAACCATAAAATTCGATACCTGTGTAGGTAAGATTTTGAATGATGTTATTTTCAATCTTCACGTTATATACAGGTGTATTACCGTCAACAGCCCAGATATCGATACCTGTTTGAGCATCAATGTCTGCACCGTTAGTTCCTTCCCAATCTGTGGTCGTTACAGTTGGGTTATCACCATCAATAGTGAATCCATTGATAGATACTCCATCTCTGTTTACTGTAAATACTGCATAAGATTTAGATGTAGGCGGTGTTACGATGGCTTCACCCGTACCTCTGCTCATATCGTATCCCTGAGTTCCATACTTAGGACCTCTAAGATCGACTACTTTATTAACAGTTACAATCTCAGGATATACACCAGGACCCACAGTTATCACATGAGTATCCAATGTTAACGGATCATCAATCGCTGACTGGATCGTACAGTAATTGATTCCTGTATTGGTATTGGTCACTAGGCGACCGTCAGGACATCCTGTACAAGCTCCTACTGTCGGTACAAAACCTACTGCAGCACCATTTGTGTCGGTTCCGTCGTTGAGGAATGGTAAGTAGTTGATGCTACCTGTAGCAACTACTCTTGATGTTACATCTCCTGCTACATTTGTACTGAACCAGTTACATGTAGCATCGACGGTATTGGTCACTGAACCAATCACGTAGATATAATATTGACTTGCTGTTCTACTTAGATTGTTGTCGTGAATTTTAACATTCGTTGGGTTTGATCCTCCATCGACACCTACTCTGATTAAATTGTATCTATCAAAATAATTCGGTGGAATATATCCTCCAAACTGTACAATGTTATTGTTTTCTATGGTAATATCATCACCTTTATCATCGATGGCAATACCTGCTGCCAATGCTGAATATGCAGTACGCAACTCTGTATTGATATCATTATGGTGTACCCATGTATTGCTAACCGGAAGACCACCTGAACCAATGGCTATACCACTTGACTCTGTAGTGATGACGTTTCCTGATATTTCGATATTTTTAGCTCCATATAGGTAGATAGAACCATAAGCACTTTTTGATCCGGTAATATCATTATTTTGAATCTTTTGATTACTACCTTTAAGCGGAGTAACATCGTAAGATGATAGTGCGATACCGTCTCCAATAGGATTAGAAATATAGTTACGAGAAATAGTATAATTACTACCTGCTTCTAACTGGATCGCTTCATCTGTTGCATTGGCAACGATGTTATTGCTGAAAGTAATGTCGGACTGCGATGCACTTGCTTTGACAGCGTCGGCTGTTCCGCTTCCTCCATTTTGTGTAATCTGAACACCATCAATAACGACATTATTTGCCGTGATTTTAATGACGGTTTTGTTCTTAGCTGCTACAATGATAGATTCTCCCGCTCCGCCGATTGTTCTTGCTGAACCTGCTGATGGTCGAGGATCTACTCCATATTGAGCACCTCTTAAAGTAAGAGGTCTGTCGATGGTCACCTCTTCATTGTATGTGCCTGCACATACATCGATGATGTCACCTCCGCTCATGTCCGCTGCATTAATAGCATTTTGTATCGTCGTGTGATAAGTCACTGTTCCACTATGTGTCAAAGTAACCGG
The DNA here is from genome assembly GCA_026928325.1 of Chitinophagales bacterium. Lineage (GTDB taxonomy): Bacteria > Bacteroidota > Bacteroidia > Chitinophagales > Saprospiraceae > OLB9. Next base: position 29,307 of record JAIXKS010000018.1, on the reverse strand, counting down.
AGATGAACCGACGGTCTGAGTACTAGTAACATAAGTGCCATTCACATCAGTCAATACGATATTGTAAGAACCTGCTGCTAAACCACTATATGTCTTAGGGCTAGTCTCAGTGGTTGCGGCACCACCATCAAATGCAATCGTGAAAGGTGCTGTTCCTCCTGTCCAAGAGACAGTGATAGAACCATCATTGTTTGCACATGATGCATTGACGGTGCTGTATGTAGGTACTTCCCAAGTACCTGTACAAATACTTGCAGTAGGCTGGAATCCTGGTGTACCCATTTGGCTATCTGTTCCATCAACTAACCATGGACTGTAATCAACACTTCCTGATGTAGATGATTGAACTGTATTTCCATCAGTTACACCCCACCAGTTACAGCTAGCGTCAATTGCATTACCACTATAGTGAGCAACACTTACACCATTGCTTGTGAAGATATTGTCGTGGGCTGCAACGTTGGCTCCTACACTACTTGCTCCCCATCCTTCTAGAGTATGGTTGCTGATCGTACTTCCTGTCATAAGGAAATTACTCAATCCGTCTGAACCGATACCTACTCCTACTCCATTATTGGCAGTAATGAGGTTTCCTGTTAATACATGTCCACTACCTGGATTTATATATATTCCCTGCCAGTTGTTTTGGATAGTGGAATATTCTAATGTAAAGTTGTTGATACCGGATTGTGTTTCAATACCATGGTTATTGGCACCCGTAACATTTTCTATTATCGTATTCGATACTTTCACCCCATTGCCACCTACATAAACACCGTTCTTGGACGGGCCAGCAACTGAAGCTCCTGTATTGATGGTAAATCCATCTATTTCAGATGCAGAATAAACTTTAAAGCCACCTACGACTACTGATTCTGCTCCTCTTGTAGCCGGATCATTTCCTGCTGCAACACCTGCATTGGCTCCATTAATCGTCAATGACTTAGTATTCGGAACTGTTACACTTTCTGTATATGTACCTGCACATACATTGATTACGTTGCCCGAAGCAGCAGCATCGATAGCTGCTTGAATCGTTGTGTGATACGTATTTTGTGTAAAGTTATGTACTGGTAGATAGCTGAGTGTAGCTGTTGCTTCCGCAGTACCGCCACACTTGTCTGTAACCGTAATGTTGTACGTACCTGCAGATAGATTTGTGATAGGATATGGCGAAGATACGCCTGTATCGCTACCTCCGTTCCATGCAATGTCATAAGGTGCTTCTCCGCCACTAAATGTAACTGAGATACTTCCTAAAGCACCACATATTTGGTTAGAAACTGTCGCTGTTGCTACTAGTGGATCAGCGTCACAAGCATCAGCTACCGGCTGGAAGCCTGCTGCACCCGCATCGTCATCTGTACCATTTAAAAGGTTTGGTGTATTATTAACCGTACCTGCAAAAAGGTTGGCATCATTCATACAAAGACCTGCTCCCCACCAGTTACATGTTGCATCTATGGTTCCTGTTCCCGGATTGATTGCTAATCTGCTATCTGGATCCGTGTTGCCATTCATCAAGATGCTGTTGTCATGTGCTGATATCAAGTTTGTGCTACCATTGCCTAAGCCTAAGCCATAAGCGCGTGTTGTGCTTGAAGCCGGTAGATTGATAAAGTTGTTATATGCTGTCACTTTGGAATTTTGTTGTGCAATGATGGTGTATCCATAATTGCCACCTGTACCAAAGGCATCATGTCCGTTATTATCCAATGTATTGGCTGTCAATGTTAAATCAACTTTTCCTCTTGCATCTACACCACGGTTTGCGTTGTTGATGATGTTAGATCCATTGACTGTCACTGTCTGTACCATATCAGTTCCACCACTGAAGTCTGCTAAGTAGATTCCTCCACTCGCCTGTGATGGCTTACCTGTTCCGTCTATCGTTACATTGCTTACTGCTAAGTCAATACCTTCAGCAGCTGTTGTACCTCCTGTCGTATAAGTATAGATACCTGCGTGGAAGTTGATCGCCGGATTCGTTGATGAACCTGTAAATCCACTCATGGATACTCCATTTATACCAAGGTTTGAACCTGCTTTGTTTGTTCCGCCATCTAATGTGTTTAAGATCGCTAAACCTTGCATTACATTTGTAACTGTACCTCCTGTGATTGTAGTCACCGGTGTGGTATTTACATTGTATGCTCCATATCCATAGAATGCTCCACTTACTGTATTACTTGATACGGTAGCTGCTGATGAACCTGCTACATTGCGAAGTCCAATACCCATTGTCGGTATGCTGGCTACTTCCCTATTTGTTACAGATACTGCATTGTTTGTGATACTAACGCCGTCTGTTGCAGAGGCATTGTCCACGTAGATACCGTTGCTTCCTGCAGTAATGGTACTTCCTGTAACAGAACCGCTCGCTTTGTGGTCATCTGTACTTGCAAACATTACACCTGTGCTTGTAGCGGTAATGGTACTGTTAGCAATAGTTGCACTAACTTTAGCATGTGTGCTTCCTGCATTATTTCCATCCCAAACCTTAACACCTGTTTCTGCTCCAGTGATTGTTACGCCTGTAATTGTTGCGTGACCACCCAAATTTGAATTTTGGTTGTATCCTTCAAAATTATTAACGAAAACACCATTGGTAACATTCTGAATTGTACCTCCGTTAATGTCACCAGGAGAAGTTGTGTTTACATGCCATACGTTGATACCGCTTGATACCATACCTGCAACACCTGAAACATCTGCTCCATCGATACTATTATTGTTCAAATGTTGAACAACACCATTTTGAGAAGATAGTAAGATACCATTCCAAACCGGAGTTTCTCCTGCATGTGCTAAAGCGGTAATCGTATTATTCTCTAATGTGAAAGATGATCCTGCCCCATAGAATAAGTTATGGAAAATACCACTTCTTCTTCCTTGGATTGTATTTCCTGAGAATACTTGATAATCTGCAGCACCAGGGTTTGCTTTGAAGAAATTACCAGTCTGAATACCTGTTCTGACGTTGGTCATCACGTTGTCCTCTACTCTCGCATAATTATTATCGTACATCAAGACTCCCAATCCCCACTTGTTATCGTCGCCATTTGGTGAACCATAAATACCAAGATCTTGGATTAGGTTATCTTTGAACAAGTTGCCAGAACCGGCAGGTCTTGAACCGGAAGCTCCCCAACCATAAAATTCGATACCTGTGTAGGTAAGATTTTGAATGATGTTATTTTCAATCTTCACGTTATATACAGGTGTATTACCGTCAACAGCCCAGATATCGATACCTGTTTGAGCATCAATGTCTGCACCGTTAGTTCCTTCCCAATCTGTGGTCGTTACAGTTGGGTTATCACCATCAATAGTGAATCCATTGATAGATACTCCATCTCTGTTTACTGTAAATACTGCATAAGATTTAGATGTAGGCGGTGTTACGATGGCTTCACCCGTACCTCTGCTCATATCGTATCCCTGAGTTCCATACTTAGGACCTCTAAGATCGACTACTTTATTAACAGTTACAATCTCAGGATATACACCAGGACCCACAGTTATCACATGAGTATCCAATGTTAACGGATCATCAATCGCTGACTGGATCGTACAGTAATTGATTCCTGTATTGGTATTGGTCACTAGGCGACCGTCAGGACATCCTGTACAAGCTCCTGCTGTCGGTACAAAACCTACTGCAGCACCATCTGTGTCCGTTCCGTCGTTGAGGAATGGTAAGTAGTTGATGCTACCTCCACCTTCAAATCTTCCAAGTACAAAATTGCCATCATTAGTATCATACCAGTTACATGTTGCCTCTACGGTATTGGATACTGTAGGAGCCACATAAACATATTTTTTAGTATTGTCATTTCTCTTCAGATAGTTTTCATGAATTTCGATATTATTTACATTAGCTGTAACTCGAATCAAATGCTTGAATGAAATCTCTGAAGATGGCGTACCATTTTGTACCAAGACGTTGTTATTGATAGAGATGTTTTCACTATTCACATCATCCACAGCTATACCATATACAACAGCTACCATATTTCTAAATAAACTGCTGAAGTTGTTATGATGTACATTGATGTTTTTAGCAGCCAGACCATCTAAACCCTGACCAATAGCCATGATGCTACCTTCTGTATTCACTACGTTGCGTGCAACTTCTACATCATTGATATCATATAGATAAATCGCACCATAAGCACTTGTAGAATTGTAGATATCGTTTTCAAGTACTTTATGATTCGATCCTGCTATATTACCTGAAACGTTTACAGCGTCACCGTTTGACTTGTAGAAGTAGTTGTGCTTGATCATCAAATCACTACCTCCTACTGCCTGAATACCTTCATCACGGCTATTCACTGTGATGTTGTTTACAAAAGTAAGTCCAGTTGCGCCGTCAGCTCTCACCGCATCTATACCACTACCTGTGGCTGGATGACTAAACTGAAATCCGTCAATGGTTACACCCGTTGCAGTAATTTTGAAAATATTCTTATTGCCCGGTTGAGTTACCACAGTTTCAGTAGCTGCGTCAATGACCCTTGCACTTCCTATAGATGGTCGAGGATCTACTCCATATTGAGCACCTCTCAAAGTAAGAGGTCTGTCGATGGTCACCTCTTCATTGTATGTGCCTGCACATACATCGATGATGTCACCTCCGCTCATGTCTGCTGCATTAATAGCATTTTGGATCGTCGTGTGATAAGTCACAGTCATACCATGTGTCAAAGTAACCGGTGAAGAACCGACGGTCTGAGTACTAGTAACATACGTGCCATTAGCATCGGTCAATACGATATTGTAAGAACCTGCTGCTAAACCACTATATGTTTTAGGGCTAGTCTCAGTGGTAGCTGTACCACCATCAAATGCAATCGTGTAAGGTGCTGTTCCTCCAGTCCAACTTATTGTAATAGAACCGTCATTGTTTGCACATGATGCATTGTTGATCGTATATGTTGGTACTTCCCATGTACCTGTACAATCTGCTGTAGGTACAAAACCAATGCTTGCACTATTACCAGCGCCTACTAACCATGGTTCGTAATTGGCATTGCCATAGATTTTTGTTTCTACAGTATTACCGCTAGCTGAACCATACCAGTTGCATGTAGCATCAAATACGGCCGATCCATCACTTGATACTCCGTACGTAACATTCGTGAAGCTATTGTTATTGATATTCGTAAATCCTCCTAGAGTATTAGATGCTCCTACAAATACCGCAACTGGAGCAGTTCCATTTACTATATTATCAATTTTGTTGTTAACAACCAAAACATCTTCCGTTTTTCCACTCAACTGAACTCCGTAAGCAGCATAACCTGCGCTATTGAGATTGTTAATCTCATTGTCTTTGATTAATAAATTGCTCACTTTACCTGTAGCTGTCGGTCCAAAACCGAGTGAAATATCAATACCTGTTGCCGCTTTACCTGTCGGTGCAAAAATGTTTTCTATCTTATTTCTCTCGATGTTAACATTGGCAACAGTACCGTTTGCAGTACTTTGACCCATCCATATTGCTGCTCCATGACCTAAAGCAGTAGTTGTATTGAATACATCACTGATGTAATTGTCAGAGATGGTAATATTGGATGTATTAGCTGCGGAACCCGGATATCGGATGGCATATACATTTCCAGAACCTCTTCCTGTACCTATATCATGGATATTGTTATTGATAATCGTAAGTCCACTTGTTCCGTCACCCGCATTTATACCATAGTTGGAAACATTTCCGGTAATTTCAAAACCATCAATAGTCACATTATTTGAAGTACCATTGCCTGATAGACGGATTGGCGTCTGAGCAGATGATGCTGGTTTTATGATAGACTCTGCGCCTCTAGTACCGCTGCCAGAAATTCCTGCATTCGCTCCTTTTAAGGTTAATGGTTTATCAATCAATACATCTTCTGTATATGTACCTGCACATACATTGATCACGTTGCCCGAAGCAGCAGCATCGATGGCTGCTTGAATCGTTGCGTGATACGTATTTTGTGTAAAGTTATGTACTGGTAGATAGCTGAGTGTAGCTGTTGCTTCCGCAGTACCGCCACACTTGTCTGTAACCGTAATGTTGTACGTACCTGCAGATAGATTTGTGATAGGATATGGCGAAGATACGCCTGTATCGCTACCTCCGTTCCATGCAATGTCATAAGGTGCTTCTCCGCCACTAAATGTAACTGAGATACTTCCTAAAGCACCACATATTTGGTTAGAAACTGTCGCTGTTGCTACTAGTGGATCAGCGGCACATGCACCAGCTACCGGCTGGAAGCCTGCTACTCCTGCATCGTCATCTGTACCATCAGTAAGGTGTGGTGTATTGTTGACCGTATTAATAAATAATGTATTGTCATTCATACAAATACCTGCACCCCACCAGTTACATTCGGCATCCAATGGCATAGTCGTTCTATTATCAATTGCCCAATCTGTTTTAGCACCTGATAGGTCATTGTTATTTATTGCTAAGCCTGCAATATTAGGAGCAATGTCTAAAATAGTTATGTGTGAGCTATTCGTACCAAAAATATTGTTTGCAATATTTAATGCTCCTACACTCTCTATTACCCAACCTCTTGTATTGTTTATTGTATTGTTACTAATGTTACCTGAACCTCCGCTCAAATAACCAGGCTGGCGTAAACTTTCAATAATATTCCCGTCAATGAGCAAGTTGGTACCACCGCCACTTATAACAACAGCTCTAGTAACCTCTCCCTCACCAAAAACATATTCTCCTGAAAATTTATTATCCAAAATTTTAGCACCGGATTGGTAAACACCTATTAGATTTCCTTGTCCTTTACCGACAATTTTAAAGTGGAAACCTTGAATGGTCGTGTTTGGTGAACTCAGTGTAAAGGCCTCTCCATTATTTATGTTATACCATGAAGAAGAGTATTCCAGAATGGTATTGCTCATACCTTGACCTATAATAGTCAACTCTTTGTTGACATTTATAGGAGCTGTCATTGTATAAGTACCTGCATCGACTAAAATCGTATTTCCTGCAGATGCGTTGTTGATTGCATCTTGTATATTATAGTAACTACCGACACCGCTATTGTGTACTCGGCTGACGATATTCCATGTATAGATCGTCTCCGCATAACAACCCAAACCATCCGGGTGGGCTCTGTATGCTTTGATCTTGACAGATGGCTGATTGTAGCCTGTAGTACCTATCGGATCACCTAAGGTATAGGTTGTCCATGTAGCACCACCGTTGATACTGTACTCGTAGCCATCAACACTACCTGATACTCCACCGCTACCGGCAGTAGCGAGAGTAGCTGAGATATTAGTAGAGCTACTTGCATTAACAGATCCTTCCGCTTGACTCAGATTGAGTACCGGAGGTGTTGGTTTTGCTGTGACGTCAACGTTAATTGACCATATCATAAAAGGAGACTGTACCGCAGTCAAAGTGTAGAGAGGCGGAGTCGTAGTATCAAATATATCAATTACTGAACTACTTATCCTTCCTCCATTACCCGGAATTGGACCCTCACTATAGGCAGGTCCTCCTCCCGCTGATTTAGCAAAGTTATAGGTTGCACTAGCATTAGAACCATCTAAATGCAATACCATAGTACCATCTACACATAAATAAACAGTTCCTCCCTGAGGAGCCGGTGTAGATGTCAATGTTTGCCCCATCGCCGACCAACTACTTCCGGCTAGGAAGAGTAAGGTGAGCATGAGACTGGGCAGCCATTTGAGTACGCGAGGCTGCGCTTTGCTTTTTTTCTTTACTTCATTTTCTTCTGAAATCCGCATGGAGTTGAGCCGGTGCCCGGTCAACATTCCAACATCAATGGGTGGCGAAGTTTTCATGTGTATTTGTTTTAATGTTAAGAAATAATAAAAAATAATATAGTAATATAGTATAAAATGTATCGAGGTAACCCACGCAATGTGGATGACCTATATAAAAATTATTCGTTATATTCGAGTTATTGTGTACTCGCGGTGTATCGCCATCCGCACTCCAGGCTGTCCAAGACCAAGCAGTCAAGCCAGAGATTATCGATAAAAGTCGGATGATACAATGAGGTAAAGTGTAAGTATTCAAATTCATAGGCGTAGTTGATTTATCTATAGCAACGATTTATAAACATTAAAAATGCCCAACCTGCACCGGTTAGATGCTGCATAGGATATCCCGAAGGATGAATTGTGTTATATAATACAGACATACGCATATCTGAATTATGGTTTTAGGTTGGTTATATATAAAAATTCAAAAATTCTCTTTATCTCGGTTCTTCGGCGTAATTCGTTGTCTTTAATTTCTTACTGTAAAGTTTTCGCAAGGTTGGTCTTCATCCACTGTAATTCTTTCTGCACAAGATAATAACGATGCGTTTTTTTGTAATTTGAAATATTCAGTTATGATCCATTTCAATCAAGAAAAGTCAATTTTTCATGTACTCATCTTCTTTTTCTTCTGTAGCTCAGCTATTAACACTAAAAGAAGCTTCATCTGATGAAAAAATGCACTTCATATTAAGATTTGAAAGCATATATCTGAGTTGTAACTATAATTTTTGTATTAAGCTTTTTTAAAACAATAAATTATATGGTTTTCTTATGAAGGCAAAGATAAGTCAGGGCAAGGAGAAAACAAAAGGAAAATGAAGAAAAAAACGTAGTATTTTTACATATTTTTTTTCGTTATATATAAGGGTAAAGAGGTTTAGTGATTTATAATATTAGTTTATGTGGGCATAAGTTTGGTGTATGTGTGGTGGAGGGGAAATGTTTTTTTTTCCCCGGCCCTAAAGGGTGCAAAAACATTTTTTTTCTTCGATGCGGCACTGAAGGGTTTTCTTTGCCCCGGCCCTGAAGGGTGGAAAATGTTTTTGTTGCCCCAGCCCTAAAGGGAGCAAAAACATTTTTTTTCTTCGATGCGGCACTGAAGGGTTTTCTTTGCCCCGGCCCTGAAGGGAGGAAAACCCTTGTAGTGGTGAAGGGAGGAAAATGTTTTTGTTGCCCCGGCCCTGAAGGGTGCAAAAACATTTTTTTTCTTCGACGCGGCACTGAAGGGTTTTCTTTGCCTCGGGCCTGAAGGGAGGAAAACCCTTGTAGTGGTGAAGGGAGGAAAATGTTTTTGTTTGCCCCTCCCTAAAGGGTGCAAAAACATTTTTTTTCTTCGACGCGGCTCTGGGGTGGTCTTTGCCCCGGCCCTGAAGGGTGGAAAACCCTTGCGGTGGTGAAGGGAGGAAAACCCTTGTAGTGGTAGTGGTAGTGGGATTCTGAAGGGTGCAAAAACATTTTTTCTTCGATGCGGCTCTGAGGGGTTTTCTTTGCCCCGGCCCTGAAGGGTGGAAAACCCTTGCGGTGGTGAAGGGAGGAAAATGTTTTTGTTGCCCCAGCCCTAAAGGGTGCAAAAACATTTTTTTGAAGGTTGGAAACTTTTTTTTGGGGATTGGTGGGATGATATGAAAAAAGATTTTATTTTTAGGTTTAAAAAGATGGGATGGAGGATGATGATAAGGATTTAGATCGGATGGATATGTTTTTCGGAGCGGAGTTTTATGGCTTTCGGAATGCGTTTCTGAATCGGCAGAATATGACTCCTGCTGAAAAGATATTTTGGGAGGCTGTCAAAAACAATCAGCTTGGATTTAAAATTAGGCGGCAGCATCCTATAGGGAATTATATTGTGGATTTTTATGGGCATAAACATAAATTGGTGATTGAACTGGATGGTGCGTATCACAAGCTTAAAAATCAAAAAAAGTATGATGAGGTTCGGGATCAAGAAATGGAAAAGTTTGGATTAAAGATCTTTCGGGTTTCTAATGATCGGGTTTTGCATCACTTAGAGGAGGTGATTCAGGAGATTTTGGAGTTTGTTGGGGAGGCGTGAAAATGGGTTTTGTAGCCCCGGCCCTGAAGGGTTTTCTTTGCCCCGGCCCTGAAGGGAGGAAAATGTTTTTGTAGCCCCGGCCCTAAAGGGTGCAAAAACATTTTTTGGGATTGGGCTATGCCCTCTAGGTTTTTTACCCTTTAGGGTTAGGCGAAAAAAAAAAAATTTGAGGGTGGTGGAAATGTTTTTGTTGCCCCGGCCCTAAAGGGTGCAAAAACATTTTTTTTCTTCGATGCGGCACTGAAGGGTGGAAAACCCTTGCGGTGGTGAAGGGTGGAAAATGTTTTTGTAGCCCCGGGCCTGAAGGGTGGAAAAATGTTTTTTTCTTCGACGCGGCACTGAGGGGTTTTCTTTGCCCCGGCCCTGAAGGGTGGAAAACCCTTGTAGTGGTGAAGGGAGGGAAATGTTTTTGTTGCCACGGCCCTAAAGGGTGCAAAAACATTTTTTGAAGGGCTGGCCCTGAGGGGTTTTCTTTGCCCCGGCCCTGAAGGGTGGAAAACCCTTGTAGTGGTGAAGGGAGGGAAATGTTTTTGTTGCCACGGCCCTAAAGGGTGCAAAAACATTTTTTGAAGGGCTGGCCCTGAGGGGTTTTCTTTGCCCCGGCCCTGAAGGGTGGAAAACCCTTGTAGTGGTGAAGGGAGGGAAATGTTTTTGTTGCCACGGCCCTAAAGGGTGCAAAACATTTTTTGAAGGGCTGGCCCTGAGGGGATATTTAGAGAAAAGATAATAAATTTTGTGAGATTACCAAATTTTGGTAACTTTGCGATTAGTTATTATCTTAAATTTAAAGTTATGGCACAAAATACATCGGTAGCATTGGGAGATTATTTTGAACAGTTTATCCGAACTATCATTGCTGAAGGTCGATATAAAAATGCAAGTGAGGTGATACGGGCCGGATTACGCTTGCTGGAAAAAGAGGAAAACGAAATAGAGGCTCTTAAAAAGGCTATTCAGGAGGGTTTAGATAGTCCTGTTATGGAAGATTTTGATTTTGAAATGCATTTAGCAGCATTAAAAGCTAAGGCTATCAAGCATGATTAAAGTAGCATTTAGACAGAAAGCTATTGATGATTTAGATAGGATTTGGTATTATACATATTTTAAATGGTCGGAAAACCAAGCTAATATTTATTATAATGCCATTAAAGCATCTTGTATTGAGATTGGAAAAAACCCTGAAATTGGCAATAAATATTTTAAATTAGTGAACGATATTTTAGGGCTGAAATCTGGGAAACATATCATTTTCTATCAACAAACTTCCAAAGATAAAATTGAAATCCTGAGAATTTTACATGAACGAATGGATTTGAAAAGTAGGTTGATAGAGTAGAAATGGTTTGATTTTATTGTTGATTTTTTTGGAGTGGGAAATGTTTTTGTAGCCCCGGCCCTAAAGGGAGCAAAAACATTTTTTTCTTCGATGCGGCACTGAGGGGTTTTCTTTGCCCCGGCCCTGAAGGGAGGAAAACCCTTGTAGTGGTAGTGGGATTCTGAAGGGTGCAAAAACATTTTTTTGGTTGGGCTGTGCTCTCAAGGGTTTTCTTTGCCCCGGCCCTGGAGGGTGGAAAACCCTTGCGGTGGTAGTGGGATTATGAAGGGTGCAAAAACATTTTTTTGGTTGGGCTTTGCCCTCAAAGTTTTTTACCCTTTAGGGTTAGGCGAAAAAAAATTTGAGGGTGGTGGAAATGTTTTTGTTGCCCCGGCCCTAAAGGGAGCAAAAACATTTTTTTTCTTCGACGCGGCACTGAAGGGTTTTCTTTGCCCCGGCCCTGAAGGGTGGAAAAATGTTTTTTGTAGCCCCGGCCCTGAAGGGAGCAAAAACATTTTTTTCTTCGATGCGGTACTGAAGGGTTTTCTTTGCCTCGGCCCTGAAGGGTGGAAAACTCTTGCGGTGGTAGTGGGATTATGAAGGGTGCAAAAACATTTTTTTGGTTGGGCTTTGCCCTCAAAGTTTTTTACCCTTTAGGGTTAGGCGAAAAAAAATTTGAGGGTGGTGGAAATGTTTTTGTAGCCCCGGCCCTAAAGGGTGCAAAAACATTTTTTTTCTTCGACGCGGCACTGAGGGGTTTTCTTTGCCCCGGCCCTGAAGGGTGGAAAACCCTTGCGGTGGTAGTGGGATTATGAAGGGTGCAAAAACATTTTTTTGGTTGGGCTTTGCCCTCAAAGTTTTTTACCCTTTAGGGTTAGGCGAAAAAAAATTTGAGGGTGGTGGAAATGTTTTTGTTGCCCCGGCCCTAAAGGGAGCAAAAACATTTTTTTTCTTCGACGCGGCACTGAAGGGTTTTCTTTGCCCCGGCCCTGAAGGGTGGAAAACCCTTGCGGTGGTAGTGGGATTATGAAGGGTGCAAAAACATTTTTTTGGTTGAGCTTTGCCTTCAAAGTTTTTACTCGATAGGGTTTGGGCAAAAAAAAATTTGAGGGTGGTGGATAGTGGATATTTTTTACAAAAAAAAAAGCGCATATCCTTTGGACATGCGCTTTATATTATGTAGATATTGAGTCTTAAAAATTATTCTCTCGGGATTAGATTGAACTCTACCCTTCGATTGAGTGCTCTTCCTTTATCGTTGGCGTTGGAAGAGATTGGTCTGGATTCGCCATAGCCGGTGTGGCTCATGCGACTTGCTGATACTTGCTTGGTTAATAGATAGTCGTAGCAGGCTTTTGCTCGCCTTTCGGATAGAACTTGGTTGAGTGATGGATTACCGGTATTGTCGGTGTGTCCACTGATGTGTAGGTTGAAATCCGGGTAGCGGCTCATGATCTCGGCTATCTGCGTTAGGACTTTGTAGGATTCGGGCTTTAGTATGGCCGAACCTAATTGGAACTGGACGGCTTGCATGGCTATTTCTAAAGTCTTTTTGTCCTCTTTTGTGATTTCTGGGCACCCGTCATTGGCTACTGTGCCCGGGATGGTCGGGCATTTGTCTTTATGATCCGGGATACCGTCGCCGTCCGTATCCGGACATCCTTCGTACAATCTTAATCCTGGGCGATCCGGACACTTATCCAAATGGTCGGGAACACCATCACCGTCGCGATCCGGGCAACCTTTGGTTTCTTTTGGCCCCTTCTCGTGTGGGCATTCGTCTTCGTCATCTGGAATACCGTCACCATCCGAGTCATGTATAGTTGGTGCTTCCGGGCAGCCTTTATTGGCTATCGTTCCTCGTACTTTTGGACATTCGTCTTCGTAATCTGGTACGCCGTCTCCATCCGTATCCGGACATCCGTCAAAGGCTTTAAGACCCGCTTCATCTGGGCATTTATCTAAATAATCTGGAATACCATCACCGTCGCGATCCGGGCAACCATTCAAGGCTTTAAGGCCGAACTCAAACGGACATAGATCTAAATCATCAGGCACTCCATCTCCATCTGAATCTAACACAGGCTTTTCTTCCGGCATGGTTTCTTTATCTGTATGGCCGAATAAATAGGTAAATCCGATACCGTGGGCCAGATTATTTCTTTTTTCGAGGAATGAATACCTAAACTCAGACTGTAGCTGAATGAATGCATTAGGCGCAACTCTAAAATATATACCCAAGCCTACAGGGATTTGTACATTAAAGTCTCCTACCTTTTCGTACACACCACCAACACCGGCTAGGACATAAGGGATAAAATCCGGGCCTAAGTCGTTAAATTGATATTGAAATTGAGCATCCAAACTCAACACTCGCTTTTCGAGCTGCGTGATAGAATCTATATGCGAATTCACCACGCCATATCTCAATGGAAGATTGAGGGCTACGTTATTTGAAAGCATCCGATGATATCCGATTTCATATCCATGCTTGTAGTCTTTAAAGTTTGTAAACTTACCACCATTCGCAGTTTGATAGTCTAAAAACAATTTTTTAAAAACCACACCGGATTTATAATCAGGATTTTGCCCTACTAGGACTGTCGATGATACAACGAATATCATCACTATTTTCAACCAATTCTTCATATATTCTTTCGGTTAAATCTTGAAATCAAAGGCAAAAATACATAATGTTTTATTATAATATATAAAAAATTGTAAAAATTGTCATTATCTTTTAAAATTATTTAATATTGAAGGTCAAAGCTGGATGTTTTATAGACAAATTCATATTCTAATTGAAAGGTCGAGTCCTAGCTATCTATTATCATTTATCATTCACCTTTGAGCACACTTTACCCGTGATTACAAGTTGGAAAAATGGCAGAAAAAAGGTTTCAGATTGTTACAAAAAAATTAAATTTTCTTGAAATGGATAAAAAATGCTGTCTAACAAAATAATATTCTAATCAAAAGCTTACCTTTGTGCTTTAATAACCACGAACTAACTGAGGATCATGGCGCTTAATAACATCATTCGAATTTTTCTCCCGAAAGACCGTGTTTTTTACGATATTTTTGAAAACATCGTAGCCAATTTAAAAGAAATGAGCAGAATTTTTAAAAAAGCGCTCAACGAACCCGATACTGAAAAAAGAACCAATCTTCTGAGATCACTTGAAGATAAAGAGCATCAAAATGATGAATATACGCACCAGATATTTGTCGAATTAGGTAAAAACTTTATTACGCCCTTTGATCGGGAAGATATACACCAGCTAGCTACTTCGCTAGATGATGTGGCTGATTACATCCACGCTTCTGCAAAAAAAATCTTAAATTATAACATCGAAGAGATTGATGACTTGATGAAGGATTTTGGCGAAATCAACCAAAAGGCCATAGACGCCTTGGTCAATGCTGTAACGAAGTTGCGCAATATGAAAAACATCAGCAAAATCAAACAAGAGTGCGTATTTATCAACAGTATGGAAAATGCGGCAGATGACACGTTGGATAAAGCGATCATCCAGCTATTTGCCAATCCCAATATCAATCCGATAGATGTGATCAAACTCAAAGATGTCTATGAGGATCTCGAAGTCATATCTGATAAATGTGAAGACTGCTCAAATATCATCGAATCCATTATCATTAAATATACATAGATAGTACTTCATGGATGGTTCAATATTGGCATACAAATCTTATGAATTTCTAATATGACTTTATTAATAATAATTATATCACTTGCTCTGATTTTCGATTATATTAATGGATTTCATGATGCTGCTAACTCCATTGCTACGATAGTTTCGACTAAGGTACTTACTCCTTTTCAAGCTGTAGTCTGGGCAGCAACGTTCAATTTTGCCGCTTATTTTATATTTACAGAGCATGGCGTTGCCAATACCATTGCCAAAACCGTAATCCAGGATTATATAACGCTTCCGGTCATCCTCGCGGGAATCATGGCCGCTATCATTTGGAATTTGCTCACGTGGTGGTTTGGAATACCTTCCAGCTCTTCGCATACGCTGATCGGTGGATTTGCAGGAGCAGCCATTGCCCATGCGGGTTTTATGTCCATCAAAACCGAGATTATCTTAAAAGTAGCTAGTTTTATTTTCCTAGCGCCTATCATCGGTATGGTGGTTGCCTTTATTATTGCGCTGTGGTTTCTCAATTCGTTTAAAAAAGGCGCGATACCTAAGCTGGTCTCGGTCGGTATCATCGTGCTTGCAGTCACCGCCTTATCCAATATGATCGAAACTCAGCATCCGAAGATTTTAGGTATCTCCGATTACGAGATCGTCAACGACGGTGTAATCCTAAAGGATGTAACCAATGGTTCCGTAGCTCATAATATGGGACTCAGAAAGGAGGACTTCCTACAGAAGATCGACGACCATACCGTCACTAACGAAATGGAATTTGATCATTTGTGGAAGGTTCATAAAAAAGGAGACCCAATCGCTTTTAGTGTAATCAGAAAAAACGAACCGATAGCCCTAAATACGATTTACCAACCTCGGTTTGCGTCGGATTATTGGAATATTCTATTCTATAGTAAAAATATAAAATGGCTCATTCTCGGCTCGATTATATGTATCATGGCCGTTTTCACCTTGTTTATGAGTTATCTCAATTATGCCCAAAGCGAACGATGGTTTAAACGGATGCAGCTGGTATCTTCCGCAGCCTTTAGTGTCGGGCACGGAGGTAATGACGCCCAGAAAGTTATGGGTATCATCATGGCCGCATATATCGCTTATGATCCACAAAATTATTCGCTAGATCACATGGTTTGGTGGGTACCATTGGCTTGTTATGGCGCCATAGCAATAGGGACATTGAGTGGCGGATGGAAAATCATCAAAACCATGGGTACAAAAATCACTAAGGTTACGCCTTTTGAGGGCGTTGCCGCTGAAACAGCCGGAGCACTTACCCTATTCGTTACGGAGTTTTTAAAAATTCCGGTGAGTACTACGCATACCATTACGGGTTCTATCATTGGTGTTGGTGCGACTAAAAGACTATCAGCGGTGAGATGGGGTGTTACGGTGAATCTCGTATGGGCGTGGATTCTTACGATACCGGTTAGTGGGCTTTTGGCAATGATTATTTATAATATTTCAAGTCTATTGGGGTTAAGGTAAATCAACAATTAATTAATTTCTGTTAATTTAATTTGGTGGATTCGTTTTAATTCTTTACCTTTGCAGTCCATTACAAAATAACACTTCTAGAATAAGTGAAATTTTGTAAAAAACGTTGGCGCGGGATGGAGCAGTTGGTAGCTCGTCGGGCTCATAACCCGAAGGCCGCAGGTTCGAGTCCTGCTCCCGCTACTAAGTAAAACCTGATTATTTATTGTTGTAAATGGTCAGGTTTTTTTTATGGAATTATGAAATTGCTGCTTTGTTTTTACTTTTGGCTTTAAAGTCTATTCTCTTTTGATCGTGTCAATCCTTCTTTTCTTTTGTTTTGACACAAAAGAAACAAAAAGTCAAGGCTGTACCGGCTCATCCTAAAATCACTCCATAAAAACTAAATTTAAAAAACTCGCCTCAATGGGAACAGACTTAATTCGGATTTTTCGCCAACTTGGCTTTGTTCTCTCGGTTTTACTAGGAATAGGCTCAAACAGTTTTAAATTTTTAACGTTTTTATTCCATGATTTTTTAACGGATGCTCCGCTAAGGCCATTTTTTTATTGGAGGTTAAAATTTAACAAAGGCTTCATTAAAAAATATCCGATTTCTGCGTTAGAAATACTCGACTTAGCAATGGCTATGTCTGTGTTTTCTGCCTTGAACTATGATATTTTTTAGCATGAATCTTTGGACTCATTCAAAAATCACTTTTGTATCAAAAAACTCGCCTCAATGGGAACAGACTTAATTCGGCTTTTTCGCCAACTTGGCTTTGTTCTCTTGGTTTTACTAGGAATAGGCTCAAACAGTTTTAAATTTTTAACGTTTTTATTCCATGATTTTTTAACGGATGACCCGCTAAGGCCGATTATTTTTATTAGAGATTACAATTTAAGAATAACTTCAAAAGAAGTAGAGCTGTTCTAGGTAACGAGTCAATTAACAAAATCAACGAAGGTTCTCCACGAATAGTACATGCAAATACTTTGCTATTTTAACATTTAGCTTTAAAATTTGATCCTAAGTGGTAATTTCAATCTTTCTTTTCTTTTGTCTTGACACAAAAGAAACAAAAGGTCAAGACTGTACCGGTTCATCCTAAAATCATTGCATAAAAACTAATATAATACGAAAGTGACATTCAAATAAGCCCATTCTTCATTAAAAATATCCGATTTCTGCGTTAGAAATACTCGACATAGCAATGGCTATGTCTGTGTTTTCTGCCTTGAACTATGATATTTTTTAGCATGAATCTTTGGACTGATTCAAAAATCACTTTCGTATCAAAAAACTCGCCCTAGTGTAACCGGTTTCGGTTGACCATTTTCGCCTACTTGGCCTTCTTCTCTCGATTTTACTATGAATAGGCTCAATCAGTTTTAAATTTTTAACGTTTTTATCCCATGATTTCTTAACGGAAGCTCCGCTAAGGCTGGCTTAATTTTGGTGCTAACAAGTTATAAAAGTCTTCATAATAAAATAGAGATGTTCAGGTAGCCTGAGGCAATTAGCTAAACAAGTGAAGATTTAACACAAATACTAAATTCAAATAATTCACTTTTTAGACTTTTGGCTTAAAATCTATTCATA
>JAIXKS010000018.1:6882-11288 GCA_026928325.1 Chitinophagales bacterium | reverse complement strand
ATAATCATACGACCACGATGTGGTCGCACATTTTTTGCTTAACTAAACGACATTAATTTATAATTCATTAAACCATTGCTTGACCATGTCAAAGAATAAGCCTACGTCGCCTTGGGCTTCTTTGGGATCATTTAAGGCTTTGATTTGAATGGCTTGTTTTGCATATTGTCCCTGGACAACATCGCTATTCCACCAAGCTATCCTAGTTGTGTCCTCACAAAATATATTTCGACCGAAGATAAAATCATTATTCGAACCACCTACGGCAGCCAAAATAGTGGTTGGCAAATCAAAATGATTGCATGGTATTTGGAGGTCTTGGCCATCCGGGTCTTCTGTACTTGGGTCATACACGATCATAGGTATCCTAAATCGTTCAAAAGATTCATTTCCTGCCCATCCTGAATGAACGCTCCCATGGTCGCTCGTAATAATAAATACCGTATTTTTAAACCACGATTGCTTGCTACTTGATTCGAAAAATAAACGCAGCGCATAATCACTATAGGCAACGGAGGCTTTGTACTTGGTAGGAATGTCTTGAGCTCCTGAAAATGGATTCTCTATAGGCACGTCAAAAGGAGCATGAGAACTTAGCAATAACCACGTGGAAAAAAAAGGTTGTTTTTGATGCGTCATGATTTGACTTGCCCATGCCGCCGTAATATGATCGGGCGCACCCCAATCCGAAACCTCAAATTCGCCCTTAAAGGCTTGTTGCCCTACAACCGTATCGAAATCTAAAGCTACTAGATAATTAAATAAATTAGCAAAGTTTAGGTCGCCCCCATACACAAAGGAAGTCGATCTACCCTGATTTTTTAAGTGATGCGGCAGCGAAGGCATGCTGCGCACCTTGTCTAACTTTTTTAAGATATTAGCACCTTCCATCGATGGAACACCACTCATCACACTCGCCAAGCCTTGATCTGTCCTAAAACCAGTACTAAATGCCTCCGTCATTCGCAAGCTTTGGTCGCTCAACGAATCAAAAAAAGGTGCGACTCCTTCATGGCCATATAAGTAACTGACCATATCTGCCGACCACCCTTCCATGACGATCAACACTATATTTTTATCCTTCCAAAGGCCATCCATCGGACTTTCTAAGCATCGTTGTGCTTGATATTGTTGGCTAAATCGATTGATTTCCTCCTCGTTGCCTTTGGTCTGGAGCTTGCCCGACTTTTTAAGGGAGTATAAAAAATACCAGGTTTTGTTAGTAGCAGCAAAATTTTGCTTCATATCCTTAGAAAAAAATGCATCGGAAGGCGTAATCACTACTTTTTGCAATCCTCCTCGCAACAACACCAATAAGACCGGCAATAACAAAAACACTACAAGTAAGGAAGCATAACGCTCCGGTTTCCGGTAAATCCAGGCTTTAAAAAACTTAAGGATGACGATAACACCACCGGCACTAATCAATACTCCAACCAAAATCACCGTCCAAGGTATAAATTGTCTCACCGAAGCCCACATTTCCGTCGGATTGCTCAAGTAAGATACTGCTCGGCTATCTAGTGTGGCGCCCCATTCATGATACATCACTACAGAGGACAACTCGATACTGCAAATCACCAGCCAGAGGCTAATCATCAGGCCTTTAGATAATTGAAGTAACCTTGAACTTCCCGTAAAAATATAGCCAACATAAGGCAGAAACAACAACAAAAAAAATGCTGCAATCATTGACATATCCAACCGAAAAGCCGCTTTCAGGACCAGTATCGGTTCGCTGACATCATTGTGTACCATGAACAACAACCGCCAGACTAGCAAGCCGAGACCAATAAAAACTAGGACAAATATGGGAAACCACCACTTGCTCTTTCCTTGATTATTGGCCATTAGGAAGCATTTTATTGTGAATAATGGCGTGATTATACACTTGTATCGACTTTTTAACTTGGTTTTCCATTGTCTGCATTCGATCTTGCAAGGCCGGGTCATATTTCAGGTTTTCAATCAACATATTGTCCTTGTGCCAATCAAAAATACCCATGACGTCCGAGCCGTCAAAATGCAAGCAATACTGTTCATCCGCGTACTGATACACACCTGATTTATAATTCATGTGCGCATGCGTGCATGAGGCATCCCATACATTTTTTCCAAAACTAAATATCGTCGTTTCTAAGCCTAATACAGACAGCACCGTAGGTAAAATATCGATTTGATTGATAATCGTTCGAGATTGACCTTTGAGGCTATTATCGGGCTTATAAAAAAATATAGGAATGCGATAATCATCAAGTGTGGATTTAGAAGCAACCGTCATGGGCCCAGTATGATCTGCCGTAATCACAAAAAGTGTATGATGAAACCAAGGTTGCTTGGCAGCGTGGGCAAAAAAGGTTTGCAGGCTATAATCCACATATTGTAAGGAATTCAAAATGGGAAATTGATCATTGGGATTGGTCACTTTATAAAATTCAGGAACTTTAAACGGGTGATGCGTATTTAACGTAAGTACCGCAGCCGTAAATGGTTGTTCGACTAAAGTCAATTGGTCTGCCATAAACGGCAAAAAATGATGGTCCCAAATCCCCCACGCGCCATCAAAATGCGCTTCTTCTGGATAATCCTCCTTGCCGAAGTAACCATCATAGCCCGCAAGGTTGGTAAACGATAAAAATCCCATCGAACCTCTAGCGGCACCATGAAAAAAGTAACTTTTATAACCAAAAGGTTTCGTAATCGTAGCAAGCGAATTGAAATTATTGGCTCCGTATTTCGAAAAAATAAAGGGTTCGTCCATCCACGCAGGAATCGACGACAACACGGCCGGCACACCTTGTACAGACTCGCGAGCATTGGCAAATCCATTGTCAAAAACAAGGCTATTGCTCATCAACGAATCCAAAAATGGCGTCTTTCCCGTGCCGTGATACCAAGAAAGGTATTCCTTGGATAAACTCTCCACCATGATGATGACCACGTTCATTTTTTGTGAGTCGGCTTCCGTGGTTGCCTTGATTTCATGAATCGGGCGATCACAACCCGTTATGTCTGCATCATCAAAATACTTTCTTTCGTCTAAAGATCGCTTGCCCCAGGTTCGCATCACCGAAAATGTCGAATTCAACACAAAGGGAACATTGCGAACGCCCGTACCATGTGCCGCATCAATAACTGCCAAAGGACGCAATTGCAATCCACCACGCATGCCCAATAATTCTAAGCCTACAATCAATGGAAATATAAGGAGATACAGAAAAGAAACTTTCATCGGCACGTCTTTCAAGCTGGCAACAATCCGATGATACCACCGATACAACAGATAGATACAAGCCACCCAAAAAAGCCAAACATACCAATACTGCACGATAAAAACCGGCAACATAGTATATGCCTCATTGCCCTTCTCCCCATTAAAAAACAAGAGTGCATCCCGTTGCATACGCTTTTTAATAAACGGAAAATACACGATATCAATCGCATTGAGCGCAAGAAAAAAGATATTAACAGAGAAAAATATTAGCTTCAAAAGCCCTTGATATAGCTTGGATGGCCACCATGAACCTATCGGCAAAACCCACAAAAAGGAAAACACCAAATTGCTTAACAACAAGGCGGATAAGTCAAACCTACTCCCATAAAATAAGGTTTTCACCCAAGCATAGGGCGTACTGGTATCTAAATCTTGATAATTATACCATACAAAAGCTATCCTCATTATCGCATATATCACGAGTAATAAGAGATAGATTTTTATCAGCCCGAAAAGATGTTTCTGATTCAGTTTCATGCATATTAAATACAGCTCAAAAACAAGCCATGGATGATGAGAATACTCATTAGCTTACACAACTTCTCTTGTGCTCTGTCAACAAAAATATCTTAATAAAATGTCGTTCTTTTTTCAAATCTCTTCGTTAAAAATACTCGCCTTAGTTACCACTATGTCTGCGTTTTTTGCCTTGATCTTTAAAAAAATAACTTCCATTATTATTTAAGTCTCTTTATAGACAGAGCACTAGCAAGCGACAAAGTTAGAGCTTTAACCTGAATTTTCCATTAAAAAATCTATTTCGAGTCAAAATAGCTTCAAGTCAGGTGTTTCACTAGAGTTATTACTCTTTTGACGCTCATCACGAAATTCAATTAATAACCTAGTGCTCTATCCACAAAAATATCTTAATAAAATGTCGTTCTTTTTTCAAATCTCTTCGTTAAAAATACTCGCCATAGTTACCACTATTTCTGCGTTTTTTGCCTTGATCTTTAAAAAAAATAACTTCCATTATTATTTAAGTCTCTTTATAGACAGAGCACTAGTGCTCTATCCACAAAAATATCTTAATAAAATGTCGGCCTTTTTCCAAATCTCATCGTTAAAAATACTCGCCATAGTTACCACTATTTCTGCGTTTTTTGCCTTGATCTTTAAAAAAAATAACTTC
>JAIXKS010000018.1:4659-6872 GCA_026928325.1 Chitinophagales bacterium | reverse complement strand
CATAGTTACCACTATTTCTGCGTTTTTTGCCTTGATCTTTAAAAAAAATAACTTCTATTATTATTTAAGTCTTTTTATAGACAGAGCACTGGGTTTCACCAGAATTAAAATATATTTAGGGTATCGATTGTAAATTATCTTTATGAAATGCTTAGTTTTACAGTTCTAAAATATTAGAAAAATGGGACACATTATTTTAAAAAACGCACTCTATTTCAATCGTGGAAAACGACAGCACGCTGATATTCATATAAAAGATGTACGTATCGAAAAAATAGCGCCATCTATTCAGCTTCCTTTCCATCACGAAACTATCGATTGCGAAGGCATGTGGGTCATCCCTGGCATTATAGATGATCAGGTGCATTTTCGTGAACCCGGCCTAACATGGAAAGCGGATATCGCTTCAGAATCAAAGGCAGCCGTTGCCGGTGGTACCACTTCATTTATGGAAATGCCCAATACAAACCCACCGGCATTAACACAGGCATTGCTGGAAGATAAGTATCAGATAGCCGAAAGGACGAGCTATGCCAACTATTCGTTTTTTATGGGTGCTTCCAATGACAATTATGATGAAGTTATGCGGACAAACGGTGAAACGGTTTGCGGCATAAAAATATTTATGGGATCCAGCACGGGCAATATGCTCGTCGATAATCAAATGATTTTGGAAAAACTCTTTGCCAATGTACCCTTGTTGATTGCGACACATTGCGAAGACGAGGCCACGATCAGACACAATATCGGGCACTTTAAGTCTCTATATGGCGACGCAATGACCGCTGAGATGCATCCACTGATTCGAAGTGTTGAGGGTTGCTATCTTTCCTCAGCCTTGGCGGTTGACTTGGCCAAAAAGCACAATACCCGATTGCATATACTACATATATCCACGGCTAAAGAGTTGGCTTTATTTTCGAACGATCAGTCGCTCAAGGATAAGAAAATCACCTCAGAAGTATGTGTGCATCATCTATATTTTTCAGCAGATGACTATGCCTCATTGGGTAACCAAATCAAATGCAATCCGGCAATAAAAGCTGTAGAAAACAGAGCAGCGCTCTTTGAAGCCTTGCTAGATGATCGGCTTGACATCATTGCGACAGACCATGCGCCACATACGAAAGAAGAAAAATCCAAACCCTATCTTGAGGCGCCGTCCGGACTTCCTCTTGTACAGCATAGTTTATATGTCATGATGGATTTTGTGCATCAAGGCCGCATCAGTATGGAAAAAGTTGTAGAAAAAATGTCTCATGCACCAGCAGAATGCTTTGGTATCAGAGATCGCGGATATATCGAAGAAGGTAAATATGCAGATATCGTAATCATAAATCCGCATGAAAAACATATAGTCACCGAATCCAACCTACAATACAAATGTCAATGGTCACCGTTTGAAGGCAAGACTTTTATAGGAAAAGTAAAAGCTACCTTTGTTAATGGTCAGTTGGTTTATGACGGAAAAACCGGTTTCAAGCAGGGTTATGGACAACGTCTTTTGTTTGATAAATAAAAAATTATTCTAAAAATTATCGAAATTGATTTTTTGATATATAAAAAATGATTACTTTTGCATCCGATTTAAAGAAATCACTATTTTAGGTTCCGTAGCTCAGCTGGATAGAGCAACAGATTTCTAATCTGTCGGTCACAGGTTCGAATCCTGTCGGAATCACAAAAGCCTTGCAAATCAAGTATTTGTAAGGCTTTTTTATTGACTAGGATCTATATTCGATTATTGGTCTTAGATTTTGATTTTTTAGACATGGGATTGTTGTTGAAGCGAACTACAGAAGGTTTTTCACATATAGTAAATGCGAATACTTTGCTATTCTAACTTTTACCTTATAAATCTATTCATTGGTATTACTGTCAATCTTTCTTTTCTTTTGTCTTGACACTAAAGAAACAAAAAGTCAAGGCTGTACCGGCCCATCCTAAAATCATTCCATAAAAACTAATATAATACGAAAGTGACATTCAAATAAGCCCATTCTTCATTAAAAATATCCGATTTCTGCGTTAGAAATACTCGACTTAGAAAAGATTACCAGATTTAGTAAATGCAGATACTTTGCTATTTTGATTTTTCCGCTTTAAAGTCTATTGATAAGCGGTAGTTTCAATCCTTCTTTTCTTTTGTCTTGACACAAAAGAAACAAAAAGTCAAGGCTGTACCGGCCCATCCTAAAATCATTCCATAAAAA
>JAIXKS010000018.1:0-3247 GCA_026928325.1 Chitinophagales bacterium | reverse complement strand
CTGTCAATCCTTCTTTTCTTTTGTCTTGACACAAAAGAAACAAAAAGTCAAGGCTTCAAATTATTTTTAAAAAAATCATTACTTTAACATTATGTGCAAGTAATAGCTCCGAATATATGGCTTTGATTCGTTCCTGTTGCCGGGACGGCAAACGCTAATTGCAAGCATAACGAGGACGCTAAGCTTATCGTAAACGTCAATCAATACAAAATCGATCGGCACATAAAAAACTAAACCTCTCTCCTATCAATCTTTGACTGCATCGGTCAAAAAGCCTAGTAAGATGCTCATGTATAAGATTTGCTCCTTGGCATTCAAAGCCTTAAAAAGAGAAGCTGCGCGCGTGGTTGTCGCTCGTTTAATATGAGGATTGACCACAAAACCGACATGAACATCAGCGATCCATATTGGAGATTGTTCCGCATTGGGACTATAATCTATATAACCTAGAAGTTTGCGGCGATCGTCTAACAGTTTATAATTTTCTGTGAGGTGGCCGACTAAGCCTTCATTGAGGTAAACTTGGCGGGAAACGCCTTTCTTTAAATATATAAATTCTTGCGTGGATGAGGATACTAGGGTTAGCTTATAGTCTCTACCAAACTCCTTAATCACATAGGAAAACAAGGGCTCAAAATAGATGGTTTCCAAAATCCCTTTATACAATCTCGTAAATCCCTTCTTGACCGAAGTATTACTTTTGTTAAGCGACAACAAAGTCAACTCCTCCTCATCGTAAGGGATTAATTTTGAGTGCAAGACTTCAGCTTCCTTCCGCACTAAGGGAAGCTCCTTTTTCCATTTGGATGCCGAAAACCCTAATCTGAACAAAAAATCTATAAAATCCTTAACTTCCATATACTCAATTACCCATATTATCCGAAATTAGATAACATCGAATTGCGGGAAAAAGATTTGCGCATCCTACGAATTGCCCGTTCTTTTATCTGTCGCACGCGCTCTTTAGACAAGCTGTACATTTGGGCAATCTCTTCATACGAATGGGTTCTCAAGCCATTTAGTCCATAATACGCTTCAATGACCTGTACTTCTCGTGGTGACAAAATACCGAGACCTTCGAGGACTTCTTTTTTAATGGATTCCTCCATCAATTTCAAATCCGGGCTGTCCTCATCCCCCAACGACATCAAATCCACCATGGTTATAGCATTTTCGTCGTCTGTAATCGGTGCATCTACCGAAACATAACGAGTATTACCTTTGATTAAGCCTACAATTTCACTAGGTTTTACATCCAAGATTTCTGCTATTTCCTCAATTGTTGGTTCCCTTTCGTTCTTTTGGACAAAATCCACCCAAGCCTCATTTACCTTATTATAAGCGGTCATGCGATTATAGGGCAATCGAACCATTCGTGAATATTCGACAATCGCTTGAAGAATCGACTGTCTAATCCACCAAACCGCATAAGAAATAAATTTAAAGCCCTTTGTTTCGTCAAATCGTCTCGCTGCTTTCATAAGGCCAACATTGCCTTCATTGATCAGATCCGGCAGTGACAAACCTTGACTTTGGTATTGCTTAGCTACAGATACCACAAATCTCAGATTGGCGCGTACAAGTTTTTCAAGTGCATCGTCATCGCCATTCTTAATACGCCGCGCCAATTCCGCTTCTTCATCCACACTTAGTAAATCTATACGTCCTATATCAAGCAAATATTTCTCAAAAGCCAAACTTTCTCTGGAGGTAATATTATTGGTTATTTTTAATTGACGCATGAGGTGTTTATTATGTGTTTTATTGTTATGCCCAAGTTCAACTCAAGGTTAGCAGTTTAATAATGCGCAGTTAGTCTGTTCAATTCAGTGGTTATAACAAAAAAAAATAAAAACCCGTTTCAATAAATAAGACTTTTTTACAATTTGGTTATTTTTAATGGGCTTAATCATGTAAAAAAACATCCGATTATCCAATGTGAACAGAGGTCATACTCAACGATCCCGCCAATAATTTATCATTAAACAGCCGAACTTCTTCCTTGCTATCCTTCAAGCCCAGCGTATAAATGAGTGGCAAATAATGGTCTGGTGTCGGCACCGCCAATTGTAGCGCACGACCCTGCTTTTCATATTCCAAAAGTGGTTTTACATCATGATCCATGATCCAAGTATTGATCTTTTGGCGAGACTCTTGCGCCCAATCAAAACCATAATCCACCTTATCCAAATTATTCCAATCTACTAATCGCAGATTATGGACAATATTACCAGAACCAATAATCAAAACACCCTTCTCTCTCAGCTTTTTCAACTGCACCGCTAAATCAAAATGATATGCAGGTCCCTTGGTGTAATCTATACTCATTTGAATCACCGGAATATCCGCATCGGGATACATATGCTTGATGACGCTCCATGCACCATGGTCCAAGCCCCAACTGTGATCCGCTTCGACGTGTACCGGTGACAACAATTCGATGGTTGCTTTTGCTAATTCTGGATCTCCCTTTGCCGGATACTGAACTTCGTATAAAGCTTTAGGAAACCCTCCAAAATCATGAATGGTCCTCGGCATATCCATCGCCGTCACTTTAGTACCAGAAGTAAACCAATGAGCTGAAATACACAAAATGGCTAGCGGTTTAGGTACCTGCTTGGCGGCATCCCGAAATCCTTGAACAAATTCATTTTCTTCAATAGCGTTCATTGGGCTGCCATGCCCTAGAAATAAAACAGGCATTTTTTGACTATTCGGTGCGGAAGATAAGATCTTGTTTAATCCTGATAAGCCATATACGCTCAATCCTAATGTTGAAAATCCTAGCATTTTTAAAAATGTATTTCGATCCATTATAAATTATATTTCTCTATTATAACTATAAAAAGATAAAAATAGTTGTTTTAACAAATGAATTTCTTAGACTTGTCCATTTTAGTACGGTGGAAATATGCAGCAATGATTTTTTGGAATTGGGAAAATGTGAAGGTGTCGAAACACGGAATCACTGATTTGTTTTAAATTCGTTCATTTAGATTTTATCAAAGAGTAGAACTGCTCTATTTGCCCGAGGGAATTAGCTGAATTTGCGAAAATATATTATGGCTAGTAAGTGCAAATACTTTGCTATTCTAACTTTTACCTTTTAAATCTATTCATTGCTATTTCTTTCAATCTTTCTTTTCTTTTGTCTTGACACAAAAGAAACAAAAAGTCAAGGCTGTACCGGCCCATCCTAAAATCACTCCATAAAAACTAATATTATACGAAAGTGACATTCAAATAA
>JAIXKS010000034.1 GCA_026928325.1 Chitinophagales bacterium | reverse complement strand
GCCACAGCTTTGCTACCCACATGCTCAATCAGGGTAACAATATCCACGTGATCAAAACCTTACTTGGTCATAGTAAGTTGGAAACGACGATGATATATCTCCACTTACAGCATCATACACAGTTGGGCATAGTATCGCCAATGGAAAAACTGAGCAGTGGAACAAGCACAGATTAAGCAGTTATTACAGCGAAAAATCTTTGATCATCCATCCACTAAACAATTCAATCCATACAGCCAAAAAGTACTGAGGCGACTGTCAGATTGCCACACGGCGCGCATAGGCAAACACGTCTATGGATGTAGTCATTGCGATCACGTACATCATCAGTATCATAGCTGTGGCAATCGGCATTGTCCGAATTGCGGCGGACTCAGGCGGGAACAATGGTTGCAGGATAGACACAGTGAACTGCTGCCGACGACGTACTTCCATTTGGTATTTACGCTTCCGGCGGAACTGCGAAGTTTGGTCATGGGCAATCGAAAAGTATTGTTTGGCTTGCTATTTGAAGCCGGTACTTATACGCTGAGAAAGCTGGGTAATGACGGAAAATATTTAGGAGGTACACCAGGCATCATCAGTATATTGCATACGAATGGACAGGATCTGACCTTTCATCCGCATGTGCATAGTATCGTGACAGGCGGCGGATTGGACAAGGAGGGCTTATGGAAGAAAGAAAAGCGAAAATGCGGCAATTTTCTGTTTCCGAGGCGAGCGATGGAAAAGATATTCAAGGGATATTTTCTGGACAGAGTACAACAATTAAAAAAGTCAGGCGCTCTAAAAGTCAAAGACGAGGACCAGCACAAGATCATGTTAGAAACGGTCCGTTACAAGAAGTGGAATGTGTATGCCAAAGCGCCATTTGGCGGACCAGAGCAGGTGTTGGAATATTTAGGTAGATATACGCACAAAGTAGCGATCAGCACGCATCGAATCAAAGAGATAACAGCAGAAACAATCACATTTCGGTACAAGGATTATCAGGACGGGCATAAGCAAAAAGAGATGACGCTGAGCCATGAGGAATTTTTGCGAAGGTTTGAGCAACACATCTTACCGAGAGGATTTGTAAAGATACGGCACAGTGGATTTTTGAGTCATCAGCACAAGGGCGCACGCATCAAAAGTATCTGCGAACAGTTGGCAATAGCACCACCACCTCGCAAGGTAAAGCTACCTGTACAGATATTGGCAGCGATGACGTATGGTGTGGATATCACGCTGTGCAGCGTATGTAATATCGGCAAATTGGAGCGCATAGCCAC
Source organism: Chitinophagales bacterium (assembly GCA_026928325.1). Taxonomy (GTDB): domain Bacteria; phylum Bacteroidota; class Bacteroidia; order Chitinophagales; family Saprospiraceae; genus OLB9. Next base: position 48,301 of record JAIXKS010000034.1, on the reverse strand, counting down.
GTATGTGAATGTGTCGAAAACAGGCGTTGAATTGGTAAATATCGAAAATATGAGAAACCGAGGATCTCCTCAAAAAATACCAATACTAAAATGACAAAGAAAGAAACAAAACAGATCGGCAAAAGAAAGCAAAACACCTGCATTGTGGGTAAGGGCATCTATATGCCTGAAGGAAATCTAAACATTAAAATCGCTACAAAGAAAAGAAAGTTGACCTACAAAAAACCACGGTAAGGAGACTACAAAAGCTACAAAACCACCTACGTTCTAAAGCTGGTGTCGCTGAACAACGTATAGCAAAAAGCCCAGAGACTTCAAAGTTCTGGGCTTTTCTTTTTTATTTGGGCTTTCTTCTATACGTCATGATGTTAGCGGTTCGGCATTGTTTGTATATGTCATTCGTTTTACTTGTTAGCATAACTCATCAAAGGTTTCGCCTCGTGTCCATTCAAGTCCTTGTGCAAGGATAAATTGTTTTTCTACACCGTCCTTTTTGAAAAAGCTCCCAAGACTATTGTGAACGAATAAATTATTTTCAAAAGTAACTTCGGCTAATGAATAAGGTTTTATTGCATTATCGGCACTGTTTCTACACATAACCCAAAATGTATTTTTGTCATCGGAAATTGCAAAATCTTCAATGATTGAGTTTGAATATTGGTTTTGTGAAAATATTTTTTCTGCTTTTAAGTTTGTAACATAAGCCGTAATTGGATTATTGTTTATGCCTTGCGGACAACAAGGAAATTCAGATGGTGTTTTCCAATTCTTTTGTACGGCATTTTGAGTTAGAGAAGTTGTAAACTCTGGAATTTCCTCAATGTATGTTTTTGGCAAACTCCTGTTATATATCCAATCTCCTAAACTACCACCAGACGGAAGTTTATCACTTTCTGCCCAAGCCAATAATCTTTCTTTACTTGCTTGTGCTTCTTCAATACTGACTGTACACATCCAATCATAGTTAGGTTCTTGAAACTTGTCACGAAATTTAGAAGGGTTGGTAAGAAATGCTTCGACACTTCCGCAAACAAGTTCAATTCGTTTAACTGTGATAGGATTGAGCAAAACATTTTCTAATCTTGTTACCCAACGTAGATTATCAGGTCTATTATTGTGTTTGTTTGTGTCAATATGGTCAACAACGTGTTCTTTGGTAGGTGGTTCTCCGTGAAATGCAGTCGCAACTATTCTGTGAACACGAACTGAAGCAATTTCCATATAACCAGTCTTGCTGTTAGGCTTGCCAAAAGTCCAATGATTGTCAGTAGGTCGTGTTCGTTTATTTATAGGAGTGTGTCGTAATACTGCTCCGTTGTCTCGAACAGAGTAACATTCATCTTTGTAAAGGCATTCACTTTCTTGTTTAAAGTCTTTCAAGTCAACCATTATCCGCTTTTTAAAAAATTGGAATAACACCTCTGTTTTCTTTTGTCATTGACCATTGGACTTGATAAACATATCCGTCAATTTGGTCAAGCAATATGAAATTGTACATATTTTCAGTGGGGTAAAGTGTAAATCTGCCTTTAACTTCTTTTTCTTCTTTCACAAGTGGAAGTGAATTTAAGATTACTTCGCCAGTGCTACCATCGTCTTTTACACTAAAATGCACTTGCCACATTTTACCATTTCGAGTGTCCAATTTGATAAATGTCCAATAATTTTTTGTAGGGAATAATTGGTAAATAGCATTTTCAGAAACTTGTTTCTGCTGAACAGTGTTGGTCGGTCTTGTTTGAGTTTGAGCAAACGAAACAATTGTAAATAATACAAATGTCAATGTAAAAAATCTTGTCTTCATCTTGTCTGTCTTTATTTATATGTCTTTTGGAGCGAGGTCGTTATATGCTGACCGCTAACACGCAAATATACGAAGGTTTCCCAAATGTCAAAATTTTTTAACCCATTGTTTTTCAAATCAATAACTATTTTATATTTTTGAGTTATTTAATTTGCGAAGTATTATGGATATCCAGAATGCGAAGTAGTAAGTCTATGAGCCATACAATGTTTATATGGACGGTTCTTTTTCATTCAGTTGATGCCGTATATTGTAATAGCGTCTTCGTGCGGGCTAGTGCTCCGTCCACAAAAAAATCTTAATGAAATGTTGTTCTTTTTTCAAATCTCATCGTTAAAAATACTCGTCATAGTTAGCACTATGGCTGCGTTTTTTGCCTTGATCTTTAAAAAAACAACTTCCATTATAATTGAAGTCTTTTTATAGATAGAGCACTACGCATTAGTGGTGGTGTTAGGCTATTGTGCATAGATGGAATACCATTGAAAGTTTCAAAGTAGCTCAATTTTTAGGAAATAATATCCAATTTTGGTAAAGCGGTGTCAAGCCATTTGTAATAATGTGGGAAAAGGTGGCTTTCTAAATAGGAACTGCGCAATATCATCTAGTCTGGTGTGTCTCATCATACTTTTATAGTATCATCCTATCTATATTTGTAGTGAACAAATAAATTAAAGTTTTATGAAGAAGTTATCATTTTGGTTGTTTTTTATAGGAATGATAGTAATGGGATTAAACGCATGTGATAAAGACGATAATCCCGATACACTCTTAGGCGATACGGACATACCATTGACAAAAGTAGGTGGCGAGATAGGCGTATATGCTAAAATCAATGGGAAAAGCATCCCATTCGAAAAAGATATAAAAATCACCGCCAACGATAAAGGTGTTGTTACCTATGAAGGTACTTTTAATACCGATAATCTGACGGTAGAAGAAAAGCAGAAAGTGCTTAATATGCTTCCATCATTTTTGGATTATTACAAACCCAAAGATACTCAAGTAAAGATCGGTTTAAATACGATAGATTTTACATTCAAAACCAAGGTAACGTCCCAAGGATTTCAGCATGAACTGGATAATGGAAAGAAGATAACTATTAAATACGACGACCCTCTTGGACAAGAGTACAAAGTGACCCTCAACAATGGAGAAGTCCTTACCGGAAAAGTAACCGAAAAAACTGGGAAAGATGAGTTTGAATTGGGTTTTATCAGGATAAAAACGAGTAAAATTGACTTTACAGCCCCGGATTCAGACCCAGCTATAAAAAACATGACCATCCGAATTAATCATAAGTTCGGCATCGTGTACATGCAATTAGATGAAAAAGGAGGAGATAAATTAGAGATGAATCTCATCCCTTGGCATGTTGTTCTTTAAAATAATTATTACAGTAAATTTGTTGAAAGCTCTTACAAAGGTAAGGGCTTTTTTGTTTTATATTACTTATGTCTTATAAAAATGGGAGAAGGATTGTGTAACTTTTGAATAGCTAATTCAAGTTACTAATACAACTTTTTGATTGATCTATAAATCATTCATATCTATAGGTAAAAATCGACCTTATCGGATCATCTAATAGGGTATAAAAAAACCCGAATGCTTACGAATTCGGGTTAAATCACTTTCTTATTCAAACATTTCTTACTTGACTATTTGCACTAAAAATGCTTCTACGTCTCTATAGGCCTTTTCCATGACCGAGCCTACTTTGCCACCAATCATAGCGGCGAATGCTTCAACATTCATTCTTGAGATGTAGGTTTTGTCATCTTCTTTGTTATAAACGGAAATTCTGCATGGCATCATGCTGGCGTATATTTTTAGTTCGTCGTTCACCAATAGTTCATGTGCGAAAGGTGGCTTACATATTTCAAGGACACTAGTCGCATTCACATCAAAATCTTTCTCTTTCAACATGCCTTGTAAATCATGGGTATGCTTCAGTCCCCAACCCGCTGCCTTAATTTCAGTAGCTAATTTTTGAAGCGTCTCTTCGTAATCAAACTTACTTTGATTTTCAATAAATAAATTTTCCATTATCGATTAGTTATTATTTTTTAACAAAACATCTTGAATCGCTTGTTTGAAGGTAGCTTTAGGTAGTGCACCGGCTGCCAACTGGGGACTATCTTCCATAGGGCAAAATAATATCGATGGAATACTGCGGATGCCGAACACTGCGGATAGCTCTTGTTCCACTTCAGTATCTACCTTATAGATGTAGATGTCTTCTTCGTATTCTGTAGCAAGTTCCTCTAGAACGGGAGCAACCATTTTACATGGACCGCACCAGTCCGCATAAAAATCTATGATACAAGGTTTATCACCTAGATATTCCCATTTTTGAGGATTCTTTTCATAATTAAATACCTTTTCTAAAAAAATCTCTTTTGTTAATTGGATGGTTGCCATTTTTATATCTTTTAATTTTTATTCTCAATAATAGGTATGTGCCTATTGATTTAACGCCACAAAGGTAAGACCTCAAATTTAGATAGAGCGTTACCTTTGTTACATTCATCCACTGGGTTCATCATAAGATCCTATCTTCCAATATTGCAGGAGATACATCTACAAAGTGGCCTATTTTTGCTATTTTTTTAATAATTGTAGAAGATATGTAACTATTAATTGCAATTTAAGTCTTAATATTGTTGTGATTTTATTGATTTAAATATAAAACTGAAAATATATGAAATGGGAAGGTCGTCGCAAAAGCGATAATCTTGAAGATAGAAGAGGTATGAGTACAACCGGAAAAATTGCTACGGGTGGTGGTGCTTTAGGCCTTATATTCTTATTAATTCAAGTTTTTTTAGGAGGTGATCCACAAGATCTCACGGATGCTTTGGTTAATCAAATGCAACAACCTACACAAACGCAGCAAGATCGACCATTAACAGCTGAAGAAAGCATGGTTGGAGATTTTGTTTCTACAGTTCTTGCTTCTACAGAAGATACATGGCATCAGGTATTCAAACAAAATGGATTGACCTATAAAGAGCCTAAAATGGTACTTTTTACGGATGCGACGACTTCGGGATGTGGTGGAGCCAATGGAAATACCGGGCCATTTTATTGTCCGGCAGACCAAACCGTATATATGGATTTAGCGTTTTTGAATGTGCTTAGAAATCGGTTTGGGGCGAAAGGTGGTGATTTTGCCATCGCCTATATTATTGCTCATGAAGTAGGACACCACGTTCAGAATTTGCTAGGCATATTACAAGAAACACACAATATCCAACGACAATCTAGCCAGGTTCAAGGTAATAAAATTCAAGTTGCTACCGAATTGCAAGCGGATTACTTGGCCGGAGTTTGGGCGCATTACGAACAAAATTATCTCGAGCAAGGTGATGTGGAAGACGCGATGAATGCAGCAGCGTCCGTAGGAGATGACCATATTCAGAAATCGACACAAGGTTACACTCAGCCGGAAACCTATACGCACGGTACCTCAAAGCAACGTGTAGAATGGTTTACGAGAGGCTTTAAATCGGGAGATATCAAGCAAGGCGATACTTTCGGAGAGCTGTTGAGATAATACTACCTCAAAGTCACAATTTAATCCATTGGTACATTGGATACAAAGCAGCGGTACCCAAATTTTTTTCTAAAAAAAGAACCCTACTTTTGTAATAATTTGGTGGGATAAAGATAAGCTATTTTGTCATGAGCCTCTTTGCTTTTTTTAGGGAGTTTTAGCCAGTGATAAGCAATTCTATTGTTTTTCAATCCGAATACTTTTGAATAAATCTCAAAACGGGTAAAATTTTACATTCTTGTGATAAGTCCACTGCCGGGTGTTGCCTATAATTACGGTTATTCCTAATATCTTTGCGCCCAAATTTTAAATCAAACCAATAATGAATATGAAACAATTATTTTCTTTCATCTTTTTAGGTTTTTCCATCGTTGCATTTGCGCAAGAAAGAAATCTAAAAAATATTACTAAGCTCACTTATGGTGGAGATAATGCAGAAGCTTATTTTTCACCAGACAGTAAAAGACTAACTATGCAGGTCACCAATCCGGCGATAGGAGCGCATTGTGACCAAATTTATATGCTTGAACTCAATAAGTCCAACTATAAAACATCAGATCTTAAATTGATTTCTACCGGTTTGGGAAGAACGACTTGTTCCTTTTTTATGCCGGATGGCAAGCATATCTTGTATGCATCAACGCATAAGGCTGATAAGGCTTGTCCGCCAAAACCGGAACCGCGAAAAGACGGAAAGTATTTGTGGCCACTCTATCCTGAATTTGACATTTATGTCGCAGATCTAAAGGGCAAGATTGTTAAGCAGCTTACCAATACTCCTGGATATAACGCAGAAGCAGTATTGTCTCCGGATGGCAAATACATCGTTTTTACTTCAACAAGAAGTGGAGATCTTGAATTGTGGAGAATGGATGTTGATGGCAAAAACCTCATACAATTGACTTCTGAACTCGGTTATGATGGAGGTGCCTTCTTCTCTCACGACTCTAAAAAGTTGGTTTTCCGCTCTTCAAGACCAAAAACACCAGAAGAAATCAAAGAATATAAGGATCTTTTGGCAGAAAATCTAGTTGCTCCTACAAATATGGAAATTTATACCATGAATATTGATGGTACCGATTTAAAGCAAATCACCCATTTAGGCAAAGCCAATTGGTCTCCATATTTTCACCCTTCAGACAAAAAAATATTGTTTTCTTCTAATCATCATTCGACAAGAGGATATGATTTTCAGATTTACTCCATTGATATAGACGGGTCGAACCTTCGACAGATTACGTTTGAGAGTGAATTTAACGCATTTCCGATGTTTTCTCCAGATGGCAAAAAATTAGCTTTTTCAAGCAATAGATTGGGTGAAGTTGCCCACGAAACCAATGTTTTTATTGCAGACTGGGTAGATACAGATGAGGCAGAATTGATAAATACAGATTATTTAAAGCAGACGATTTCTTATCTAGCGTCTGATGAATTAATGGGTAGATTGACCGGAAGTAAGGGCGAAACTCAAGCGGCAATGTATCTTTATGAGCAATTGGTCAATATGGGTTTAAAAGCATCTATCTTACCTTTTGAGTACGATTATAGAGTTAATCCGCATGATGAAAATAGCGACAAAAAGCATATCATCGGAAAAAATGTAGTAGGATATCTCGATAATGGGGCAGATAAAACAATCGTCATCGGTGCCCATTATGATCACTTAGGGTTGAATGAACACAATAATTCCACATTGGTAAATTCACATGGGCAAATTCATAATGGAGCAGACGATAATGCTTCCGGAACAGCTTCTGTACTTGAATTGGCTAGAATTTATGCTACCAATAGCACACAAGAAAAAGCCAACTATGTTTTTGCGTTCTTTTCAGGTGAAGAGGACGGATTGATAGGTTCGAAACACCTTGCAGAATCTGTAAAGCAAGACTATCCCAATCCTATAGCCATGATCAATCTAGATATGGTGGGTCGATTAAATAAGGATAAAGAATTGACTGTCGGAGGTGTTGGATCATCGCCTATTTTCGGAAAACTTATCGAGCAAAACAAACCGGCCGGCTTCAATATTGCGATTGATAGCAGTGGCGTTGGTCCATCTGACCATACGTCTTTTTATCTGAAAGACATTCCTGTGCTTTTTATGTTTACAGGAACGCATGAAGATTATCACAAACCTAGCGATGACGAAAATAGAATCAATTACAACGGTGTAAAATTGATAACCGAATATGTTTTCAATATAACTAATGCCTTGGAGGAACAAATGGAAATACCTTTTGCAAAAACTAAAATTCAGCAAGGCAAAGCCGTTCCAAAATATAAAGTTACACTCGGTGTTATGCCAAGTTATGCAGATACCAATGACGGACTCCACATTGATGGTGTTGTAGATGATCGACCGGCTTCTAAAGCAGGAATCCAAGCAGGTGACATCCTTACTCAAATCGGAGATTGTAAAATCAAGGAAGTATATTCCTACATGGAGTGTCTTACGAAGTTTACCACAGGTGATGAAGTTCCAGCTACTATCATTAGAAATGGAAAAGAGATGAAGGTTTCTATAAAATTCTAAAATTTGCCTTGGATATACTGATTGTATGAATCATAAAAAACAAGCTGAAAGTCGCGATGATTTTCAGCTTGTTTTTTTATATCTGGCTACATGACAAATTTGCTATCTTCATCAATGGTTTTTAGAAGAGGATAGGGATTGCAGTATATGGTATATGGACAAAAATCGGTCATATCATATACTATCTATTCAAGTCATCCATGGTAAGTTTTAGGCCAATCGTAGTGAAATTTTTGACTGCTTTAGCGGCTTTCTCTATCATCAGATCTACCGCTTCTTTTTCGTGTGACTTCCATTTGCCAAGGACGAAATTCACTTGTTGACCAGGATGAAAATCCTTGCCTATACCCATGCGAAGTCGAATATATTGGTTGTTTCCGAGTTTGGCTTCGATATCTTTAAGACCATTGTGGCCACCATCACTACCCTTATTGCGCAAGCGCATTTTGCCGAGATCAAGGTGTAAATCATCGACAACGACCAGAAGGTTTTCTGGCAAGATTTTGTGCTTATCTACCCAATATCTTACTGCTTTTCCGCTTAAATTCATATACGTCGTCGGTTTTAGCAATATCAGGGTACGCCCTTTATGCTTAAATTCGGCGAGATCTCCGTGCGTATTTTGCACCCAAGAGGCGGCAGCGTCACGAGCGAGATAATCAACTACATCAAAACCTATATTATGTCGGGTATGTTCGTACTCAGCGCCCATATTGCCCAACCCAACTATCAAATATTTCATTGGATCCTCTGGTTCCTGTTTAGGATTAAAAAGATTTTTTAACCATGCTAACATATTGCAAAAATAATTGTTTATATCCGATATGCCAACTTTACTGACAAATTGTCTTATACAAAATCTAAAATTATGACAATATTATACCAAAAAGCGTGTTTTTGTGGGTTGGTATATAAATTGATTCAATGATATACCTAACAATTTTCGGGTCATGTTTGATAAACAGCTATATAGAATGAGTGATATACAAGAAGAAGGTGATTTCATCCCGGTTTTCAGCCTTGGAGATGATGAATTGAATTTTGACGATCAATACAATAAGTTAATGCCGATCTTAGCACTAAAAAATACGGTGCTTTTTCCGGGTGTCGTTATTCCTATTACGGTTGGTCGAGATAAATCGATTAAAGCCTTAATGAAAGCTGAAAAAGGCGATAAACTTTTGGGTGTTTTAACGCAAAGGGATATCGATAATGAGGATCCGGATGCGGATACGCTGTACGATGTAGGAACGGTAGCCCGTATCATGAAAATTTTAAAAATGCCCGATGGAAGTACGACTGCCATCCTTCAGGGTAGAAGTAGGTTTAAGCCGGATACTTTCATGGATAATGCCAAAATGCTTGAAGCAACCGTTCATGTTTTAGATGAGGCAGTACCCGAAAAGCACGTCGAATTTGATGCTATGGCCTCTTCGATAAAGGATTATGCCTATCAGATTATCGAATTGTCACCCAATATTCCTTCAGATGCCAAAATGATGTTGGATAATATCAAGAATAAAGGGTTTTTGGTCAACTTCATCGCCTCCAATATCAATCTGAGCATAGAAAAGAAACAAGAAATTCTTGCACAAAATGACTATCTGCAAAAAGCACATATGGTCATGAATGCCATGAATAATGAATTGCAGTTGCTTCAAGTTAAAAGTCAGATCGAGTCAAAGGTCAGGACTGAACTTGAAAAACAACAAAAAGAATATTTTTTGAATCAACAGCTCAAAACGATTCAAGAAGAACTTGGCGGTAATCCACAAGAGGAAGAACTCAATAAGCTCCAAGTGAGAGCCGATGCCAAAAAGTGGCCAACCTATGCCAAAGAGGCTTTCGATAGCGAAATTGCAAAAGCGAGACGGATCAACCCTCAAATCGCCGAGTATTCTGTAACTTTGAATTATTTGGAGTTTTTATTGGATCTTCCTTGGGATGATACGTCAAAGGACAACTTCAATCTTAAAAAAGTACGCGCCGTCCTTGACAAAGATCATTTTGGTCTCGATGATGTCAAAAATAGGATTCTCGAACACTTAGCGGTACTTAAGCTAAAAGGCGATATGAAAGCGCCGATTATTTGTTTAGTCGGTCCTCCGGGTGTTGGAAAAACCAGTTTGGGCAAATCCATTGCAACGGCACTCAAACGGCATTTTATACGGATGTCTCTAGGAGGCTTGCATGATGAAAGCGAAATCAGAGGACACCGACGTACCTACATAGGCGCTATGCCGGGAAGAATCCTCCAATCCATAAAAAAAGCAAAAACCTCCAATCCGGTTTTTATTTTGGATGAAATCGATAAGATCGGTAAAGACTTTAGAGGAGATCCATCTTCAGCTTTGTTGGAAGTACTCGATCCGGAGCAAAACACGACATTTCACGATAATTATCTGGATTTAGATTATGACTTGTCTAAGGTGTTGTTTATCGCTACCGCCAATTCACTCTCTACCATTCAACCAGCACTATTGGATAGGATGGAAATCATAGAAATCAGTGGGTATTCAACCGAAGAAAAGATAGAAATCGCTAAGAAACACTTGGTACCAATTCAGATTAAAGAACATGGTATCACGAATGATGATGTCAGTCTTTCGCCAAAATTGATTGAATTTATTATTCAAAAATATACACGAGAGTCCGGCGTACGGTCGCTCAATAGAACCTTAGCAGGCGTCATGCGGTCAGTAGCTAAAAAGGTAGCCATGGAAGAAAAGTATGATCCAAAACTCAGCGAAGAAGACATAAAGTCGGCATTAGGTCCAGTTAAGTTTGACAGTGATCAATATACGAAGGTTGATTTGCCGGGCGTAGCAGTAGGTTTGGCGTGGACTCAAGTTGGTGGTGACATCTTATTTATTGAAGCGAGTAGTGCACCGGGCAAAGGAAAGCTCACGCTTACAGGTAATCTTGGTGAGGTCATGAAAGAATCCGCTTCGACCGCCTTGAGTTATATTAAAGCACATGCAAAAATCTTAGATATCGATCCGGATACTTTTGACAAAACGGACATTCATATTCACGTTCCAGAAGGCGCTATACCCAAAGATGGTCCGAGTGCCGGTATCACGATGTTAACGGCGATGACATCCGTATTAAAACAAAAGGCAGTTAAATCCCACTTAGCAATGACGGGAGAAATAACCCTGCGGGGCAAGGTTTTACCTGTAGGTGGCATCAAAGAAAAGATACTTGCAGCCAAAAGGTCCGGCATCAAAGAGGTCTTATTATGTGAAGACAATAGAAGACACGTGGAGCAAATACCGCAAGCCTATATCAAAAATATGAAGTTTACCTATGTAAACCACATGTCGGAAGTATTAGAAAAGGCTTTGGGTCTCAAACTCAAGTAGGTTATTTAAGAATAGAACTACTCAGGTAGGATCAATTTTAATCCAAGAGTGCGCCTATTTTTAGGATTTGAAAGCATAAACCTGAATGGTTACATAAGTACTAATGATGCAAATCATAGGTTTTTTACTGAGTTTTTGATAACTATTTATGCTGATTATCAGTTATATAGTTTTGAAATGCATTGCATGTTCATATCATTATCGTATTAAAATCGAATATAATCATGAAACAAGTATCTGATTTAATTAAATTTTCATTAGTAATCGTTGGTTTTTTTGTAGCTACGGCTCAAACTTCGTTGTATGCACAGACCACACCTAGCAAATCAGCAACTACTGCTGCCCAAGAAAAAATCAAATCCGTAGATATCGAAGTTAAAGGGATGACTTGTCAAATGGGTTGTGCCAATGGTATCGATAGAAAGCTTAAAAAGACAGAAGGCGTCATCGAAAGTAGTACTTTGCTAGAGACAGGTATCAGTAAGGTAAAGTATGATGCGTCTAAAATTAGTGTTGATCAAATTATAGGCATCATCAAAGATAGAGGTTACGAAGCTAAAGTAGCTACTTCTAAATCTTAATTAATTAAGGGTACGCACTTAAAAAACCTAAAGGATTCAACTTCTTCCAGCCTATGGTAGGAGAAGAAGTTGGTATTTTAATTCAAATCAATATTCGAAGGAGCGGATAGGTATAGGAGATATTTTATGAATGGATTTACAGATACGATTATTGCGCCGGCTACGCCACAAGGTCAAAGTGCTTTGGCGGTCATTCGCTTATCTGGAGACAAGTCTTTCGAAATCGGTGATAATATCTTCAAAGGTGCATCACTTGCAGAAGCCGCTTCTCATACGATTCACTATGGGTGGATATCGGATGGAGACAAAGATATCGACGAAGTCATGGTATCCGTGTTTAGAGCACCTCGAACTTTTACAACCGAAGATAGTATAGAAATTTCTTGTCATGGATCGCCACAGATTGTAAAAGAAATCCTTGATCTGGCAATAAAAAATGGCGCACGCTTGGCTAATCCCGGAGAGTTTACGCTGAGAGCCTTTCTGCACGGACGGTTAGATTTATCACAGGCAGAAGCTATAGCAGACCTTATTCACGCAACATCGGCGAAGTCTTCAGAAATTGCACTCAAACAACTTAAAGGACATTTTTCTTCACGATTGAAGGAACTCCGACAAGAATTGATAGACTTTGCAGCCCTTGTCGAATTGGAACTTGATTTTTCAGAGGAAGATGTCGAGTTTGCACATCGAGGACAGTTACGGGCATTAATTCATCAGATTATCAACGTCATTAATCCTCTGGTGGAATCTTTTAAATACGGAAATAGCGTGCGAGAAGGTATTCCTGTGGCGATAATTGGTCCTCCCAATGCCGGCAAATCCACGCTACTCAATACCATCCTCAACGAAGATAAAGCCTTAGTAAGTGATATTGCAGGAACGACTAGAGATGTCATCGAAGATATCTTAGTCATCGATGGAATCGCCTTTAGATTTATCGATACAGCTGGAATACGTCAAACCTCGGACACCTTAGAAGGCTTGGGTATCGAGCGATCTATACAAAAGCTCAAAGCAGCTGAAATCGTCTTTTATCTCCACGATATTAGAAAGGAAACTAGCGCCATCTGGGAGGATTTTCAAAGTTTGGAAATCGATCCAGATACCCAAGTAGTTATCCTGCTCAATAAGGCAGACTGTGTAACCACAGAGATTGCCGAAGAAAAGATAGCTAGCATTCGCCATTTATCAAAGAATCCTACCTTTTATATAATTGCACGCTCCGCCTCGTCTTTAAAACCAATATTTGATTATTTGCGGCTTTATACGGAGCATTATCACATGGCAGAAGGCACGATTCTCACCAATACGCGACATGTAGAAGCTTTAAACATGACCAAGCTAAGTCTCGAAAGAGTACTCGAAGGCATGGACAATAATCTCTCCTCGGATCTTATAGCTATGGATATTCGTGAAGGGCTTCATCATCTCGGAAGCATCACTGGTGAGGTATCCAGCGATGACCTTTTAGAGTCAATCTTTAGCAAATTTTGCATCGGAAAGTAAAGCAGGATTTAGCAACAATAAATAACCACACAAAAAAGCTAACTAAAAGCAAGTAAATAGGGCATATTTATAAATTTATTTTACTTTCCAATTTTACATTATTTTGTTGTTAATTGTTGTTATTAGTATTATCTTTGCTGCTATATTACATTATTTAGTGAGTTAGCAACAATTAGCAACAATGAAAGTATTTTTAAGACAAAGGAAACAAACCAAAAAAGGCACTATTTCTCTATATTTAGAGATTTACAAGGGTACTACTCAAACACCCGATGGTAAAACAAAGCCGATTAGGGACTATGAGTATTTAAACTTGTATTTGATTGACAAACCCAGCAACCCGATAGAAAAGCAACAAAATAAGGAAAATCTAAAACTTGCTGAAAGCATAAAAGCCAAAAGAGAGTTGGAAATAAAGAATGGAGTTTATGGCTTTACCAATGAATTTAAGAAACAAACTAATTTTATAGAGTACTTTAAAAACCTTGTAAGCAAAAAAGAGACCAAAGGAAATTTAGGGAATTGGTACAGCACCCAAATACATTTGGAAAATTTTGCCGGTAAGAATGTAACCTTTAAAGATATTGATTTACAATTTGCAGAGCGTTTTAAAGATTACCTAAATAAGGCTAAAAAGAAAGATGGCAAACCGCTTTCAAACAATAGTAAAGCTTCCTACTTTGCTAAATTTAGAGCCGCTTTGAATGAAGCAGTAAAAGAAAAAATCATTTATGGTAATCCAGCAGTAGAAACAGGCAATTTTAAAACCATAGAGAGCCAAAGAGAGTATTTAACCTTAGATGAGGTTAGGCAGTTAGCGCAAACAGAGTGCCGATATGATGTATTAAAAAGAGCCTTTTTATTTAGTTGTTTAACTGGTATAAGATGGAGCGACATTAATAACCTTGTTTGGAATGATGTACAAAAAATAAATGATGGCTGGAGGGTACATTTTAGACAGCAAAAAACCAAAGGGCAACAATATTTGGATATTAACCAACAAGCAAGGGATTTAATGCAGGAAGTCGGCAAACCCGATGAGAGGGTATTTATAGGATTAAAGTACAGCAACTATATGAATGTAGCTTTACAATTGTGGGTAATGAAAGCAGGAATTACAAAGCAAATTACTTTCCATTGTGCAAGACACACATTTGCAGTATTGCAACTTACTTTAGGCACTGAAATATACACCCTTTCCAAAATGTTAGGACATAACGACTTGAAAACTACTCAAATCTATACCAAGATAGTAGATGAGAAAATAAAAGAAGCAGCTAATAAAATACCTGATATAAACCTTTAGGAAATGGCAGAAAATAGAATAAATCAAAGCAAAGAAATTGAATTTGCAAAGTGGTTAATGATAAAAAGAAATAAAGATATAGAATTAGGTACGGTATCCATGCTTACACCGATCAAAGAGCATTTGCCTAATTTAGAAAATTTTGTAAAATGGTTTTATGAAATAGGCAATGCAGATATTGATGATGCCTTTTTGAAAAGCTACATAACAATAGTAGAGCAAATCATTAAAGGCGACTATGATTGGAATGAATTACAGAATATATTTATTGATGAGATAGAAAAGAAAGTATTTGATTATTCTAAAATTGAACAAGCTGTATATTTCAAAATAGTGTTATCATGGTTAATTGAAAATTGGAATTACAGCGACATAAGCGTTATTTTTATTGAGCTTCAAACATATTTTAAATATAGATTATTAAGTTTAGAAAATGACTTACCTTTTAAAATTAAAGATAAAGAAATTATGGTTTTGGATGACTCTAACCCAAATGTAAAATGGTATATAGAATGGGAAAAAGATACCACCGCCACACAAATGGATAAGCCGATTATCAATAGTATTAACAACCCAAACAGAAAGAAAATGAAGCCAATACAATTGGATCTGGAGCAAAGGCAAATTATTTACTTGTTCCAAAAATTAATTGATGAGAAACTTTTAAATGAAACCAAAAACCCTACTATTTGGGATTTGGTAGCCCGATACTTTACAGATAAAGACAATAATCCTTTAAAAAATATACACCAAAACAAAGACGGTTTAAAAAATACCAAAACTGGAAAGCCAAATAAAAACGCTACTGAAATAGAAAATATTGTAAATGAAGTAAAAGCCCAAAAATAGTTTATAGCAGTTTAGTATAAACTACTCTCTATTTTCTTACTTTCCTTTTCTACTCATTTTTGCACTTGTAATTACAGAAACAAGGTTTTGCAAAACCAATTCTTTAAATTTTTAAAAAATTGGAAAAATGAATTTAGAAACAAAAGAGGTATTAACTCTTAATGAAGTAAGCCAGTACACTGGTTTGAGTAAAAGCCATATCTACAAACTTTGTAGTACTGGAGGCATACCATTTTACAAGCCTTTTGGCAAAGTAAATTACTTTGATAAGGCAGAAATAATTCAATGGTTAAAACAAAACCGAGTAGCTACTACCAAAGAAATAGAGGGAAAGGCTTCTACATTTGTAACCCTAAAAAATGGTGCAAAATGATAGCAGGATATTATAAACTGGTAGCTTTAACCGATGAGGTAAAAGCCCAAAATAAGATAAAGAGCAAAGCCCGATTAGATTGTATTTCATTTGCCGGCACTTACAAAGGATTGACAAATTTTGTCAATAAACAAGGACAACTATTTTTTTATAAAACACCTTGCAGGGAATTTGTAGAGGCACAAAGCAAAAGAACGGCAGAATGGAGTTTAACCAATAGTAGTCTAAATTTTAGTAGTATCTACATAGAGGATTTTGATTTTTTAGAGTATGGATATGGCTATCCTAATGCTAAACCGAGATTGAGTAATGGAGAGCCTAACCCTTTGCACCCTTTCAAAAATGATGGTTATTTGTTTATTACCAATAAGGATTATACACAAATAGAAGTATTGATTATATCCGATGGTAGAAACCTAATAAGCCACTACTACCAACATTTAATTGATGGCTACTTTGATGGAGAAATACAGAGGTTAAGAGCGGATGCAAAACCCTTTTATGAGTACATAGGTTTTGAAAATGCTAATAGTAAGTTGTAACCATTGACAAAAAATATCAATTATGTATGATACTTTAAATTTATGGCTACCGAATGATGCAATAAAAGAAAGTGGGTATTTACAAAGAGTACCCACTCTTTTAACCAATGCCAAAGAAACCTACAAACAAGATACTGGAGAGATTTATTTTAATGGTAGCATTTTGGGAATGAGTGCAAGTATTAGTAATGCTGGTATAAGTTTAAAGGGTAGTATTTGCAAAAGCTATTTGAATGACAATTTTAAAACACTTACAAGGCAAGATACACAAAGAGCCATCGAGCAACTGGAGGACATTTTAAATTTACCAATAAAAGAAGCCGATGTAAAAAGAATTGATTTTGCACAAAGTTTTACAGTAAGCCAAAACCCACAAAACTTTTTCACATTTTTAGGAGAGTGTAACCACTACAAAAGATTAACGCAACCCAAAAGTTTGTATTATCAAAATGGAATGAGAACCAAACTATTTTACAACAAGATTGCAGAGGGCAAAGCAAAAGGAGATGTATTACCACCTATTTGGGCAAATAAGCACATTCTAAGATATGAGTTAAGATTTACAAGCCGATTGCCCTACCAATTCGATAAAGCCCAAATACAAGCCCAAAATTTATATAATGAAGTATTTTATATGGATTTGGTGGATCGCTGGATAAGAGAGTATGAAACAATTAATAAAAACAATTCAATTTTAGATCAAATGAATATAAAGCAAATAGAAACGCCAAAGGACTTTATTTATCAAATGGCACTACTACAAATTAAAGAAGTAGGCATACAAAAAACTTTAGAAAGTATTGAGCAACTAAAAGCCCAAAATCAATTTAAACACAAAGAGTATTACAGCCGATTGAAAGCCGATATTAAGAAGCTATGTAAAACAGAGGTACTAACTGAGGGTAGCGATTTAATCGCAGAGCTGGATAAAAAGGTAAAGCAAGTAAAAGAGTATTGCAGATAGTTTGCTAATAGTAAGTTGTAATGATTGACAAATTTTATCAATAACATATAAAAAATAAGTAAATAATGAAATCAGAGTATAACACCAAATTGGACAAAAATTTGGAAGCGTTTATTCAATTGAGAATAGAGGGCAAAAGTTTTGATGAGATAGCCAAAGAATTAAAAACGACAAAACAAACTTTGATTGACTGGAATAAAAAAGAGTTGGTTAAAAATGGTATTGCAGAGGGTAAGGCATTTAAAATAAATGCTATTGTAAAAACCTATCAATTTGATTTGGACAGTAGAATAAAAACCTATTTAGAATTATCCCAAAAAATAAGTGGTGAATTATTGAATAGAGATTTGAGCAATGTAAGTACCGATGTACTGTTAAAAATGAGTATTACAAATGATACAAGGCTTTCAGAACTTCTTAAAAAGTCCATACAAATAGGAGAAAATCCAATGTGCTTTAATTATGATAAAAATGATGGATTTTTTAATTTAAAATTTGATGAGTAGAAAACCAAAATCATTCTAAAAAGACACCATAACTTAGCCCTTAGTATAGGGCTTTTTTGTGCCTAATAGTTAGTGTTTCATTCCAAATTGTTGCTAATTTGACTTTAATTTAAATAAAAAATAATATAAATAGTTTATTTACAATTAGTTAAGACAATAACTGTACTTTTTGCATCGGAAAGTAGGGAAATGTGGTGAGTTGTTTTTCAAAAAAAGGATCAGTTGAATACTAATCTTTTACATGGATTAAAAGTTCACAGTAATAACTGAATAATTATCTTCTGTGTCTTTAAGAAATTGACTTTCTAATTCTTGTAAACCATTTTCTTCTTTGCTATATTTATAAATATGTTCAACAGAAACTGTATTATGCACTCCATCTGAACAAAGAATAATTCTAAATTTGAACTCAAGTTTATTCAATATCCATCAACAACCTCGTAAAACTTGACAATTAAGTATTTCATTTCAGTAAATGATTTTAACTTCGAAAGTTAGGGATTAAATCCAAATTATTATAAAAATATTTGCATTGCATTAATATTTTTGTCATTTTAATCGTTTACGATACAGAACTATTATTTAATTGATAAAATAAAAGTAATTACTATGGGTAAAATAGTTAAATTTTTAAGCTTCTTAATTTTAGCATTTTTGCTTACAAGTTGCGATAACTCCTCTGACGAATGTGATGAAAGTTATCTAAACGTAGTAGAAAACAACGTTTTTACGGAGAGCAATGGGTATGCCCTACGAGAGATTCTTGATGTACTTACACATGAATATGAAATAACCATATTTTTAACAGGTGAAATTTGCAGTGTAGGCTACCAAAATCCTTCAAATTATGACGGTGGATATACCATCGAAATTACCAATCAAAACACTCAGCAGACTTATCAAGGAGTGCATACTTTCTCCCAAAAAAGTTACACTTACCAAAGTATTGACCCCATAACTGTAAATGTTGGCGATCACATTAAAGTAAAACGTATTATTTTACCGGGTTATAATTCTATTGTTCAAGCCATAGGACAAGTATATACAAAAAAATATGCCTACTTAGGAAAAGGAGATACTATTCAATACCCTATCATCATCAATCCCCATGTAGAAATTAACTCTGCTAATTTCTATGACAACACACCAAGAGGGTCAATGTCAAATTGGGCTATTCCAAAGATAGGATTAGGCTTCAAAAACCAATAACTTAGTGTCTTTATGGTTAAATAGATGACAAGGCTATCGGTTTAAAATCATCTTTCTGACCAAAACTGCATCTTTATAACGGATACTGATCAAATACATCCCATTTGCCAGGTCTGATAAGTTGACTTCAGAAATAGGGCCATGATGCGATTGCAATACTTGTCCGGATACAGCATGGACGGCAATCGATTGGATATTTTCCGCGATTCCTTCTATATTTACGATACCTGTGGTAGGGTTAGGATAGAGGACCAATGATGACATTTGCTCATCCTGTGTATTAACAACATATACCTCAATACATTGGCTCGTTACTGACACATCGTCACAATAAGGTGAGGAAACAATAACGGCATAGCGTCCACTTTTTATCGGGTAAAAAGCCCTGGATGTAGCACCTTCAATCGGCAATCCACTGTCACAATCTATCCATTGATACAGCGCATCGCTTTCACGGGCGTATATAAAATAACCGGCATCACCATTGTCATGTAAAACTACGTTTTTGTCTAAATCGCTATAAATTTTTAGGTTTAATATAGCGACCGAATCACAACCTAAAACTGATTTTTCTTCGAATACGTATCTATCTGTTGTATTGTTTGTAGTATAGGTTATGCCATTGATCCACGTAAATGAGGTACAAGCTGTTTGTACATCTTCTACTACACCGTCTAAACAATTCAAAATCCTTGCTATCCTATTTCGTGGCACTCCATCATAACTAGTAAACTTACCACCTGCCAAAATCTTGTTGTCAGGTGCGATTGCCAATGTATTGACCAAATCATTTGCATTTTCTCCTGCTTGAAAATCCTTATCAAGACTTCCATCCGGTAAGATACGTATTATTCTTTCGGGCAATGTGGTGCTGAGTACAATTTTATGATCTGGTTGTATGACATTTGCGATTATTTTTTTCCAATCCAGCATGTCAGCATTCATATCAAATGAATAATCATAACGACCTTCTGAATCCAGCTTAACCAATTTGTTTATATTTGTACCCAATACAAAGTCATAATCCAAAATTATCAACATGCCATCATCCGGTAATATATTCAAAGGCCGAAAATTATAAGCAAAATTTCCAACATTAAAACCCTCGTCTAAGGTTAGATCATCATTGAGCCGTAGAAATGAAGTATAAACAATATCTAAATGCGAATATTTAAAACGACCGGATAAGATGATTTTACCCGTGCTTTGAAGTACCATGTTATATAACTCTCTTATATCTTCACTTTGATTAGTTACGATAATTTCCTTTTCAAAGCTACCGTCTGCATTAAATCGAACGACACGAATGGCAGGCTTTCTAGAGGAAGCACTATAAAAGGCAATTAATATTTTACCATCAGGCTGAACGATCAAGCCTTTAATTACACTTTCATATAGATAATTCGAATTACTATTTGATGTAAAATAAAAACTTGAATCTACTGAACCATCGGGAAAAAGCCTCATGATATAATTTTTTTTCAGAAACGAGTTAAATTCACTATCTACAATTATTAAGGAGCCATCTGATTGATAGGCTATAAATTGTGGTGGCTTAACAAGATTATATTGACATTTGAAAGTAGTGTCCAAGGCTCCATCCGGTAACAATCTGCATATGTAATCTCGCTCCTGATTATAATAAAGTGTAAATGCACCACTTACGTAAATTCTCCCGTCTTCCATCGGTAAAATACAACGTACTTCAGAATTAAACCCAGAACTGCGAGTAAAATCTTCTATGATATTGCCAAGTGTGTCAAATTTGACAACACTGTTTTTTTTTGTATCATTTACATCAAGAAACATACCTCCTACCATAATATTGCCTTCATTTGTGACAAGAATGGTTCTGACAAAATCAATATTAAATTCACAACCTTCAAATTTAGGAATTTTAAAACTCGTATCCACGCTTCCATTGGTATTAAGGCGCATCATACTGATTTCTATAACATTATTTATATGATAAAGACTTCCGGCTATAAGGATTTTATTGTCTTTTTGTAAAGCCATGTAGTGGATAGGAGTTGTTACTACTCCTTGTGCGTAATTAAAATAATTTTTTACTAAAAAAGATGTGTCTTCGCCCCCATGGGGTAATAACCTGATTAGATGGCTTTTCATTTTGTTATCTACATTAACAAACTGTCCGCCAATAATTATCTTATCATCTGGCTGAATTAATATAGACTTAATATCGTGATTAAAACCTCCCTGTTCATTAAATAAAGTCCCAATTTTACGTCCATTGGGAAGTAATCGGACTACATCTCTTTTTATTGAACTCGTACTTGTTCGAAAAGCACCTCCTACGATTATATTTCCATTACTTTGTAAACCCAATGCGTAAACAGAAGCAGAAAATGAACTATCAAATAAGGTGTCCAAGGAACCATTAGGATTTAATCGCGCTAATCTTTCTTTGGTGACTCCATCAAACTTAGTAAAACTTCCACCTATAAGTATCTTTCCATCGGGCTGAACTAAAGCAATATGTATAGCCTCATTTGCTCCCGCACCCGGATTAAATCCTTCGTCAATACTACCGTCCGAATTCAACCTTACAATATTAACACTTTCTCCATCGTCTGAAGCGCCCAACCTGCCGGCTACTATGATTTTGCCATCAGATAGCACAACAATCGTTTCCACGCTCAAAGATGTTCCCAAACCTGATTTAAACGTAGTATCAACCTGACCATCAGGAAAAATACGAGCTATCAAATTGGCAGAATGATCACTTATGGATAAAAAACTACCACCGATTAATACCTTTCCATCTGGTTGCTCAGCCAATGCGAAGACATGACCTTCAGGTATCACATAATTATAATTACCGTTATCTTGGACATTGAATGATGGATCATTAGCTCCTGGTTGTCCAAAGGTCAGCACACTCAAAAACAAAAAGGATAGTAAAAATGTGAAGTGTTTCATGATAGATGGTATTTTGAATTCAGAATAGAATGATTTTGTCGTATAAAATTATAATTAATTTGGAGTATTAAAAAACTATCTTACAAATTTTTGCTTTTTTGTCAGTAATGAGACTCAAAACTAATCTTTTTTTAGCGCAATCTTCCTAGTTACAATCGCATCACCATACTGTATCGTCAAGAAATACAATCCATCAGCAAGCCCCGATAAGTTGATTTCAACAATAGGGCCATGATGCGATTGCAATACTTGTCCGGATACAGCATGGACGGCAATCGATTGGATATTTTCCGCGATTCCTTCTATATTTACGATACCTGTGGTAGGGTTAGGATAGAGGACCAATGATGACATTTGCTCATCCTGTGTATTAACAACATATACCTCAATACATTGGCTCGTTACTGACACATCGTCACAATAAGGTGAGGAAACAATAACGGCATAGCGTCCACTTTTTATCGGGTAAAAAGCCCTGGATGTAGCACCTTCAATCGGCAATCCACTGTCACAATCTATCCATTGATACAGCGCATCGCTTTCACGGGCGTATATAAAATAACCGGCATCACCATTGTCATGTAAAACTACGTTTTTGTCTAAATCGCTATAAATTTTTAGGTTTAATATAGCGACCGAATCACAACCTAAAACTGATTTTTCTTCGAATACATATCTATCTGTCGTATTGCTAGCAGTATAGGTTATGCCATTGATCCACGTAAACGACCTACAAGCAGCATGCTTGTCAATCCTTACGCCGTCCATACAATTTTGTAATCTCACTATTTTATTTTGTGGCACTTCTTGGTATCTCGTAAACCTTCCTCCGGCCACTATTTTACCATCTGACTGGATATTAAGGGAGCATACACCTCCATTGGGTTTTGTCTTTATATAGAAATTATCATCATACGTACCATCGGGTAAAAAGCGGTAAATAGGTCCGTTTGTAATAAAATCCAAATAGCTTAAAACCACCTTACCATCTGACTGAATTACTAGGTTATTGACAAGATTAGGCAGGCCACTTTTCCCTTTTAACTTAAAAGAAGGATCAGATTGCCCATTAGGCAATAGTCTCGCCACAGCTCCATAAAAAACCTTATCTAAACGATGCGAATTGCCACCTAGCAATATTTTATCATCCTCCTGTATCTCTAAACACAAGATATTTCCTTCACCTTGGTAGTCAAATGTATTATCCAATGTAAAATCTACATTAAGCCGGAACATATTGTTAATCGTTCTGTCTTTAACGATTTTAAACTTACCGGTTACGATGATTTTTCCATCACTTTGAAATTTTATGATACTTATATTTTCAAAGGTAGTAGGATCGTCGGACAAAATGATATCAGCTTCTATACTTCCATCAGGCTGCAATCTTAGCAATCGATTATAAAGTGCTAAGATAATCCTTCCGTCTGGCTGTACAGCTACCGTATGTATTTCTAAGTTTAGCAATCCGAAATTGTCCGATGTAAAATTGAAATTCGGATCCATCGAACCATCGGGAAATAATCGGACTAAATAGCTTTTGGAATTCGAATTTACTTTGTTATCTGCTACAATAATCGAACCATCCGATCCCACAGCAAAACATTTTGGCGGTTGTTTAAGCGGCAGTTGATTGACAAAACTTGTATCCAATGCGCCATCTTTATTTAATCGACAGAGAAACAAAGCCGGCCTTCTATTGAAATGCGTGAAGTCTCCACTCACAACCAGTTTATCATCTTGTTGTACTACAATCTTGTCCACTTGATCATTGAATCCCCAGCCTTTGGCAAAGGTATCTATTAAGCTACCATCGAGCGCCAACTTTACGACGCTGCCTTCTCTTGCACCAACGAGAATATGATCGTCATTGACCATGATGCGCTTTGCTAAATTTGTAGTTTCCAATATTTTAAAACTTGAATCTTTACTCCCGTCTTGATTGTACCTGCTGACCAATTCTCTCGGATAACTTCTACTACCTACTAGGATTTTACCGTCCGGCTGAAGGGAGATCGTACCCGGGTCAATGATCGACCGATCTATTCTAAATGTTATGTCTTCTGTGCCGTCAGGCCATATCCTGCTTATTTCGCTTCCGTTATTCCCACCCAAATTATAAGCATAGCGAGAACTAACCAAAATCTTTCCATCTGGCTGCACTGCAATATTTTTGATAACGTCAGTAAACGGAGCAATAGGTTGACTTAAATGCCCGCTTGTATCTACAGACCATAGCACATTCGTCGCATGCGGTGGTAGATGGTCGTTTTCGCCACCAAATAGTATATTTCCATCGGAATCTAAAGCTAACGCATAAACATAAATATCTACTTGATTTACAAAAGCTGTATCTATCGTTCCATTGCGATTTAATCTCACTAAATTAGAAGTTGCCAGATGATCAACAGTTCCCAGATCTCCACCTATAAGAATTTTTCCATTTGGTTGGATGATCATGGCATGTACAGTCATATCGCCACTTACCTGATAAAAGCTCCTGTCAAGACTCCCATCCGGCTTTAACCGCACGATATTATTGATCGTATCCTTATTAAAAATAGAAAACTCTCCGGCGACAATGATACCCCCATCGTCTTGCAACCCGAGCGCAAGCACCGGGCCATTAAACCCTAATCCGCTATTAAAATCTACGTCGAGGCTGCCATCGGATAAAAGACGAGCAATATTTCTTTTTGGAATACCATCCAGGGTTTCAAATTTACCACCGATGATTATTTTGCCATCTGGTTGTTGAACCATGTCGTTAATTTCACCGTCCACTCCATAAACACCAATCTGACCATCTGCCACATTAAAGGTAGTATCTATAGTTCCTGGCTGTCCACAAAGCCATGAACTCAACAACAAAAAGATTAACAACATCGGATAGTATCTCATGCCTGATAAACTATTGAATTTAGGTTTATCCCTATAAAAGTACAACTATTTGTGGATGTACAAAATTCAACGGATTAATTATCGTTATTTTGTCAGCAATGAGACTCAATACTAATCTTTTTTTAGCGCAATCTTCCTAGTTTCAATCGCATCACCATACTGTATCGTCAAGAAATACAATCCATCAGCCAGCCCCGATAAGTTGACTTCAGCAATAGAGCCATGATGCGATTGCAAAAGTTGTCCCGATATGGCATGGACGGCAATCGATTGGATATTTTCCGTGATTCCTTCTAAATACACGACATCTGTGGTAGGATTAGGGTAGAGCATTAATGGTAAAGTTTGTGAATCATGCGTATTAACTAATACCTCTGTGCATTCGCTCTTGATTGAAAGATCATCACAATACGGCGAAGTTATAATTACAGCATAACTACCACTCTTAGATGTCCAAAAAACCCTTGAAGTCGCTCCCTCTATCGGCAAACCGGTATTACAATCAATCCACTGGTAGAGTACATCTATTTCTTTTGCTACAAGATACCCTTCTGCGTCCGCAATAAAATTGGGAGGTGGCAAAACGGATGGGTTTAAATCGCCATGAATTTTAAGATTTAATACGGCTACGGAATCACAGCCATTGACTGATTTTTCTTCAAAGACATACCGCCCTAAAGATGGATCGCTCTGTGTATAAGTAATGCCATCTATCCATGTAAACGAGGTACAGGCGGTGTGATTGTCAATGCGTACGCCATCAATACAGTTTTGAAGGCGCAGGATGCGGTTTTGTTTTTTGTCGTTAAATGTGGTAAAATCTCCTCCAACTAAAATCTTACCATCTGATTGAAGTGCTAGAGTGCGAACGATACCATCCATGCGATGGGAGGTATTAAAACTTGAATCTACTTGTCCGTCAGGGAGTAATCGGATTAATTTTTCTAAGTTGCTTGAAGCAATGACTACTTTATGATCAGGTTGTGCAATCACAACGTCTAAGTTTTCATCAATAGCATGATTTTTTGCTTCAAATTGAAAGGTAGGATCATGCCTGCCATCAGGTAATAATCTCAATATTTTTGTTTCTTCTCCGTCTAAATCAAATGCTGATCCTAATATCAAGATCTTATCATCGTTTTGAATATCTATTGCGGAGATATCTGACGGGAAATCATAGTAAGCATAGAAGTCGTCATCAGGAGATAAATCAGCATTAAGCCTACTTATTTTTTTAAATAATTCGTAGTTTGCTCTAAGATCAAATGTTCCAACAGCAATTAGTTTACCATCACTCTGGGCTTTTATGGTCTTCATCTCAATTCCATCTTCAGGATTAGTATTCAAGTATCCAGTGTTTTCTATGACTCCATTAGAATTTATCCGCACTACTTTCAACAAATAGTATTTTACTTCTTCATAACCAAGGATGATATAACCGTCAGCATCTATGGTCATGGCTTGTATTCCTTTTTTTAGTGGTAATAAATTTGTTCGAGTGAAATAATAGCTCGAATCAACAGAACCATCTTGTAGCAATCGAACGATATAATTCGATGCATCGGCGTTGCTTTTCGGATTGCTATCTGCAATGATAATGGTACCATCCGATTTAGTAAATATAAACTTCGGAGCTTGCACTAATGGAAATTGATTATAAAAACTTGTATCCAATGAACCATCCGGAAGCAATCTACAGAGATAATTGACCGAAACGCCATTATATGCGGTAAAGGCTCCACTCACTATAATCTTGTCATCAGCTTGTACTAAAATCTTTTGGACGCTTTGGTTAAAACCTTCACTACTTTCATTAAAGGTAAGGTCTATGAATCCAGGCTGCCCAAACAACAACGAGCTCAAAACCAAAAGTGGTAGTAAAATTGTAAGTTGTTTCATGATAGATTGTATTTTGAATTGAGAAAATAATGATTTGACCGCATAAAATTATAATTAATTTTCAACATATAAGAGACTGTTCAAAAACCTGTGTCAAGAGAATAATTAAAAAATAAATTATAAATTTGACATATGAAACAGAAAAAAGAAGATCCATTATTCGGACATAAACTAGAGGAGGTTATTCCAGATGCAGATATTCGTCAAAAATTTATAGACGAGTTATACAAAGGAGGGAGTATTTTTGGAGCAGGCAGTATATTTAGGGATTTACTTCAGGGATTTGTAAATAAAGCGCTAGAAGGCGAGATAGAAGCTCATTTAACAAACGAAAAACCAAATGGTATTAAAAATCGTAAAAACGGAGTAAAATCAAAGAAGATACGGACTGAATCAGGTGAGATAGAAATAAGAACACCTAGAGATAGGAAGGGAGAATACGAACCTAAATTAGTTAAGAATTGGGAACGAGAACTCAATAGTGGTTTAGATAAGATTATATTAAGTTTTTACGCACAGGGTCAATCGATAGAAGATATACGTATCCAATTATCTAGTATCTATGGTTTAGAGGTCAGTTCAGGCACTATCAGTGCAATAACAGAAAAAGTATGGGTAGAAATTAATGATTGGCATAATAGAGCTCTTAAATCGTGTTATCCAATTATTTACTTAGATGCCATTCATTTTAAAGTCAGAGAATCAGGAACAATAATAAGTAAAGCTATATATACTTGTTACGGTGTTGATAGCGATGGAGAGCGAGATATATTGGGACTTTATGTAGATAATGCTGAAGGTGCCAGATATTGGGGTCTTATACTAGAAGACCTTCAAAGAAGAGGAATAGAAGATGTATTTATATTTTGTGTAGATGGATTAAAAGGCTTTAAAGAAGTAATTAACCAAGTGTATCCACAAGCCAATGTGCAACGATGTATCGTACATATGATACGTCAATCGACACGTTTTGTGGCATGGTCAGACGCTCGAAAATTAAATAGTGACTTACGAGCAGTTTATACAGCAAGTAATGAAACAGGTGCAAGAATAGCCATGAATGCATTTGAATCCAAGTGGAATGAGAAATATCCAGAAGTAGCAAAATCATGGAATAATAACTGGGAGGAATTAATGCATTTTATGAATTATTCACAGCATATCAGAAGGATGATATATACTACTAATCCTGTAGAAGCAGTTCATAGATTAATGCGCAAAACAACAAAGTCTAAAGGAGCATGGACATCAGAAAAAGCACTTATTAAACAGCTATACTTAACATTAACCCATAACGATAAAAGTTGGAAAAGGAAATCATTAAGATGGTCTTCAATACAACGGGAATTAATAAATATGTATGGAGATCGATATAAAAAACATCTTTAAAATTAAAAAATGACACAGGTTTTTGAACACTTCCACATATAAAAATTTATTAATGGCAGATCATTTACACAATCCTTCCCATTTTTTATTAGTCCAACAAAATTATTGTCCGAACCAAAAACCTAACCAGCCAATATCCTAATCCGCCAACCTGCCAATCCGCCAACCAGCCAAAGTGCCAATCCGCCAACCAGCCAACCTGCCAACACGCCAACCAGCCAACCTGCCAACACGCCAATCCGCCAATCCGCCAACCAGCCAAAGTGCCAACACGCCAACCAGCCAAAGTGCCAACCAGCCAACACGCCAAAGCGCCAAAGTGCCAACCAGCCAATCCGCCAATCACCTCTAAAAAAAAATCACTTCACGACCGTCAACGTTTTCCTAAATGTCTGTCCATTGACCTTCAAAACGTAGTAATAAACGCCTTCAGAATGACCGCTTGCATTCCAGTCATTTTGATAATTGCGCTGATGATAGATCCGGTTGCCCCAGCGATTAAATATCCATAATTCCGCACCAGGAATGGGCTCTTGGCTAAATTGTAATACATTATTACTTCCGGCATTGGGTGTGATAAGCGTTGTGAGTGTTAACCCAGAATCAATAGGTCCTAATACTAGGATTTGGCCTTCGTAACAATCACCGCAAACATCGCATACTTGGTAGAGAATCGTGAGGTCTTCTGTTAACTCTTTGATCGCATTTACTTCCAAAGTTCCTTTCTCGTCAAAATACAGCAAATTCAATGCTTCATCTGGAAACGAGGATATCGAAACGGTGTAAGGCTCATGAGGCAAGATATCGTTGTCTAAGAAATAACTTGTAGCGATAAGATCCTTTTCTATCATGATGGTGTCCGGCTCTAAAACGGTCAAACCGCCGTCTATTACCGAGACTTGCAGCGAATCCGACCACCTACAATCTCCTTGTATATACGTCAAAATGATCGTATGTGTACCTACACCGGCTTTTACTAAATCAAATGTTGCGGGCATAGTACTTATGTCTATAAGTGTTCCTTCCGGGTCTTCTCTCATGAACCACCAAACTCCGGCCGGGACATCTGGTATATCGTTAGTGACCTCAAACGCCAAGTCGATTTTTTTACGGTTGGTACAAACGGTTGTTTGGTTATTTGGAAAATCCGGAAAGACAATCTTTGCTTCCGGGCAATCTTCTTCTTCAATTGCTTCTCCACAACTACAATCGTCAAGGATTTGGTCAATCACACTATTACGATAACAACTGGCTCCTACTTGTGCTTCATGGCTTCCATCAGTAGTACAAAATTGTACAAAACTTCCATACCATGGGAGTAAATCATTGCCGGTACTTACAAAAAGTCCCTGATCACAAAACTTTTTTAGTGCTGCTGGAAAACAGCCACTGAGTTGGTTGTCCGAAATCAATATACTGGTTGACGACGTAGCGTCAATGTGACTAAATGGCGGTAATGATCCACTCAACTCATTTTTAAAAAGAGATAATGAATAAAGCTTAGGTAGATTGAAATCGGGAATTGTTCCAGTAAGTCGGTTGTTCTTTAGATTTAATATTTGTAATTCAGGCAACTTAAAATCCGGAATCGAACCTATCAGTTGGCAATCATTTATCAACAACTGAACTAAAAAAGGTAAGTCAAAATCAGGGATGTTGTCACCCAATGGATTTTCCGAAAGTATAAGGTCAGAAAGCTTCGTTTTGCCAAGCAATGGAATCGGGCCGTTTAAGTTGTTATGGTTTAGCTCTAAACGCTCCAATAATGGTAGATCAAAATCCGGTATCGAACCTGACAATTGATTAAATCCCAGTCTCAATGTCGTAAGTTGAGGCATATCGAAATTGGGAATCGAGCCACTCAATTTATTCTCTTGTAGCAACAAATACGTTAGCGATGACATCGCCATATGCGGGAGTGTTCCTTCAAGATTATTATCTCTCAAATCAACGCTCACAACCCGACCTATACAAAATATTCCGTACCAAGCATTCATATCTGTTCCTACAGGTGGTGTAGGATTGGCAATAAAATTCGCTGCCGTTGGCCAATTGGTTCGATTGGTCCAATTATCGCCGTCCGTAGCCAAATATAAGGCTCGTAATGCAATGTAATCTTCTATATTATTACAACCGTTATCATCAACTTTCTGTCCGCAACTGCAGTCATCCAAAATCTCGTCATTGATACCACCATCTCGACAAGGCGCACCAATCTGTGCTTCGTGGCTACCATCTGTAGCGCAAAACGCACTAAAATCTCCTTGCCATGGCAATAATGGATTGTTGTCAGAAATAAAGGTTGTATGATCACAAAATCGCTTGAGTTCTTGTGGAAAACAACCCGAAAGATTATTTTGAGCAATAATAATCGTGTTGTCAAAATTAGGTAAATAGCTAAAGGTTGGTACATTGCCGGTCAGCTGGTTTTTTCCTACATCTAGTCCGCTCAACTTCGGCATATTAAAATTAGGAATGGTACCGATCAATTGATTATCACTCAATATCAATTGTTCAAGACTTAAATTTCCAAAAGCAGGAATCGTACCTGTCAGTTGATTCTGGCCAAGCAATAAAATATATAAATCCGGTAAGTTAAAATCAGGAATACTACCTGTGAGATGGTTGTCCCAAATGGTCAGGATTTTTAACTTTGTCAAACTGAAGTCTGGAATCGATCCGATTAAATCATTAGAATAAGCAAAGAACTCTTCTAACGCTGGCAAATTGAAATTAGGAATCTCTCCTTGTAATTGATTTTTATGTATTCTCAAATATTTCAGATTTGTCAGTTGACTATATCCCGGTATGATACCGCTTAATTGATTGTCATAAAGGTCTAAAGTCTGCAAATTTGGCATTTCAAGATCAGGGAGAAGCCCTATTAAATGGTTTTCTTGAAGTTTTAAATGGACTACTTTGAGCATCTTCATGTACACAGGTACTCCAGACAAGTTATTATTGGACAAATCAACTTCCCAAACACCGTCAAAGCAAGTGATTCCATACCAAGTACTCATATCTGTTCCTATAGGGGGTGTCGGATTAGCCATAAATTCTGCTGCTGTCGGCCAATTGGTACGATTGGTCCAATTATCGCCGTCTGTAGCCAAGTATAGTGCTCGCAATGAAGTATAATCATCCGAATCATTACACAAGCTCTCAATTATTTTCTGCCCACATCTACAATCCTCTAAAATCTCATCATCGAATTTGCCATTGTTGCATGGAGCTCCTACTTGTGCACTAGGACTTCCATCTGTGGCACAAAACTGTGTAAAATCTCCTCGCCAAGGGAGCAATAGATTCCCTTGGGTCATAATAGTCGCTCTCGCACAAAATCGCTTAAGTTCTGGAGGATAGCATCCGGACAAATGGTTATTACTTAATCTAATAATCGCAGTAGTATCGTTCTCTAAGTGGGAAAAGGTAGGAACAAACCCTGTCAAGGTGTTGTCATTCAATAGCAGCCCTTTCAACTTTTTCATTCTAAAATTTGGTATCGAACCAACGAGTCGATTGTCATGTAAGGCAATATATTCCATAAGAGGTAAATCAAAATCAGGAATAGGACCAGATAGATTATTGTTAGCCAATCTTAACAACGTCAGTTTAGGTGTATTAAAGTCAGGAATTAGGCCAGTCAATTGATTCTTGTCCATACCAATATATCGCAATTCGCTCATCTTAAAATCAGGAAGCACACCTAATAAGTTATTCGCTTCTAATTCTATACCTGTAACCCTACCTTCACAAAATATCCCATACCAAGTACTCATATCTATCCCAGCAGGTGGTGTAGGATTGGCTAAAAAGTCGGAAGCAGAAGGCCAATTAGTACGGCGCGTCCAATTATCACCATCCGTTGCGAGATACAAAGCACGTAGCGCTACATAATCTTCTATATTGTTACAACCGTTATTATCAACTTTCTGTCCACAACTACAGTCATCCAAAATCTCGTCATTGATTTCACCGTTATTACACGGCGCTCCTACTTGTCCATCGTGACTTCCATCTGTGGCACAAAACTGTGTAAAATCGCCACTCCACGGAAGTTGTGGGTTATAATCAGATACAAATGTAGCTCTTGCACAAAACCGTTTGAGTTCCGTCGGAAAACAACCTGATAGTTGATTATCATTAACTCTGATAACGATAGTAGTATCATTTAACAAGTGTGTAAACTTGGGAAGTTCTCCACTCAATTGGTTTCCGCTGAGTATGAGATACTCCAGATCATTCATCTCAAAGTCGGGTATTTTGCCGGTAAATCGATTGGTTTGTAAGGAAAGCAACGTCATTTTTGGCATGTTAAAATTTGGTATCGTGTCGGAAAGCATATTAGAACCAAAACTTAACTCACGCAGTTCTGGCATATTGAAATTTGGAAGGCTTCCTATTAACTTATTAACAAGAAAATCCATAACCTCTAGCAAAGGCATATTAAAATTAGGTACTGAACCACTCAATTCATTACCCGATAACGACAAAAATGTCAAAATAGGCATCTCTAAATCAGGAATAGGGCCACTGAGTTGATTATTTCTCAGGTCAAACCGCTCTAATTCCGATAATTTCATATCCGGTAATGATCCGATCAGGTTATTATTTTCGATATTAACTTGCTTGACTCGACCGTCACAATCTATTCCAAACCACTGACTCATGTCCGTTCCTATCGGCGGAGTAGGATTGGCTAAAAAGTCGGTAGCTGTCGGCCATCCGGTATTATCTGTCCAGTTATCGCCATCTGTAGCCAAGTACAGGGCTCTTAATGCCGTATAATCGTCGGAATCATTGCAGTAATTACCCAAGATGCCACAAACGCAATTATCTTGAATCACATCGGCACTTCCATTATCACATGGTGCTCCTACCTGTGCGTCATGACTTCCGTCAGTAGTACAAAACTGTGTAAAATCTCCCAGCCAAGGAAGCATTGGGTTGTCGTTAGACTCAAAGGTCGCTTTATCACAAAACCGCTTAAGTTCCTGCGGAAAACACCCCGAGAGTTGATTATCTTTTAAAGAAATAATAATGGTAGAATCGTTCAGTAAATGGGTAAATTTAGGAATTTCGCCACTCAATTGATTTTTACCCAAACCTAACAATTCAAGATCCTTCATCTTAAAATCTGGGATCTTACCAGAAAAGCGATTATTGAACAATGAAAGTAGTCGCATTTTGGGCATATCAAAATCAGGTATTGTATCTGACAGCATATTATGCTCAAGAATCAACTGATTTAATTTGGGCATATTAAAATTAGGAAGCTTACCTGTCAGTTGGTTTGCAGATGCTCTGAGAACTTCTAAATCAGGCATGTCTAATACAGGTATTGGGCCCGAAAGCTGATTAAGATCCAACCACAATTGCTGAAGTTTACTCATTTTCATATCAGGTAAAGTTCCTCTTAGATTATTAAGGGGCAATAAGACTCTGATGACCCGATTATCTTCACAAAATACCTCCCACCAGGTACTCATATCCGTACCCGGTGGCGGCGTAGGATTGGCTTGAAAATCCGCAGCTGATGGCCAACCGGTGCGTTTCAACCAGTTATCGCCATCTGTAGCCAAGTACAAGGCTCTTAATGCCGTATAATCGTCGGGATTATTGCAGTAATTACCCAAGATGCCACAAACGCAATTATCTTGAATCACATCGGCACTTCCATTATCACATGGTGCTCCTACCTGTGCGTCATGACTTCCGTCAGTAGTACAAAACTGTGTAAAATCTCCCAGCCAAGGAAGCATTGGGTTGTCGTTAGACTCAAAGGTCGCTTTATCACAAAACCGCTTAAGTTCCTGCGGAAAACACCCCGAGAGTTGATTATCTTTTAAAGAAATAATAATGGTAGAATCGTTCAGTAAATGGGTAAATTTAGGAATTTCGCCACTCAATTGATTTTTACCCAAACCTAACAATTCAAGATCCTTCATCTTAAAATCTGGGATCTTACCAGAAAAGCGATTATTGAACAATGAAAGTAGTCGCATTTTGGGCATATCAAAATCAGGTATTGTATCTGACAGCATATTATGCTCAAGAATCAACTGATTTAATTTGGGCATATTAAAATTAGGAAGCTTACCTGTCAGTTGGTTTGCAGATGCTCTGAGAACTTCTAAATCAGGCATGTCTAATACAGGTATTGGGCCCGAAAGCTGATTAAGATCCAACCACAATTGCTGAAGTTTACTCATTTTCATATCAGGTAAACTACCTCTTAAATTATTGGCTGGCATGATGAGTCTTATGACCCGATTATCTTCGCAAATTACTTCCCACCAAGTACTCATATCCGTACCTACCGGCGGAGTAGGATTAGCTTGAAAATCCGCAGCTGATGGCCAACCAGTGCGTTTCAACCAGTTATCGCCATCTGTAGCTAGATAAAAAGCTCTTAGTGCGGTATAATCTTCCGGATCGTTCGCTTGTCCATAAGATTTAAAAGAAATAGACAGCACTGTAAATACTGCGAGTATTAAATTTATAATATTGGTATGTTTATTATTACTTTTCATATTATATCGAATTTTGTGGTTTGAGGTTATTCTAATTCAAAGGTATAGGCTGCGTAAAATTCCAGCCCCATAGCAGATAATCTGCGAACAGATCCTAAATTGAAATTAGATTTGAGGCCAATTCTTAATTCACCGTCTTTGACGAGGTTAGAAATAAAGCTATTTTCTCCGAGGATAACACCGGCTTGAGCAAAGATCTCTCCCGTGGTAGCTAATCCTCCGGCAAGCCAAAAACTCCGTCTTTCTTCGTATTTTATCGTACCCATGGCATGAAAGTATCCCGAGCCATAAATCATCATCAATCCAGGTTCATAAAAATAAAACTTCCGTTTATTGGGTACAAATCGGTAACCTCCATGTAGTGTTGCATGAAATTTGGATCTGATCTTCAGTAAGTTGATGTCGTTAGATCTACCGTCAAATTTAGCAATTGGCAATGGCGCCAATTGATTGAGCGAGAGTCCAAAATAATAATGGGACTTAGCAAATCCATAGTAGTCCGAAACACTGATATAAAATGCGCCGAGTCCTACATTGGGATTGATGAGGTGGCTCACTTCTTCTTGATTAATGACGAGATTGTTTGGATCGAATACGGTAGCATTGGCCAAGTTAAAGCTGTAATACGAGAGATTAAACATAAATCCAAGGCTGAGAACATCATCATTTTCTCCAAACCAAAGAGGCCTTACTCTATAATTGTAGGTAGCTGCTGCACCGTATTTTTCTTGAGGGCCGACCCTATCGCGCTCGATAAAAACACCGTATGCGGACTTTGTCAGTACACCGTGTAGCATCGGTTTCTGAAAGGAAATATTCGTGTATTGTGGCGAATCATCAAAGCCTACCCAATCTTGGCGATGGGTTACGGATGCTTCCGAATAATTCCACTTGGCGGTCAAGGCAGGATTCCAAACGAAACCCGTTTCATAATAACTACTCCAATTGGGTAGTAATTGTGCTTGTACTATACTTGAGATAAACACTAAAAGTAAAACAATCTTGTTTCTCATAACAACGGTTTAAGTAGATACATTTTAAGCAATATTAGGCAATATTAGGCATTAATCTTGATTTTTAAAAAAATAATGATTGATTACATTTAATAATTGTGGAAAATCTATACCTATCTGTTCCTTTTTTTCCAAAATAATCCATGTTTCATGATTCATTTGGGATAGCAACCAATAAGTTTTCTTAAAAATAGATGACTCCTATTATTATATACCTGTTTTTGATAGTCAAACGTTGCCTGCTTATGAAAAATTAAATAAATATTATTTTATATAATGTATTTTAATTTGATTATTAGGTATTTAGAATTTGTGTATTTTTAAAAATATTTTCATATAAATTGATTGAGTTATTATTTATTAACCTTATCTTGCAAATATTTTAAGAAAATGGGCAATTTAGAAGTAGGAATAGCATAGAAGACCATAATCATTCATTGAAAGTGGAAGGTGGGCGCGAACTGATTATAGATGCGATGTCGATGTTAGACGGATTACCTTCTAAAGGACAAGCATTTGAACTATTGGACGAATTTGGGTTCTAAGCTCCCCATAAATCCACTATAATTGAATGTAAAGCCTCTGGAAAATATTGCTTAGCCAATTAAGTAAATACACAATCTTTTATGGAAATGGTCGGTTTTAAGTTTTTTCCATTCGTTGATGGTTTTTGTTGCAATTGATTCAGTGGTCGTGTTAAGATCGCAGGCGATGCACAATCTGGTTTGGCCCTGGAGGGATTGCAGGCAAGTGTCGATCATAAACTGATTGCGATAAGGCGTTTCCATCCAAATTTGAGTTTGATGTTGTTTGATAGCTTTCGTTTCGAGTTGCCTAAGTTGTGTCGTTAATTCGGGTTTTTTATTGGATAAATAGCCATTAAATGCAAAATTTTGCCCATTCATACCACTAGAGATAAGTGCCAATAGTATGGAAGATGGACCGACCAAGGGCACGACTCTAATGCCGTGTTGGTGTGCCCAAGCTACCAATAAAGATCCTGGATCTGCGATACATGGACAGCCAGCTTCCGAGATGATACCGATGTCCTTTCCATCCAATAATTGCTTGAGAAAATCCTCATTTTCTTTAGCGTTTTCGGTGATTTCATGGATATTCAACTGGCTTACATGTATTGGATGCCCGGCTGCTTTTATATAGTGGCGGGCTGTCTTTGCCCGCTCCACTATAAAATTGGTCGTTTGATGTAAAATATCCAAAGTTTCCTGTGCGAGACTAGAAGTTTTACCTTCTGCTATCGGGCACGGAATGAGGAATAAATTACCGTATTGATCGCTCATACTATTCTTTTAAAGCCCGCCTTAAGATTTTACCAACGTTGGTTTTCGGCAGTTCGTCTTTAAATTCGACGTATTTAGGTACCTTATAAGCTGCAAGGCTGGTCTTACAAAACTCAATCAGCTCATCTTTCGTCAGGCTTTTATCTTTTTTGACGACAAATAATTTGACCGCTTCTGTAGATTTTGGATCAGGAACACCAACGGCTGCTGCTTCAAGCACCTTAGGGTGCGTTACGGCTACGCTTTCTATTTCATTAGGATAGACATTAAATCCACTTACAAGAATCATGTCTTTCTTTCTATCTACGATAAATACATAACCCTCTTCATCCATATAACCAATATCGCCTGTGTTTAACCAGCCATCAGAGGTAATCACCTTACTTGTTTCGACAGGTTGATTGTAATAACCTTTCATGATTTGTGGGCCTTTTGCCTGAATCTCTCCTTCTTCATTGATATTAAGCACGCGACCTTCTTCGTTGACAATCCGAATATCTGTCGAAGGAACTGGAAGCCCAATACTACCTGATTTTCCTGATCCATCCAATGGATTGATAGTCAATACTGGAGAAGATTCGGTTAGACCATAACCTTCAGAAAGATAACATCCTGTGATTTCTTTCCATTTGTCGGCTACGGCTTTTTGTACGGCCATTCCACCTCCAACAGAGATTTTCAGTGAAGAAAAGTCCGCAGATTTGAATGCCTCAAAGTGATTCAGACCGTTAAATAGCGTATTAACGCCGGTCATGAGGCTGATTTTATTTTTGCTAAACTCTTTTACCACAGAACCTAAATCTCGGGCATTGGTCACTAAAATATTGTGAGCTCCAAAACTGAGCATGGCTAGGCAATTGACCGAAAAAGCAAAAATGTGGTACATGGGTAGCGGACAAATGACGGCTTCTTCTCCTTCTTTGAGGTAGGGCATCATCCAACTACGAATTTGTATCATATTGGCGATAAGATTGCGGTTGGTCAACATGGCGCCTTTAGAAACACCCGTGGTTCCTCCTGTATATTGATGAATGATTACATCATCTGCACAACTTTCGTAAGTTTTGATTGTAAATTTTTTGCCCTCATTGAGCGCATGAGCAAAGGTGATGGTATTATCCAATTGAAATTTGGGAACCATCCGTTTGATATACTTCACGGCAAAATTTACGACAGGACCTTTGAGACCGCCTAGCATTTCACCGATAGAAGTCAGGATGATGGTATTAATAGAGGTTTCTTTAATTATCGATTGGAGGTTAGCTGCAAAATTTTCGATGATAACGATTGCAGAAACGCCACTATCTGTAAACTGATGCAGCATTTCTCTAGGTGTATATAATGGATTGGTATTGACAATCGTGAGACCCGCTTTTAATGCACCAAATACAGCAATGGGAAATTGCAATAAATTGGGCATCATAATCGCTATTTTGTCACCTTGCTTTAGGCCTCGTGATTGTAGATAAGCACCAAATCGGTCAGAAAGCTGATCAATTTCTTTATAGGTCAACTTCTTGCCCATGCATTCAAAGGCATATTTATTAGCGTATTTATTGAAACAGTCATCAAGAAATTCCAAGAGGGTTTCGTATTGCGATAAGTCAATATTTGCCGGTACACCTGCAGGGTAGTTTTTTAGCCAGGGTTTGCTGTCCATAATATGTTGTATTTTAATAATTGTTCGAAATAGAATTCAAATATAAGAATAATATTAATTATAGCCATAATGACGATATATATATATTATTTTATTATCTTTGCTTTCGCTTTTAAATAATTTAAAATCAATAAATTAACATGTCAAAAGAGAAAGAAGAAAAACTTAAGGCATTAGCCATGACCATGGATAAGTTGGATAAAACCTATGGTAAAGGTACTATTATGAAGCTTGGAGATAAACAAGTGGTCAATGTAGAAACGATTTCCACGGGTTCGCTTGGTCTTGATATAGCCCTAGGTATCAATGGTCTTCCTAAAGGGAGAATCGTAGAAATTTACGGTCCTGAATCTTCGGGAAAGACGACCTTAGCCATTCATGCGATAGCTGAATGTCAAAAAAATGGTGGGATTGCAGCTATCATTGATGCCGAACACGCCTTTGATAGATTTTATGCGGAACACTTGGGTGTAAATACGGAAGAATTACTCATTTCCCAACCGGATAATGGAGAGCAGGCGCTTGAGATTGCGGAAAATCTTATTCGCTCTGGAGCGATTGATATCATTGTAATCGACTCAGTAGCTGCCTTGGTACCTCGTAGTGAAATAGAAGGAGAAATGGGAGATTCTAAAATGGGTCTTCAGGCGAGATTGATGTCTCAAGCACTTCGTAAATTAACAGCTACGATTGGACGTACAGGATGTTGCTGTATCTTTATCAACCAATTGAGGGAAAAGATTGGTGTGATGTTTGGCAATCCGGAAACGACTACCGGTGGTAATGCCTTGAAATTTTATGCATCGATTCGTTTAGATATTAGAAAGTCCGGGACAGCGATCAAGGATAAAGATGGCAATACCGTGGGTAATCCGGTGAAGGTGAAGGTAGTTAAAAACAAACTTGCACCGCCATTCCGTGTGGCTACTTTTGATATCATCTTTGGTGAAGGTATTTCCAAAACTGGAGAGATCATCGATTTAGGTGTTGAGACTGATATTATCGGAAAAAGTGGCTCGTGGTTTAGCTACGAAGGGACCAAAATCGCTCAAGGCCGAGAAGCTGCAAAGCAGTTTTTAGCGGATAATCCAGAATTGTCCCGAGAGATTGAGTTGAAAATCATGGAGAAGTATCGACCAGTAGAAGCTGCTCCAACAGATGAAGATATAGCAGAATAATCGCGTATATTCTTATACTTCAAGAATCTAAAAAAATCCGGTTTGAGTCATCAAATCCGGATTTTTTTGTATAAAATACCGACTAATAACCCTTGAATGGCAATATTTTTTTAAATGAACTGTTAAAAAAGCAGCGAATTTGCAATAATTGTTGTTATTTTAATAAGATGGAGCTATTTTTGTGATATCTCAAA
The DNA here is from genome assembly GCA_026928325.1 of Chitinophagales bacterium. Taxonomy (GTDB): domain Bacteria; phylum Bacteroidota; class Bacteroidia; order Chitinophagales; family Saprospiraceae; genus OLB9. The sequence goes on along the minus strand of JAIXKS010000034.1, from coordinate 8,196 downwards.
TTAAGATAATCCTATAACATGAAAATATTAATGGTCTGCCTGGGCAATATTTGCCGCTCCCCACTGGCACATGGAATATTGGACAAAAAGATTGTCGAACACAGTCTTACTGACTGGGAAGTTGATTCGGCAGGAACATCAGGATGGCATAGCGGCGAAGCTCCTGATAGTCGAGCTATTCAAGTAGCTAAGACACACAATATGGATATTTCTCAGCAAGTATCTAGAAAAATCACCAAACAAGATTTGAAATCGTACGATTTGATTTTGACAATGGATAGTTCAAACTATCAAGATGTTATGAATCTATGTGAAAACGATATGCAAAGAGAAAAAGTGAAATTGGTGATGAACTATGCTTATCCCGGTAAAAATATGTCCGTGCCAGATCCCTATTACGACAATCGCTTTGAAGAAGTCGTAGAGATGTTGGATATAGCGATTGAAGAATTAATTGCTTCTGTAGCTGCGGAATATCATCCCGTCGGGTAGAGTCACAATAGGTTTTACAATTGATTTATTCAATCTACAAAAAGTTGATGGATAACATCATTATATTGTGCTTCAATATTTTTTCTTTTTAGTTTGAGCGTGGGCGTAAGTTGTCCACCGTCGATGGTCCATTCTTCATCTAGAAGTTTAAACTTTTTGATCTGCTCCCATTTTCCGAAATGGAGATTGAGTTTATCAACACTTTTTTGAATCAAGTTGATGATTTCTGGATGATTGATGAGACTAGCATGATTGCTGAATGGTATTTGATTGTCATTAGCCCATGCTTGCAATTGCGTAAACGAAGGCACAATCAATGCGGCAATATACTTACGATCATCACCTCCTACGACGATGATTTGTTCTATATATCGGCTTTCTTTCATCTTGTTTTCGATGGCTTGAGGTGCGATATATTTTCCACCGGCAGTTTTAAAGAGTTCTTTCTTTCTATCCGTTATTTTCAAAAACCGATGGCCATTATAATCTACCCACGTTCCGATATCTCCTGTATAAAACCATCCGTCTTGATCGATAACTTGATCTGTGAGGTCTTGGCGATTGTAATACCCTTTCATGATATTAGGTCCACGAGCTATAATTTCACCATCATCACCCAATCGGATCTCTACGCCAGGTATTGGCATGCCTATGGTGCCGGGACATCTCTGCGTTTCGTCGATACCATTGACCGTGAGAACGGGTGAGGTTTCGGTAAGGCCATATCCTTCGATGACCTGAATTCCAGCTGCGGTAAAAAGTGTTATTAAACGCGGTTGCATGGCCGCAGCGCCGGTCACGATGAATTTCACATGACTTCCGAGTGCTTCCTGCCATTTTGAGAAAACAAGTTTGCGAGCGATGGCTAATTTTACTTGATAGATTGCACTCTGTGGTTTTCCAATTTGGTATTGATTTCCAATTTTAATGCTCCAAAAGAATAGATTTTTTTTCAAACCGGTGAGTGCACTTCCTTTGGCAATGATTTTTTCATAAACCTTTTCGAGAACACGAGGCACAGTCGAGAAACAATACGGTTGAACTTCTTTGAGGTTTTCGCCAATAGTATCTAGGCTTTCGGCATAGTGAATATGTATGCCAAACATCAGGTACGCATAAAAAACGGTTCTCTCAAAACTATGACATAAAGGAAGAAAACTTAGCGATTTTTTGTTTTTCATAAAAGGCAATACCATGCCTACACTCGTAAGATTGCTCACAATATTCATATGCGTTAGCATGACGCCTTTAGGAATACCAGTTGTTCCGGAGGTGTAAATAATCGTTACGGTATCCTGCCCATCTACGACTGCCTGACGGGTATGAATTGCATTTTCATCGATCGATTGAATTTGATTGATGGCATCCCAAAAGTTGGTAGTGCCAGATATGGCATCGAAGGTGATAATCTCTTTTAAGGAGGAAATACGTTCTTTTAAAGGCTGTACTTTTTCTAAGATGCTTGCATCGCCCACGAAAGCGTATTGAATATCGGCATCTTGAAAGATAAATGCGTAATCGTCTTCTGATATGGTAGGATACATCGGGACATTGATAATTCCTAATTGCTGAGAAGCCAAATCTACAAAGTTCCATTCGGGTCGGTTATTGCTGATAATTGCGATTTTATCGCCACGATTCAAACCGGCATTGAGGAAGAGTTGGCTAACTTGATTGACAATTTTGTGGGTTTCGGCATAAGAATAGGTTTTCCAAAAGCTGGAAGCATCAGCTTGCGTAATTTTATTAGAAAGAAAAGGTGCATCAGGATTATCCTGAATCTGCATGGTAAGATAGTCAAATAATCGGTTTATTTCCATGATTATTATTTTATAAGTTTACTGATTGCTTTAAATGTATCTGTTCCTGCACGATCCATGAGCATGAAAAGAATCATTTCCACGGAAACGATATATCCTCCTGATTGTCGAATTCTATCTAAGGCAAGCTGCTTGTTTTCAAGTGTTCTAGAAGACACGGCATCGGCGACAACATGGACATTAAAACCGCGATGAAGGGCGTCGAGTGCTGTTTTTAATACACAAATGTGGCTTTCGACTCCACAGAGTATCAAGTTCTTTTTATTATTGTCTAACAGCGTTTGTAAAATGGTGGGTTGAAGAAGACAACTGAAAGTATCTTTTTCGTAAATCTCAATAGGTTGTGAATATTGTATATCGGCAACGGTACATCCGAGACCTTTAGGATACTGCTCTGTAATGATGGTGTCAAGACCCAAAATCTCCGCACCTTTGATTAGGGTGTTGATCTTATGGACGATTTGACTACCTTCGTAAATAACTGGTAATAATCGTTCTTGAACATCGATGACCAAGAGCATGCTGTTTTCTATATTCATCCATTCTTCTTCCATATTTTCAGTTGGTTTTAATTTTTAAACACTAATAGAGCCTTTTCTAAAATCTGATTTGCTGATAATAGCATTGATAATATAGGGCACCTGGTTGAGCGTGCTTTCTTGGGCTTTATCCACGGCTTTATTAAAATCATCAAGCGTTTCGGTACGCCTACCATCGCCACCAAAAGCAGCAGCAACTTTTTGATAATCACTAAACTCGAGATTCATTGCACAATCGCTGCCCAAAAGATGGACTTGATCCCGTGCAATCTGTCCCCAACAAGCATCATTGCCTATTAAAGAGATAATCGGTAAATGGTGTCGATGGAAAGTGTCGTATTCCATGAGGCTATATCCTGCACTTCCGTCACCATAGATGATCCACACTTCTTTATTAGGATAGACGAGCTTAGCACCAAGTGCAAATCCGGCACCGACGCCCAACGTACCGTACACACCGGGATCTAACCATGAAAGTGGGCTTCGAGGTCGTAGCGTATAGGATGCTGTGGCTACAAAATCGCCTCCGTCAGCAATTAAAATGGCGTCTTTACTAAGTTTTTTATCCAACTGTCGGAATAGCGCAAGTGGATTAATTCCGGCGTTAGCTTGAGCTTCGCTTTTTTGGTCAATGTCTGCTTCTCGTTCTTGATCCCGTTGTGCAAGTTTTGCAATCCAATCTGGACAATTCCCTTGATAAGTTTCGGCTAGTTCAATCAAAAAGTTGGATGGATCACCCCAAATAGGTAAGGTCGGTTTTTTGTTTTTAAATAAATCTTCTTTACTCCTATTGATTGAGATAAAAGGGCGCCTTCCAATATGATTACCATAATCCATTCTAAAATCATTGGGAACACCGGCGAGAATGATTAAATCTGCATCTTTGACCGCTTCTTTGCGCCGATGCCGCATTTGTAATGGATGGTTTTCACCCAATAGTCCTCGAGCCATGCCGCTGAGATAAACGGGAATATTCATCTTTTCAACAGCACGTGCTAGTTGGTGAACCTGACTCGGCTGCATCATAGCACCGCTACCAATAACGAACAAAGGTTTTTGTGCATGATTAAGCATCCGCAAAGCCTTGTTGATATCGTTAGAATTGTGATTGATAAATCCGGGTGTCTTAATCGGTCGATCAAAGTCTATGTAGTCCTTGCCTTCAAATATTTTTTCAGCATGACGATTGACGTACCATTGTAAAAATTGTTCCTTCAGATTTTTGGGTTTGTTGTCTTTGGATTTCGCACCATACCAACTTTTTACTAATGCCTCATCATAGAGGATATCGATGGGACACTCGATAAATACCGGGCCGGGCACACCTTCTTGACATCTCCGAAACGCTTCTTCCAATATAGGAACGATGTCACGCACACGCCTGATAGAAATACTCCATTTGCAAGTAGATTTCATCACAGACAGCTGGTCGATATCTTGTAAACTTCCTCGACCTTTGAGTATGGTAGCTGCTGCACCACCTAATAAAATCAGAGGAGATTGTGCTAATGAAGCATTTTTTATGGCTGTAACTGTGTTGGTAACACCGGGACCGGCTGTAACGGTAACAACACCTGGAACACCACTTAATCTGGACACAGCATCCGCAGCAAAAACAGCTGTTGCCTCATGGCGTGTATCAATAACTCGGATACCTGATTTTTCGGCTGCGACAAAAATCGGAGAAATATGTCCTCCACATAAAGTAAATAGAAACTTTACATCATGTTTCTGTAAGATTTTTGCGATGATTTCTCCCCCGTTCATAAGTATATAGGTTTTATGTCAGCAGTATGGCTTTGAATTCGCAATAATACAATTTTTTTATTTACTTATGCTGTCCTTAGGTTCTTTAATTTTTATAAACTACGTAGATGTACGCTTTTATATCCACAAAAGAACCTTTTTTGATTGAAATTGATTATCGTCAAGCCATTGTAATTTTTATAAATGATATTTTTTGAACCTAATCAAAATTTAGATATAGAAAGAAGTCGTGTAAGGTTTGAAGCGTATTATATATAATGCTACATGGATTTTTATATAAAAATCTGAATAAAATGTTGCACTATTCAAAAAAATACATAATTTTCAGTTTTATTAATATTTGGCCATAAACTTTGTGTTTTTAGGTATGAATGACCTCTTTTTTATTATAAACGGAAGATCAGAGAAACATAAAGCTATTATCCTAAAGATTGAAGAAGTTTTTAAGGATATTAGCCATAAAATCGTAGTGACCGAATACATCGGACACGCTATAGCAATAGCCGAATTAGCGGTAAAAGAAGGATACGAAAAAATCATTTGTTCCGGTGGAGACGGCACGCTCAATGAAACTTTGAATGGCATCCTGAAAGCAGCACAACATTTAGGCAAATACCCGAATACAAATATTCGGTTAGGAATCATTCCGGCTGGAACGGGCAATGATTTTATCAAAACGATGGATTCGCCGGTACATTTATCGGATTTGAAAACATCGGTACAGCAAGACCTTACCCAAAAGATAGATGTCGGATTATTAGAGTATCAAGCGGTCAACGGCGAAAAAGCTCAAAGATGGTTTATCAACGTTGTTGATGTTGGATTGGGTGGCGAAGTAGCGGCGCAATTAAGCCGATCATCGAGACGATTAGGGCCATTCCTCACCTACCAAAAAGCGATAATTTCTACCTTATTATCCTATCGAAAATTGCCGGTTATGGTTCAAGGGAGCACCGTGAATTATAAGGGCAATACGATGCTTTGTGTCATAGCTAATGCAAAATATTTTGGTAGTGGAATAGGTATCGCACCAGACGCAGACCCGACAAATGCCCAATTTTCTATTGTGATAGCGGGTGATTTATCCATGCTAAAATACTTGCGAAATATTGGAAAGGCTCGCAAATGTGAACACCTCAAGATGCCAGAGATTTCCTACCACGAATCTGCCTCAATTACAGTTACAGAACTCGATAAGAAGTTGCCCGTAGATATGGATGGAGAATTCATAGGTTATAGTCCGGTGAAGGCCGAAGTTATTCCACAAGCTATCTGTTTTTATGTGTAAAATGTCTGATTTCAAGCTATTTTGGCGCATGATAGATTTTCTAATGTGTAATTTTGGGATGATACCACTTTATGGGAACTATTCGTTTCGAAATGGACTTAATTATACGAAAATTAAGGAGTCTTCAAAAAGAAGGAGCCAATGCTTGGTTAGAAATACGGGACGTAGCTTGCTATGTTCAAGATATACTGCCAAGATTTTGGCGTTTTTTATATCAATCCTTATTTGAATTCAGAAACGATATACTAATATGTGTTTTGGCTCGTTAGTGTTAATAAGAATAATAGAAACTCATTTTATTTTAAAATATCAAAAAACCTAATTATGAGCAATTGCAAATATGTGTTGATGTTATGGATTGCCTTGTCTTTTCAGTTTTCTGCTGGTGCTCAAAGTGAGGCTTATTATATAGATGAGATTGCAACAATGCTTCAAGGCAAGCAAGAAGTAAGTGTTGAAAATGGTCGGGTAGATATAGTGACTGATGCTTACGCAATTGAAGTAGAATGGGCCTCCAATTGGAAACATAGTATAGGCCAAGCTCTTTGGTACGGCCTTCAAACTAATAAAAAACCAGGAATCATCCTTTTGATGAAAGGTTTAGATGACCGCAAATATGGTATTCGACTCCAATCGGCTATTGACTATGCCGGATTGACAGATAAGATCAAAGTCTGGTTTTATCCTGAAGATTTTGGTCGATCATTTACCCAGGTAGAACAACAAAAAATGCTGTATAATCAAAATCGCGTTGCAACGCTAGGAAATTATACCGTTAACAAATCAAGTGGCATTCGACATAATAGTAAATGTCCTTATTTCGAATGTAAGAACTGTGTGCCTTGTGGCCCTTCTGACGGCTCGAAGGCTTGTGGTAAATGTGGAGGATAGGGTATAAACCTAGTGCTCTGCCCACAAAAAAATCTTAAAGAAATGTCGTTCTTTTTTCAAATCTCATCGTTAAAAATACTCGCCATAGTTACCACTATGCCTGCGTTTTTCGCCTTGATCTTTAAAAAAATAGCTTCCATTATAATTTAAGTCTTTTTATAGACAGAGCACTAGTATTCTAAAACGTCCATCAATGAAAAGGCCATCGCTTTTTCTTTAAATAATATTTTTGTTTTAGACCAAGTCGTTTGGAATAATTCAGAATGGCGATATTTTTCGAGATCATCGATGGACCGCCAGCGACTGACCGTGTAATAAACATCTGGAGCAGTGGCATCCACCTTGATTTCTACACCTAAACAACCATCAAAAGCAGCGATTAAGGGTTGAGAAGTTTTAAATATCTCCACAAATAATTCTGTTTTATCAGGTATGAAACTCAGCCGTACGATTCTTAATAAGGGCGTCATTCGTAAAAATTTATTTGAATCATTTCCGATTTGGCTAGATTGAGCATCGAACTGGCCTTATCCAGATTTAGTGCGATTTCGAGATACCCGGAAGAGTTAAAAAAGGCAACAGCATCACCTATCGCCACGTCACTATAGTCATTGCTAATGAAAGTTATTGGGTCGTGCGGCTTGTAGTGCAATTCAAACCTTCTATTATTTCGTGCCTTTTCGAAAACCTCTTTTTTAAGATTGATGATGACGTTTTCAAAATGGTCGATATGTATAATGGAAGCCCTGATTTGTGAAGCTGTGACTACCGGTCGAATGATAAGCCTTCGTGTGAAATGTGGAACCACAGGGCCAATCTCTTCTAAGGGTAACCCATGGCCGATATAGGCGGCAGCATGCGCAAGTAAGGTATTGACACTCATATTTGAAGTATCAGGTAGGTCAACTACATAAATTTTAGACTCATCAATATTATCAAATACTAAACTAAATACACCATTGTTCGGACCTATAAAATAATGGCCGTTTTTTTCGAAACAGATATATTCACTTTTGCGCTTATAATTACAGTTGACAGCAACAATATGTATCGACGACTCCTTAAAGGCAGGAAGGGTATTTACTAAAAAAAATGCAGCTTGCTCTATATCAAACCGGTCTATATTGTGGCTGATATCGATGATATTAAAGTCGTCCTTTCGGGACAAAATAGAAGCTTTTAATTCTGCTACATAATAATCTTTAGAACCATAATCTGTCGTTAAAGAAACTATTTGCATTCCATTTCCGTTAAAATTCTAAAAATAGTTAAACCTCATTACTGGGATTTCAAATTAAATTTCAATATTTTTGCACAAAGAAAAGATTTATTATTAATATATTATAATTTTTTTAAATATATAGTTGAATTAAATAAAAATAATTAGTAGATATTAGAA
>JAIXKS010000071.1 GCA_026928325.1 Chitinophagales bacterium | reverse complement strand
TTCAACAGGGGTTTCATGTCTTGCACTTCGTGCGCCACGAAACCTTAGTTATTATGCGGTCGCTTTTTTGTTTTCAATTATTTGTTTCTTTAAGTCATTATCAATGTTTGTCCAAATAGTTCGATGTGTCAAAATAAGTTTGCTGTTACACTCTTTGTCTGCCACGTCTATTATATGTCTATACCAATCATAGTAATTCCATTCCCTTGGCTTTGGTGAATAAAGAAATAATTCCTTTTCGTCCCAATGTACTTCTGTTGCAGTTCTGTAAATCAGAGAGAAGCGTTCATTTTTAGGTCGAATAAAAAGTCGTTCGTTTTTGTCAATGCCAACTTCAATAATTTCGTCTTGTCTTTTTCCGATTTCTTTAGTCTTTATATGGTCGAAAATAATCCTGCCAACATAATTTTTAAGTTTTGGAAATTTGCGTCTATAATATTCATTCCAATAACTTATCATTCGACTTTCTGTCTGCTGATAATATTTTGGATTTTCATTTACAAACCGCTTGTAATGTTCCAACTTCTGGTCGTCAAGTTGTTCGTCTAATACTTCTAGTATTTCAAAAACATATTCTCCTAAAAGTTGAAAAGTAAAAGGTGTAACCCAATATTCGTTATTTTCAATTTTCTCCAAACGTTTTTGTCTTATATAACCATTATGGTGTCGAAGAAAAATACAATTTAGAATTGATTTTTGTCGGTCAGTAAGAGTTTGTTCCTTTTCTATTTCAGGTTCATTAAAATAAACTCTATAAGGTATTGTCAAAAGTTCTCCTTTAAGTTTGACTGCTTGATTGTCAGAATGAATTAAATTTTCTACTTTATGAATTTTTCCGTCACAAAGTTTTACATCATTTACTTCAAAGGGTAAAATATCTAATACGCTTTCTACGTCCTTTTTCAAAGTTCGTGGAAAAGCATTGAGAAGAATTTCTCGATATTTTGAATACTTATATCCTTTTAACCAATTTAGCATTTTCGGTCTGTCGTTTTAAAGTGCCGCATAACGGTTCGGGGCTTGGCGTTCGGGCGGGATTTTCAGACGAAAATTCCGAGCGAGCGACAAAGCGTAAATTTACGAAAAAATGTCGAACGGGAACGTTCGACCCGCCTGACGCAAAACCCTTGTTCAAGCGACACCTACGGTGAGCGATAGTAGTACCAAAAGGCACTAACAATTCACAAAAGATCCCACTTTTACCTTTCATTTATTAACGTTAAAAATAATTATCATGCAAGGTAACACAATTTCATCAAATGTGCTCAATGAAAGCGGAAAAAATTGGATTGAGCGGAGTTTTCGGGTATTAAAAGTGCAGGAATATGGCAAGGGAAGCGTCCGTAATTACATACAGGAACTGACATTGCTGTTTAAATTTTACAACGATATGCAGGTTGAGGAACTACGCCAGGAGCATATCGAACAGTATCTGTTGTTTATCAAAGAGCACCATAAGGTAGGTCGTGCCAAATGCCGCAGTGTGGCACAGGCATGCAGTTTTTTCTTCAAAAAGGTAATGCCTGTGACTTATGTAGTACCCAGCAATCTGTATCCCAAAAAGCAGTTTCAGTTGCCCGATATTATGACAGAGGATCAGGTGTTGCAACTGTTTAAAGCGGAGTTGACGCTGAAGGAGCGATGTGTGGTAGGCTTGCTGTATGGTACGGGTATGCGCATCAGTGAAGTGTGCAACATGAGAATCAGGGATATCGACAGTGCCAATAAGCGAATCAAAGTAGTACAAGGCAAAGGCGGCAAAGACAGGTTTACCTTACTTCCGCAGACGTTGCTGACAGATCTTCGGGCGTATTATGTGGCAGCAGGTCGTCCAGAAGAGTATTTGTTTACGAGTACGCAAACCCGTCGTGCGGTTCATGTACGGAGCATGCAGGTAGTAGTGAACGGAGCGATGCAGAAAGCAGGCTTTGAAAGCGGACGGTTTACGGCACATACGCTACGCCACAGCTTTGCTACCCACATGCTCAATCAGGGTAACAATATCCACGTGATCAAAACCTTACTTGGTCATAGTAAGTTGGAAACGACGATGATATATCTCCACTTACAGCATCATACACAGTTGGGCATAGTATCGCCAATGGAAAAACTGAGCAGTGGAACAAGCACAGATTAAGCAGTTATTACAGCGAAAAATCTTTGATCATCCATCCACTAAACAATTCAATCCATACAGCCAAAAAGTACTGAGGCGACTGTCAGATTGCCACACGGCGCGCATAGGCAAACACGTCTATGGATGTAGTCATTGCGATCACGTACATCATCAGTATCATAGCTGTGGCAATCGGCATTGTCCGAATTGCGGCGGACTCAGGCGGGAACAATGGTTGCAGGATAGACACAGTGAACTGCTGCCGACGACGTACTTCCATTTGGTATTTACGCTTCCGGCGGAACTGCGAAGTTTGGTCATGGGCAATCGAAAAGTATTGTTTGGCTTGCTATTTGAAGCCGGTACTTATACGCTGAGAAAGCTGGGTAATGACGGAAAATATTTAGGAGGTACACCAGGCATCATCAGTATATTGCATACGAATGGACAGGATCTGACCTTTCATCCGCATGTGCATAGTATCGTGACAGGCGGCGGATTGGACAAGGAGGGCTTATGGAAGAAAGAAAAGCGAAAATGCGGCAATTTTCTGTTTCCGAGGCGAGCGATGGAAAAGATATTCAAGGGATATTTTCTGGACAGAGTACAACAATTAAAAAAGTCAGGCGCTCTAAAAGTCAAAGACGAGGACCAGCACAAGATCATGTTAGAAACGGTCCGTTACAAGAAGTGGAATGTGTATGCCAAAGCGCCATTTGGCGGACCAGAGCAGGTGTTGGAATATTTAGGTAGATATACGCACAAAGTAGCGATCAGCACGCATCGAATCAAAGAGATAACAGCAGAAACAATCACATTTCGGTACAAGGATTATCAGGACGGGCATAAGCAAAAAGAGATGACGCTGAGCCATGAGGAATTTTTGCGAAGGTTTGAGCAACACATCTTACCGAGAGGATTTGTAAAGATACGGCACAGTGGATTTTTGAGTCATCAGCACAAGGGCGCACGCATCAAAAGTATCTGCGAACAGTTGGCAATAGCACCACCACCTCGCAAGGTAAAGCTACCTGTACAGATATTGGCAGCGATGACGTATGGTGTGGATATCACGCTGTGCAGCGTATGTAATATCGGCAAATTGGAGCGCATAGCCACGTATGTGAATGTGTCGAAAACAGGCGTTGAATTGGTAAATATCGAAAATATGAGAAACCGAGGATCTCCTCAAAAAATACCAATACTAAAATGACAAAGAAAGAAACAAAACAGATCGGCAAAAGAAAGCAAAACACCTGCATTGTGGGTAAGGGCATCTATATGCCTGAAGGAAATCTAAACATTAAAATCGCTACAAAGAAAAGAAAGTTGACCTACAAAAAACCACGGTAAGGAGACTACAAAAGCTACAAAACCACCTACGTTCTAAAGCTGGTGTCGCTGAACAACGTATAGCAAAAAGCCCAGAGACTTCAAAGTTCTGGGCTTTTCTTTTTTATTTGGGCTTTCTTCTATACGTCATGATGTTATCGGCTTCTCTTATCTTTTTCCTTAGAATGGAACTATCATTTTGACTACGAAATTTCTACCCATATCATAAATCCCATATCGTCCGTTGGGTGATTGTTCATAATATTCAAAGTATTTTAAACGGTTAAGATGTGATTGATAGGCTTTGTTAAACAGATTGTTTACTTGAAATACAAATTGAATATTTTTGTCTTTAAAATAATTGATTTCAGCTGTAAAACCCAAATTGAAAAGTGTGTAAGATGGGGTTTCTGTTTCTGTTCCATTCAAACCTAAATACCTGTTTTGAGTAGCAGCATATTCTATTTCAAATTTTGGGGTAATAGAAGTTAACCATTTTGATTGAGGTTCAAATCTATGGGAAAGACTACTATTGAGCATCATTGGTGGAATGAGTGGCAAATATTCGCCTTGTGTTCCTTTTCCTTTTAAACCTGATTTGCGGTTAAATCCATAAACCACGCTCATACTATTATCCCAACGAAAACCTTTCCAATTTCTTGGGTGAACTCCCAACCAAAATTCTCCGCCATATAATTGGGCTTTGGATTGTTCATATTGGTAAGTTCTGTTTCCTTGAGCGTCCAAAATAGGATTTCCTTGTGCATCGGCTAAAGCAGTCATATAAATAAAGTTCTGAATATTGTTATTGAATACACTCACTTCTCCCGAAACGTCTTTAAATTTCAGATTTATTCCCAAGTCTTCCTGTAAAGAAAATTCCGGATTAAAGGTTCTGTCACCCAAATAAATAATATGTGCTCCGGGGTCCAAACCATTGCTCCCAATTTCTGTTACGTTTGGTGCTCGATAAGCGCGTCCAATGTTCGCTTTCAAGCTAATGTTTCTATTTGCTTGATAAGTTGCACCCATACTTCCGCTTATTCCGTGATACGTTTTTTTAAAATTTTCAAATTGTAACTCAGCATTAGGGTCATTACTATTGGATTGTTTATCATTTTCTCCGACATAAAAATCATCCCATTTTGTGTGTCTTAAATCATAACGAATACCTCCGCTAACACTCCATTTATCTTTTTTCCATTTAGCATATAAATACATTCCACCGTCGAATAAATCATAATCGGGAATTGGGAATTCGTCGGCATCTTTATTTAAATTGTTTTGTAACATTCCATTAATTCCGATTGAAGTTTCAATATTTGAAAACTTGGGTGCATTATATCTAAAGCTATAATTTAAGGTATTCAGACGCATATACATTCCTGCTTGATTGGGTTCATCAGGGTGTGAGTATTCTCTTCGAATGTTTTGCTGTCCGCCCAATAAAATATCAATATCGCCATTTCCCACTTCGTAAAAGCTGTGTAAGTAGGCTCTGTAATGCTGAATATGTTGTGCTAAAACGGGAATTTTATAAGAATTTAATTCTTTGTCTGAAACAATAGGTCGGTTTAAAATATCATCGTCATCATCTAAAACCTGTTTTGTGAATTTTCGGCTGATAGAATCCCTACTTCCGTCTGGAATTGCTTGGTGATTATCATACAATGTAAAATTCAAATGTGTGTAGCCTTTCTTCGTTTTATAACCTGCTAAGGCAGAAAGGTTGGTTACGTTATAATTAGTCAAATATACTCTGCCGTCAATTGGATTGCGATAATTTTTTGCCATTCGGTAGGAACCATTTAAGGCGAAAAGCCATTTTTCATCAGAATAATCCAAACGTAATCCATTGCCAATTAGATTATTGTTGGTTTGGTATTCGCTTGTATATTTCCCGTGTAATTTACCGTCATTACTTTTGGGAATATAAGGAAATAAACTAATCACGCCTGCAATGGCATCCGAACCATACAACAGACTTGCAGGGCCTTTTATAACTTCTGCTCGCTCTATGTTATAATCGTCAATTTCAATCCCGTGTTCATCTCCGTATTGTTGTCCTTCTTGCCGAATACCGTCATATAATGTCAGCACTCGATTATATCCCAAGCCGTGAATAAAAGGTTTAGAAATATTAGGACCCGTTTTGACCGCTTTTAATCCTGGTACATTCTTTACCAAAACATCAATAATATTGCTTTCAGCCGTTCTTTCAATTTGCTTGGCAGAAATGGGTGTTATCGCTATAGGATTTTCTCTGATTAAAGTTGCTCTTGTCGTACCTGTAATTACAATTTCATCTAAATTATAGGAATCAGCTTGTAAATAAATAATATAATGGTCTTGATGGGGTAAGATTTTCAAAGTATCCGTTTCGTAGCCGATATTTTGAATGACGAGTTGGATAGTATCATTATCCTGTGAAAGTTGAATTGTGAAATCTCCTTTTTCGTTTGTTATCGTTCCGTTTTGAGTGTTTTTTTCTTGAATACTACAAAATTCGATGGCTTGTTCGGGAAGTGTTCAAAAACCTGTGTCATTTTTTAATTTTAAAGATGTTTTTTATATC
>JAIXKS010000040.1:33433-50510 GCA_026928325.1 Chitinophagales bacterium | reverse complement strand
TTTTAACGATGAGATTTGAAAAAAGAACGACATTTTATTAAGATTTTTTTGTGGATAGAGCACTAGAATTACTCATTAAACTTATAAATATCCAACAATTCGGCATTACTACCGTAAGTCACATCCAAATCTTTGACCAAACCATTGTCCAGAGAATACACCCAACCATGAAGCCATAACGGTTTATCACCCTTCCAAGCATTTTGAACAATAGACGTTTTAGCCAAATCTAGAACCTGTTCGACAACATTTAACTCTACCAACCGATTGTATCGCGCTTCTTCATCTGCGATCTGGCTCAACTCTTCATGATGCAGTCGATATACATCCTTGATATGACATATCCAGTTGTCGATAATACCGTTTTGAGTATTATTCATAGCTGCTCTCACTCCTCCACAGCCATAATGCCCACAAACAATGATATGGCGGATATACAGGACATTGACTGCGTAGTCCAACACACTCAACATATTCATGTCCGTATGTATGACCATGTTGGCAATATTGCGATGAACAAAAATCTCTCCCGGCTGCGTACCCGTAATCACATTGGCGGGTACGCGACTGTCCGCACATCCAATCCACAATACCGGTGGCGCTTGCCCCTTACTAAGATTGGAAAAAAAATCAGGATCCTTTTCTGTTACTTCTTCAACCCATTTTTTGTTGTTTTTTAGCAAGGTATCGTATAATTCTGGCATAAGCTTTAGGGTTAAATCCAAATTACACATTATAAAATCTATGGCGAATCCTAATGCATAATCTGGGTTAAATGATGATCAAATCGTTGTACCTACCACCTTATTTAACTTTGGCGAAAATTCAAAGCCACCTCAATCAAAAAAGTAATGCAACGTAAAACTACAATTTTGAATTGAAACAAATTTATTTTTTTTTACAAAATCGAAATTATACCTGAAATTCCAGCAAAAAGGATTGGATTAATTGATTAAATGCCATCGATTCATTGTGGTGAAATCGCACTTTTATCGGAAGTACAAAAACAGGAATATTTTGAGATTTGAGCAAATCTTTATGCCGTTCTAAGCGCATGGCATCCTTCTCGGTAGTTATTATAATCTTCCGTTCTCCGGCTGTATTATTGTAAATCTTGACAATCCTTTCTATATCATGATGGTCGTAATTGTGGTGATCTGCATACTCGATTTCAAATACGTCACTTACTTCGCTTTCGAGATATTTTAGTAAATATTCCGTATTGGCTATAGCACTCAAAAGGATGACCTTGAGGTCTTTATCCAGTGAAATCCGTTGGTCCGGACGATACATGTAGTAAGGATAATCATATTCGAAATAGGTAAAAAACAAACTTTGATGCGACAGTGGATTGATTTTTAATCGGATACGCTCCTTATCTTCATGTGTCAATTCGGAAGGACATTTGCTAACGATGATAATATCCGCTCTTTTATATCCAGAACGCCCTTCTCGCAATCGACCCATCGGCAATATATAATCATCGGTAAACAACGAGTCGTACGCTGTAAGCATGATGTTAAGACCAGGCTTTACCGCTCGATGCTGAAAAGAATCATCCAACAATATCACTTGAGTTGCCGGATAATTTTTGACCATCTCCGGAATAGCAAAAGCGCGACTTTCACCGACGGCAACTAGGATATCATGGTATTTTCTACGGTATTGCAAGGGTTCATCTCCGACAGTGAGCGCCGTATCCGTTTCTTTAACAAATCGAAATCCCTTGGTTTGTCGCTTATATCCTCGACTGAGCGTTGCCACATTGATATAATCCTTAAGCATCTCAATGAGGTACTCAATATGCGGTGTCTTTCCTGCGCCACCGATACTCAAATTTCCGACACCTATCACCGGCAAATTAAACTTTGAGGATTTAAGAAACTCTATATCATAAAACCAGTTTACCATCGAAACGATCGTACCGTATAACAAGGCAAGCGGAGACAACAAGATTCGGATGACTATCCTTCTGAACATAACTCAATTTTCATGGTGACTTTTCAATACCTGATTCAGAATCTTCCTCCAAATATCTGAAAATTAGCCCAAAGCTAATCAAATTTATACAATTTTAGAATGTTAATTTTTAAGAATGCGGTTTTATAAAGTCGCACATTCAAAATAACAAACCGTAACCAAGCTGGTAATTGCTGCTAATGAATAATATCCTGTCATCTGCTTCTTCTAAAATACCAAAATATGCTTACTTTTGCCGTATGGATCCTTATATCATCAAAACGGTTCATTTTGAAGGGCCTTTCGACTTGTTATTGTTCTTTATCGAACGAGACGAACTCGATATTTATGACATTCCAATCTCTAAAATCACACAAGACTTCCTCGGCTATATCCGCCACTTAGAGTCCATGGATATCGATGTAGCCAGCGAATTTATACTTGTGGCCGCTACGTTGATGCGTATCAAAGCCAAAATGCTCATACCGCGCAAAGAACTCGATGAAGAAGGCAATGAGATTGACCCAAGAGAAGAGTTAACGCAAAAACTCCTAGAATATCGCAAGTACAAATCCATCATCGAGGATATGAGCCGACTCGAAGAAGATAGACACCTAAGATTTAATCGTTCGAATGTCGTAGGAGAAATTCGATCCATCGCCGAAAAAGCTTTGATAGACGTCGAGCTAGAGTCCCTAAGCCTATTTAAGCTATTAAATGCCTTTCAGCAATTAATGACGAAATATGAGGATGAAAAAAATCGCACGGTTCACGAGATCATAAAATATGATTACACGATTGAAGACCAACAATCCTTTATATTAAAAAAACTCCCTAAAGGTCAAAAAGTCAATTTTAAAGAAATTTTTGAAAATTTAGATAATAGAATCCATGCCATTGTCACCTTTATAAGCCTACTCGAATTGCTCAATCTACAATCGATCGAACTCATTCAAGGAGAAGGCACCAATAATTTTTGGCTGGTAGCGGTGTGACCTCTACTGAGCAGTAATTAAAAATAATTTTAGCAATCTTAAATCTATATTATAAATACAATTCTAATTTTTTTTTAAGATTACAACATCAGCGATGTATGAAAAATGAGATTTTGTTGGTTATTATTGGTTTACTGATATTTGGCTCGACTTATTGTCAAATAGACGCAAAAGAGTATGTCTTTACCAGCTACACCGAGGAAATAAATGGAGTACAATTTAAAATGGTAGCAATCCATGGCGGCAGCTTCAAGAGGGGCAGTGACAATAATGATTTTTTTGAATATCCGGAGCAAGAAGTAACTATCCGACCTTTTTATATAGGTCAGACTGAGGTGACGCAGTCACAATGGAGAGCTGTCATGGGAAGCGATCCCGATATGCTGTTAAATATAGGTTGCGATGACTGCCCGGCAGAGTCAATAAGCTGGAATGATGCGAAGACATTTATAAATAGGTTAAACACATTAACGGGAGGTAATTACCGTCTTCCTACGGATGCCGAATGGGAATATGCTGCTTGCGGAGGAGCGTCTTATAAGTATGCGGGGAGTGATGACATAAATGAGGTAGGTTGGTATGATAAAAATTATAAAGACGGTTATTATGGAAAGAGGGGTTCAACACATCCGGTAGGGAGAAAGCTTGCCAATGGCTACGGCCTATTTGATATGACTGGCAATGTATGGGAATTGTGTGAGGATGATTATCACCCTGGTTTTAGCGGCGCACCTGATGATGGAAGTGCATGGATCGATAGTCCCAGAGGGATCTATCGAGTGTATCGTGGAGGTGGCTGGCTCAATGATGCTTGGCACTGTCTATTAGAAAATCGTTCATTCATTCCACCAACCTATGAGTACTACTGGACAGGTTTGCGCTTGGCAGCTTCCAAGCTATGATCTGATAAGAGATGCCTGCCGCTAATTTCAAAAAATGGTAGATTAAAGAAGACATATTCTATTCAGCATTTCTACCGCTTCCCTATTCACATTGGTTATGAATAATGGAAATAGTATATAAATTAGATACACAAAACCCATCCTTATAGTTCCTGTACCATTATTGACATTAAAATAAGTTAGAATTATTTCGGTATGGAAGCTAATTGATAACGGTGGTTTGCCTTTAAAAGATGATAATTCACTACTTTTGCGCAAAATTTTTAAAAAAGTATGTTAGACAAGCTGGAAGCAATTCAAGACAGGTATTACTATCTTGAAGAAAAAATGTCCGATCCTGATGTTTTGGCAGATATGAAGTTATTTGCGAAGATTAATAAAGAATATAAAAACCTCTCAGAAATCGTCGATACTTTTAAAAAATATAAGGTCGTCGCAGCCAACATCGAAAATGCCAAGGAAATGCTCCGAGATGCCGATCCTGAAATGAAAGAAATGGCTGCCTTAGAGCTTGATGAACTCAATCCACAACGAGAAGACTTAGAAGAAAAAATTAATGAACTCCTCATCCCTAAAGATCCCGAAGATAGTAAAGATGCCATCCTAGAGATTCGATCCGGTACAGGAGGTGACGAAGCAAGTATTTTTGCCGGAGACTTGTTTAGAATGTACTCAAAATACTTTGAAACTCAGGGCTGGAAAACGGAAATCTTAGATGAAAATGCAAGTGCCGCCGGAGGTTATAATAAAATCGTTCTTGAAGTCTTTGGTGATGACGTCTATGGCAAGCTCAAATTTGAATCCGGAGCCCACCGAGTACAACGAGTACCTAAAACAGAATCTCAAGGTCGTGTCCATACTTCAGCTGCTACCGTTGCGATTATGCCTAAATTTGAAGAGGAAGAGATCGACATCCGCAAAGATGACCTTCGTACAGATACTTTCCGAGCGCAAGGTGCCGGTGGTCAGCACGTCAACAAAACCGAATCCGGTGTTAGATTTACCCATATTCCGACAGGCATTGTGGCAGAAAGTACCGATTCTCGTTCTCAACACAAAAACAGAGAAATTGCATTGCAGCGATTATACGTTAAAATCAAGGACGCTGTACGAGAAAAAGCATATCAAGAACAAAAAACACACCGTAAATCTCTCGTAGGTACCGGTGACCGTTCCGATAAAATCCGAACTTACAATTATCCGCAAAATCGCGTTACAGACCATAGAATCAACTTGACCTTATATAATCTCGATTCTATCATGGAAGGCGACCTCGATGAAATCATCACCGCTTTACAACGGGTTGAAAACGCCGAAAAAATGAAAGGTGAAGAGTTATAAAATGGCTAAAATCATCAGATTATAACACTACAAAAAGCGTACATTACTTATTGTGTTGCCAGCACAAACCATTTTTATTATCCGTATATCTTTGGCATCGCTTCCCGGCACTAGTCGTTCCTTTGCATTGTACCATATTGGTCGCTTTCATGCACTTTTCAGCCGATCCTTGCATCTGAACCTTATAAATATGTCCTGCTTGTGATACCGCAGTAAACTTACCATCCGTGGGTATTTCTACAGGTTTAATGGCTGAAGTATCATAATGTCCCTCCGGAAAGCTTATGTCTATGAGCTGATTATCCTTGATCTCTACGATGATTGTAAATGTACCCATCTTCTTACTATCTGCCTTTTGATAGGTAACTTTCGCACAATAATTGCCATCTTTGGGCTTGTGCTTACAAGAAGTTAACCCAACAATAAACACCAGGAGCATCATCCCAGCGGAAAGCGTAAAAAGTAACGTCCTAAATCGTGATATCCATCTGTTCATGCATCCTATTTAACCATCTCCAAAATTTGGTCAACAACATGGCCTGCCGTAAATCCAAACTTTTCATCCAAGACAGGATAAGGTGCCGAATAACCAAAGTGACTCAATCCAAAAACCTTCCCTTGGTGTCCAACTAAGCCTTCCAAAGTTACCGGTAAGCCTGCTGTTAAGCCAAATACTCGACCCTCAGTCGGAAGCACTTGGTCTTGAACGGACTTAGGCTGCGTTCTAAAAATACCTTCTGAAGGTGCAGAAACTACGCGAGCATGTATGCCGTGTTCTACTTCTAATATTTGTGCCGCTTCTACTAACGTTGCTACTTCCGAACCATTGGCTACCATCGTTATATCGGGGTTATTGCCACCATCGACGACCACATAAGCTCCTTGATTCAAGGCTTTACTTGTATCATATCGAGAACTACTTGGCGCCGGAATATCCTGAATGGTCTGCCTAGACAAAATAAGCCCTGACGGCCTGTCTTTGGTCCGAAGCATCAAATCCCAGGCATGCACCGTTTCCGCGCTATCTGCCGGCCTTAAGGCGACAAATGAAGGCTTTCCTGAATGGTTGTGCAACTTTTCAAGAAGTCGAAGCTGGGCTTCTTGCTCTATCGGTTGATGAGTCGGTCCATCTTCACCTACACGAAAAGCATCATGCGTCCACACAAATTTGACCGGTTGTTCCATTAAAGCGGCAACCCGCAATACTGGCTTCATATAATCAGAAAATGCAAAAAACGTCGCACACACCGGGATTACTCCGCCGTGTAATGCCATTCCGGTACACAATGCCGCCATCGTCAACTCCGATACTCCGGCTTGCAAAAAGGCTCCTGTAAAATCTCCTTTTACCAAGGGCTTAGTTTTCTTCAAAAATCCGTCCGTCATATCACTATTGGATAAATCTGCGGAGGATACAATCATATTTCCTACGTGCTCGGCAAGATATCCTAACACGCGTGATGAAGCATTTCTGGTAGCATCATTAGCAGCTAAAGCTATAGAGGCAAAGTCTAACGCCGGCAAATCTCCATTCAAGTAGCTGCCCAATACCTTAGCTTGATCCGGATTGGCTTGCTGCCATGCTTTATAAACTTCCTTTCGCTGTTGTACATGAACTCGTTTTTCGTCTAAAACACGGGTATAATACGCAGCTACTTCCGGAAATACAACAAAAGGATGCTCGGGATTACCTCCAAGATTTTCAATGGTTTTTGAATATGAAGCCTTGGATTTTCCCAATGGTTTCCCATGGGTTTCAACCTCACCTTCGTACGAACTTCCGTCTTCTTTTACCGCACCTTTACCCATAATTGTCCTTCCGATAATCAAAGAAGGCTTATCTTTGACTTCTTGAGACTGGCGAATTGCATTTCTTATTTGCTCCTCGTTATTTCCATCAATCTCGATAACATGCCAATTCCAACTTTCATATTTTTTTATGGTATCTTCTGACATGACTTCACTGACTTTCGTCGAAAGTTGCACATCATTGGCATCATAAAACATAATCAAATTGCCCAACCCTAAATGTCCTGCAATTCTTCCTACACCTTGTGAGATTTCTTCTTGAATACCGCCATCCGATATAAAAATGTAGGTATAATGCGACATCCATTCGCCAAATCGTGCTACTAAAAACCGCTCTGCTATAGCTGCTCCCGCCCCAAAAGCATGACCTTGACCTAATGGTCCAGAAGTATTTTCGATACCTCGTTTAAAATCTACTTCCGGATGCCCGGGAGTGACACTTTTCCATTGTCGAAACTGTCGGATATCGTCCAAATCCATCGATCCTATTAAGGTCAATTGTGCATATAACATCGCTGACATATGTCCGGGATCCAAAAAAAATCGGTCTCTAAACGGCCATGTTAAATCATCCGGATCAAAATTGAGAAATTCTGAATATAATATCTGGATAAAATCGGCGCCACCCATAGCACCACCTGGATGCCCTGAAGCGGCCTTTTCAACCATAGCGGCCGCAAGTACCCGTATATTATCAGCTGATTGTAAAGCAATTGACTTATTCACGTGAATGGATTTTAATTAATGTTGCAAAAGTAACAAGAAAAAACGCATTTTTCTTGAAAAAACATCATCAATTTTAGTTCCTACTCTGGTAGATGCTTTCAAATCATAAAAATAGGAACATTTTTCGACAGTCGAAGCTACATTTTGAGTTAATACAAAATTGCTCATCCCTGAATAGTTCCCAATTCAAAATATCCCAAATTAAAACCATAATGGACTTTCATCTCCTGGCTCCCCGTGATAATTAAGCGTTATTTCGCTGCCAGGTGGAATATCTGCAATCGCTACAATATCAATAGTCCGAGCTTCTATATCTAGGATAAAATCCGCATTGGGATGAACGGCATGATTGTACAAACTCCCAAAACCTAAAGCTATCGCACATTGCTCCATATCCTCGCCCCAAAGAAAATAATAGTCATGAAGATGCGTCCTGTGAATGATAGGTAATTCCGCTTTAGATATCACAATAACTGGACATATTTCTATAATATCTCCTGCACTAATCTCGTTGGCTGTAAAAACAGCTCTGCCCTTATTAGGTAAATCTACAATATATAAACCCGGAATCTGATGCATGATTATTCGCTTTTAGTAAAATAAACACCGAGTAGAATTAAAAACAAGCCGACAAAATAAACGAGGCCGATATGTTCGCCATCTGCAAAGCCCCAGATCATCGCAAAAACCGGCATCAAGTACGTAACCGTGCTTCCAAATACAGCATTCGTCCGTAGGATGAGCCTATAAAACAAGACCGTAGAGATAACAGTTCCAAATATCGCTAAAATACTCGCTGCACCTAAAGAATACCAAACATCAGGATGCGTAGCAATCACACCGGTAACATCCGTTGCCAATAAAAAAATCAACGCCGGAATACTGATCATAAAAAAGGATACACTCCCGATAATTATTGGCTTGACATCATGCATATAAGCTTGAACAAAATTGGCACTCAAACCATAACAAAAAGTAGCAAGCACGATAAGTAACCCGTAGGAAAGATTGGTACCTAAATCTCCCGAATCACCAAATAGGATAAGTACGGCTGCACCCACAAACCCAATCGCTATCCCGATAACTTTGGCAGCCTTAAAATGCAATCCAAAGACCATAACACCAATAATCAACGTCCAAATTGGAGATAAACTATTGAGTAATCCCGCCATGGCACTACTTATTTGCGTCTCGGCATACGGAAATAAAAAAGCCGGAATCCCATTTCCAGCTAGGCCTATGGCTAAAAATTTCTTCCACCGAGACCAGTCGATAGACTTGCGGTTGATCCATACAAAAGGCAAAAAGGCGATTGCCGATATAAATACGCGAAGACCCGCCACTTGTACCGGAGAAAATGCAATTAATGCCTTTTTGATAAGTATAAAAGAACACCCCCAAACCATGCTAAGAAATAGCATGATGATCCAGGATTGGCTGTCTATTTGGGTTTTAGATTCCATGATTTTTAATAACCCGCAAATTTACACGCTCTTGATCACTTTTTACCTATTTATTGAGTTGATTATCAAAAAAGAAAATTATAAAACTACCTATTCTAAATCATACAATTTATCGGTACAAAAGAAGAATCAATTTGAAGAAAAAACTCATTTTTTAAGCGATCATTGAAATTTTACATTATATTTTAGAAAATAATTCATATATAAACACAATCAACAAATCAATAATATTATAAATAGTTATCAATCATTAAACCCTATAAAATCAATACATAACGCTAGGAGCTCAAGGAAATCAAATTTTACAACTCATTAATTATTAATATATTACATGAAATAATATTTGAAATTTTAGCTAAAATCACACCATCTTTTCGGTGCCATATCCAATTATATTTAGTATTTTCGCTTTTGAATTTAATACTCAAAACTGATTTTAATACCATGAAGTTTTATCATACACTACTTCTTTTTGTACTTTTTATTATAAAAAGTATGGCTGTTCCAGAAGCTAACATATCTTCGATGAGTAGCCCATTGGCAGGTGCTGATATCACCGGAACCATCTGGTACGATTTAAATATGAATGGTATGAAAGATACCGGTGAAGATGTTTTTCCGAATATTCCGGTTCTTTTATATCGATGTGATGGTCTCTTTATCGAATCTGTTCTCAGTCAGCCGGATGGATCTTACGCTTTTACGGATATTCCTAATGGATCCTACAAAGTTTTTGTAGCACGTGAAAGCCTTGGCGAAGATTTTGTTTTTACTCTAATAAGTAATGTTACGGACAATGCAATCCATGCGAACGGTTTTTCTAGCTGCTTTACCACAAGCGAAGACAACAGTTACGTTTTAGATGGAGGAATTACAGTTTTTCCATATATTGGCGATAAGGTTTGGAATGATTTGAATGGCAATGGAATTCAGGACAGTGGAGAGCCGGGTATTCCAAATGTCAATGTCGAAGTTTACGATGTCAATGGTCTAGTGGCTGTTACGACCACCAATAGTTTTGGAAGCTACTTTTTCAACAATCTATTTCCAGGCCAATACTACCTCAAGTTTGATGTAGGCAATGACTACCTGCCAACCATTCACCTTAACGGACAATCCAATAATAGTGCCGTTACGCATTATAATGGATCGAATACCACAGATTACTTTGATGTAGTTCCTCAAGAAAGCAATTTTTCTCTAGACGCAGGATTCTATATTTGTGCCAAAATCTGTGGCATCGTTTATAATGACATCAACTTTAGTGATTCTCTAAATACCAATGAAAACGGTATTAATGGTCTTAAAATCAATCTCTATCAAATCATTGGTGGAGATACAATCTACTACCATTCTACATTTACCGGAGCCAAACCCGGTACACCAAGCGATGACGGTTACTATGAATTTTGTGTTAGTCCCGGTACCTATATTATAGAGATTGAATCTAATCCTTTAGAAAAATATTTCCCAGGGCTGCCATTTGAA
Source organism: Chitinophagales bacterium (assembly GCA_026928325.1). Taxonomy (GTDB): domain Bacteria; phylum Bacteroidota; class Bacteroidia; order Chitinophagales; family Saprospiraceae; genus OLB9. Next base: position 39,827 of record JAIXKS010000040.1, on the reverse strand, counting down.
ACCGAAGATCCATACACTTACAATCATTTTACAGCATTGAATGGTTCGGTATTTTCTTATGAAATTACAGTACAGAGTGGTGATGCGTTATGTTATTTTAACCAAGGTTATTATTGCCTAAGCCAGATTCAGGCGATTGTATGGTTTGATGAAGATCAAAACGGATTAAGAGATAGTTTGGAAACAAAAATGCAAGGTATCACCGCACATCTCTATAATCAATCTCACGAACTCGTCCAAACGGTATCAAGTGATGAGGATGGATGGATTGTTTTTGAAAAGTTGAAAAAGGGTAAATATTATATCATATTTGAAGTAGAAGAAGGTTATACCTTTACGACACCTTTTATAGGAGATTCTATCCACGAATCTAAAGTAGATGGTAGTTTTGGGTTTGGCTCTACACCATGGATCGAAATCGAAGATTGCAAAGATGTATTCAATATTGGTGCAGGTGTAGTATTAAGTCCTTTACCGGTAGAGTGGATTGCTGTTTACGCGGAAAAACATCAGACTTATAATAAAATCATCTGGAAAATCGCTAAGGAGCAAAACGTAAGCCACTATCTCGTTATGAAATCATCCGACGGTCAATCTTGGGTTGTAATAGATAAAACTAACGCTGCTTTACGCGAACGCTCAGGAACTTACGAAAATATTGATTTTAATATCGATACACCTATGGCTTATTATAGAATTCAATCTGTTGACTTTGATGGCAAAATATCCAATAGTGATATAGCCTACATCTTGCGCAAAGAAGATAATACTTTTATAATCCAACCCAACCCTGCTAATCAAACCGTAATGGTATCATTTACTAATGTGAGCGATAGTCCACAAGATGTAACCTTGGATATCATCAATCATCTTGGACAAATTATCTTCACAACAAGTATAAATATCGTAAATACCACTGCACTTCACACAGAAGATTGGCCCGAAGGATTATACCAAGCTGTATTGAGAAACAATCAAGAAATCATCAGTGTTAAAAAATTAAGCATCCTACATTAATCAATCCATATGCGATTCCCATAAAGGATAGCTATAAACATTTCATAAAAAGCCAAAACAAATCAGTTTTGGCTTTTTTTTCGTCAAAGGAAACTGCATCAATTCAACAATTCCAACAATTTCACCAGTTTCCACAACGAATCTGCATATCAACAATCAAAATTACACCTTTACACCCTTATACCTTTAAACCAATTAATCCAACTCGACAAATCCAACGATTCCACAAATCAACAGTCACTTTACCACTAAGAACACTTAGAAATCACTTAGTAAATCTTAGAAAACTCTTAGTAATTTAGTTTACCACACCTAAAAATTAAACTCTTACACGTATAAACCCTTAAACCTATAAATCCACCAATTTCTCCAACAAATCGGCAAATCCAACGATTCCACAAATCAACAATAAAAATTACACCTTTAAACCTTTACACACTTACACCTTTAAACCCTTAAACCTATAAATCCAGCAATTTCATCAGTTTCACCAATTTTGCCAATTTCTCCAACGAATCCACAAATCCAACGAATCCACAAATCAACAGTCACTTTACCACTAAGAACACTTAGAAATCACTTAGTAAATCTTAGAAAACTCTTAATAATTTAATTTACCACACCTAAAAATTAAACTCTTACACGTATCAACCCTTAAACCTATAAATCCACCAATTAATCCAACTCGACAAATCCAACGATTCCACAAATCAACAGTCACTTTACCACTAAGAACACTTAGAAATCACTTAGCAAATCTTAGAAAACTCTTGATAATTTAGTTTACCACACCTAAAAATTAAACTCTTACACGTATCAACCCTTAAACCTATAAATCCACCAATTAATCCAACTCGACAAATCCAACGAATCCACAAATCAACAATCAAAATTACACCTTTAAACTTAAGTAATCACCTAACCAAAGTCACATCCCCCGAAAAAGTCTCCTCTCTGCCATCGCTATGCACAATCTGCACCGTCCAGATATATACGCCCGGTACGACATCCTTGCCGCCAAACTTCCCATCCCAACCGGCCTCCGGTTCATTCGTAGCGAAGTGCTCTCGGTGAAATACCCGATTGCCCCAGCGGTCGAAGACTGATAACGATCGGATTTGTGTGCCTTTCGTCGTGCTATATCCTGTAAAATATCCGTTGCTGCCTTCGCCCGTGATGACATTTGGGAAGTAGATGTCTGTGTTGTAACTGACCCGTAGGTGTAGGACATGGATAGAGTCGCACGAGGCTTCCGTACGGAATAACTCCGTGTAAACACCCGATTGGTCGTAGGTTTGTCCGTTGAGTGGCCAATAGTAAGGCGATGTGGTGCTGACCGTATCGTGAAACTCAAACTCCGGGTGTACCGTCAGGTCGAGCGTGATGAGTGAATCACAACCTTGTACTGTTTTCAGCAGTTGGCTATATATGCCGGTCGCTGTATAGCGCTCCTTTGTAACTTGCCACGTGTAGTTACCGCAGGCTTCTTCCTGCTTTTGGATGTCGTATTCAGGTGCGATGTTGAGTGATAGGGTGATGGTTGAGTCGCAACCGTATTGATTGAGATATCGTGCTGTGTAAACGCCACTATTCGTTATGGTCGTATCGCCTGCTGCCCAGTGATAGCTGCCACAGGCGGTTGCTGTCGCTTGTGACGCTTCGGCTGCGATACGCAGGTCGAGCGTGATGAGCGAGTCACAACCTTGTTGGTTGGTCAGTGTGTGGCGATATATACCGCTTTCTGTTATCGTATTGCCAAAGAAATCGTATTGCGAACATGCGGTTATCGCCTGATTGCTTTGTGTGGATTGATTGATCGTCAGCCGCAGGATATGCGTGGAGTCGCAGCCGGTACTCGTCAGATAGCTTTCCAGATAGTCGCCACTGGTATCTAAGGTGATGCCGTTGATGATGATCTGGTCACAAGCTGTTTTTTCTTCTGTGACGGTCAGCGATGTGGATACGACCAACTCCAATATGGCGGTGCTGTCGCATCCTTGTTTCGTTTGTCCATTGTAGGTGTAAGTACCGCTCTGGTCGTACCTTTGTCCATTCCATTCGTAGCTGTCGCATACGGATATTTGTTGTATCGTTGATGCTTTGGGGTGTATCGTGAGATTTAATGTGACGGTACTGTCACAGCCTTGGCTCGTCAGTCCGTTGTAGGTAAATATACCACTTGATGTATAAGTCTGTCCGTTCCACTCGTAGCGCTCGCAGGTGGTTTGGGCTTCTGTTTGTTGGATGGATGGATGTATCGACAGACTTAGCGTGACGATGCTGTCGCAGCCGGATATACTCAGTGTGCGATACTCATAGTCGCCGCTTCGGTCGTAGGTCTGACCATTCCAGGTATAGGAATCACAAGCTATATCCGTGACTGTTTCATCTTTCTTATCGGTAACGGTCAGGTCAAGTATCGTGATGAGTGAGTCACAGTCTGTTGCTGACATCAGCTTGTAGTGATATTGTCCTGCTGTACTCAACTGCTGTCCGTAAAAATCCACTGTATCTCCCTCGCAGATTTCCTGCTGCTGTTTTTGTATTTTTGGTAGTTCCGCTATAAATACATTGTCCGTATAGTCACACTCATCGATGCTGTAGTACGATGAGTCGCTCAGTATCATGGGATATCTGTCCGTATTGACTACCATCCACAGTGATGTAACGCCTGATGCAGGAAAGCTATAGCTCAGCGTACCTGTATTTTCTCCTGCTGTGATGCTTGCGGTGGTATGATATACACCGATCAGCCTGCCGTCCCGCTCCGGGTCGCCTGTGTAAAAGGCGACAGGAACATTGCTTTTGGCTGTGGCGGACGCATCTGCTCGGTTGCGCACCGTAAAGCTTACATTGTACCTGTCTGTATCCACATCGTAGCCGATACAACTGATATCGCCATACAGCGATGCGGCAGGTATCTTTCCGTCTCCGTCAAGCAGGTTTTCCTGCACATTGAAGTTGTTGTACCTGCCATTCTTATACGTCGCAGGATTGTGCATGTGTTGCGGTACAGTACCGTCATCATTGATAAAGAGCGGATTGTATCCAAACTGATGCCAGATATTACGAGCCGGTGCCCAATGCTTGCCTTCGGGTGGGCCGAAGATAGTAATTCGACTTTTTTTATCATCAAAAGCCCCATTACTGAATTGTGTATCTGCACAAGTAATGCATATTTTCGCATTTCCTGTATTATATATGTCTGCAACCATAGGATATCCATTTTCTCCACTTGAAAAACAAGCAATTTTCTCTAATATTACGGGTATGTCGTTATTTGCATTGATTATCTTTAGATGCTCTTTATCACGAAATATAATTTCATCGATACCGTCGTTATCGAAATCATAGGCAGACAAACAAGAATGATAGAAATTATAATCAAAAACCCTGATTTGCCAATCTTTTGACATCAATTCATTACCATTATATGAGAATTTATATAGAGAATCTTGCACAAATAACGCAATACCTATTTCCGAATCATTTGAAAATTTCCCAATTACCGGTGGTCCCAAAACAAGAATATTATCCCATTTCCATTTGGCTAATAAAATACATTCCCCTTTTTCTAAAGTATAAATATATAGAAAAGGTCTGGCGTTAATGGTAGTTGGTAATGAAGATATAATAACATCCAATCTTCCGTCTCTATTGATATCCGCAACGGCAGTAAATCCATCAATCATCGCTCCATTGATACGCATATTGTATGCAATCATTTCATTTCCGGTCATGCCATTAATGTTTTTTATTTTAACCTTATATATGGTATATCCCGCAGCTAATTCCAAATCATTGGGATCACCATCAAGATCCGCAGCTACTGATAAACCAGGCCAGCCTCCATATCCGTTTTTGCCTCCATAAGCCAATTTTTTTCCTGTCTGGGCATTAAATATTTCATTAAAAATATATACTTCCAGAATGCCGTCCTGATTGAAATCAGCCAATGATATACTCCCTCCAACATATTTTAAATCATTAATGCCAATACTTATTCCATATTCCAAATCCGATATCCATTTGATGCCTCCATCGGATCGGTAACAAACTAATCTTCTTCTGACAGGGTCCGGGTTAAAGGAATTATCTGTCGCTGCAACTATGATTTCATAGCCACCCGATTCATCTTTTAAAACAATAAAGTTATTAAAATGTGCAGAGAAGTAACATGTTTTTATTTCATTAACAACTTCAAATGTTTTAGAGTTAATAATTAAAATATCACTAAATAAATAGAGGCCATTATACCATTTTCCATTTTTAACGGCAATTATTTCCGGAATACCGTCGTTATCAATATCCATTATCTTTAAGTGTTGAATATCAGACACTTCAAAATTTGATTGTCGTTCTTTTTCTATACCAAATTCAAAATCACCTAAACCATAGCATTTGACATCTGTTTGCCCTAATATTGATGCTTTTAAACTTAAAAAAACAATAAAAACAAGATGATATCTTATTATATAAAACATTTTATTTTAATAGCTAAATTCTTGCCAGCATACTATTTAAAGTATGCTGACAAGAAAATTATATATAATGAATTACAACTTAATAAAATGAACTTGTTGAATCCGACCTTGTTCATCCTGATATCGAAGGAAGTAGCTACCCTGTGGCATATGACCAACATCCATTATATGTTCATGTCCAATAAATGATGCCCTATTCATTAAACGACCCTGAATATCGATGATTTCAAAATCTGTTTTGTCATATCCGGAAATAATCCGCAACATATTCCTTTCTATCGGGTTAGGTATTACTTTTACATCTGATGATTGAGGCTCATTTCCTGCATTGGATATTATCCGTCCAACCGGCATTGCATTTGTGATATCAATCTGATTAAGGAGCACACCTTGTGTTTGTTTCTCAAAATTGCTTACTATCGAATACAAGATTGGTACATGTAAAATCTGTCTCATATTATTTATTTTTGGATTAAATAATAAATCGCTCGCAATATACATAATTAATTCTACATTTTCAGGAAATCTTCAAAATATTTTCAAAAAAATCGTTACTTTAACATTATGGGCAAGTAATAGCTCCGAATATATGGCATTTATTCGTTCGTGTTGTCGGGACGACAAACGCTAATGTCAAACTTAGTGAGGACACTAAGCTTATCAGAGTAAAAATTAAACTCTTACACGTATAAACCCTTAAACCTATAAATCCACCAATTTCCACAACGAATCGGCAAATCTAACGATTCCACAAATCAACAATCAAAATTACACTTTTAAACCCTTAAACCTTTAAACTTAAGTAATCACCTAACCAAAGTCACATCCCCCGAAAAAGTCTCCTCTCTGCCATCGCTATGCACAATCTGCACCGTCCAGATATATACGCCCGG
>JAIXKS010000040.1:27978-32031 GCA_026928325.1 Chitinophagales bacterium | reverse complement strand
CCGTTCCACTCGTAGCTATCGCAGGTGGTTTGTGCTTCTGTTTGTTGGATGGATGAATGTACTGTTAAACTGAGGATGAATGTAGAATCACAACCAGAACTCGTCAGATAATTTACCGAATAATCTCCACTTTCATCCAACGTTGTGCCATTAAACATCAATGAATCACATACTACCTTATCCTCTTGTACCACTATTTTTTCCGCTATTACCAATTCCAAAATAACGATACTATCGCATCCGTATTTCGTCTGTCCATGGTAGGTAAAAGTACCGCTCTGGTCGTATTTTTGACCATTCCACTCGAAGCTGTCACATACAGATATTTGTTGTGTAATCTCCGCTTCTGGATGTATGGTCAGGTTTAGCGTTACAATACTGTCACAACCAAAAACAGTTGATGCTTGATAAGTGTACACACCGCTATCCGTAAAAACTTGTCCATTCCATTCATATTTTCCACAATGGGATTGCATTTCTTCAATAGATTCAGTCGGATGAATCGTTAGATGAAGCGTGGCAATACTATCACATCCTGATACACTTTTAGACATATATTGATATAAACCACTACTATCATACGTCTGTCCATTCCAGCTAAAGCTTTTACAAGCACTTTGCATGATATCCACTGTTTTTATTGTTGAAACGTCTAACTCCAAAGATTCTATTAATGAATCACAACCGTTAATTGATAAAAGCCTAACGTCATAGAGTCCCGGTTCAGAAAGGAGATTTCCATGGAAGTTATAAGTTTCACCAAGGCAGATCGTTTTACTTATATGATTGGTTAAAAGTGGTGGTGCTAAAAAAACATTATCTGTATAGTCACATTCCTCCACGGTATAGTAGGACGAATCAGATACAACCATTGGATATCTATCCGTATTTACAATCATCCATATAGAACTATTGCCCGGGCCTAAAAAACTCAATCCGATAACCCCCGAATTTTCTCCTGGCAAAATACTGCTTACGGTTCGATATGTAGCTAGTAAAACACCATTAGAACTAGGATCACCAGAATAAAACGATATAGGAACATCAACACCTATGGGCAAGGTCGCCTTAGATTGGTTAAAAACGGTAAATTGTATTGAATAATTTTCAGTATCCGGGTCATAAGCAACACATGATATTTCGCCATAAATAGAAGGAGCAGGAGACGGGTAGGTACCATCCTCTCCCAAGTAAGACTCCTGAGTATTGAAATTATTAAATTTTCCATTTTTGTAGGTTACAGGATCTAGAACCTGTTGTGGTAATGTGCTGTCATCATTGATAAAAATAGGGTTGTAAGCATATTGATTCCAAATATTGCGTGCCGGTGCCCACTTCTGATTATTAGCTGGGCCAAAAACAGTCATTCGTGCATCTCTCTCATCAAATCCTGCTGCGCAAGTTAGACAAATAATCGGATCATGGTTAGCATTAGAACCAAAAATAATTGGCTTTTCTTCCTGTGTAACAGATTGACAACTTGAATTACTTACAATTTGCGCAATTCTATCTCGATCTTTGACAACACTTAAATATCTTTCGTCTCGAACCAATATCTCATTCAATCCATCACCATCTATATCAAAAAGCGTACATCCTAAAAAACCCGATCGATCCAAATTGGATAGCTCCCATTTAATTTTGAAACAATTATCTTTATCATATTCAAAGTTAACTAGGGTTTCACTTTTTGTTCCTACTAATGACACTCTACCCGAATTATTCGTTTTACCAATAGATATGTTATTGACATTTATACTTTCTGAAAAACACATAAGATTGGGTGTATTATCTCTAAAGTTATATGCATATAAAATAGTCGGTCCCTCATATGTCAATTGAGGAACCTGAACGACAACATCAAGAAAGCCATCACCATCTATATCAGCTATTGCTGTTGCTCCATCTAAATTTAGCCCAATGACTTCAATGTTATGGCTAATCATCTGATTCCCATTCATACCAGCAGTATTAGTAATGACTACTTTGTAAATAGAATAACCGGCAACCAATTCCAAATCATTGGGATCATCATCCATATTCACTGCCAATGTATATGAAACTCGACCATACCCATATCCATTTCTTCCACCATCTGCCAATTTTACACCAGTGGTAGCGTTGAATATTTCATTATATACGAATACTTCTGGAATGCCATCCTGATTAAAATCGGCTAGCGAAATGTGTGGGCTGTCTTTTTTAAGACCATCCTCATTATATTTATGATCTGATATCCAATGAATACTTCCATTTAAGTTATAACAAACCAATTTACCTCTGACAGCAAGTGGAATATCACTGTCATTGGTAACGGCAACGATCAGTCTAATTCGGCCATTGTAATTCAATACACATATACCGTTATATTTATAGTGAAACCTATATGTTTTAATGGTGCGATTGATAGTCCCGTCTATATTGTAAATGATTATTCCTGCTTCCTCTTTAAAAGCCGCTGCTAATATCTCTGGATTACCATCACCTGTAATATCAACTGCAATGGGTGTGGTTAATACGGGCACTTCATACGCTCCCTCCCACTTCTTTTGAACGCTTATCGGTTTATCAAATTCGAATTTTTTGACCGTGTAACAAAGTGAGTCATAAGTATCCGGAAAAGGTTGTGCAGCCACTTCGATAAACAAAGTTGAAACTATAAAACATTTCAATATAATTAAAATCCTATTATATAATTTCATTATCAATCGTTTTTTATACGCTACATGACTTATTCCTCTCTTTTGACACTCATTGCAAAATCCAATGTATAATCATCAAGTTTAATCCAATTACAATTCTTCAAAAACTTAGATGGCTTATCTTCAGTATAAAGTAACAATTACAACTTTATTGCTTTAAGACTTTAGCTCTATAATATCCGCTTTCATTTTGCACTTGCAGGACGTAGGTACCCGGAATTAGTGATGAAATATCCATTTTTATTACGCTCGCCTCGGCTTCTCGTTGTATCACAAGTAATCTACCCGCTCCGTCATATACCGATATCATGGTCTCTCTACTCGTCTCAGGCATGACTATATACAAGATATTAGATGTCGGATTAGGGAAAACATGCACTTGTAATCCGGCTTCTTCTTCCTTAGTAGCAACCGTAAAATCAGCTTCTACAACTACACTACAACCATTGCTGTCTGTTACCGTTACCGTGTATGTTCCTACTGATGCAGGTGTGATCTTTTCTGTTGCTTCGCCCGTGGACCAGAGGTAAGTATATGGCGAAGTACCGCCTTTTACCTCCAATACAAACCCATTGTCTTCCTTATTGATTATTGCTTCAAGCACATCATTTACCGTTGTTGTCAATGTTGCTATGGCTGTACACCCTTGCTCATTCGTCACAGTTACCGTATAATCTCCCGATTCCGTCCACGAAATCGTTGATGTACTATCACCTGTTGACCATTCGTAACTTACATATCCTAACGCTACTTCTATTGTTCCTGCTTCGCCGTAACATACCAAGGTATCTCCCACTATCGGCACTTCGAGCTGCGTTGCTTCTCCTACCGTCGCTGCTATTTCGACGCTACATCCATTGGCATCCGTTATCGTAGCGGTATAATCTTCCGGTGATAATCCCGTTAGTGTACTTTCTGTAGAGCCTTGACTCCAGGCATAGGTAAATGGTGGAAATGCGCCCGATACTTCAACGGCAATACTTCCATTCTCTTCGCCATAGCATTGCTCGTCTGTCACTTGGATCGAAACTTCTATTGCTTCCGGCTGTTTGATTTCTACTGCTGCATATCCTATACATCCCAAACTATCGGTCACGATAACCGCATGCTTACCGGCTGGTAATTCGACTTCCGAGCTGCTTGCTCCTGATGTCCATGCATAGGTAAATGGTGCTAATCCTCCGGTTAGACCCACTTTTACCGTTCCATTATCGCCATAGCACGGAGCATCTGTGGCTATAGCTTCTACCGTTGGTGGCTCGCAGCCCAATCTGTTGATGACGATGACTTCTGATTGGCTACATCCTAGATCATCGGTCACCGTTACTGCATAAACTCCGGGCTCAAGGTC
>JAIXKS010000040.1:16700-27968 GCA_026928325.1 Chitinophagales bacterium | reverse complement strand
GGCTACATCCTAGATCATCGGTCACCGTTACTGCATAAACTCCGGGCTCAAGGTCTTCAATCGACTGGGAAGTACCACCATTACTCCATACATAGCTATATGGCGCCCGACCATTGGCAAGTGCGGTTATGGATGCATCGTTACAACCTGAGCAAGATTCTTCAAAGGTCAATATAGACAACGAAAGCGGATTACTTAACAATAGGGTCGTTGTAGCCGACGCTTCACATCCTAGCTCATTAGTAACCGTCACGGTATATGTTCCTGGCGCTAAATCACTTATCGTTTGTGTGTTTGCTCCCGTTGACCAGATATATTCAAACGCATCGCCATTGACGGCTTCTGCTTGAATGCTTCCGTTTGGCAAACCACACTTTGTTGGTGTGGTTACCGTGGTCAGATCTATGGCTTTAGAGCTATTGACACCTACGGATAAGGTATCGGAACATCCGCCTATCGCTGTAACAATCACCGTATAATTGCCCGGTGCAAGGTCTCTGATCGTCTGTGTCGTATCGCCTGTTGACCAATAATATGCAAAGTCAGTACCACCTATAGGCTTGGCTGTAATGATTCCGTCATTATGTCCACAATTCGTATGTACTACTTCAAATTCGGTTTCTATTTCTGGGGAAGATTCGTTGACAGTAATGGTTTGTTCTTCAGAACAACCACCAAATGCGGAAACCGTTACGGTATATGCACCTGGAGATAAGTCCACAATCGTCTGTGTCGTGTCACCATTTGACCAAAGATAGCTAAATCCATAACCTCCATTAGGATGAATAGAAATCGATCCGTTATTAAGGCCGCAACTGGTGTGGATGGTTTCATCCGTAAGTACGAGTTGTCCCGATGAATCAATCGTGCTTGTGGCTACTGCTTCGCAACCATTATCCGACGTAACCGTTACCGTGTATGTTCCCGGAGATAGCTCACTAATGGTCTGTGTCGTCTGACCATTCGACCAAGCATATTGATAGATACCATTATCCGAAGGTGTTGCCGTAATCCAGCCATTATCTAAACCACATGAAGTCGATTGACTACTATTAGCTATACTAAAATCATTCAAATTATTTACAGTTACCGTTCTAACAGCTTCACATAAATAATCATCAATAATAGTAACAGTATAGATTCCTGCTGCTAAATCAGTAATAACTTGGGTCTGTTCTCCATTCGACCATTGGTAGGCATAGTATGGATTCGTTCCTGTTGGCACAATACTTATCGATCCATTATTTTGGTTGCAACTTTCATCCACTACATCTATGGATACCAATATAGAATCTGAACTATTAATATAAATCGTTTCAATGACTTCCGGACAATTATAATATGTGGCAGTGACCGTGTAAGTACCACTTGATAAAGCCGATATGGTACTAGTCGTTTCGCCTGTGTTCCAATTAAAAGTCACAAATCGGGTAGGTATATTTAAAGCCGTCACTCGGATAGACCCATTATCTAGTCCACAAGATGTATCATCCGATTCAACTTGAATCTTTAGACCTTCAAACTCATGACATGCACTACCGGAGCAACCCCCGCTATCTATTACAGTCACACAATAGATTCCAGGACCTGGTGTTTCAATAACTTGGGTTGTTTCTCCAGTTGACCATAAGTAAGTATATGGAGGTGTTCCATTAAACGGATAACCTACATTTGCGTAAAGCCCTCCTCCACATATTCCGCTATAATCTAAAACTATATTTAGGCAGTCTTCGGCATCGGCTTTGCCAGAATTCTTACGCATACTACCTAGATTTTCATAACTAGCTTGCAAAGTCAAACACCTCTGTAGATAAGCAAATCTCGTTTCGTCCGTTGAAACAGCCGATTCAGATACGTTAGGCTTATAGTTTTTACCAAATAAATCATTACCATTACCCAAACTATATCCATGGGTAGTAATGGTAGCGGTGGAAAATCCAGATATACCAAAGGTAAACGAAAGAATAAAAGCCATCGTGAGCATAAAGTAATTCTTGTTTTGCATACTATTATTATTTTGTTATAAAGGACTGATTTTTTATATTGAATCATCTCAAGCCCAAATAAAAAAATGAGCAACATTTGGGTCAAGCTATTAATAAGACCATTTAAAAGTCGATTTCGTTGCCTCGGTTCTTAAAATTATCGATAATTATACGAAATTTCTCACGATTTCGTCACCACACATTCCAAAACCTATCCCGGATTATGCCTGAAGGAATGTAGTGCGCTGTCTATAAAAAGATTTAAATCATAATGGAAGTTATTTTTTTTAAAAATCAAGGCAAAAAACGGAGGCATAGTGGTAACTATGACGAGTATTTTTAACGATGAGATTTGAAAAAAGAACGACATTTCATTAAGATTTTTTTGTGGACAGAGCACTTGTGCGCTATCTATAAAAAGATTTAAATCATAACGACATTTTATTAAGATCCTTTTGTTGACAGAGCACTTGTCTCCTACAACGCTAAAGGCTTATTTAGTTAAATAAAGATAATCTAAGTAATACAAAACCCTTATCGAAAAATTATTTTCTTGATAGCCCTTGGACAAACTACTAAAATTTGAAAACCAATTGGCATCAAAGGATTTATCTGAATTGAAAATCTGATTTTTCCAGACCACGATGATATCACTACCTGGAGCAAACCGCCAATTATATTGCAAATCAACATTAAAAATATTGACATTCCTGTCAAATATGGGCTCTTTCTGATTATCAAGCCCATCAAAAGCCAAGCCTTCAATATGCCCGTTATCCAAAAGCCGCCCAAACTCGTGATACAATACCTTATCCCAATAATGCCGAACTCGGATATTTAAGCCCATAACGGCATTAAAAATGTACTTTCCGGTAATGGCGTTTTCTACTGTCAGCCGATTCCGATAGCCAAATAGGATGTCTTCGGGAGATAAACCGATGATTTCTTGCATCACAACACTTTTATTTGCAAATCCGGGTTCATCCTTGTAGTAATCTAAAGCTGTTGACGTATTGAGCGAAAACCGATTATTGAGGCGGAATCGTGGCGAAAATCCCACGGAATAATACGCTTGACCGGACTTGTCAAAATACTTCAACCCAAGTTTCAGGTCTAATGCCACCGGCTTCCTATAGTCCGTGGATATAGACCCTGAAGCTTTGATGCTTCCCGGCAATGCAAGGTATCGGCTCAAATCAGCAACTCGAGGTTCGAAATAATCTCGAATTTCAATCGGATTTATCACTATGTCCCAACCTGCTCCTAAACGATTTTTATAGAGTGTAAACTGACTCAAACTTACTTCAACACCCGTATAAACATTGGGATTATAAAGCCGCGAATAATTGAGTTCTCCGGTTAGGGAAGTATGTACTTTTTGAGGGTTTTTAGGATAATATTGCTGATACCCACCTTGGATAAAAAAGTTTTGATAATTAGGATACAATAAAAAACCCATATCATTGGGATTGTATTTATCGGTATCCGCTCGATGTCCAACACTGTAAATCCACTTGCCGCTAACTTTTCCGATATCCAAATTATAGGAATAGCCTCTATTCGTTTGACTTTCAAAAAACTGTTGGGACATTACCGCAAAGCCCGCCACTTGATATTGCTGATCTTTTGTTTTTAGATTAAAATACGCACCGGTCACATTAGCATCATAGTCATCTCCGACGCGCGTTACATTGGTATTCATGACAGAGATAAAGGAGTTATGCTTTAAATTCTGATCCACAACGATAGCATTGTAATTGGTCAAAGGGTTGGTTTTGAATTTGCGTGTACTACCATCTATCGTCTCAATGATGGCGTTTTCTTCGCTGACAATGGCGTTAAAAAAGCCGATTCCGGTACCTTGAGAAGTTCGACCGGATATTTTTGTTGCATTAAATAACCGACTATTGGTCGGATTTTCTATGATTCGCTCACCTTCTTGGAGGTTTTGATATACCTCTACATATTTGAGTGGCAGACCGCCTATACGTCGAGAATAAAAAATATTTTCCTTGTTAAAAAGCTCTGTACTTTCCGTAAAGAATTGCCGATTTTCTTCGTAAAACACTTCGAAAGGCGTGAGATTCAACACTTGTTTATCTGATAGCACTTGGCCAAAATCCGGGATCAAGGTCATATCCAATGTAAAGGCATCATTTAGTCCATATTTTAAGTCCATCCCGGCACTATAAGCGGTACTCACCGCTGTTTTAGAGTGGCCAATGTTGGGATCTTTACTTGTATTTAGATATCCACTGAGATAGGGCGTCAACGACAATCGTACCGGAGATTTGATGTTTTCGATGCCTGTGACTCGTCCCGATTGTTGCACCCAACCGGCAATATTGGGATCTACTGCTGACCAATAAGTCGATTCTCTATATCGGCGAACTTCCCTATTGAATTGAATATTCCATTGTTGTACCGGATCTGCCGGAAATCTCAACGCCGAATACGGAATCTTCATTTCAACAAACCATCCTTGTGCATCTTGACTAACCGCACTTTCCCAGACTGCATTCCAATTGGAATCTTCCTCATGATTGGTCACACTAGCATCTAATTGAACACCTGATGCCGTTACTTTAAATTGAAATCCATTTAATCCACTCCTAAAAGGATCAAAAAATACTGTAAAATTATCCGCATTGCCCAACTCATCTCGTAAAGAAAACTCCCTAAGAATTTTTTCCGGTTCATCATCCCACATCCTTGCTCCAATATATACGGCATGATTGTCATACAAAAAATATACTTCCGTCTTAAACATCGCTTGTGCGCCAGGCATTGGTTCCTTTTGTATAAAATTAATCGCTTTATCTGCTTCCATCCACGCTTCCTCATCTAATATCCCATCGATATGAATCGACGTATTTAAGCGATATCCTCGCAGTTCTTTCACAGGATCTGATGCGTGACCTATCCATTTTAGGCCAATCATAACCAAGATAATCGTCCATTTTTTCACTTTCATACCCGTATTTACAGACAAAAGTATTGAATTGTAAGATAAAATTATAATTTGAAGCTATTTTGGTTTGTAATAGATTTTCTATGTTTCAATTCAGGTTAAATCATAATATTGAAATCAGCTTTATAAAACATGAAATTCAAATGGTATATTTTACAATATTCGCATTTTAATGCCGCAAAATTAGCATCATTAAAAAATTAATAGTATTTTTGGTGGTAAAAAATTAAGATAAAAAAATATAACGTATAACACCATCAGGATAGCGCTGAAAATTGTTTTTACACATCCTATGATTTCACGACCAAAATTAACTGTATCATGGCAAATAGTAAAAAATCTAAACAACCCATAGCTCACCCACCGATTGATCAAACAACACCCACAGAAAAACCCGTACCGAGTCCTTCTGCCTCTATAAAAACCAAGGTAGAAAGAACCCTTTCAAAACTAAGTCATAACGCTTGGTTTGGGTATTTCATGAGTGGCTTCATGGTGTTTTTAGGCGTCTTTTTAGGTTTTCTTTCCGATAATTACAAGCAAAAACTGAGCGAGAGAAAAGTCGAAAGGCGCAATTTAAGCAGCTATGTTGGAAATCTTAAAATGGACGTCAATCATCTTTCCATAAGTATCGATTCCTGCATGGTCTGGAATCGATTGATGCAAGAATTAATCCAAATTCCTAGTGAAATTACAGACACTACCTTTCAAAGACAATTTTTTAATTATGCTATCTTGTTAAAATCTACAGACAACTATGTGCCGAACGAATCCGCATTTAATTAGATGCAATCCACTAATACATTGAGGTTAATAACAAATCAAGATGTTATTGATTCTATTTTAGTTTATCAAACTTATAATAAACTGATATTAGATCAACAAGCCTTTGTCAGTAATACGTTTACATCAAGAACTAATTTACTGATGGAAATAACCGATCTTCGAGCGTTTCCATATTTGAAATTTAATGGCAATACCCATGAAATGCACCTTTATTTGAATCATATCTTCATCGAATCTGTTGGCTTAGATTATTATATTGCAATTTTGGCGGAACAACTCAATCGAGCCAACAACATCATCAATTTTATCCAAAAAGAATATCAAATGGAATAAATTTTTAATCAATTTTTTAATTGAGGCCTAAGGATTGTACAAGAACTTTGTAATACACAAAAACCTCTTTGATTTTTAGTTCAAAAAACATCCTTAATACAACTTCCTAAAAATTAACAATTTAAATATAATCAATCATTAATATAAATGCCCTATAACTAAGATTTTTTCTGTAAATATTTCTTTTATCATCTTAATAATCAGGGTTTTAATATTATATCGTATCTTTGTAACAAATATAACAGCAGCAGTCCGTGAAACATAAAATTCTATTGGTACTTACTTTGCTTTCGACCCATGTAATGTCACTTTTGGGACAAGAAGATTGTAATTTTTCCATAAGTTTACCCAGCGATATCACTATTTGCGAACCAGGCTATGTCAATCTCAATGGCAGTATCTCTGGCAATTATCTAGGATTTAATTGGACAGGTACCGATGGATTCTACGATGACGCTAATCTAAATCCAAGAGTATATGTAGATAAAACGACCACCTATAAGCTGAAAGCCTTCGGCGAACCTACAGGTAATCTCATTTTTAATGGTGATTTCTCTAGTGGAAATACTGGATTTACTTCCGATTACTTATACGTTGCTGATATTTCCGGATATACAGAGGAATTATGGCCGGAAGGCACTTATAGTGTTACCTCAAATCCTAGTTTTGTTCATACCTATTTTTCCAACTGTTCTGACCATACAGGTGGCGGTAACATGATGGTGGTCAATGGTTCTCCCACGTATTCAAGAATTTGGTGTCAGACCATCACGGTTACTCCAAATACAACCTATATCTTTCAAGCCTTTGCTGCATCCGTAGAGTCTTCTTCTCCGGCTATCTTACAGTTTTCTGCCAATGGAGCCTTACTCGGTTCACCCTTTAACCTGACTTCACAAACTTGTCGTTGGGATGAGTTTTATGAGATATGGGACTCTGGAACAGCCACTTCTGTAGAAATATGCATTACTAATCAAAACTTAGCCTATAGTGGCAATGACTTTGCCATCGATGATATTTATTTTGGAGCATTATGTCAAAAGGAAGAGGAGTTCACCGTTACTCTTTCTGAATTTAATCTTGCACCACCTATTCCACAATATATCAATTGCTCAAATCCTGACGCGATTCTTACCGTCACGCCCATACCTGCCAATAATAATTATACCTATTCTTGGTACACACAAAATGGCTCTATCATCAGCAATACCACCCTTCCGGATATCTTGGTCAATGCAGGTGGAACTTATTTCGTTACAGTAACAGACGACGTCGGTTGTACTAAAGTAGAAGTTTATGATGTATATGATGATTTCGAAAAACCAAATTTATTGATTGAGGGCAATCCTCTGTTGAGTTGTACCGATAAATCTACTCAACTTACGATTCATTCTATCTCCTATATTTATGATATTTTTTGGACCTTTCCCGATCAATCGATCCATACCGAAAAGACAATTATGGCAACGGCACCGGGTATTTACACCGTCGAGGTAACCGGTGACAATGGCTGTATCAATGCTACCACTATTGAAGTTAGCTACGAAAGTTCGCAATTCGATTACGATTCAAAAAAATCAGGTCCTTTGACCTGCTCCATTCCCAATGTGGATATTTATCTCGATGTCTTTTCTCAGGTAGATAGTATCCTATGGCACAGTCCCGGCATCATCTATCAAAACGAAGGTCGCGACACCATTACCGTACAAAAAGCGGGATATTATGTCTTCGAACTCTTTCTTGGAGATGATTGCAGCATCAAAGACAGCGTTAAAGTTGACTTACTACCTCCTTTAATTGCCTATAAAATTCCGGAAACAGATACCATCACTTGCCTGCTGACGACGATTGATCTTGCGCTAGATTCATTAGATGGTGTACGCGATATTTCGTGGTTTCCATCAGGTGCTGATCCAATACATGAGGACACCCTTGCTGTTAACAAAAGTGGCTACTATCATTTTACACTCACCGATATCAACGGATGTACGGTCAGTGACTCCATACTCGTGCATGATGATTTAGCCTTGCCACAATATACAGTTGACATCGACCCAATCGACTGCAAAACGAATACGGGTAGTTTCCACGTTAGAGGCCTTCATCCTTATGATTACTTTTGGCTTGGATCTACCGACACTTCGACTTCTGAAGACCCCATATTTGGCGAAGAAGGCGATTATACGTTAATCGTAACCGGTCCCAATGGCTGTAAAGATACAACGCAATACTTCCTACCTTCATCCAAGGATTTTCCTGCTATCAATGGAACGATTTCGCCGATTACTTGTACAAATCCACAAGGATCGATTGATCTCGGTGCATCTATTCCTGCAGCGCTTACTTGGACAGGTCCTAATGGTACCACCGGCACTGGCAATCAGATTACATCTGCTACTCCTGGATTATTTGTCGTCGTTGCTGAGACAGACGAAGGTTGTATTTCTCAGGAGACCTTTGAAATGCCGATAGATACAATAAAACCGTTATTGGCACCCATTCAAGACTTTATCCTTACTTGTGCCAACGATCATTATACTCCATCCCTAGATCTGAATACTTATGAAACTTATCAATGGCAAGGTCCGGGTTTAAATGCCACATCTCCTCTAAATATTGACATCTATCAACCCGGCAATTATAGCCTTACCTTGATTAATGCCAATGGTTGCGCCATCCAAAGGTCCTTCGTCGTTACCGAGAACAAACAAAAACCGACCTTTACAATTCTCGCTGAAACCCTGAATTGCAAAAGCCCGGAAACGCAACTTGTCATTAGCGGAGATCCCTTACTGTTTTTGATTTTGAATGGAAAAGATACCATTCCAAGTAACTTCATTATCAACATGCCCGGAACCTATACTTTTACGGGTGTCAATGACCTCGGATGTTCAAATGACTTCATATTAACGGTCAATGGTGCTTTTAATAACCCGCAAATTGCCCTAGAACCCGTCGTTTTAAATTGCTATCATCCAGAAGTCTGGTTAAAAAATAGCGGTCCGTATGACAATTTGTTGTTCACTTGGAATACGCCTAGCGGAACCATCAATAGTGATTCTATCTTAATCACTTCCACGCAACCTATATCCTTGACTGCGACCAATGAAGATGGCTGTTCTTCGACGGTAACTGCCACGATTACCAGTGATTTTGATAAACCAACGCTTCATGTCGAAGGCAATCCTGTCATTAAGTGCAATGAGGAGAGTACAACCCTTACGGGAATAGCTCCAGGCCAGATTCGATATTTATGGACCAATGCTTCCGGAAAAATTTTAGGATTCAACCCTATTTTATTGGTCAACGCACCTGGAGATTATTTTTTACAAGGATTAAACGAAATCAATGGATGTACTGACATGTTGAATATTTCTATATCCAAAGAACCAACACCCAACCAAGTGCTTTATACCGAGCAACAACCCCTTTGTTTTGGCGAATCCGGACAGTTTGTTTGGACAAATGGTGTTGGTGGAACGGCACCATATACCTTATTGCTCAACAACAAATCCATTAATCCTAATGAACGGATTAGCATAAATTCTGGTACCTACCACATCGTACTTTCGGATGCCAATGGATGCCAACTCAAAGATACTTTTGATATAGATCAGCTTTTTGATTTTGCGGTAGATGCCGGTAGAGATACGGTCATCAACCTAGGCAATTCCTATCTTTTAAGGCCTAATTCCACGCTGCCGCTAGACGAAATTAGTGGCATCATCTGGGAGCCAAGCCAAACGTTGAGTTGTGCTGATTGCTTTAATCCGATAGCGACGCCAGAACAAGATACGCGTTATACAATCACGATTTATGATGCAAATGGTTGTACCAAGCAAGATCATGTAATCGTTCGAGTGCAATTTATCAAAGGCTATTTAGCACCCAATATCTTTAACCCTATTAGCTATTCCGGCAATAGCAAATTTACGATTTTCCCCTTGGAAAATTCCATACGAATCATAAAGAATCTAAGTATCTACGATCGATGGGGTAACTTGATGTTTATCGTAGATAATATTGAAGCAGGTAATCCTGAATTAGGATGGGATGGCAAGTTTTTAGGTAGAGATGTACAAGCCGGTGTTTATGTCTGGAAGGCAGAAATAGAGTATAAAGACAGTTCTCTCGAAACCGCAGCTGGAGATATTACCATTTTTAAGTAATTTTTTTAAACGTTGACTTTTAGATCTATTCGGGTTTAGTTTTTCCTCTTTGGATTTTTTGGCACTGGATCAGGACCATGATTCCCCCAAGGATGACATCTCATAATCCGCTTCAAACCCAACCAAACACCCTGAATAGGTCCCCATTCTTCAATGGCTTGGATCATATAGTGCGAACAAGTTGGATCATATCGGCAGTTAGAACCCAATAGCGGTGATATAAATATCTGGTACAATCGTACGGGAAAAATCAATATTTTATTAATGAACTTTATCATATCCTTACCAACTCAATGACACTATACTCTTTTTAGCATCTACAATGTAAAAATGCTTTTTTTTATTATTAACCCTGAAATCGATGATATTTTTCTGATCGTTAAAGAGCTCCATCAAAATTGTATTATCTATTTTTAAGCTATTGACCTCCTTGATACCCGTTACTTCCAGATAACACCACAAAGCCATTTGATCATCAGACAATTCCTTTCCCAATAGGATTGGCTTTAATTTTTTATTACTTGTCTCTATTTTGAGCTTAGATTGTAGGTATTGTTCTATAATAGCGTTGCTCTGGGCATTTTCCTTAGATGTTCCTAGCGCACAATGCTGATATCCCGAAAGTTTAAGCGCATTTTCAAGGTCATCGACGAAGATATGTGCCGCTATTTGTATGTCGCCACTAGCTGTTTCATAATTGATCTCACATCGACTCACATGAAAGTCGTGCATTTCTGGTAAAACCGAAGCAAACAGACTACTTATCGAAAATAAAATCATCAAAACCATAGACATCATCCTCAAGAGAAGTTTGTATTCTATCAAAATTTACGTTGAAAAACATCCACCTGCCCGGAAATAACCACAACTATAACCCAACAAGTATTACTAATTAGCAACCAGATATTTGCCAAGCAACTCTGTCTATAAAAAGACTTAAATTATAATGGAAGTTATTTTTTTTAAAGATCAAGGCAAAAAACGCAGGCATAGTGGTAACTATGACGAGTATTTTTAACGATGA
>JAIXKS010000040.1:12020-16542 GCA_026928325.1 Chitinophagales bacterium | reverse complement strand
ATGAGATTTGAAAAAATAACGACATTTTATTAAGTTCTTTTTATTGACAGAGCACTACATTAATAAACGACGATTTTACAAATTAAGTTGCAAAAAAAAAGAGTTGCCAAAATGACAACTCCTTTTTAGGTTTATTGATATACTTATGAGATCTATTTTTTGTCGCTGACCTCTTCAAATTCTACATCTGTCACATCATCCGCTGCTCCAGTACTTCCGTTATCTGTTCCAGCATGCGCTGATGCATCGTCTCCGCCTGCTTGACCTTGATAAATATCCTGTGAGGCTGCCTGCCAAGCGTTATTTAATGCTTCACTAGCTTTATCAATATTGGCCATATCTTGGAGCTTATGAGCTTCTGTCAAGGATGCAAGCGCTTTTTCAATGGCTTCTTTTTTATCAGCAGGAAGCTTATCTCCAATCTCTTTCAATTGCTTTTCAGATTGGAAAATCAAACTGTCTGCACTATTCAACTTATCTGCCTTTTCTCTAGCTTCTTTATCTGCTTCTGAGTTAGCGGCAGCTTCTGCCTTCATCTTTGCAATTTCTTCTTGTGATAATCCGGTAGAAGCTTCGATACGGATATTTTGCTCTTTTCCAGTACCTTTATCTTTAGCAGATACTTTTAAGATACCATTGGCATCAATATCAAATGTCACTTCAATCTGCGGCACACCTCTCATCGCTGGTGGAATACCATCTAGGATAAATCTTCCTACAGAACGGTTATCTCTTGCCATAGGTCGCTCTCCTTGTAAGATGTGGATTTCAACGCTTGGCTGATTATCAGCTGCTGTAGAATACGTCTTTGTTTTCTTAGTCGGTATCGTGCTATTGGCTTCGATGACGATATCAAAAACATTACCCATAGTTTCGATACCGAGTGAAAGCGGCGTAACGTCTAACAATAAAACGTCTTTTACATCTCCACTCAATACACCACCTTGGATAGATGCTCCTAAAGCTACGACTTCATCCGGGTTTACGCTCTTATTTGGCTTTTTACCGAAAAAGTCCTCCACCGCTTGTTGGATAGCCGGGATTCTTGTAGAACCACCCACTAAGATGACTTCATCAATATCATTTTTGCTTAAACCTGCATCTCTCAATGCTTCTTCACAAGGTTTTAGCGTTCTTTTTACTAGATCATTTGATAGTTGCTCAAACTTCGCCTTCGAAAGTTTCATAACCAAGTGTTTTGGAACTCCGTCAACAGCTGTTACGTAAGGTAAGTTAATCTCTGTCTCTGTTGATGAAGAAAGCTCAATTTTAGCTTTTTCAGCAGCATCTTTGATTCTTTGAAGCGACATCGGGTCTTTTCTCAAATCTACATTTTCTTGAGCTTTAAATTCATCTGCCAACCAATCGATGATTACTTGGTCAAAATCATCACCTCCAAGTTGCGTATCTCCATTGGTAGATTTTACTTCAAATACACCATCTCCTAATTCGAGAATAGAAATATCAAAAGTACCTCCACCCAAGTCATATACTGCAATCGTAGAATCATGGTGTTTTTTATCCATTCCATAAGCCAAAGCTGCCGCTGTAGGCTCGTTGATGATACGCTGAACTTTCAATCCTGCGATTTCTCCAGCTTCTTTGGTTGCTTGTCTTTGGGAATCATTAAAGTATGCCGGAACGGTAATAACCGCTTCTGTCACTTCTTGACCAAGAAAATCTTCTGCCGTTTTTTTCATTTTTTGAAGTACCATTGCAGATATCTCCTGTGGTGTATAAAGTCTTCCATCGACTTCTACACGAACGGTATCGTTATCTCCTTTTACTACTTTATAGGATGATTTAGTGGCATCATTTCCTATCTCAGTATATCTATGACCCATCAATCTTTTAACTGATGAAATCGTTCTGACAGGATTCGTGATGGCCTGTCTTTTAGCAGGATCACCTATCTTTCTTTCGCCATTGTCCAAAAACGCAACAATGGATGGTGTTGTACGTCTTCCTTCTTCATTTGCGATAACAACCGGTTCATTACCTTCCATTACAGCTACACATGAATTGGTTGTACCTAAGTCTATACCTATTATTTTGCCCATATTGATTAAATTGTGATTATTGTATTAATTACTAATTCTTAGATTTCACAATACATTTATCAATAGATATACCAACCCGAATATTTACAAAATATACTGGATTTTCCTGACAAAAAATAAAAAGATTCAGTAAAAAAGTCCTATTGCTCTGACAGAACGTCAGGTTTTACTTAAAATTGAGTTGTTTTGTATAAATACCGGTTTTGAGCGAATCCAAGCTGGCACTTGTCAAAACCATGCCTTCTCTCTTAAAGGTTGTTCTGGAAGAAAACAAGCCTCTGCCACCATTGCTGATATTCGAATATACCGGTATCTCTCCGCTAGAAGTGATGCCTAAGTTGATCTGTCCAATATTAATATAATCTTTTATGGGTTGTCCTCCGGAGATAATACTCATATCTATATTGTCAAACACGCGAACCACGGGATCTAAAGGATCATTAGCAGTAATTACACCTGCCAAATATTGATAAAAATTCCTTCCCGGTATCGGATAGTTATATACTTGACCCGATCCACCTGATTTATTGCTTACATTGATACCGGCTTTCCAGTCCAAGGATTTTTTCGTTTCATTTCCATTTTTAATTTCCCGATAATTAACCGTGAAAACAATATCGTGAATAACGGCATTCTTATCCGGAATAAAACTTACATCCAATGAGGAACCATAAATAAACGAAAGCTTAGCTGAAGAGGATGGAGACAAAACATCTCCTGTATTATCTGACATCTCGGTAAGAATCGGCGTTGTAGCTTCACAAATAACCTCTCCATCCGTTTTTCTTACGATGAGTTTATATTCATCGCCACGAATCAAGTTAATCTCATTTTTTCTGATTTTATAGAGGTAATTGGGCGCATCGGCAAAACTTCCTTTATCTCTCGGGTAGCCTTCATAATTTCCATCTACCTTGGTCAATACAAATTCCTTTCCTGTTTTTTGATGTCTCAAAATAACATCTGCATCATCATAATACAAGTTATTGGCGTCAAGCGCCAAATCCTTACCGGAAACGGTCTGGCTAACAAATGATTTTTCAACACGGATATAAATGGCAGTGTCTTGGGCGGATATAACGCCATAAACTACCGGTAAAGCCTCACTGTTTTCTGTGAGTTCGAAATCATTGGAGCAAGAAGTGATTACCATCAAACTTGCAAATACCAAAAGTGTCTTGAAAAAATTCATTATCAATGTCATTTTTTATACGAAGCCGCAAAATTAGATATTTTTTATTCAAATTACTATATATTTTAACATCCTTAACGACATCTTCCTCATTAAATGTCTATAAAACGACTATTAAATCAAAATTCTATTAACTTTGTGTTGTATCTAAAGTATCACGATTATTATGGCAAGAAAATTTATTGTTGCAGGAAATTGGAAAATGCACACCACCATCGACGAAGGTATCCAACTCGCAACCCAAATTCAGGAGGGACAACGCAATGCAAATACTACCGTAATTTTAGGCGTACCTTTTACACACCTCTTTCCCGTTAAAAAGAAGCTTAAAGCAGCTTCTAAAATTCACCTTGCCGCTCAAAATTGCCACTACAAAAATTCAGGTGCTTTTACTGGAGAAGTCTCTCCTGCTACTTTAGCGGCCTTGAAAATACCATATGTGATTCTTGGGCACTCCGAACGTCGTTTGTTCAATCACGAGGACGATGCACTCCTTGCTTTAAAAATCCAAGCCGCTTTAGAAAATGGCCTAAAAGTCATCTTTTGTTGCGGTGAACCTCTCGAAATACGCAAGGCAGGAGATCATGTTAAGTTTGTTCAAAAACAACTTGAAGCATCTCTGTTTGCAGTTCCAGCTACAGACATGAAAAATATAATTATCGCTTACGAACCCATTTGGGCCATTGGCACAGGAGAAACCGCTTCCCCTAATCAAGCCCAGGAAATACACCTAGCCATTCGTAATATGCTTAAAAAACAATACGGAAAGCGCATCGCTGACAATACGAGCATTCTATATGGCGGATCTGTAAAAAGTAGCAACGCTAAAGAAATCTTTGGACAACCTGATGTGGACGGCGGTCTCGTTGGTGGTGCTGCCCTCGACAGTCAGGAGTTTTTGAAAATCATCAATAGTCAATAATTCATAACATTGGTTATCCACCCTAATACTTGAAACCATTTCAAAAAAACGTGATTTCCTTGAACCGTCTAAGCAAATCTAGTGCTCTGTCTATAAAAAGACTTAAATTATAATGGAAGTTATTTTTTTAAAAATCAAGGCGAAAAACGCAGGCATAGTGGTAACTATGACGAGTATTTTTAACGATGAGATTGGAAAAAAGAACAACATTTTATTAAGATTTTTTTGTGGATAGAGCACAGTGCTCTGTCTATAAAAAGACTTAAATTATAATGGAAGTTATTTTTTTAAAAATCAAGGCGAAAAACGCAGGCATAGTGGTAACTATGACGAGTATTTTTAACGATG
>JAIXKS010000040.1:5252-11861 GCA_026928325.1 Chitinophagales bacterium | reverse complement strand
ATGAGATTGGAAAAAAGAACAACATTTTATTAAGATTTTTTTGTGGATAGAGCACTTAGCCAACACAAAAACGCAATCTTAAATAACTACCGCCGTACCGCTGACCATGACCATCAACATAGAGCCATTGGCGCCTATCGTCTCGTAATCAAAATCGACGGCAATAACGGCATTGGCTCCTAGCCGTTCTGCATTGAGTTGCATCTCATCTAAAGCTGCATTCTTCGCTTCGATCAATACTTTTTCATAGCTCCTAGAACGACCGCCGAAAAAATCTCGAACACCAGCCATAAAATCTTTGACAAAATTAGCTCCGATGATCACTTCTCCAGTGACAACGCCCAAATATATTTGAACAGGCCTTCCTTCGACTGAAGGAGTTGTGGTTATAAGCATATATGTAATTTTATAAATCCATCATTAACGTCATAGGGTCTTCCAGAAGCTCTTTGACCCGTACCAAGAAAGTAACAGAAGTACTTCCATCGATGATTCTATGGTCATACGATAATGCCAGATACATCATAGGTCTGATTTCTACCTTGCCATCTACTGCAACAGGTCGCTCCTTAATCGCATGCATTCCGAGAATGGCAGATTGTGGTTCATTGATGATAGGCGTACTCAATAGCGAACCAAAGACACCACCATTCGTGATGGTAAACGTACCTCCTTTCATCTCATCCAAGGTCAACTTGCCATTTCTCGCCTTATCTGCCAATTCTTTAAGTTTGTTTTCTATCTCATGGTAGCCTAGGGATTCTACATTTTGCATCGGCGGTACTACAAGACCATTCGGTGTAGAAATCGCAAAGGAGATATCCACATAATCATGATAAACGATATTACCATCGTCAATCATGGCGTTGACATCTGGCATTTCCATAAGCGCTTTGGCACATGCTTTCGCAAATAAAGACATATAACCAAGCTTAACACCGTATTTGGCAACAAATTTTTCTTGATATTTCTTACGCAATTCATTAACTGCTGTGAGATCGACTTCATTGAAGGTCGTCAACATGGCCGTTCCATTTTTTGCAGAAACGAGCCTTGCAGCAATCGTCTTACGCATACGGCTCATCTTTTCGACTCTGGTATTTCGGATTCCGCCTATTGAGTTCGATAATGTGGTAGTTGCAAGCGGTGTATGTGTTGCTTCTGACTGTTGTGCCGCTGGCTTTGTTTGTACTGCTTGAAGGGCATCTTCTTTCGTGATACGACCGTCCTTACCGGAACCTTGGACACCTTCAGCTGAAACACCGCCTTCTCTTAGGATTTTAGCCGCTGCCGGTGAAGGATGTCCACTGGTATATCCCGCAGCATCATTGGTGGATGTCGTTGCAGCCGGCTTAGATTCAGTCTTGCTAGCCTCAACCTCTGGTGCTGGTGCCGATTTTGCATCTGACACGGTAACAGAAGTATCTATTTTTGCGACTAAGGCTCCTATCGCCAAATCATCGCCTTCGCTAGCCACATATATCAACTTTCCGGTAGCTTCTGCTGGAAATTCTAAGGTTGCTTTATCTGATTCAAATTCACAAATCGGTTCGTCAGTGCGAACGATTTCTCCATCTTTTTTTAGCCATTGTGAAAGCGTAACTTCAGTGATAGACTCACCAATAGTAGGTACTTTCATTTCTATTATGCTCATAATATTCTTTAAATTTAGGTCAAAGGTAGTGACTTTTAGGTATATTAATCTACTTTAAAGTCTTAAATAATCATCATCAACAAAGTACAACAACCAGATTGTAAAGTTGGTTCTATGGTCGCAACAGCTTATCTTCAATTCCTTAATAATTTTCAACAACAAAATTAAGAATATCCGCAACAGCTAATCTCGCATTTCGCACGGTAGTATCAAAATTATTGTTCATAAAACTAAACACTAGCGTTCGTCCACTTTTGGTGACCAAATAGCCGCTCAGATTATAAACACCGGCCATAGAACCCGATTTACCTAAGATTATAGGTGGTGACTTCTCAGGCCGATTCGTTCCATCATCGGATTTGACCTTGGTTTCATTAAAAAATGAAAATAGTCTTTCTTTTTTCTCTTCTTTGTACATCCTAGTAAGGATATATACAATACTTGAAGGGGAAACTCGATTATACCGCGATAAGCCGGAGCCATCGACCCAATATATACGCTGTGGCATATCCTGAAAATAGGTGTCTTTTACCCATTGGATATACGTTCCAACCTGAATCGTTTCAATCGATTGCATGGCGGCATTGATCAAAAGATGCTCAGCTAGCATGTTGTCACTTTTTTGCATCATGCGACGAAGGACGGTATCAACAGGCCAAGAATACCGAGTTTGGTGTACGATAGGCAAAGGAAGCTGCACGGTATCTATGGGTACGCCCATGATTTCACCCAACAATTGAGTATTAATGGATGCAGCGTGTTTATAAGGCACTTCTTGATTAAAATAAGCGTTTCCCGAGAGATTGGCCGGTAGATAAAAATGGTTCTCATCTCGATCCCTTCGCACATACGGAACCTCTGATTGGATATTAAGATTCAACAATGGCGAAGAAGGAACAATAGACAACTTGTTTTTTTGCTGTTTTACGGACAAAACATTGCCATAAATAGGCATAGCTGTGATTTCTGCTTGATAAGAATCATTATAATCATCCCACATCCATCCTTTACCATAGGGTGGAAGTATATTTGAATTGGCCAAACGAACAACTTTTCCAGTCATTTTATTTTTTAGAAAATCGGTCGTCGTCATCCCTTCAAAAGCCGGATGTAGCAACGTCGGATCTCCGGTACCCCATAGGGTAAAAGTCGTATCCGTTTCCACATATTTGAAAGCCGCTAAGGAGTCCTTGATACTTTTTAGACAGGCAAATAAGGTAAAAATCTTCGTGTTGGATGCGGACACAAAATACTTATGCTCATTTAGATTAAATATCATCGTATCCGCCTCTAAATCTTTCAATAAAAGGCCGGTAAATCCGTGTCTTAATGCAATGGCATGATCAATTTTGTCTCGAAGTAGATTTTGAAATTCTCCGGCTTTCATCGGCATTGCTACCCAATTGTCTTCCAATACAGCCGAATCCGATACCATCATTGAAGTTGAGTCCATGGCTGCTGTTATTTCTATGGGCAGTTCTTGGGTTTCGACCCGAACAGCTTGAAAATATTGCTTTGTTTTACATGAATACAAGCCAATAATCAGCATCCATAAAACACACCATTTCAGTCGTAAGGATTTCATATCAACCTTATAATTTTGACAATTATGTTGTCCCTTTATTGAGTTAAGTTAAAACAGCGTAAAATTGTTCAAAAAT
This sequence comes from Chitinophagales bacterium, assembly GCA_026928325.1. Taxonomy (GTDB): domain Bacteria; phylum Bacteroidota; class Bacteroidia; order Chitinophagales; family Saprospiraceae; genus OLB9. The sequence continues at coordinate 8,546 of JAIXKS010000040.1, read as the reverse complement.
CAATACAACCATTATACACTCACACTATAGTCTCTCAACGCATCATTTAGAGAAACTTTAGTATCTGTTGAAGCCTTGCGTTTTCCGATAATCAAAGCACAAGGCACTTGATATTCGCCAGCAGGAAATTTTTTAGTATAACTGCCTGGTATAACCACCGAACGCTCCGGCACTTCTCCTTTGTAAGTTACCGGAGATTCTCCTGTGACATCAATGATATGAGTAGATTGCGTTAATACGACATTGGCTCCCAAGACCGCCTCTTTGCGCACACGAACGCCTTCTACAACGATACATCGACTTCCTATAAAACAGTTATCTTCAATAATCGTAGGACTCGCTTGTGGTGGTTCAAGCACGCCACCGATGCCGACACCTCCGGAAAGGTGAACATGGCGACCTATCTGCGCACAAGACCCTACGGTCGCCCAAGTGTCAACCATCGTTCCGCTTCCGACCCAAGCCCCGATATTGACGTATGATGGCATGAGAATAGCACCGGATTCTATAAAACTCCCATATCGCGCTATCGCATGAGGAACGACACGCACTCCTTGACCTTTATAATCCTTTTTGAGTGGAATCTTATCGTGAAATTCAAAAGGACCAACCTCTATTGTTTCCATTTGTTGAATCGGAAAATACAAAACAATCGCCTTCTTCACCCAGTCGTTGACCTTCCACTGATCGCCATCCGGTTCTGCAACTCGAAGCATGCCGCGATCCACATGATTGACAACTTCACGTATAGTATCCACAACCTCAACTTTTGCCAACAAACTCCTGTCCTCCCAAGCCTTTTCTATAATATCTTTTAATTCCTGCATAAAATTATCAGTGCTTTATTAAAAATCAATCAAAATACAATCAAATAAGCCGCCATTTGCGACAAGATACCGACAATATAACCACCATATACTTCTTCCGGCTTATGTGCTTTTAGATATAAACGCGCCGTGCCGACCACGCCCGCCAGCAATATGGCAATCATCAAAACCAACCGGTCGCTCATCCGCAATACGATTCCTGTAAAAGGAATTGGTAAATCCGTAAAACCATACGTCCACTGAAAGGTAATCGCAGCAATGATAGCTACAAAGCCACCTGCCCCGATGGTATGCAAACTAACCTTGGAAAAATTATTGATAATCAAGGCCAAAAATATGGCAATGGTACATCCTAGCACAAAAAAAGTAAATACACCCGGAATATTGTCATTCTTTCGGATATTGACATAAAGCCATAAATAAAACAAACCCGTGATAATCAGTGGAAGGATCCGATCAAATTTGTCTTCCATCTCAAAAGATTTAATAAGCCCAAGTGCCTTCATAATCAGCAATGATAATAACGGAAACATAATCGCTATGGTCAAAATCGTAATTAAAACCAAGCCCATCGCCTTATCATTTGAAAAACTAAAAAGGTACCTATTTGCCTGCATTAGAAACACTAATACATAACCCAACAGAAATAATGGGTGCATGATATAGGAAATAACCTTAGCTGAAATTTTAAGCATATTCTCCTTTGTGCTGCAAATATGCGGAAATTTAACCAATTCGCCCGAATACCTCATAAAATAAATTATTGTCATACCTAAAATACCATACCCTTACATCAAGTAATCCCAAAACAAAACTTATCCATTTCACATAAATAACAAGACCTTTTAAAATATACACTTAGCTTAACTCCTTTACACGATTCCATTAACAAATTAGCGAATACACCAATCAAACCTTTCAAAAATCTAAAAATTTAAACATATAATTAGGATTAATACCCTATAAATTTTTATTCTAAACAATAATTAATACCTTTGCAAAATTCATTAAAATCAAAAATCCATAACCAATGAAAATTAAATTAAATTTAACCTACCTATTATTTTTATTTACCATCACGCTATCAGTACTTGCTTGTAGCAAGGATAGTGATTCGAATGACATAAATAACAATTCCGACAAAAACATAATAACAGCCAAGGTCAATGGTAAGGATTATAAATCAAATCCGCTTCTTACTGCAGGCGCTGCTCTTAGTTTAGACAATGTTTTAACTTTTACGATTCAAGGTGTCGATGATAATGATGCTAAAATTCATATCACCGGAAGAATTAATAGTACCTCGAAAGGTACCTACAAAATTCAAAGCGACGAAGCGAATGATTATGTTATTTTGGGTAGTTATATTCTAAACGGGCAAACAGATCCTGCTAACGTAAAATATTTCTTCTCTTCTTCCAACGAAAAAGAAGTTTATGGAGAAATAACTTTTACCGAAATCACCACTTCTCGTTTAAAAGGAACCTTTTATTTCAATGCTAATGACCTAGATAATGAAGCCAACGAAGTGAAAATAACGAATGGAGCATTCAATATATCCTTTTAAGAAAAATATGTATTATTAAGTTCTATTCATTTATTAATCCATGTATAGGATAACTCAAGAACACTTAGATTTTTTAAATCAACTTGCTCTAAATAATAATAGAACTTGGTTTAATGAACATAAAAAAGACTTTGACCGGATTTATGCCGAAGTCAAAGTCTTTTTTACATGTGTGTACGACAAGATACAAGAAACCGATCATATCGAACAGTTTCACATGCATCGCATATACAGAAATCTACAGTTCTCAAAAGATAAAACACCCTACAAAACACATTTTGCATTGCATCTCGGGCGACAGAAACCATTGTTGCGAGGTGGCTACTACCTCCATATCCAACCCAATGAAAGCTTTGTCGTAGGTGGCTTTTGGCATCCAAACAGTGACGACCTACTAAGAGTTCGCCGAGAAATCGCAGCAAATTCTCAACCATTGAAAAACATCCTAGATCACGAATTAGTAGTAAACCTATTTGGAACCTTGGAGGGCGAAGCTCTTAAAACAGCACCCGTCGGATTTGAACGAAATCACCCGGAAATAGATCTCCTGAGGAAAAAACAATACTTACTCCGCCGTAGATTTAGCGATGATGAAGTATTAAGTACCCACTTTTATGACGAGGTAATATTAACGATGCATGCTGTCAGACCCTATTTCGACTATATGTCCGAAGTCTTAACCACCAATGAAAATGGAGAAAGCCTTTACGAATAGCATCGCATCAATCAGACCCGCAAGATTTACCCAGGTTTAAACATTATTACACGGCATAAACTTACGTAAATATCGATATTTAACGATAATTATACATTAGATAAAAATACTATTTATTTTTTAAACCTTGACTAGTGCTCTGTCTATAAAAAGATTTAAATAATAATGGAAGTTATTTTTTTTAA
>JAIXKS010000040.1:2425-5242 GCA_026928325.1 Chitinophagales bacterium | reverse complement strand
ACTAGTGCTCTGTCTATAAAAAGATTTAAATAATAATGGAAGTTATTTTTTTTAATGATCAAGGCGAAAAACGCAGGCATAGTGGTAACTATGGCGAGTATTTTTAACGACGAGATTTGCAAAAAGAACAACATTTCATTAAGATTTTTTTGTGGATAGAGCACTAATAATTCTGAAAATCTTGTAACTTTGTCGCAGGCACGATTAAGATACTTATTTGTTCATTAATGCTTCCGGCGATTTTTTTTTGTTGCCATAAATATTATTTTTTAAATTAAATGGCAAATTTACGGATTAGTGCGGAAGGCTACCGTAGGTTTTGTTCAACAGTTCGTTTGGAAAAAGCGGCAGGTAATGGCTTCGATTGAAAGTTTTTCGTAAATTTGAAGTTTCGTCTTCGGTTGGAAGTTAGTGCTAAAAGTGCCGTATTCGCCAAGCGAGGCAGGCGTTATCTGTCACCCTTTAGAACATCGCACAAATAGAAATATCGTATCTTTGAACATGGCAAAAGATTTAACAAATTCCGACTTAGACAGAAAAAATATTTTAAACAATAATATTGCTATACAAGAAGTATATCAGCAAGTAGGTTTTTTCGGTTTTAAACATGATGGTAAATTTCGATTTACTAAACAACAACTTGCAGAATATTTTGAAGTTGACATACGAACAATTGAGAGGGTTGTTGAAAACCACAGAGATGAGATAGTTGAAAGTGGATATGAAATTTACAGCGGATATAAATTAAAAGATTTTAAAGATAAGATAACTGACTTTATAAAAAGGATAAATGATGGTAATTATGTTCCCGACACAAATGTCGGGAACATGGTTAAATCATTTGAAAATGAATTAGATGGCTTATCAAGAACACCTCAGTTAGCAGTTTTTACATATAAATCTTTCCTAAATGTCGGAATGCTTTTAACAGGATCGGAAAAAGCTCAAACTCTTCGTTCCGCAATTCTAGACATTGTTATTGATGTTTTAAATCAAAAACTTGGCGGAAAAACTAAGTTTATCAATCAGCGAGAAGAGGAATTTTTACCAAGTGCAATTAGAGAATACAATTATAGACAAGAATTTACAAATGCTCTAGATTATTATATAACTGAAAATAAATTTAAATATGGACAACTCACTGACAAGATTTATAAAAGTATATTTAAAGAAAATGCAAAAGAGTATAGACAAATATTGAAACTAAGTACAAAAGAAAGTGTTCGTAGTACAATGTATTCAGAAATACTTGATTTAATCGCAGGATACGAAAATGGATTTTCCAAATTTCTTAAATCAGAGTTTGAACGATTAGGAAGAAAATTAGGTCTTTCTGAAGCTAATTTATTGTTCACTACATATGAGCAAATTACAGAGGCTACATTAATCCCGTTAAGAGAAAAAGCAAGAAGTTTAATGGCAAGTAGAGACTTGGTTTTTAGAGATGCTTTACATGAAAAACTCAAAGAGTACGTCAATGAAGTTAGTTCTGATGACTACGATAAATTCTTGGGAGATAGAAGTATGGATTTAGAACAACGCTTAGAAGATAACAAAGAAGTTTTTAAAAGATTAAAAGAACGATAAGATGGTATTAAACTTTTTCACAACAAAGTATGCCATAAAAATTCATGATAAAATTTTAGAAATATCAGGAGGAAAGGAAGGCATTATAAAGTATGGAAACATTGATAGTCCTTTAACTCATATTCAAAATGATGACTATTATCCAACCTTTGAAGAAAAACTGACTCATTTGATTTTTTCATTCAATAAATTTCATGCCTTTAACGATGGAAACAAGAGAACATCAATTGCAATGGGAGCATTCTTTTTAGAAATAAATGGACTTGATTTTTTTATCGACAAGTTTATTATTGAGATGGAAAACATTGCAGTGACAGTAGCAGACAATATCATTGAAAAAGACTTACTATTAGAGATAATTACATCTATAATAAATGAGGAGGATTATAATGAAATATTGAAATTAAAAATCATAAATGCTCTAGAACAAGTAAATACTGACAAAGAAAATATAAACTTAGGGACAGATTTTTATCGTGACTTATATTAAAAACAATAAGGGCGAACAGATAATAACTAAGGTTTCGTGGCGCACGAAGTGCAAGACATGAAACCACTGTTGAACGAAACCGGCTGCATGGTCTCCCATATGGGTTTATCGATTTGTTTTTATGGATGAGTAATGGCCAAAATGCCACGCTTCTTTCTTAGACGTAGTAGAGAACAGGCTGTATTTTCGTATTTTTCCTATTTTCCTCGATTTGATTACATACGATTCACAACTCCAACATGACGACTATAATTATCAAATGTCCGCTCGCTGCATCCAAGAATTGAAATATTTCGTCTAAACCTTTGACTAGTGCTCTGTCTATAAAAAGATTTCAATTATAATGGAAGTTATTTTTTTAAAGATCAAGGCAAAAAACGCAGGCATAGTGGTAACTATGGCGAGTATTTTTAACGATGAGATTTGAAAAAAGAACAACATTTCATTAAGATATTTTTGTGGATAGAGCACTAGATTAATGACCAGACCAATAAGCTTTTACAGCACTTCGGAGCTTGTTGATAAGCCTTTTGTCATAACCAAATTTCATCCAAATCACTTTTTTATTATAACATGCAAATAAAGATCTATAAAATTTGAGATTGAAACCGATTTCGCATTTTGCATATCTTCTTAGTTTCGCAATTTAAATATCTGAAAGATGCAAAATAGTTATTAATTTGAAAAACAATGGGTTAAAAAATTTTGACATTTGAGAAACCTTCGTATATTTGCGAGTT
>JAIXKS010000040.1:0-2415 GCA_026928325.1 Chitinophagales bacterium | reverse complement strand
ACAATGGGTTAAAAAATTTTGACATTTGAGAAACCTTCGTATATTTGCGAGTTGGTGGCTATGCTAAATCAACGTTTCGGCTAAAATTCAAGACTTCGGAACGAAATTAAAAATTGCATTCCACCGTAAATCGGACGGCAATGCAAGAAAAGAATTTAAACCAAAATTTAAACGAAGCTAAAAAGGCAAAAAAAGATGAGTTTTATACACAATTAACCGATATTGAACGGGAATTAAAACATTATCGAATTCATTTTAAAGACAAAGTTGTTTATTGTAATTGTGATGACCCAAGGGTCAGTAACTTTTTTCATTATTTTTCTTACAATTTTGAGAAACTTGGTCTTAAAAAATTAATTACAACTTGCTACAAAAACCAAGAAAGAGACTTATTCAGCCAACACGATTCTGAACAAGCAATTTATCTTGAATATACAGGCGATAAAAATGGAAATAACATTCCAGACCCTGAAGAAATTGGAATAATTCCGCTAAAAGGAGACGGTGATTTTAGAAGCAAAGAAAGCATTGAACTTTTAAAACAAGCGGACATCGTTGTCACCAATCCTCCTTTTTCACTTTTCAGAGAATATATAGAACAATTAATTGAGTACAAAAAGAATTTCCTAATTATCGGACACCAAAATGCAATTGTTTATAAAGGAATTTTCGAACTAATCAGAGATGGCAAATTATGGTTGGGAGTAAACAATGGAGGCACAAAATGGTTTGAAGTAAACGATAACTATGACATTCAAACTGAAACCCGAAAGAAAATTGAAAATGGAGTAAAATATTTCAGTATGGGTAGTGTTAATTGGTTTACCAATCTTGATGTTTACAAAAGGCACGAAGATTTAATTTTATACAAAAAATACTCCCCTGAAATTTACCCTAAATATGAAAATTATGAAGCAATAGAAGTTTCAAAAGTATCTGATATTCCTATGGATTATAAAGGGATTATGGGAGTTCCAATAACCTTTTTAGACAAACACAATCCAGACCAATTTGAAATTGTTGGTTCTAATCGAGGTGTTGACCAAGACCCAAACGGCATTTATGGTCGTGGTGCATATCTTAACGGAAAAGAAGTATTTAAGCGATTATTTATCAGAAACAAAAGATTATGAAAATAGAACTCAAAGAAATAAAGGTACGGGAACTAACTAATGGTTATCAAGATAATGACGAAAACGGAGTTATCGGATATGGTGGAAAATTAGACATTCGTCCACCTTACCAACGAGAATTTATTTATAAAGACCAGCAACGAGAAGCTGTAATAGATACCATTTCAAAAAATTTTCCTTTAAATGTTATGTATTGGGCGGTTCGTGAAGACGGAAATTTTGAAGTCATTGACGGACAACAAAGAACTATTTCAATCAGCCAATATGTAAACGGTGATTTTGCATATCAAGGAAGGTATTTTCACAACTTACAACCTGATGAGCAGGAAAAAATTCTAAATTACAAACTAATGATTTATTTCTGTACAGGAGAGCCAAGCGAAAAATTAGAATGGTTTAAAACTATCAATATTGCAGGTGAGCAATTAACAAATCAAGAATTAAGAAACGCTGTTTATTCAGGTTCTTGGGTAACTGATGCGAAACGTTACTTTTCTAAAAACGGATGTCCTGCCTATGGCTTAGGAAGTGATTATTTAAACGGCTCTCCGATACGACAAGACTATCTCGAAACCGTTATCGGTTGGAAAAATAACGACAATAGTAATGAAACTATAAACAATTATATGGCACTTAACCAACACGAACCTAATGCAAATGAACTTTGGCTTTATTTTCAGAGTGTAATAAATTGGGTTCAAGCCGTTTTTCCAAACTATCGAAAAGAAATGAAAGGTATTGAATGGGGCGAACTTTACAACCAATATAAAAACCAAAACTTCGATTCAAAAAAATTAGAACAAGAAATTAAATCGCTGATGATTGATGATGACGTAACCAAGAAAAAAGGCATCTATTGGTACGTTTTAACAGGCAAAGAAAAGTATTTAAACATTCGTTCTTTTACCGACAATCAAAAACGAGAAGCCTACGAAAGGCAAGACGGAATTTGCACTGTTTGCAAAGAACATTTTGAACTTGCCGAAATGGAAGCTGACCACATTACACCGTGGCACGAAGGCGGAAAAACATCGGCTGAAAACTGTCAAATGTTGTGTAGAGAAGATAATCGAAGAAAATCAGGAAAATAACAAAGCACAAGCCACCAACAAGCGGTTTGAACGCAAGGCGGGTAAAGTGCTTCGATTGAACATTTTCGGTAAGAAAAAAGTATTATCTTCGTATCAACATTTGTCGGTAAAATCGCCCTGCGTCAAGCCGCCAAAACGTTGTGCGTAATTTAAAGAACCAAAACACCATAAAATTAAAAGATATGCTAAGA
>JAIXKS010000031.1 GCA_026928325.1 Chitinophagales bacterium | reverse complement strand
TATTTAGATAAAACAGGTGCCCATATTCATTTCATCTTATTTAAACAACGAGCTGTTATTTATGATACTTTACAACAAGTGGACTCAGCATACTACTATTTTACAAAATTTCATGATTCTAACCTTGATGAAGTAACCAAAAGTCAATTATTCAAAATTAAAAATATAACTGCTGCGTATGAAAACGAAAAAATAAAATCACAGATTAAATCCAAAAATTACTGGATCATCTTCATATTGTTGTTTACCGGCGTCATTGCGCTTAGTTCCATCCTACTTTATATCAAAAACACTAAAATCAGAACACAAAATGTCCAAATTAATGATCAATTGGCTGAGCTTCAAAAATTACTAGACCAAAAGAAAATTTTATTAAAAGAATTACAGCATCGCGTTAAAAATAATCTTCAACACGTGAACAGCATTTTAGAAATGCAAAAAGAATACGTAGATACTATCAATATCAATGAAATCATACGTGAAACCCAAAATAGAATCCACACCATGAGCATGCTACACCGGAAACTCAACAATGAAAACGATATCAACGAAGTAAACCTTGGCGAATACATCCATGATCTATCCCAATTGGTTTTACATTCTTACAAAGGTCATGAGAACAACTTAGATTTAGAATACAATATTAATGTCCAAAATTTCCCGATAGAACAAGCATTGCCGCTAGGATTAATCACCGTCGAATTGATTAGTAATACGTTAAAACACGGTTTCAAAACCTCAACAAAATCAAAAAAAATTGAGATTGAGATCATAAATACTGATCCAGACACATCATTCCTTTACACATATAAAGATAATGGAATCGGGTTTGATCAGGAAAAATGGGAAAGTAGTCACCATGGACTTGGCCACGAAATCATCATAGGCATGACGGAGCAGCTTGATGGTGTCAGACATGCTCATAGAGGTCAGGGTTTTGAATACCAATTTTCTTTTAAAATATGAATGACAATATGCGTAATATCCTAGCGGTAGAAGACGATTTTCTCAATCGACGATTTACTAAAAATCTACTCCTCCAAGAAGGATTTCAGGTATTTGAAGCTAAAGATGGACCGGAAGCCATGGCCATGCTCGAATATAAGGAGATCAACATAGCTATTTTGGATATTAATCTTGGAGCAAACAAAGATGATGGCATCCAACTTGGCCAAAGGATACGAGAAAAGTACGATATTTCATTGATATATCTGACGGCTTACGAGACTAGCGACATCATACGCAAGGCTGTATCATCTCAACCCATCGCCTATCTGACTAAACCCTTAAAAAGAGCCGATCTCATCGCTGCTATAGAACTCTGCATGAACCAACAACAAGACACCAACTTACAAACCTTGGTACTCAAAGAAGATGATTATAATATCAGAATTCCTATCAAGAGCATCGACTTTATCGAATCAGAAAAAAATTATATCATCATCCACAGCCAAGATAAGATCTACAAACTTAGATCGACAATCAAAGAAATTATGTCAAAACTCCCAGATGACCTGTTTATCCAAACACATCGTGCCTATATTGTCAACATTGCAAAAATAGAGAAGTACAACAATAAAAACCTTCAAATCGGCTTACACAGCATTCCGGTATCGTCCAATTATTCAGCGCATGTTAAAAATGTATTTTTGGATTAAACTTCCAGAATAAGCTGTCCTTTAAATACGAAAAACCTGTTTATCTAAGCAAGTGAAATACGACTTCACCTCTCGTATTGATTTCAATCGCTGGAGCGGGAATTCTAAAAACATCCAACATCGAAAATATCGTTTTTAGGAATGGGTTTTTAGGCTTCATACCGGGTAGATTAAAGTCAAATCCTAAATAAAACTGGCGGTATCTTGGGTAAAGTACCGGATCTAAGATGTAAGTAGCACCCTGGTCATACCAAACATTATCAAAACCGCCATACATATTTTCAGCACCATATCCCAATACGATATTGAGCCATTCCGGCCATTTATTTCCATCTGCCAAAAAAGCATGAACGTTGAAACTTGCCCAATATGCTTGCGCATTATAATCTTTTAAAAACTTTTCGAAATAATTGCTTCCGTAAAGAGATTCGGCTCTTTTGCCCAAGGACATAGATGAAGATTGATCCGTCGAAAAAACGATTTGTTCTGGATATTTTACGGGAATGGAAGATACTTTTAGGCTTATTCGTTGTTCATCCCAAAAGTGTTGTTGCAATGCAAAGGTCGAAGTACCCACTACATTGGCCGCCATGTCACTCCATGAGAAGCCCCATTTTGAGGAGAAGCCATCCATGATTTCAAGGGTACTTTGAAATACAGTTCCGGTTATTATCCCGGTAAGCATGCTTTTTTGCTTGTTCATGCCAGCCCATCGCATACCCTTATATGCGATGACGCCTTGGAAGTAAGCGCTATGGATATGTCCGGCTTTATCCATTTGATTCCATTCGTGAATATCATTAAAAAAATGAAATCCAGTCCGATCAAATTGTTTATACCACGCATAATACAAGCCGGTGGAAAACCCAAGATAGGTTACACCGCCAACAGCAAAAGCGATATTGGACCGGACAGGATGCAACGTATCTGCGGGCACCAGCCACTGCTGACCATGAGATTGACCATGAAGCAATATGAAAAACGAAAAAATGAATAAAAACTTCTGCACACTTTTATCATTGACAGAACAAAGTTAAGTTTTTTTTAATCGACTTGTAGATATCTAATTATTCTTGTGGATAAAATGCACTTTTCAAGTTCTATCTATGTTGCTAAACGCCTTGAGATGCGCAGGATATATTGTTAATAATATCATTGATTTTCTCTAAAATTATTGTCTTCTTGCATACAAATCTAGCATTTAATCTAGGCAAAAAAATAAAAAATTATTGTTAAATGGTGGTCTTTTCGTTCTATTTTCAAAAATGTTCTTATCTTTCGTGTTTGAAATATAAATTTTTGGGATGATGCGGATGAAATTTATGCTTATTGCCCTTGTGGCTGTATGCCTGATTGGTGAAAAAAGTTTTGCCCAGGACTTACATTATTCTTATTATCATTTTACACCTTTATCGGTTAATCCCGCTAATTCTGGTGCTTTTTCGGGATCCTATCGCGTTGGTGGTATTTACACGAGCAAAGAAGGCTCTATATCGGATAGAAGTTTTAAAAACTTTTCCCTGACAGCAGATGCACCGATTATTAAAGGTCTTAGAAAACAAGACTGGATTGGCGTAGGTCTTCAAGCGGATATTTTAAATGCGCTCAATGGTGCTGGAAATTTATCACCTGAAACCACACAAAATTCAGATGAGAAGTACGCACAGAATTGGAGTTTCTTCAAGATATCATTGGCGTATCACTTGGCCCTAGATAAAAAACAATCCAATATCCTGACTTTGGGTGCTCAAATGAATAATGGTAGTCGCCAATATGCAGGATTCAACCTTTCGGATACGCGAAACGGAATCATTAATGCTCATGACCTAGATTTGGAAAATTTCAAGCAATTAACTTCTTCTTCATCATCAACAGGTCAGCAACAAGATCAAACTAAATTTAGATCTAGAGATCTCGGTGTTGGTTTGCTATTCAATGCCCGTAGAAAAAACAGTGACTTTAGACTAGGTGTAGCTGTGGACGGCATCTTAAAGCCTAAAAACGGGTTGTTGAGCAACAGCACATCCACGAGCCAAGGCGGTGTTTCAAAAGATAGTGTAGAAACCAAGCTCATCGGCCTCAACATCCATGGAGATTATAAAATCGACGTAACCCAAAGGACGAGTATTGAGCCATCTTTCTACTACTATAATATGGGTAAATTCAACGCATTTAATGTCAATAGCCATATTTGGTACCAATTTAATCCAGAGCAGGAATTCAGAGGTGGTGCTGGATTGGGCTTGCGCAATGTTCGAGATGTTATAGTATATCTAGGTGCTAAAATAGATGCCATTCAGGTTGGTATTTCTTATGATTTGAATGTCAACGATAGGACCTTGGCAAGCAGCGGTCTGGGAGGCTTCGAAATAGCTGCGAGATATGTAGGCGTTATTTATAAAAAACCTAAAGTAAAACCCATAATTTTCTGTCCTAGACTATAATGCATTTTTTAGGAGACAGTGATTATTTGTGTATAAAACCGTAAATAAAATGAAGATTAAATATTATTTATTTTTATATGTGTTCATGTTCGTGAGTGTATTAGCGACTGCGCAACCTGTTCAAATAAGTTCTTTCGAAATGATGATCAACACGGCTGTCACAGCAGCTGAAGGTGGAGATTATCTTACTGCAATAGAATGGTTTAATAAGGCCTATGACGAAACCAAGGATGCCAACTTGCAAGTTGCTGTTGCAGATATGTACATTTTGCTAAGGGACTATCCTAAAGCTGAAAAAATATACGAACGCATTATTAAAAAAGATAGAAGAGATGAATTTTTTGATATTCGCTTAGATTGGGCGAAATCTATGAAGTCCCAAAGTAAATACAAGCAGGCATTAGACGAACTCACATCTTTTGCTTCGACGGTTGAAAACGATTCCTTGCGTAAAGAAGCCATGTTAGAGATTAAAGGTATCCGCCAGATGGAGCATTATCCTGAGAACATTGAAGCTGCGATTAGTTTTGCTGACGAAAACATCAATTCCCCATCAGCAGAGTCTTCACCCGCTTTTTTTACAGATGGAAGTATGTATTTTTCAAGTATGAATTCTAAGCAACCCGTTACATTGGATGGAGATCAGGGCGAATATCATGCTAAAATCTACGTTTCGAGCCGAGGTGCGGATGGCGAATTTGGAAAAGCCTCTGTTTTGGACGAGGCGATTAATAGAGTTGGCTTTTATAATACCGGAGTTTCCTTCTCTGATGATGGCGAACGCATGTATTTCACACGTGAAAAATACCAAAACAATAAGGTAGAAAGTTCGCAAATCTATTTGTCCGAACGCAAGGGAGATCAATGGTCTGCACCGTATCCGATTGATGTCGTCAATGAAGGAAATCGCTCTAGACATCCATACGAAGGAGAACTTTTTGGCAGCAAAGTATTATATTTTACGTCAGATATGCCTGGTGGATATGGTGGCTTTGACATCTATTATTCCCCGATATCTAACGGCGAATACGGCTTACCGGTTAATCTAGGCCCGGTCGTTAATACGTACAAGACAGAAAATTCGCCATTTTTTAAAGACGGTATCTTGTATTTTAGTAGTGACGGTCATCCGGGTATGGGCGGTATGGATATTTTTCAATCCAAGTGGGATGGCTCAAAATGGTCAGAACCGGCCAATATGGGATATAACTACAATACATCTTATGATGATATCTTTTTCCGTTTAAACCAATCTGGTACTTTTGGTGCGCTGGTTTCTAATAGATTACATAAGGACAAAAAGAAATTTAAAAATACACTGACGTGTTGTGATGATATTTACTTGATCCAAATCAGGGATTTGGTTATCGATCTTAAATTGTTGGTGCACGATGATAAAGGCAATCTTGAAGGCGCAACGGTAGAACTTTATGAAGGCAACAGCAAGATACCTACTCAGACTAAAACCAATACCCTGTCGAATGATTTCGGATTCTTACTGGACTCAGACCGAAGCTATATGGCGATTATCACACGTCAAGGATATCATCCGGATACGGTGCAGTTCAATACTAATGGCATTTTTGACGATTATACGGTTAAAAAATCCGTTATACTTCGAACAAAACCAGCCTCAAAACGCACGATTAAGCGCAACGAGCCTATCGTGTTGAAAAGCATTTACTTCGAGTTTAATGACGATAAGATTCTTCCTGAAGCAGAGAAGGATTTGGGCTATTTAAAATCGCTTATGGATGAATATCCAGATTTGGTTATTGAATTATCTTCGCACACAGACTCACGAGGAAATAATAAGTTCAATCTTGATTTATCACAACGTAGAGCCAACTCAACCAAAAACTGGTTGGTCAATGAAGGCGTAGAAGCCAATCGCATTAAGGCCAAAGGTTACGGTGAAACTCGCTTATTGAATAAATGTAAAGATGGTGTTAAATGCTCTGAGGAAGAACATCAACTCAACAGAAGATCTGAATTTAGAATCATTGCAGGACCACAGACGATAGAAATATCTGTGGAGGAGTAAGCCGAACGGCTGATTTAGAGCGGTAGAATTTATATGGATTTTTTTGGACATTAACACTAGTGCTCTGTCCACAAAAAAATCTTAATGAAATGTTGTTCTTTTTTCAAATC
>JAIXKS010000067.1:37936-51699 GCA_026928325.1 Chitinophagales bacterium | reverse complement strand
GTGTTAAAGTGACGCTTCTGTTAAAAAATAATTAAAAATATTTTTTTTTCAAAAGTGGCTCATGTAAGCCAATAGGCAAAATTTTAAAATACATTATGGATTAATCCTATATGAAAATAGAATTTAAAATTCCGCTAAGTTGAATTCTTACAAAGTTTTTTATGAAAAGTCAACTGTGGATTAAATAATTAAAGATAATACAGATGAATACAAATAAACAAAATGATTAATGTTTTGAATTATGGGATAACAGGAGTACAGATGCCGAACATTTGTTTTACGAATAAGCATGTTAGGAATGGATGTATTTATATATATAACGTGTACAATAAAGAGCTGAATTTATGCGTTAAATTGCAGCTAAAGTTTTTTTGTGGATAAAAATATTTTAAAAAACAATTTTAAAAATACTTGTATTATTGAAATTGTACTTTATCTTTACGCCGCTTTTATTACGAAAGCCTATTAATATTTATAGTAAAATCGCTAAAGAAAATGAAAAGTTTATCAAAATTAAGCGTATTGCTTTTTGCAATTCTTATTATTTCTTCATGTGGAAAGGAGCAGACCGGTGAGTTGATCGGTGTACAGAACCGACCTAAATGGGGCGGATTTAATCCTTTTGGTATGGTATATGTTCCCTCTGGAACCTTGACCATCGGTCAAAGTGATCAGGATGTCTTTGGTACATATACACAACGTCAAAAAAGTATTTCTATATCCGGATTCTTTATGGATGATACTGAGATTACCAATAATGAATATCGTCAGTTTGTCGAGTGGGTGAGAGACTCAGTAGCTCATGAAATCATGGGTAACAAACGTACTGATGACTTTGGTAATGAACTTATCGACTGGGACGAAGAGCTTGACTATAGCGATGAGACCCTAGAAGAGATGTATTATCAAGGCGATATGGCTTTTGAAGGCCGAAGAGAATTGGATTATGCCAATTTAAAATATAAATATCAATGGATTGACTGGCAAAAAGCAGCTCATGATAAGAATGCTACCAGAGCTTCTATTATCAATAAAGCTGAAGTAAAAGTATTTCCTGATACGCTTTGCTGGATTAGAGATTTCACCTATTCATATAATGAGCCACAGACACGTAATTATTTCTGGCACCCAGCTTTTGACGATTATCCAGTTGTTGGTGTAAACTGGAAGCAGGCTACTGCTTTCTGCCATTGGAGAACCAAACTTTGGAATATGTTCAAAGAAGACGAACCGAATACAGAAGTATTTAGATTGCCTTCAGAAGCTGAATGGGAATATGCTGCTCGTGGTGGACGCGATATTTCTCCATATCCATGGGGAGGACCTTATATTAGAAATGCAAAAGGTTGTCTTTTAGCAAACTTTAAGCCTGGTCGTGGAAACTATCCAGAAGATGGTGGTTTGCATACAGTGAAGGCTGATGCATATTTCCCTAATGACTACGGATTGTATAATATGGCAGGTAATGTAGCAGAATGGACTTCTTCTGCTTATTATGAAAATGCTTATGATCATGAGCATGATTTGAATTCAGATATTCGATATGATGCTAAGGATGCAGATCCTGAAGCTTATAAGAGAAAAGTACTTCGTGGAGGCTCATGGAAGGATATCTCTTATTATTGCCAAACAGGTACGAGAACATGGGAATTTCAAGATACTTCAAAATCATATATTGGTTTCAGATGTGTGATTACTTATCTTGGACGTTCTATCCATGATTTTTAATGGAGATTTTCTAATCAGAAATGTATATCTAATTTTAACTTATATCACAATAACAATTTATTATTAACTAATCACTAAATTTAATTAAAATGAGTTTTGTTAAATCTAATGGCTTTAAGTATTTAAAGAATCTATTAATCGGTTTGGGTGCGTCAGTAGTTATGATCGGTGCCTTAGGAAAATTGAACAGTACACCATGGGGTGGACCTGCGATTACTGCGGGACTAATGGTGGAAGCGTTCTTATTTGCTATGTTGGGTATTATTGGACCTGATAAGGATTATTATTGGGAAAAATTGTATCCAGGTTTGGATCAATATGATGCTAATGTTCAGGCTTTGACTGCTGGACCTAGCAATGCATCTGCGCCTAAAGCATTAAATGCAGAAGTAGTTGAAAGCAAATTAGGAGGCATGCTTACTGAATTACAAGCGATGTCTAAAAGCTTGGGTTCATTGAAAGCACTTCAAGAAGTTGACTTCTCTAAGACTGGAGATCAGTTGAAAACAATGAGCAACTTCTATTCTAAAATGAATGACGCTATGGCTGTATTAAATTCAAGTTTAGAAGATACTAAACAGTATCAAGCACAAATGGCAAGCTTAAGCAAAAACCTAACTTCATTAAATGGAGTTTATGGCAATATCCTATCTGCTTATAACGTGAAGGGATAATTTTTGCAAAGAAATTGTAATTTGAATTAATAGATTTTTTAAAATTAAAAAATAGAATAATATGGCAATTCCTAAGGAACCGCGGCAGCTGATGATTAACGTAATGTATATCGTACTGACTGCGTTGCTGGCACTTAACGTTTCTGCTGAGATATTCAATGCCTTTGATATGGTAGATAAAGGGTTGGTGAAAGCCAATGACGCCCTAGATGCTGCCAACAGAGAGCTTCCGGGAGAAATTAAGAAAAGTGCTGAAAAAGGACAGCAATTTAAACAATATGCAGATAGAGTAGATATTGTATCTGCAATTTCAAAAGAAGGATCGGAATATATTGATGGAATTAAAAATTTCCTTATTGAGAAAGGTGGTGGATACGAAGAAGTTGACGGTATTCAAAAACTTAAGGCTCAAAGAGATTACGACCTGACTACTCGTTTACTTGTTAACGAAGGTAAAGGAGAAGAAATGAAAGCAAAAATGCTTGAAATCAGAGATAAGTATCTTGAGCTAGTTGATGCTGATGATCGTGCACTATTCGCAAGTAAATTGCCTATCAATATCGATGACGAAACTTGGAAAAAATCAGCAAATAAAAAAGCAAACTGGGCAGACTTTACCTTTGGTCACATGCCTTTGGGTGCAACAATGCCGATTTTTTCTAAATTTACAAATGATATCAAATCTTCGGAAGCAGCAGTTTTAAATTACCTTGCTGGTAAAGTAGGTTTGACTGACGAAGTGGTGTTAGATCAGTTTAGAGTAGTATCTTCTCCGGTTAAATCTTATGTAATCAAAGGAGAAAAATTCGAAACAGATGTATTCTTGTCCGCTTCAGCAGGTTCTTCGTCTAATACTGGTATTTCAATCAGTGTTAACGGCGCAAACCTTGCTGTAGGATCAGATGGTTCTGCTAAATGGTCAACAACAGCTAATGAGATCGGTATTAAAAAATACAAAGCTGTAGCTAACGTATATAACCCAGTAACTAAAGAAACTAAATCTTATTCTGGAGATTTTGAATTTGAAGTTGGTGAGCGTTCAGTTACTGTTTCTGCTGCTAAAATGAACGTATTCTATGTAGGTGTGGATAATCCGGTTGAGATCTCAGCTGCTGGTATTCCTACTGCACAGATTAAAGTTTCTATGGACGGTGGATCTCTAAATAGAAATAATGATGGTACTTATAATGCAGTAGTAAATACTCCAGGTAAAGCGACTGTTCGAGTAACAGCTCCTGGTATTAATTACGCAAAAGAATACCGTGTAAAGAGAATTCCTGACCCAGTTCCATTATTAGGTGGTACGCTTCAGGGAGGTAGTGTAGGTAATGGTACTTTCAAAGGACACTCTGCGTTAATTCCTATCCTTAAGGATTTTGACTTTGATGCAAAGTGTAATATGGCTGGATTTACGCTAGTTCGTGTTGCTAAGAGAGCCGATCCAGAACCAGCTGCCAACCAAGGTGCAACTATTTCAGGTAATGCTAAAAATATCCAAAATAAAGCAGTTCCTGGAGATAAATTCGTATTTCAAGATATCAAATGTAAGTGTCCTGGTGATGCTGCTGCTAGAAACCTTGGTCAGTTAGTATTTGATATTCAGTAATATATTGTTTAAGATCAACTTGTACAACTTATATCATTTAAAATTGAGTGACAAATGAAAATATTTTTTAAATTTTTTGCTAGTGTATTTTTTATTTCAATTGTTGCCGGAGGTAATCTGTTAGCACAGACGATACGGACTGACGATGATATGAAAGAGTCTTCAATTCCAACTGAGGATATGTTTATTGATGACATCGTTTCAAAACGATTGATTATCGAAAATAAAGTAATGGCTCAACAACCAATTCGTGAAGCTGATATCGCTTGGGAAAAGAGAATTCAGCGCGTGATTGATAGCCGTGAAAAATTAAACTTATCCTTTGTAAGTGAAGAGTTGAACTTGTTCTTGGTCTTGAAGAATATGATTGTAAATGGCGATATCACTGCATTTAGTGATGATGAATTCAAAAATTTACTTTCTCCTGATGAGATTGAAGCTAAGATGATAAAGATGGACACATCTATGTCTCTTGATCCAGATACGTATGAGGAGAAGATAGTCATCGCTCGTAATGATATCAACTGGAGAGATATTAAGCAATATCGTATTAAAGAAGTATGGTATTTTGACAAGCAAAGATCTGTAATGGATGTTCGAATTTTAGGTATTGCACCTATTTATCAGAGCCCTAATGATAAGATTGCAGGTATTCCACCAGCACCTTTGTTCTGGGTGTACTATCCACAATGCAGAAGCCCATTGTCTAAATATCGTGTATTCAATGAAGAAAACGACGTTGCTCCAATGACATGGACGGATATCTTTGATACTCGTGTATTCACTTCTTATATTTATAAACGCTCAAACGTCTTGGATTATCGTTTGAAGGACTTTTTCGTTGGCGATCCTGATGATACAGAGAATAGATCTGGTATTGATATGTTGCTGTATTCTGAAAAGATTAAAAACGAGTTATTAAACTTCGAACATGATCTTTGGGAGTATTAATAAATTTATAATGTTTTAATGAATGGGAAGTTGCTTATGGTAACTTCCCATTTTTTATTTTTGTCTTGAATCATTTTTAGTTATGAATGTTAAAATTAAATCTGCACTTATATCTGTTTTTCATAAGGATGGTCTTGATGAGATTATACGCCTTTTGCACCAACACGATATAACCATTTATTCGACCGGTGGCACTCAAGCCTACATTGAAACTTTAGGAATTCCTGTGTTGCGGGTGGAGGATTTGACAGGATACCCTTCTATTTTAGAAGGTCGCGTCAAAACCTTGCATCCTAAAATCTTTGGAGGAATTTT
Source organism: Chitinophagales bacterium (assembly GCA_026928325.1). Lineage (GTDB taxonomy): Bacteria > Bacteroidota > Bacteroidia > Chitinophagales > Saprospiraceae > OLB9. The sequence continues at coordinate 46,425 of JAIXKS010000067.1, read as the reverse complement.
AGCCATTCGTGAGGCCAATTATCTGGAGGAATTAGCTAAATTTGAGATACCCGTTTTTGATTTGGTTGTCGTTGATTTATACCCTTTTGAAGCTTCGTGGAGCCAGCAAGCGAATCATCAAGATATGATTGAAAAGATTGACATCGGAGGTGTCTCCTTAATTCGCGCTGCTGCCAAAAATTATCAAGACGTCGTAGTTGTGCCTTCTAAAAATGAATATCCGATTTTAAAAAATATTTTAGCAAATCAAAACGCTGAAGCAAGCCTTGAACAGCGACACGGATTGGCGGGTGCAGCTTTTCGAATAACGTCTTCCTATGACTTTTTGATTGGAAACTATCTTACCGGTAAAAATCAACAGTTTTTTCAGCCTGCTGCCTTTGGCGTGAAGCAATTGAGATATGGTGAAAACCCACATCAAGCTGCATCTTTTTATGGAAATCTAGAGGATAGCTTCGAACAAATAAGTGGCAAAGAGTTATCTTTTAATAATTTGGTTGACATTGATGCTGCGGTTACATTAATGGAAGAATTTTATGACGATGTTCCTGCCTTTGCGATTATCAAGCATACGAATACATGTGGTGTAGCAGTCAGAAATACAGTGAATGAAGCTTGGGACGCTGCTTTGGCTGGTGATCCGGTTTCTGCTTTTGGTGGTATTCTCATTTCAAATGCTCCGATTGATATGGAAACAGCCCTCAAGATTGATCAGATATTTTATGAGGTGTTATTGGCACCATCCTTTGAGGAAGGCGTTGAAGCCTTGTTGGCGAAAAAGGCTAACCGAATTCTTCTCCGGACTAAGGCCATCCATGCATCAAAACAAATGTTTAAAAATATATTAAACGGTATCATTGTTCAGGATGCTGATTTTATTCAAGATGAGCGAAGCGTTTTTTCGGTTAAAACAAATGTTTCTCCCACGCCGAACGAAATTGAAGATTTGAATTTTGCAGTGAAATGTGTAAAACATTTAAAATCCAATGCGATCGTTTTAGTCAAGGATCGTCAGTTGTTGGGAATGGGTTGCGGACAAACTTCACGCATCGATGCTTGTAGGCAAGCTATAGATAAGGCCAAGCACTTTGGTTTTGATCTAAATGGCGCAGTCATGGCCTCAGATGCCTTTTTCCCATTTCCAGATTGTGTAGAATTAGTGCATTTGGAGGGAATCAATGCGGTAGTTCAACCAGGAGGTTCCATAAAGGATCAATTGAGTATCGATTATTGTAATGAAAATGGGATGTCCATGGTATTTACCGGCCTCCGTCATTTTAAGCATTAGCATGAACCTAATTGTTGATTTAGGCAATACGAGATGTAAACTTTCCGTTGTAGATGAGGATGGTATAATCTTGCTAACAGTTAAAGAATTTAAACGGTATGCCTTATCATCTTTAATTCAACTCATGCAGCAATATCGTTTTGATCATGCTATCATGAGTGCTACAGGTAAAGTGCCTGGGGCGTTAGTCGAACAAATGAACATGATTGAGAATTTTGTTATGTTCGATTCGAGATTAAATTTGCCAATAAGTGTTGTTTATGATACGCCTCATACCTTAGGTAATGATCGACTTGCAGCGGCGGTAGGAGCGTTTAGACGATTTCCAGGTAAAAATTTGATGATCGTTGACATGGGAACGTGTATAACCGTGGATTTTGTGACGTCAAGTGGAGTTTTTATGGGTGGGAATATCAGTCCTGGCATCCAGATGAGACTTAAATCCATGCATCATTATACTGCTAAATTGCCACTTGTTGATGCGATAGATAGTGACGTACTATTTGGTAAATCGACTGCTATGGCTTTACAAAATGGAGGCGTTCGTGGCGCTTTATTTGAAATAGAAGGAATAATAGAGGCCGCCACTAGAGAATATGGGCCATTAGAAATAATTTTGACAGGTGGAGATGCGGATTTCTTTGTTAGTTGGTCAAAATTTAAGATATTTGCCGCCCCGGATTTAGTAATAGAAGGGTTAAATGAAATATTAAAATACAATGTCAGATAAAATTAAGATAATTATATTTTTTGTATTCGGTTTTTTAAGCATTGCTGAAGCACAACAAAATGACAATAGTCCTTACTCCAGATTTGGAATTGGAGATATAGCGGATGATCATTTTAATAATACACGTCACATGGGTGGTCTTGGGGCTTCCTATATTGATGGATATTCTATTAATATCGTCAACCCTGCCTCTTACGCATTTTTAAATGCAACAGCATTTGATGTTGGTATTTTTGCAAAAGCTACGAGTTTGAAAGACAATAACTATAAAAGTAATATTTGGACGGGCAACCTAGACTATTTGTCGTTAGCTTTTCCATTGACCAATCCGATTAATGCTGCGTATGACGGCATCGTTCGTAAATATAAATGGGCGATGAATATTACCTTAAAACCACACTCAAATGTAAATTATAACATTTCTAGTGTGGATTCTACTTCCGTAGGAAAACCGTTTAACCGAAATTATTTGGGAAGTGGTGGAAGTTACAAACTTCTTTGGGGTAATGCCATTAATTATAAGCGGTTTGGCTTAGGGCTTAATATGGGCTATCTTTTTGGCAATATGAATTATACACGTAATGTCATTTTTGACGATACAGATTATGCTTATAATGATTATTATAGCAATGACTATAACATCAAAGGCTTTATTTGGAATGCAGGCTTGATTTATACGGATATCCTTAACAAAGGTGAAATTGAAAAAAATAAAATCACGCCTATTAAAAGGATTTCAGCCGGCTTTCATTTTAATTCTAATTCGGCATTTTCAACATCATCGAATATCAATCATTTCTTAGTACAGCATATTACTTCAGGTACGGATATTATCGATACAGTCAATATTGCGAAGGACATCAAAGGCAAAGGTAAATTGCCGGCAGAAATTGGAGTTGGGGCAACCTATTATAATGGTGAAAAATATGCGATTGGCTTTAATTATGAGCGCTCCTTATGGTCTCAATATTTTAATGAAGGATCTGGAGAAATAAAAGGTAGTTTGACTGATGTAAACAAATTTACGATTGGTGGTTATTATAGACCAGACTATAAGTCCTATGACAACTATTTTAAACGAGTTTATTATCGATATGGCGTATATTATACATCCAATCCTAAAGAGTTTAATGGAGAAGCGGTCAATGCTTATGGATTAACTTTAGGTATGGGTATGCCATTTGTCTTCCAACGAAAAGTATCTTCTGTTAATTTTGGTATTACTGCCGGTACAAGAGGTGTTAATGCGCCAATCCAAGAAAAGTTTGTTAAATTTTCCTTAGGTGTCACTTTTAATGATGACGAATGGTTTTTACAGCGTAAGTATAATTAATGCTTGATGTTGTAGTTTTAGATTGTTTGGGCTGTTCGATTGATTTTTATGGAGATAAAAATCTAATTTACTAGGCAATAAGATATCGTTTTTTGAGGCATCATGCTCAACTGATGTTCTGGTTGTACCATGACCTAATAAATATTATAAAATTAGTATGAATTCATACCTATCATGTAGATGATATGAATAGTTATTCTTCCTCAGAGGATAAAAGTTCATTTTCGATATCTTCCATGAATACATAATCTATCGCTTCTTGTACTGTAGGAATTAAAGTGAGGATAGATTCCAACCGAGATATTTCAATTAATTTTTTAACAGCGGGATTTACAGCACTTGTAATTACAAAACATCCGTAATCTTTCCACAATCTATTAGCTGTCAAAATAGAACTTAAACCGGAGGAATCAACATATTTAACGTCAGCCATATCAAATATTAAATTGCTGACACCTTCATTATGAAGTAAAACAAATTCTGACTTCAAATCAGGAGCTATAATCGAGTTGAGATTCTCTTCGTGTATTTTAAAAATAGTATATCTGTCTGTCTTGTCGATTGTAAATTTCATTATTGTGACCTTTACTAAAATTATTATTGAATGAATGCGTCTTAAAATAACCGAAAAAACAATTCAGTTGTTAAAACTCTTGCAAAAATACAGTCTCTACTTTAATTATTCAATTTTATCACCAAAAATAAGAATTTTTTAACGAGAATAAGAATCAATTGTTTATGGAGACATATGAATATTCAGAGGTTTTTCCCAATACTGAAAATGTTGACAAGCGCACGTTTTTTCTTTTATCGATGATGGCTTTGAAATGACGCGCTGAAATGTATAAGATTTAAAGGTTAAAAAAATGTGAATGAAGCACCTTCTTTTAATTCTAATTGTTACTTTAATGTTATATTGCAAAAATAAATTATAACTTTGTATAAAGTTTTGACGTTTACTATGTATATTTGTAAATCGGCTGCCAAAATGACATAGATTTTAAGATGGCACGGTATTGTATCGTTATAATTGTTTGAGGCAAAAAGAGATTTAAAAAAGTTAATTTATCATATTTATAATAAATGAGTAACAGAAAGTTTTCACCTAAAGTAAAAAGGATTATTCAGTTAAGTCGAGAAGAAGCGATTCGGCTCGGTCATGATTATATTGGAACTGAACACTTCCTTTTAGGAATACTTAAAGAAGGAGATAGCCTGCCTGTTAAGGTTTTGGATTCTCTGGATGTTGACAAAGATGAGCTCAAGCATAAGATTGAACAGTTGCAGGGTACAAAGACCGATGTAAATTTGGGATACAACTACGGTAGTATTCCTCTGAATAAGCATGCTGAAAAGGTCTTAAAGGTGACGTCTTTGGAAGCAAAAGTATATAAAAGTGATGAAATCAGGCCGGAGCATCTCATGTTGTCAATCTTAAAACATGAAGACAATATGGCCAATAAGATATTGAACGATTTTGATATCGATTATGAATCCTTTAGTACAGAGATGGAGTTCGTTAAACACGAATTAGAACCACCTAGTATTGAGATTCTCGGTCAAAGCCCTTCTGATTCGGATGTTCCTATGGACGATGATGATAATGACCAGTTTAGTACTGCTCGAAAATCTTCTTCGAAGTCTAGAACGCCAGTCCTTGATAATTTCGGAAGAGATGTATCTCGATTGGCAGAAGAAGGGAAGTTAGATCCCATTATCGGTAGAGATGTAGAAATCGAACGAGTATCTCAGATTCTTTCTCGGCGTAAGAAAAACAACCCAATCCTGATCGGCGAACCCGGAGTTGGAAAAACGGCTATTGTCGAAGGTTTAGCCTTGCGTATTGTTCAGAAAAAGGTATCTCGAACGCTATTTAATAAGCGAGTAGTGATGTTGGATTTGGCGGCTTTGGTAGCCGGTACAAAATATCGAGGTCAGTTTGAAGAGCGGATGAAGGCCATTATGACAGAATTGGAACGAGCTCGAGATATTATATTGTTTATAGATGAGATTCACACAATAGTAGGAGCTGGAGGTGCGACAGGATCATTGGATGCATCCAATATCTTTAAGCCGGCTTTAGCTCGAGGCGAGTTGCAGTGTATAGGAGCTTCGACATTAGATGAGTACAGGCAATATATCGAAAAGGATGGTGCTTTAGATCGAAGATTTCAGAAAGTGATGGTAGATCCACCATCAGCGGAAGAGACCATTCATATCCTACACAATATAAAAGGTACTTACGAGAATTTTCACAATGTGAATTATTCAGATGAAGCGGTTGAAGCATGTGTTAAACTTAGTGAAAGATATATTTCAGATCGGTTTTTCCCGGATAAGGCGATAGATGTGATGGATGAAGTAGGCGCAAGAACGCATCTTAAAAACATTCATGTACCTAAGTATATTGAGGATTTTGAGCATGAAATAGAAGAGATCAAGGAAAAGAAAAACAATGCGGTCAAAAGTCAGCAATATGAGTTGGCGGCAGATCTTAGAGACCAGGAGTCTAAATTACAGCGAAAGCTAGAGCAACATAAGGAAGAGTGGGAAGAAGAAGTCAAAACCAAGAAATATCCGGTCAATGAGGACGATATAGCAGAGGTAGTCTCGATGATGACAGGTATTCCAGTGCGAAGGGTTGCTCAAAGCGAATCCAAAAAGCTGGTGAAGATGAATGAAGACCTTGAAGGAGTCATCATTGGTCAAAATGAAGCGATTACAAAGGTTACGAAAGCCATCCAGCGCAATCGTGTAGGATTGAAAGATCCATCCAAGCCTATAGGTTCCTTTGTGTTTTTAGGGCCGACAGGAGTAGGAAAGACTGAACTAGCAAAGGCACTTGCAAAATATATGTTTGATTCAGAAGATGCACTGATCCGAATAGATATGTCTGAATATATGGAAAAATTCAGTATTTCTAGGTTGATCGGAGCGCCTCCAGGATATGTTGGATATGAAGAAGGTGGGCAACTGACAGAAAAAGTCAGAAGAAAACCTTATTCAGTGATTCTATTAGATGAGATAGAAAAGGCGCATCCGGATATCTATAATATTTTATTGCAAGTATTAGATGATGGACAATTGACAGATGGCTTGGGAAGAAAGGTGGATTTCAAGAATACCTTGATTATCATGACTTCTAATATTGGTGCACGTCAGTTGAAGGATTTCGGTCACGGATTAGGCTTCGCAACAGCATCAAGAGTAGAAAGTGCAGAGGAGAATTCAAAAGCTGTGATTCAAGCAGCATTGAAGAAAACATTTTCGCCAGAGTTTCTAAATAGAATCGATGATGTCATCATCTTCAATAATCTTGAAAAGGAAAATATCTTTAAGATTATTGATATTAACTTGAAGCATTTGTTTGATCGAATGACTCAATTAGAGTACGAATTGAAGTTGACGGAAGAGGCAAAGACCTTTGTTGCAGAGAAGGGATATGATCCACAATTTGGAGCTCGTCCGTTGAATAGAGCCATTCAGAAATATATCGAAGATCCTTTGGCAGAGTTTATTCTTGGAGAAAATCCTGAAAAGGGAGCAATCCTTGTAGCCGATTTAAACAAAGATAAGGACGGTTTAATTGTTACTTTGGGCAAGCCTGCGGGGAAACAAAAGGACATAAAGAAGTAATTTCTGTATGAAATTGAAATATTATTAGTATTTTTTATAAAAAAATAAGAATAAGTGCATTGATTTAATAGAATGAATGCACTTATCTTTTTAATTTTGTGTTTTATTTATAACGATTAGAAAAATAAATTCATTTGGCAAAAGGAAGAATTCAATCCAACAAGTCACAAGATGACAAATTTAATTACAGGCTAAATCGCGATATCAGGGTACCTCGTGTCAGATTGGTAGGTGACAATCTTGATGAAGTCAGTGAAGTAGCCGGTAAAGATATTGAACCTGGTATTTATAATATCCATCAAGTTATCGAATGGGCAGAAGAGTTGGAGATGGACTTGGTAGAGATAAGTCCTAATGCAGATCCTCCTGTATGTAAGATAATAGATTATAAAAAATTTATTTACGACAGAAAGAAAAAGGAAAAGGAGCTAAAAGCAAAAACAGCGAAAACCGTTATTAAGGAAATCCGTTTTGGTCCTAATACCGACGATCATGACTTTGATTTTAAAGTGAAGCACGCTAAGAAATTCTTGGAAGATGGTGAAAAAATCAAAGCTTATGTTCATTTTAAAGGTCGAGCCATTGTATTTAAGGATCGAGGTGAATTGATTTTGCTGAGATTTCTTAAAGAACTCGAAGAGTTAGGTGCTGCGGAAGAATTGCCTAAATTGGAAGGTAAACGTATGATTGTAATGATTGCGCCTAAAAAGAAAAAGTAAGTTGGATGAAGTAATAAAAAATCTTTTAAAAAAACATTACTTATTCAAGAATAATTCATTACCTTTGCGACCCTAAAAGAATTTTGTTATGCCTAAAATGAAAACGCATTCGAGTGCAAAGAAAAGATTTAGCCTTACTGGAACTGGTAAAATTAAAAGGTTTCAGGCTAATACAAGTCACTTGATGAGAAAAAGATCAAAGAAAGCAAAGACCAGATTATTGGGTAGCACTTTGGTAAGTGATGCCGATTTTGCAAAGGTCAAAAGACTTCTTTGTAAGTAAATTATTTTTTAACGAGAATACAGGCCTTAAGTATCTTACGATCCCTGTATTGAACTAAATTTTTATAATATGCCTAGATCAGTGAACGCGGTAGCGTCAAGAGCAAGAAGAAAAAAAGTATTAAAAGCAGCCAAAGGTTACTTTGGAGCTAGAAGTAAAGTTTTCACAGTAGCCAAAAACGCAGTTGAAAAAGCGCTTTTATATGCATACCGTGACCGAAGAAACAAAAAGAGAGCCTTCAGGAGATTATGGATTACGAGAATTAATGCTGCCACAAGAAGCCATGGCTTATCTTACTCTAAATTTATCAATTTGTTGAATCAAAAGGAAATAGGATTGAACCGAAAAGTCCTTGCGGATTTGGCAATGAATCATCCGGAAGCATTTAAAGCTGTGGTTGATAAAGTAAAATAAATAAAGTCATTTTATTTGTTAAGATATAAAAAGAGGGTGTCCGAAAAGTAGGACACCCTTTTTTTGTTGTATTTTTACTCTAAAAA
>JAIXKS010000067.1:21930-37926 GCA_026928325.1 Chitinophagales bacterium | reverse complement strand
GAGGGTGTCCGAAAAGTAGGACACCCTTTTTTTGTTGTATTTTTACTCTAAAAATATTATCTTAGAGCCGCAATAAAAAACCAACTATGGCAAAGGTAGTATTTAAAAACCAAACAGGTAATGCGCCGGAACTTTTTCCTATTAATATTTTTGACAAGATTCCTGAAAATCATCCGGTTAGATTGATTGATACCGTTGTTAACTCATTGGATATCAGCGACATTTTAAAACTATATAAGGGCGGAGGTACATCGGCATATCATCCGAGAATGATGATTAAAGTTCTATTTTATAGCTACCTGTCAAACGTTTATTCATGCAGAAAAATCGCCAAAGCCCTTACCGAAAACATTCATTTTATGTATATTTCCGGTAATTCTACACCGGATTTCAGGACAATAAATGACTTTAGAGGTAAAATTTTAAAAAATCATATTCAAAAATTATTTGCCGAAGTTGTAAAAATGTTAGTTGAGATGGGTTACGTGAGCCTGGATGTGCAGTATATCGACGGCACAAAAATAGAAGCAAAATCCAATCGTTATACTTTTGTATGGAAAGGTTCAGTAGAAAAATACAAGGAAAAATTAGAAGGAAAAATCAATAAAATTCTTTCAGATATTGAAAACAGTATTCATTCTGATAATCAAGAAGCTAACAAAGAAGAATTACCAAAGAAAATCAACTCTGAAGAACTTCGGGAGAAGCTTTCCGAGTTAAATAAAAAGCTGAAAGAACCTACCAAAAAGCAATTAAAAGAATTACAAAAGCTTCAGGATGAACATCTTCCCAAACTGTCAAAGTACGAAAAAGATTTAAGGATATTAGGTAAAAGGAACTCATACAGTAAAACGGATAAAGATGCCACATTCATGCGATTGAAAGACGATCATATGCAGAACGGACAACTCAAGCCTGCTTACAATACGCAGATTTCTACCGAAAACCAGTTTATTACCCACGTTTCCGTCCATCAAACTCCGGGCGATACAACAACTTTGGAATCCCATTTAGACAGTTTTGAAAACGCATATAAAAAGCAAAGTCAAGAAGTGGTTGCCGATGCAGGTTATGGAAGCGAAGAAAACTACGAAATGCTCAAAGAAAAAAATGTTACAGCTTATGTGAAGTACAATTATTTTCACAAAGAGCAGAAACGAACCATGAAAAATAATCCATTTTTGGTTCAGAATCTGTTTTATAATGCTGAAAAAGACTTTTTTGTTTGCCCGATGGGACAAAGAATGGAAAATATTGGTACAGGAAAACGTATTTCAAGTAATGGGTATGAGTCAAAAGTGACCTACTATCAAGCGAAGCGCTGTGAAGGCTGTCCATTGAGAAGCCTGTGTCATAAGGCAGCAGGTAACCGCAAAATTGAGGTAAACCATCAACTGAACGAGTTAAAATCAGAAGCGAGAGCGTTGCTGACCAGTGAAAAAGGACTAAAACATCGCAGTAAACGCCCGATAGAAGTAGAGGCCGTGTTTGGACAATTAAAAAGCAATAATAAATTCAACAGATTTACATTCACGGGATTAAAGAAAGTAGAATTAGAGTTTTTCCTTATGGCTCTTGGGCATAACTTTAGAAAAATGATGGCATTCGCTTCTATTTTTGGAAAATCTGTATTAAAAGAGCGTGTTTTTGGCCAAAACAGTGTCGATTTTATTCGATTTTATAACATTACTCACACGAAATTACAAAATTGCCACATCTCAACCTTTTCTATGCCCCCTAATAAATTAGCCGCATAAAAAAGAAGCTGCCCTTTTCGGACAGCCTCTTTTTGTTTTATATTATGTTTGTTTTTCATGGAGTGTATTGCGAATATCATTTTTATGTAAATTGATATTCATAAGTAATCTGATGCAACAATGATCAAAAAAATGGACTTATTGAAGTTAGTGCGGTTGATATATGGGCAAAAAAAAACAGACAGTTGAAGCTGTCTGTTTTAGGGAGACTAATGGGACTTGAACCCACGGCCCTCGGAACCACAATCCGATGCTCTAACCAACTGAGCTATAGCCTCCATTTTTAAAAAGCGACGCAAATATATGAATTTTTTTTATCAATATGATGTATTTGATAAAAATTATTTTTTTTGTGGTCATTTTCATGAGTAATACTTGCTGTACCGTGAAGTAGTGCAGGTCGGATTGTGGTTTTGTGTAGGTTTGGATGTATTGCGAACGGGAAAGGCTAATGTTAAAAATATATTAATCAGAGTAAGTCTTACATATGGTTGATTCAAATATTTGTTATTTTGTAATTAGGATTGAAACGTCCTTTATTTAGAACGGTATTTTAAAGGATTTTAGAAATTTTAAAGCTAAAATAATTCAAGGAAACAATGAAGCAATTATATAAACTTTTCATCATAGGGTTTGCTCTTTTTTCATATTTTGGGCTTGAGGCACAGGCTTATAAGATTACGTTTAATATTAAAAATTACGACAATGACACGCTAATTGTCGGTAATTATTATGGAGAAAGACAAATAGTGAAGGATACTTTGTTTAAAGTCTCTAAAGGGCAATTTGTTTGGAAGGGTGATGAAAAGCCGGCACAAGGTGTATATTTGGCTTTGATGAAGTCGAGTAATACATTTATTCAATTTATGCTTAATGAGGCTGAAAATCAGTTCTCAATGACCACGGATTATCTCGATCCCAGCCATGCTAAGTTTAAAGGCAGTCATGATAATGATTTGTTTTATGGTTATATGGATTATCTGAGAGAACAACGGGTAGTGGCAGATACGCTTAGGGCGCGGATGGAAAGAGCCACTAAGGCTGGTCAGGAAGATAAGGTGAGCCAAGAGGCACTAGAAATGTTGGATAAAAATGTTAAGGCTAAGCAAAAGGAACTTATTGAAAAGAATCCGACTTCATTGACCGCACTTCTATTGAGAGGAACAGGTGACATTGATGTTCCAAGTTTTGAGGGATTGCCAGAGGATACGATAAAGACGCGTAGATATTATTATTATAAAGAACATTATTTTGATAATATAGATATGCAACACCCTGGACTAATCAGGACGCCTTTTATTTATCAAAAAATTGATACCTATATGAGCAAGGTTATCAATCAGCATCCGGATACGATTATAAAAGCTATTGATTTTATCCTTCCTAAAATGGAAGGTAATACAGAAGCATATCGGTACTTTTTGGCTGAATTACTCAATAAATATGCAAGCATGAAAATGGTGGGTTATGATGCTATGTACGTACATTTGGTAGATAATTACTATTTGAAAGGTAAGGCACCATGGATTAATGAAGAGAATGTGACAAAGATGCGGGAGAATGCCAATGATTTGCGACCCATTTTGATTGGAAAGAAAATGCCGGATATTACGACCTATAAGGAAGATGGAACACCGGTTAGACTTTGGAATATCCAATCACCTTATACCGTCGTTCTTTTTTGGGCTCCGGATTGTGGACATTGTCAAAAGTCGATGCCTGATATCGTCGCCTTCTATAAGAAATATAAGGATCAAGGTGTTCAACTCTTGAGCATTTGTACTAAGCCGGGTGAAAAGACACCGACGTGTTGGCCTGCTATAGAAAAGGAGCACATGGGCGACTTCATCAATACTGCGGATGAATATGGACGGTATAATAAAAGTGTAAAAATAAAAGCGACTCCTAAACTCTTTATCTTAGACGAGAAAAAGGAAATTCTTCTTAAAGATATACCGGCGGAAGAACTCGATAAAGTTTTTCAAGAGATATTAAATATAGAGAAGAATAAAATGAAGTTCGAGAAAAATTAAATTCTTAAACATATAGGAAAATTCGTAAAACCACCGACGTAAAGATGCTTTTACGATCAAAGGCTTTCAGAAATTTTGTAGTTATTGCGCTCTGGTGCATTTCGGCTAATCAGTTCGCCTAAAAACCCGGCTATAAATAACTGAATACCGACAATGACCATTAGAATTCCTAAGTAAAAAGCCGGTCGGTTGGCAATCCCCGTAGTGTTAAAGAAAAGTTTGTCAATACTTAGCCATCCGAGTAATGCAAATCCCAACATAGTGATTATGGTACCCAGCACGCCAAAAAAGTGCATCGGTCTCTTGCCAAATTTACTCATAAACATGATGGTAAAGAGATCAAGCGGTCCGTATATAAATCTCGACAAGCCAAATTTGCTAACGCCATATTTTCTTGCTTGGTGGTGGACGACTTTTTCTCCAATCTTAGAAAAACCGGCCCATTTGGCGATAACGGGAATGTAGCGGTGCATTTCGCCATATACTTCGATGTTTTTAACGACTTCAGACCGATATGCTTTTAAACCACAATTCATGTCATTGAGTTCGATACCTGATATTTTACGGGTTACGTAATTATATATTTTGGTCGGGATGGTTTTGGATAAAGGATCAAAACGCTTTTTTTTCCAGCCGGAAATGATGTCAAAATTTTCTTTAGTAATTAATTCGTATAATTCTGGGATTTCATCTGGGCTATCCTGCAAGTCTGCATCCATCGTAATAATGACATCGCCTTTAGTTTGGCCAAAACCAACATTGAGTGCGGCAGATTTTCCATAATTGCGTCGGAACCTAGTACCATGAACGTGTGGGTTTTTCTGGTGAAGCGTTTGGATAATGGACCACGATTGATCTTTACTGCCGTCGTCTATAAACAAGATTTCGTAACTATATTGATGTTGTTCCATAACCCGCACAATCCAATCGTGTAATTCAGGCAAGGACTCTTCTTCATTGTATAAAGGAATGACTACAGAAATATCCATGAGCGTAAATTAAACATTTGTAATGATAGGTTCTCGTCTTTTTATGATCGCTATAATAGCAGCAATGATGGCTCCAGGAAATAGGAATGAAACGGGAAGCGCCGCAATACTCTTTATATCATAGGGATTGGTACTGTTGATGATTTCCACTTGTTCATTTAATTCCTCTTCTGATAATTTGCCCCATTTTGACACACTTTCGACAGCTTCTACTTGGAGCACCTTAAGTCTTTCAATGAGATTAGGATCGATAAAATTCATCATTAAATAAGTAAATAAAGCGATCAATGTTGCTGCCAAGATATAAGTTAACCATGCTGACCTAAAGGCTTCAGAAAATTTAATAAAACCACCATTATCCTCCTTAACGATAGAGACGACGTAGGTCATAAAGTAAATTTCAATAATATATTGAGGGATTATATTGAATTTTAGATATATTTCTGGATCGATGAGGTAGAGCAATATAGAGATTCCTATACTTAAACCACTAGCTATAAATCCGTATTTTACGGGAAGATTGCCCATTATAGATTATAATTTGTCGTAAAATTACTAAATATTATTTAATAAGTAAAAGATGTAAGCGGTTTGGTGGTGTAAAAAATAATTATTGGCTGTTTTACTGCGCAAAATTATAAATAGGTTGGTCGCTTCTAACATATAAGGCTCTCAAGTATAATTTGCCATCGAGAGTGTGATATAAGGATTGAATTTTCGATTGTCTGGCTGCAATATAATTGCCTGGAGATTTGACCTTGTACTTTCTAGGATTAGGGAGAACAGCTATTAGGGAAGCGGATTCTTTGAGGGATATCTTGCTGGCTGATTTCTTAAAATAACAATTGGAGGCGGCTTCGACGCCGAAAACCAGTGATCCCATCTCTGAAATGTTGAGGTACATTTCAAGGATTTTTTCTTTAGGCCAGAGCGTTTCTATCCAAAATGTGAAGTACAATTCTAGACCTTTTCGAAGATACGAACGCTGCGGAAACAAAAAAGCATTTTTAGCCACTTGCTGGCTAATGGTTGAGGCACCATATTTTTTTTTGCTTTTCTTGTTTTTTTCAATAGCCTGATTGATAGCATCAAAATCAAGTCCATAATGAAAGGGTAGGTTCTGATCCTCGGCGGCTAAAGCGCACACTTTAATGAATGGAGAAATCTTACTAAAGTGAACATATTGGTAGTTGAATACACCTTCATCCATGATTATTCTCTGTATCATCGTCAGCGTAGCCGGTGGCGGAAGGATTCTATAAGCTAGAATCCATGCCAAACTGACGGTTATCATCAGTACGCCTATTTTTTTGATTAGATGTATTCTCCTAGCAACCATAAGGCACTTTACTTGACTTTAAATTGGATATTAGGATTCGGATTTTGGCTGGACTGTTTATGAATCACATCAAGGATATTTGGGTAAACCTGCCTTTTTTTACTAAAAAATTCATCTAAGGTCATCCAAACTGCCTTTTCAATATCTTCATTTTTTTGAGGAATTAAGGGCTGTTTAACCGTATCTACTAGATACCAATGCGATTTTTTTATGACGCGCTTTCCAACATTAGATCGATATGTGTGACGCGTTACTGCTAATTTTCGGACGATATTCATTTTTTCTATGCCGGTTTCTTCTGAAATTTCTCGTAACGTAGCTTCTTTTTTGGTTTCGTTTTCTTCGATTTTTCCTTTAGGTAAATCCCATGAACCACGTCGGAAAATAAATAAATATTCACCTCTATCATTTCTCACCAAGCCTCCACCAGCTTCTATTTCAGAGAAATGTGATTTAAAATCTGACTTTAAGACAGCGTAATCGGCATAGTGGATAATCATCCTTTCAGACCGTAAAAACTGGTCAGGTATGGAGATGTAATCCAACAAATCCTTTTTGTTGCCGGTGTATTTGACGATGATACTTTTGTCTCGCATGACGTCTTCCATTGTAATGTCAGAAGAGGGTTTTAAAATAACCTCTACCTCATTAATATATATTTTGTAAATTTGTGACTTATCCATGAAATGCATTTAGATGAATATAGAAAAAAAAATAGCTCAAAAATTGTTGCAAATAAACGCAATAAAATTAAACGCACAAAATCCTTTTACTTGGGCATCAGGTATGCGGTCTCCAATTTATTGTGATAATCGCATAACGCTATCCTATCCAGAGGTGCGGAATGAGATCAAAGTTGGCTTTGCAAAGTTGGCGTTAGAATTTGGAGACATTGATATGATTGCCGGTGTTGCTACCGCTGGGATAGCCCATGGCGCCTTATTGGCTGATGCGATGGATTTACCATTTTGCTATGTGCGGTCGGCGCCCAAAAGCCATGGAAGGCAAAACCAGATAGAAGGTGAGATACGACCGGGTGCTAAAATTCTCGTCGTTGAAGATTTGATATCTACAGGTGGAAGTTCCTTGGAAGTGGTAGAAATATTGAGAAAGGAAGGTTGTGAAATTGCCGGTGTTATTGCGGTTTTTGATTATGAATTTGAAAAAGCTAAGGAAAATTTTAGGAAAGCTCAATGCAAATATCTTACTTTGTCTAATTATTCTGCTTTGATTATCGAAGCGCAAGCCACGGATTATATTTCGGAAGAGGAAGCGGTCACTTTGGCTTCATGGAATAAAAACCCTGAAGCTTGGTATGGTTTGTACTTTGATTAAGGAATAGTTGTAAATTCATTTAAAAATAAAATATGAGCATCATTAATAAAAAGTCGGAATCTTTTTTGTTTCAGTATTTAAATAATACATCTCCTACGGGTTTTGAAGCTCCGGGTCAGAAAGTATGGATCGATTATATCAAGGATTATGTTGACGAATGGCATTTGGACAACTACGGTACGGCTTATGGCGTCGTTAATCCTGGCAAGGACTTTAAGGTCGTCATCGAGGCACATGCAGATGAAATTTCTTGGTTTGTAAATTATATCTCTGATGAAGGTATCATCTATGTCATCCGGAATGGAGGTTCAGACCACGTGATTGCACCTTCTATGCGTGTACATATACATACTAAAAATGGGAAAATACCCGGTGTGTTTGGTTGGCCTGCGATTCATACTCGACATGGTAAAAACGCAAATTTAACACCTAGCTTGGATAATATTTTTGTAGATGTCGGAGCTAAAGACAAGGCGGCTGTTCTAGAAATGGGCATTCATGTCGGATGTGTTATTACGTTTCAAGATGAACTCATCAAGCTCAATGATACCTATTATTGCGGCCGCGCGCTTGACAATAGAATGGGTGGTTTTTGTATTGCCGAAGTAGCTAGATTACTTCACAAGGATAAGGTAAAGTTGCCATTTTCCTTGTATATCGTGAATGCAGTACAAGAAGAAATAGGGCTTCGTGGAGCGGAAATGATTGCCAATACGATCAAACCCGATGTCGCGATAGTTACCGATGTGACCCATGATACGGGAACTCCGCTTATCAACAATAAGGTTCAAGGAGATACCAAATGTGGCTTGGGGCCTGTGTTGACTTATGCGCCTGCGGTACATAATATATTGTTACAGCAAGTGATTGATGTCGCCGAAGATAATAAAATAGCTTTTCAGCGTGCAGCAGCTAGTCGTAGTACAGGGACAGATACGGATTCTTTTGCATATAGCAATGGTGGTGTTCCTTCGGTATTAATATCGTTGCCATTGAGATACATGCATACAACGGTAGAAATGGCGCACCAAAAGGATGTTGAAAGTGTCATTACTTTGATATATAAAGCATTACAATCCATCAAACCCGGACAAAGCTTTAAGTATTTCTAGTGCTCTTTCTATAAAAAGAACGACATTTCATTAAGATTTTTTTGTGGACAATGTACTAGGTTTTGAGGTAATTAATTAGCAGTTTGATTTTATGATGTCTGCCTACCTTTCCATTCGAAAGATGGAGGAAATAAGGCGTATATTCCCGAAAGGAATATGTGAAAGATATACAGTATAAATGCCGGTAAAAACCAGTATATTGCTTGAGAATTTTTGTAATGGTGCGATAATCGACGTAGTAACCAAAAGTCCACTAAAAGTTTGACAAATAACAACAACAATAGACTTGTTAGAAAGGTGGTAGGAGCAAATAGGGTCAGCGGAATCAACAGCATCAGGATAAGCATGTAAACAAAGATAAAACCTTGAATTACTTTTACTTGTTGATCAAAACTTTGTAGCGCTTTGCTCGCCCAACGTTTGCGTTGATTTAAAAAGGCTTTCCATGTCTTTTCTGATTTGGTGTGTGCAATAGCGGAGGTAGAGCCCACGAAAGCCACTGATTGCGAATGGGTTTGAGCGATTTTTTGAATGAGGAAGATATCATCGCCCGATGCTCTATCCCAATTGCCTTCAAAACCTTGGTTTTCTATAAATGCTGATTTTCGATAGCTTAGACTTGCTCCATTCCCTAAGTAATACTTCTTTCTGTTTATCCCATTGGCGGTTACAGCCATCATAGATGCGAAGTCTAACCATTGAAACTGAGCTAATAAAGTATTTTTATTTTCAGGTAAAACGACACCGGTACATATCTTTATTTTGGGATTGTTATATTGCTCCGCATGGTGCTTTATCCAGTTTTTATCGAGCAAGGAGTCGCCATCAGTACAGAGAATGATTGGAAAGCGAGCTTGATCGATGCCACAGGCTATGGCTCTTTTTTTACCGGATAAATGATCAGGTAGTGGAACATAGCAGACTCTTGAATCATCGATGGACTGGACTTTTTTACGGGTTTCATCTGTGCTATGGTCGTCGATGATGATGATTTCAAATAGAGATGCAGGATAATCGTTATTTAAAATGCTTTCAATACAAGAAGTGATATGTTCGACTTCATTTCTAACTGGAATGATGATTGAAACGGCTAAAGGGTTTTCGGAATCTAAGAATTGGTCTAGAAGCGTTTTTTTCCAACCTCGAAAAATCCATAACATGAGATAACTGTACGTTATGGCGAGTATAGTAGTCATAAATAGAACCATTATCGCTAGAATAATTGGTCGTATTTATTGTCCCTATAGATGGGATTTTCTTTTGGTTTGTTGAGTTCCGGTAATTGTAGGAAACTATCGTCTTCGACCACCTCTTCATATTCCGTATAGGTGTTTCTTTCTTGTTCCATAGTGTCGAGCACTTTTTTGAGTTTGCGTCTGCCGAGGGCTTTGAAAAATATATATCCTGTGAGGACGGGCCAAAATACAATGCCTAACACAATCACCATAATACCCATAAGTGGATTTTTTATGAGTAGATTCCATGCGGATTGGAGAAACTCAATAACGGCCTTGTAGTCCAATATAATGGCAAGAATTAATAAGACCGGACCAATAAAATAAAGAAGTTTGAAGACTCCTCTAGCTATTAAAAATAACACTGCAAAAAAACCTGCCAATATTAATAACGGTCCGATAAATCCAAAAGGATTATTGTTGCCGCCCATTCGAAATTCTTTATACATATCTTAAAACGTGCTCTGATATTCTTAGTCACAAAGATACGGCTTTTTTGGAATTTTTGGATGAGATATTATATGAGTATGCTATTTTTAACGATAAATTAAAGCCTTTAACACTATTATTAGCTTACTAAATAGGTGATAATTATTCTTGTACAAAATTCTTCCATTTATTCATATATCGAATAAAGGCAGGACTTAGACTTTGTTGACGCAAATGTTCTACTGAATATGGAGGCAAAGCAGGTATGGCGTCTTTGTTTTGTACAATCGTTGGCCAATTGGCATGACCAATGGCGGCTTTTCCTATCGAAACAAAATCTGCACCGGCATTTAAAGCTTGGATTGCATCTTGGCCTGACCAGATCTCTCCTGCTACAAATAAAGGTACTTGATTTCCTAGTCTTTGTCGAAACCAACTGATAATTGGAACTGTGTTAGGGTATTTGAGCGGAGGATTAGAACTTGCCCAAGTGGAGATGTCCAAAAAATCAGCACCAGACTGTACGAGAAGTTCTCCAAGTGCAAGACTGTCATCAAAATCAATCCCTTTGTATGTGAATTTATCTTCTGGTGATATTCGAACACCAACTAGAAAATAGGGTGGGAGATGAAGGCGAATGGACTCCAAAATCTCGGTAATAATTCTGGCTCGATTTGCTAAAGAACCACCATAATCATCGGTTCGCTTGTTAGTTGTAGTACTTAAAAATTGATGCAGTAAATATCCGTGTGCAGCATGCAATTCTACACCATCAAATCCTGCGTGATAAGCGCGAATAGCTGCCTTGACAAACGATTGTTTGACGGTCTCAATATCTTGAAGAGTTGCACCTCTAACTGGAATTTTTTTGTCTTTGAGCTCGAAGTCGTGGCTTGAAGCACTCCAAGGTTGCTTGAGTATTAAATGTTCGGGACTTCGTGCGCCGCCATGAAAAAGTTGCATAATGGAAAGGCTTCCGCATTTTCGGATACCTTCAGCCAACTTTGTTAACCCGGGAATATGGTGATTATCGAAGTTGCCCATTTCTCCTTCCCAGCCTTGGCCGTCTTTTTGAATATGAACGGCACAAGTGAAAATGATGCCAAAACCTTCTTGTGCTCTTCGCGTAAGCCAGAGATATTCATCTTCTCCTAAGGTGCCATCATCCTCACTTTGCTTATTGGTCATAGGCGCAAGTGCAATCCTATTTTTTGCGACTTTATCCGTATTAGGAAAATGAAATGGCTCAAACAATGATTGCATATTATTCTCGTATTCCCGCTAAATCCAGTAAAAAAGCATACTCTAAGGCGATTTCTTTCAGTCTTGTAAATCGTCCAGAAGCACCTCCATGTCCGGTATCCATATTGCAATACATCAATAATGGATTTTGATCCGTCTTTAAGTATCGCAGCTTAGCCACCCATTTTGCAGGTTCCCAATATTGAACTTGAGAATCCCAATAACCCGTCGTGACGAGCGTTGCCGGATAGACTTTGGCTTGTACATTGTCATAAGGTGAGTAGGCCTGTATATAATCAAAATATACCTTGTCCTTAGGGTTGCCCCATTCATCAAATTCACCTACAGTCAGCGGAATGGTTTCGTCCAACATCGTGTTTATGACATCTACAAAAGGAACGGCTGCTATCACGCCTTTCCATAGGTCGGGCCGCATATTCATCACAGCACCTATCAAAAGGCCTCCTGCGCTTCCGCCACTAGCAAAGAGCAATTCTTTTTTAGCGTATTTTTCTTTTACAAGAAAATCACCGCAATCAATAAAATCCGTAAATGTATTTTTCTTTTTTAAAAACTTTCCATCTTCATACCATTGCCTGCCCATCTCTCCGCCTCCTCGTATATGTGCAATGGCAAATCCAAACCCTCGATCTAAAAGACTTAACCGAACAGATGAAAAATACGGGTCCATACTTGCACCATAGGATCCATATCCATATAAGAGTACAGGCTGACTACCATCTTTCTTAAATCCCTTCTTATATACAATGGATAAAGGTATCAAGGTGCCATCTTGTGCTTGAACCATTTGCCTTTCCGATTCATAATTTTTAGGATCAAAAGTACCGATGACTTCTTGTTGTTTTAAAAATATGAGCTTTCGGTCAGGAATGCTATAATCATAGGTCGTATTAGGTGTAGTTAAGGATGTATAATCTAGGCGCAGAAGGTCTGTGTCGAAATCAGGATTAATCCCTACATCGGTTGAATATACAGATTCATCAAATTGGATGTAATGCTCACCCACTTGATTCCAAGGTTTAACCCGTATTTGGGTAATTCCATCTTTTCGTTCCGATATCACCATATATTTGCTAAATAACTCAAAGCCATCAATAAAAATATTGGGATCGTAGGGCATGAAATCCTGCCAATGTTCAAGTCTGGTTGATTGTTCAGGAGTAACCATGATTTTGAAGTTTTTGGCGTCATCTTTATTAGTTCGAATATACCATTGACCATTGAAATGGCTGATTTCATATTCGTGATGTGGCATCCTTGGCTGAAACAACCTAAATGTTCCGGTCGGATTGTCTGCCTCTAGGATTCTATATTCGGATGATAAAGTTGCTTCCGAGCCAATGACGAGATATTTTTTTGATTTAGTTTTATAGACAAAGGTTCGAAACAATGCATCTTCTTCGTGAAAAACAAGTACATCATTATCAGCGGGCGTTCCTAAGGTATGTCTATAAATTTGGAAAGAGCGCAAAAAGGCATCTTTTACCGTGTAAAAAATGGTTTTATTGTCGTTAGCCCAAACGATGCTTCCTGTCGTATTGGGAATTTGGTCTTTGAGTATTTCTTGAGTGCGTAAATCCTTAAATTTTATGGTGTATTGGCGACGGCTGACGATATCTTCGCTATAGGCCAATATCGTATTGTCCGGACTTACGGCTCTTCCTCCTATTTGATAATATTTATGCTCTTTAGCCAACGCATTGACATTAAGCATGACTTCTTCTTGTGCTTGTAAATCCCCCTTTTTTCTAGCAAAAATGGGATATTCTTGACCTTCTTCAAATCTCGTGATATAGTAATATCCATTTTCTTTGTAAGGTACAGACATGTCTGTTTGCTTGATCCTACCTTTAATCTCTTCAAACAGATTTTGCTGAAAATCGTCGGTATGCTTCATCATTGCTTCCCGATAACTATTTTCACTATTGAGATAATCTAGCACTTTTTGCGTTTGCGTATCAGGTTCTTGGGCTTCTTTTTGCTCATCCGTAAGCCGCATCCAATGGTAGTAATCTTGAAGTGTTTGGTTATGAATGGCACTTTCGTGCAAATGTCGTTCAGCTTTTGGAGCGATAATACCTTTTTTTAAATATAGCTGGCTTTCTTGATTCATTTTTGTTGAGTTATTAACTTGATTGACTTTACACGAAAAAAATGCAAATATAACTGCAAATGCGATAAAGAATTTGTTCCATTGATACATAATTCAAGGGTTTGTCATGAGATAATGAATACGACAATCGTTAGTGCAACCCATCATTGCATTTCAGAAGTTTGCAATGACATGTTTATCAATTAAATCTTACAATTGTCAGTTTATACGCAAATATAAGGCACTTTATGACACCAACCTTTTTATATGGATAAAAATATCACAAATTGGTTAACCTTCTAAATCAGAACTATATATGTCATCATCCGATTAGCGTTTAATCAACTTTCTAGTAAAGATATTTGTCGCTGTTTCTATTTGAATGATATACATACCTGAATTTAAATGCGCAATATCAATTTCCTTTTGATCCTCCATATTGGTTTGTAAAACAACTTGACCCGAAGTTTGGAATATGCTTACTCGTTTTAATGGCTCCGTTGCACTAATCGTGATATGATCTAATGCTGGATTTGGATGAATGGAAACGGAAGGTGCTGTCGCTTGTGACTCTTCCTTCGTGATTTCTCGTATTTCTAACGGAGTTTGATAGAACACTTCTTTAGCATATCCATTTAATATTATTGCGTCAATATATAGGCTAGAATTGGGATGAGCGGCTTCTTTATAAATCCTAAATGAAGCTGCGGAACTTAAAAATCCACCCAATTGATATACGGCTTGATATGTCTTTTCGTTTTCAAAATCTAGGCCTTTGATGAAGGAAGTCAAATTAATCCATCGGCCGCCATTGTGGTATTGTAAAATAAATCGCTCACCATCACTCATGTTTTTAGCAATGAAGCTGAAATGAATTTCTAGATTTTTATAGGTGTTGAGATTGTACAATGGTGATGTCATAAAGGTCGGATTACCGGAAGGGTGGTTCAGTTGAATACAATAATCTCCTTCAGGTGATGGCTCGCCAAAATACCGGATTGAACCTTGCTCAGCTCCAGTCCATGCATCCCAGCCATTCTCAAAGTAATATCCTCCTATGTTTACGACAGGCGCCTGCTCACAAGCTGGACAATGTGGTCCTCCGCAATCGATACCAGTTTCTAAGCCATTCTGGATACCATCATCACAGGAAGCAGGGCTATTTACTTTTCCATGAATAGTGATAGCGTCCATATAAATCTGTCCCTTGTTGTCTTGGATATGGGCTTGTATGGCAAATTGTGAAGAATCACTCAATAATCCGTATATTTTAAAGGATCGGGTATAGATTAAACTGTTTGAAAAATCTTTTTTGAATTCGTATTGCTCAATATTAATCCAGTTTTTACCATTGAAATATCTGAACGTAAAGCTATCTCCAGGGTTTAGATTGATGGTTCGGAACTTGAACTCAATTTTTATAGTATCGAATTGACTACAATCCAAGTTTGGAGAGAACATGGTGGATGATTCTGGATCCTGAGCTTTGAGTTGTATAGAATAGCTACCTTCTGGAGAATATGCCGTCTTTAATCTTTTGCTGAAAGCACCGCCACTTATCCATGTATCCCAACCATTTTCGAAATAATAACCACCAATCAGGATTTCTTGATTATGGTACGTTTCACAAGGAGGGCACTCCGGACCACCACAGTCGATGCCGGTTTCAAGTCCATTTTTGATGCCGTCTTCACAAGAGGCATTGCTTTTATGAATAATCCCTGTAACTTCAATAGCGTCTATATAAATTGCACCCGACAAATCGCCTGTATTGGCTTGAAATCTAAATTGACTTTGCACATTTAGATGGCCAGATAGGCGAATCCTCTTGGTATAAATCAGGCTGTTGTTAAAGTCTTGCTTGAAAATATATTGTTGGACCGTAATCCATGTATTACCATTAAAATACTGAAAAATGAGTGCATCTTGAGCCTTGAAGTTGAAAGCTCGGAGTTTAAATTCCACGATGACAGTATCAAAGTCAGTAAGGTCATAGGTCGGTGAAATCATACTAGATGCTTCATTGCTGTTCCCTTTCAATTGAATAGAATATCGTGCTTCGGGTGAATAGGCCGTTTTTAACCTGAGACTATTTACGCCACCACTTGTCCAGTTATCCCAACCATTTTCAAAGTAATAACCGCCAAGGTTAACTTCATCTCTTTCATTATCTTCCTTGCATGGAACACAATCTGGCCCACCGCAGTCGATACCAGTTTCTTCTCCGTTTTGAATGCCATCGTTGCAAGTAGGACACGCCGGGCAATCCGGACCACCGCAGTCGATACCCGTTTCCTTACCGTTTTTGATACCGTCATTACAAGTTGGGCACGCCGGACAATCTGGCCCACCGCAGTCGATACCCGTTTCCTTACCGTTTTTGATACCATCGTTACAAGTTGGACATGCCGG
>JAIXKS010000067.1:15604-21259 GCA_026928325.1 Chitinophagales bacterium | reverse complement strand
CCGGGCAATCTGGCCCACCGCAGTCGATACCCGTTTCCTTTCCGTTTTTGATACCGTCATTGCAAGTAGGACACGCCGGGCAATCTGGCCCACCACAGTCGATGCCCGTTTCTTTCCCGTTTTTAATGCCGTCGTTGCAAGTGGCTGTTTGACTTGAAATGCAAAATGATTTTTGATCAGAGTTTCCAAATGAACTACCGCTGACTAAAATATCCTTATCTTTTAATAATTTATAGTAACCATTGCCGTAATTGCAACAGAAACCATCTCCGAATTGGTCGAAAATCTGAAAGGTATAGCAACCATGAGGCAAACAAATATCGATGGTATTCAAGGTATTTGGCGAAAAGAATGGGCCTCCTGAATATACGATTTTTTGACTGGCATCCTTGATTTGCCACGTCGTTTCCATAGGGTAGCTATCTGTATTAATTTCTAATTTTAGGCTGATTTGTTTACACTCGTCGCTGCCGCCATTTCCATCATCTGGGCAGGAAGTTAGGCATGTAGCGTTGGCAACTTTATACCGGATAACATTGCCGGGTTGTGTGCCAAAACCATTAGAAAACTTGATACCTACCTGAGTTAAATGACAATAGGACATGATGCTTCCTCCGATATTTGAAGGTGGCAATCCTGGGTTGGAGCAGCTGCCTTCTACGTTGTAACATCCGTCTATTGCAGTGTTATTCCCATTCCAAACACAAGCATGGGTATGTTGAGAACCGAAAAGATGCCCCAATTCGTGCGTGATTACTTCAACCGTCCAGCTATAGGTCGGTACTTCTAAAAAGGAGTTGTTGATACCGGCATAACTCATACTATACGCCTGATTTTTTCGACAAAGTCCATCTACATAAGCAATTCCTCCACTTGCTTTATAGGATAATAATTGAGCTAAATCTCCATTGAAATTTTTGCGATATCCAGTAAATGCATTGAGCATACCTGTTGATGTAGTAGCATTGTATGGACTAGGCGTGGTCCATACTACAACTTCCGATAAGACCGTTTTGATTTGTTCAACGGCAAATAGCGTACTTACTTGATTAAAAATGGCGGTTACAAAATTATTGACATTTTGAGTTTTACTGCCTTTTTCTTGGTAGATATCATAATCTACTTCAAAATATAGTCTTACGCAATCTGATAAACTTCTCGATGCATCTACATTACCTCTGAGTTCCTCTTTTGTATAAGCCGCAAATGTATCGGCAGTACTGCAAGCAAGTGGGTCGGCTTGATGAATTTGTTGGTCATTATAGAGGATATAGGCATTGGTCTTTGGCTCTTTGGCTAAAACATAGTTTCCTTCTAAATCAGAACAAGCAATGATACCCGATATTTCGCCACCTACTATCGATATGGCGACAACACTATTTGGATCGTCTTTTACGATGCCTCGATAGTGTTTGCCAAAATCATGAGTTACGATTTGCATAGATGGCGCTTCTCTAACGACAAAATCTGAAGCAAAGGGATGAACCTCAACCAGTTCGAGCTGCAGATTTGGCTTTTCTTCAATGGGCAATTGGAAGCTTAAAAGCTTAATATCTTGATTGGCTAATGTATTTAAGGCTTGTGTGTTGATTTCAAATCGGGAATAAGTCTCGATCTTGGCTAGTTTTGTTTTGGGCATTTTACCCTTTGAAAATAATTCGATTTTTGTAGGTATGGCTTCTTTTTTTGTTTGAGCCACTAATTCGGCAGGTTTCAGGTTTAAGTTCTGACCTAAAATCGGCATTGCCATTAAAATGCAACATAGCAGAGAAAGTAAGACTTGTTTCATGCGCACAAAAAGGTTTTTGGGTTCGGGTGGTTTGCTGATAGATTCATGCATTAAAATCTACCAGCGAATAAATAATATTTAAAAATTTTCATTCTAATTCTGAATTGTTTTTGAAGATGGTTACTTCAAAAACTTGGATTCATGAATTATGATGATTTAGGTGTTATTCAAGAATTATGCCTAAATATTTTATTTTATTGTAATATGAATATTTTGTAATTGATAATCAGTGATGTAAATATACATATGTTAATTTATCGTAATTTATATAAAATTGATAATTAATTAATTGTAAATTATAGTTTTTTATACGATGTTTTGTAGTCTTAATCTGATTTTTCGGTAATTATTTTTATTGATAAGGTATATATTTATTTGTTTCAGTAATAGGACGATTAATATCTACTTGCCTATATATTAAAGTTAATTTTGTGTTTGGATATAAAATAATAAGGACTAATACCGATTTTTCGAATGTATGAATTAAAATATATCTTTTTTGTTGGGAATCAGTAGAATATACTATGCTGCTCTTTTAAAGAAATGCTGCATGTTCTTTTTTTTCAAAATAAGTAGCAAATAATAGCTTAATTTTGTGGTTTTAAAATTAAGAAAATTCATGTCAGCATCATATACAAATCAAGAGTATCTTGAATTTTATAAAAAGTTATTATTGCCGCGAATGGTTGAAGAACGCATGTTAATCGGACTTCGACAAGGTAAGATTTCAAAATGGTTTTCAGCATGGGGTCAAGAAGCAATCTCCGTAGGTGCTACTTTAGGCATGCGCCGAGAAGAGTACATGTTGACGATGCACAGAAATCTTGGGGTTTTTACTGCCCGAGATATTCCTTTAAGGAAGCTCTTTGCTCAATTTCAGGGTAAACTAGAAGGATTTACAAAAGGCAGAGATCGGTCTTTTCATTTTGGTACTCAAGAGTATAAGATTGTCGGGATGATTTCGCATCTAGGGTCACAAATGGGTGTAGCAGATGGAATAGCGCTCGCCAATGTATTGAAGCAGAATAAGGAAGCTGTTCTTGTGTTTACAGGAGACGGAGGAGCCAGTGAAGGAGATTTTCATGAAGCGGTTAATGTCGCAGCAGTTTGGCAACTACCTTTAATCATCGTGGTCGAAAATAACCAATGGGGCCTTTCTACTCCTTCCTCCGAGCAATTTAGAATGAAGTCATTTGCGGATAAGGGTATTGGATATGGTATCGATGCAGTGTCTATAGATGGCAATAACTTACTCGAAGTGTATGAAACTGTAAAATATTGGGCTGAGGAATTGCGACAAAATCCTAGGCCAGTTATTATTGAATGTGTTTCATTTCGGATGCGCGGCCATGAGGAAGCGTCAGGTACAGCTTACTACCCTGAAGGGATGGCGGACGCTTGGCTAGATAAAGATCCTGTATTGCAGTTTGAAAATTTACTTAAAGAGAAAGGAATTTTAAATGAAGCCGGTATATCACAATATAGGAAAGAATTAAGTGCCCATGTGCTTGAAGAGCTCAATATTGCGGATCATTATCCCGGAATCGTTCCCAATAAAGAGGAAGAATTAGCAGATGTATATGCGCCCTTTGCTAATGAGACAATTCATCCCGACACAAGTGAAACTCATGAAGTTAGATTTATTGATGCGATCTCTGAAGGCTTGCGTGAAGCGATGCAGCGGTATCCAAATATGATCTTAATGGGTCAAGATATCGGAAAATATGGTGGAGCATTTAAGGTTACGGATGGTTTTTTAGATGTCTATGGGAAAGATCGGGTGAGAAATACGCCGATTTGCGAAGCGGCTATCGTAGGAGCAGGATTGGGCCTTTCTATTGCTGGCCAAAAGAGTATGGTAGAGATGCAATTTGCTGATTTTGTGTCCGAGGCTTTTAATCAAATTGTCAATAATTTGGCGAAAGCCTACTATCGTTGGGCACAGCATGCAGATGTTGTCGTGCGCATGCCTACAGGTGGTGGTACGGCAGCGGGACCTTATCACTCGCAGTCAACGGAAGCGTGGTTTACGAAGGTACCGGGACTAAAGGTCGTTTATCCATCGACTCCGGAAGATGCTAAGGGTTTGTTGTTGCAATCGTTCGCTGATCCAAATCCGGTGATGTTTTTCGAGCATAAAAAACTCTATAGAAGTATCAAAGGTATGGTACCTTCCGGGTATTATACCGTACCTTTCGGTAAAGCAAGTACTCCTAAAGTGGGCAATGATCTTTCTATCGTTACTTACGGAATGGGTGTTCACCTAGCGTTGCATACCTTAGAGCTATATCCGGATATAGATGCAGAAGTGATAGATTTGCGCACATTAATACCTTGGGATAAGGAAGCTGTTTTAAATTCTGTCAAAAAAACAGGAAAAGTCATCATCTTGCACGAAGATACCTTAATCAATGGCTTCGGTGCTGAAATTGCGGCAGTTATCTCAGAAGAAGTTTTCGAATACCTCGATGCGCCTGTTTATCGAGCGGCAAGTATGGATACACCGATACCATTTAATGCGGATTTAGAAAAACAGTTTATGCCGGACAAGGTTTTTGAACAAAAATTACTTGAACTTTGGCAATATTAATACGTTCATAAGGGCTGAATTATAGGCCATTTATTCGATGATAGATATGTTGAGCGAGGTTGGAACTTGGGTTGCACCTAAACTTGCGGATTGAGTGATGATATTATTGATTAGAAGTTTGGAACCTACCTGTACTTTTTTAATCATGTTGATTGTATTATTATCTAAGGCATCGCCTCTGGTGTAGGTCGAAAAGACTGGTCTTCCACTTGGATCTTGAATACTTACATTAAAAGATATAATATTGCTCTTTCCGATATTCGTATATTTAGCTGGATATTCGATAGAAAGTTTTCCTGATTGATTGGCAGAACTTTTTGAAAAAGTCGTACTGCTTCCTTCCATTTTGATTTGAGGATTTGGGAGTCGTTCTGCTTTTAGCGTTTTTATTTGGCAAACGATTTTTTTATAATAGAGTTTGACTTTTATCTCGTCTTCGGGTATTTGAACAACAATGGAGTAGGTGCTATCATTCCTTTTTATTAGAGAACCAGAAGTTGTTTTGATGTTGATGTCATTTGGATCGCAGTCATTTAAGTCTATTTGCAATATATTATCTACGCCAATGTAAATCTCATCACCCATGTTTTTGAATGAAGGAATGGTTGCTAACATAATCGCAACCGTACATTGTAATAATAGAAGAAATGAATGCATCATAATAAAACTTTTATTCGAGTAGTAACGTAAATGTTTGATTAAAAGTTTTTTAGAGACTTAGCCAAATTGTTATATTGGCTTTTATCGGGCTGTTTATGAATAACAGAGCTCAATAAAAAAAACCTTGGTAGCTAAACCAAGGTTTTTTGTGTGACCCCGGGAGGATTCGAACCCCCAACCCTCAGAGCCGAAATCTGATATTCTATCCAGTTGAACTACGGAGCCCAAAAAATTGGAGTGCAAAGATAATTAATTATATTTTAAATATACAAGAATTGCTATCATAATTAATATAGAGTACGGCAAAAGACTTGACTAATCGGATAGAAATCCTTAAAGTAACCTATTCCTTTTTTACTATAGAGCGTCCTCGTTTTATTCCGATAATGTTTTAAAAGCAGTACTCTCTCAATAAAAGGACCTTAATGAAATGTCGTTCTTTTTTCAAATCTCATCGTTAAAAATACTCGCCATAGTTTTTATGGCCAAGCCGCAAGCGGTATCTATACTTGAATGCCGTTCAGGCATTCATTAAACTTCGCTTAAATCGTATAGATATGTTTTTTGCCTTGATCTTTAAAAAAATAACTTCCATTATTATTTAAATCTTTTTATA
>JAIXKS010000067.1:7105-15587 GCA_026928325.1 Chitinophagales bacterium | reverse complement strand
ATAGTTACCACTATGTCTGCGTTTTTTGCCTTGATCTTTAAAAAAATAACTTCCAATATTATTTAAATCTTTTTATAGACAGAGCACTAGAAATTAGGCGAGTAAAAGCGACAACCACATATTTAGGAATTCCAACTTTTTTTATTTTTTGTTATTTCTTTAACCACACCCAATATTCCTCGAACTAATGAAGTGGTAAACGTACGGCTTATTTGCTTAGACACTTGACTGTCTAACACTTTCTCAAAGGTCGATTTTTCTTGACGCGTCGATGTTCTTTTTTCAGGCTGTTTTACTTCTGAAGGAGGCGTACTTTCGATTTTAGCGGATAATATTTCATAAGCACTTTCTCGATTGATCACTTCGTCATACTTCGCTTTAATGTGACTACGGCTCATAATTTGGTTAATCTCTGATTGCGTTAGTACATCCATTCGGGATTGAGGCGCTCGGAGATAACAGTGAACCAAAGGAGTTGGAACGCCTTTCTCATTCAAGGCAGTTATGATGGCTTCACCTATGCCCACTTCCGTCAAGAGATTATTTACAGTATAATAAGTTGATATTGGATAATTTTCAGCGGTTAGCTTGATGTCTTTCCTATCTTTTGCGGTAAAGGCTCTTAAAGCATGCTGTATTTTCATCCCTAATTGACCTAATACAGACTCAGGAATATCTCTAGGGTTTTGCGTAACAAAAAATATACCAACGCCTTTCGAGCGAATAAGCTTGATGATGGTTTCAATTTGTGATAGTAAAGCTTTGCTTGCCTGATTGAATATTAAGTGGGCTTCATCTATAAAAATGACTAATTTCGGTTTTTCAAGGTCGCCTTCTTCTGGAAAAGTATTGTAAATTTCGGCCAAGAGTTGAAGCATAAATGTAGAGAATAATTTGGGTCGATCTTGGATATCGGTAACTCTCAATACCGAAACAAAGCCTTGTCCTTGATTATTGACTCGAACTAGATCCTCAACATCAAATGATCGTTCTCCAAAAAACTTATCTCCACCTTGTTGTTCCAATTCGATGATTTTTCGAAGGATTGTACCTATTGTTGCCGAAGAAACAACACCGTATTCTTCTTTCAAGGCCTCTTTACCTTCATTGACAACGTAGTTGAGTACTTTTTTGATGTCATCTAAATCGAGCAAAGGCAGAAAATGATCATCGCAAAATTTAAATACCATTGAGATGACACTTGATTGCGTCTCATTGAGTTCCAAAATTTTTGAAAACAAAACAGGACCAAATTCAAGCACAGTTGCTCTTAGTCTTGCGCCGGAATCATCGGATAGTGACAAGAACTCTACCGGACTGCCAGAAGAAATAAACGGAATACCGATTTTATCATGGCGTTCTTCTATTTTTGCATTAGAATCGCCCGGTACTGCAATCCCGGATAAATCACCTTTGATATCCATAACCAAAGTAGATACGCCTTTGGCGGATAATTGTTCTGTGATAATCTGGAGGGTTTTCGTCTTTCCTGTACCTGTAGCGCCAGCAATAAGGCCATGTCGATTAAAGGTCTTTAAGGGCAGACGAATAAAAGTATCTGTCAATGTTTCTCCATCGAGTTCGGGTGCTCCTAGGATGATAGAATCTCCTTTAAAGGTATAAGCACTCGTGATTTCTTCTAAAAATTGTTCCTTTTTACTCATTTTTTATAATAACAATGTCCTAAATGATAATACCTAAAAGACTTAAAATGTTCCTTTACTTGGGCAATAATTTATGTCGTTCGGGACCGGTGCTGACCATCGAAATCCGCGTGTTGAGCCTTGATTCAAGCGTTTCGATATACTGCAATGCCTTACTAGGTAGGTCCTGATAGGATGTTATGGCATCAAGGGAAGTGTTCCATCCTTCAAATTGATGATAAACCGGATCTATAGGCTTACCTACAATATCAAAAGGCAATTCATTGGATTCTTTATGGTCATATCGATAACTATGAGCGATCTGGATCGTTTCAAAAGTATCTAATACATCCATCTTTGTCAATACGATTTGGGTTACGCCATTGAGCATAATAGTATATTGTAATTGTGGTATATCTAACCAACCACATCGTCTCGGTCTTCCCGTGGTTGCACCTACCTCATGGCCTAAAGTACGGAGTTTTTCTCCGGTCTCATCCAATAACTCTGTCGGAAACGGTCCAGAACCCACTCGGGTACAATACGCTTTTGCAATACCGATGACTTCTCGGATTTTATTTGGCGCTATTCCTAGACCACTACATACTCCTGCACTTGTCGTGTTAGAAGAGGTAACAAAAGGGTAGGTACCAAAATCAATATCGAGCATAGACCCTTGAGCGCCTTCAGCTAGGATTTGTTTGCCTTCACTAAGCGCTTGATTAATAAAATACTCGCTGTTGATAAATTTCAATTGTTTGAGCACTTCGATACTTTCGAAAAATTGAGACTCTTGAACTTCAAGATCAAATTCGATTTCAGGGTACAACTTGACAAGGTTGAGGTGTTTTTCTCTGATGTTGTTGTACTTGGATTTGAAATCTTGGGTCAATAAATCTCCAACCCTGAGGCCGTTTCTCCCTGTTTTGTCCATGTAAGCCGGACCGATTCCCTTCAAAGTAGAACCAATTCGGGATTGACCTTTTGAAGCTTCTGTGGCTGCATCTAAATATCGGTGCGTTGGTAAAATGAGATGTGCCTTCGAAGAAATCAGCAAGCGATGCTTGTATTCGATGCCCGCCTGATCTAAGATGTTCATCTCCTTCGAAAGTGTAATCGGATCCAAGACAACACCATTGCCTATGATATTTGTGATATGCGCTCTAAATATGCCCGAAGGAATCGTGTGTAAAATAAATTTTTTATCTTGGATTTTAATGGTGTGTCCAGCATTGGGTCCACCTTGAAATCTACAGACCAAATCATATTGGTCTGCCAGATAATCCACAATTTTTCCCTTTCCTTCATCGCCCCATTGTAGGCCTAATATAACGTCAACAGCCATTTCTGTATTTTTATAAAGTCGTTTTTAAAGGTCAAAGTTATGAATTTTAACCTAATAATTGTGTTTTTAATCTTTATCAGTGAATAATTCATTAATATTTGACTCCAAATAGCTTTAAGGCATTGATTTAATAGATTGTTGAAGCCGATTAATTAAAAATATGGATGTGTTTATGTATTGCGATTTTTGAAAATAAAATTATGGATTGTTTGATAAATCGTTCGAGATTATGCGAAATACCCAGCATTTTTTTACCAATGTGTTAATACTTCTTTAAATTTCGGTTAAAAGCGAGATTTTTGGAATTTTTTTAACTCAGAGTATGTTTTATAAGTATTGATTGACAATTTAAAATACATTATTATGAATAAGGAAAATGGAGGATTCAAGTTATTGAAAGGATTAGTTATCGGTGGTGCTATCGGCGCAGCTTTAGGAATGTTATTTGCCCCGCGTTCAGGAAAGGAAACTCGTGAAAAGTTGATGGGTGAAGCTGAAAGATTAAAGGCTGAAATTGAAAAATATGCTGAAGATTTTAGCGAAAAGGCTCAAGAAGCTAAAAGAGAACTCGAGCAAAAACTTGCTGAAGTAAAATCCAAAATCGAAGAAGCTGCTGATAACATTAAAACAGCTGCAACAAAAAAACAAAGAGAAGCGGCAAATGACCATGTGTAGATAACCGTCAATTAAGAAAAAGACTTTTATAAAACACAGTTAAAAAAGGGGAATCTGATATATCAGGTTTCCTTTTTTTTGTTGGTGTTGAGTACGAAATAAGATGTGTTCAATGGTTGTATTCTAAGATTAGCGAAAATTTACAAATTTATTTATAATTGCGATAATATTGCATGATTATATATCTGTATAATTTGTTATATGTTGGTTTTTTTTGAAAAATTAGAATAGATTGACATACCCAAAGTGAATTTTCATTCGACTGAAGTCAAACGGCTGAACAGAGGATTTTCCAGCTGCAAACGAAAGGTTGAAAATGCCTGCTTTTGTGCCAAAATTTAGACCCAATCCGATACCTATCACGGGTGAGAGGCTCGATATATTGTTTTCATTGCGGATATTGACATAGCCAAAATCTATAAATGGAAGGCTCATATATGAATTTTGATCTAAAATCAATCTAAATTCAAAAGTACTGAAGCCATAAAAATCAGTCAAAATACTCTCTTCATCGAAGCCTCTTAATAATCTATTGCCACCGATTCGCATGAGTTCATTTGTACGAAGTGTGATTTCATTAAACACTAAACCCGCTTGAATTCCGGCTTTAATCGCTGCCCAGTTTTTGATGCCGCGATACCAAGCGAAATCCGCCTTAAATTCGGCTTGAAGGGTTTGGAGTTTTAGCGAGTCGTAACTTGTTTCAAAACCTTCTAAATCGACAATCTGGCGATTGGGAAGGATATGCTTACGACCGACTACAGTAGTCAAAGAGGTGTTGAAACCATGTGTCGGATTGAACTTGTAGTTAAGTTGATCAATACTGATACCGGCCCCAAGACCTGAGTATGAAAAATCCAATTTTGCTGGAAGTTTATTTGCCGTTTTAATGCTTTCTAAATCGATATCCAGGAGAGAAGATGCCCGATAACTCCCAAAAATCCGAACATGGTTATTACCATTATAAAGATATTGTAGGCCGCCATCAAAGTAGGTGTCAAGATTTTGGTTTCCATTTTTAAATATTCTGAAATCCAAGTGTGTACCAATCGGCAAGTTAAGAATATAAGGAATATTGTTTTTGATGAGTAGCTCGAGATTGTCAGCTTGCAAGCGTTTAAATTGAAAATATATATATTCGCCACTTCTAAAAGCATTATTCATCTCAGCGATTAAATCCCCGGTGATGGCCCACTTTCTGACGCCATTGACGGTGTTTGGCAAGATCCCTATTAGAAAATCAAATCTCGAAGCCGGCTTTGGATCGGCCGGTATGATGACGGACGCTTTATCGTTGATAAATCGAACGTATGGTGCACTTTGTAGTGAAAGATAGGATAAATTTTTGAGTTTGGATTGGGCTTTGATGACTTTGTCGTGGTCGTAATATTTACCGGATTTGATATCCAATATTTTACTGAAGAAAGCAGGTGACATATCTAGTTTTCCGGACAGAACCACGGAGTCAAAGGTGATAAACCTACCTTTATGAACGTGCAAGGATGCGGTCACGTTGGCCTCATCAAAACGAACTTGTTTTAAGCTGGCTCGTGCAAAAGGATAACCATGATTGACTTGATGTTGAACAATAGCTTTTAAAAATCCCTGAATGGTGAGCGAATCCGGAGTTTTGCCGATAGGAATCTTTTTAATTTGGCTGGCCTCGATGATCGCTTGTTGTTCTTCTGTTAGATTGATTGCCGAGATGACATATTTTTCTCCTTTGAATAAATATGTATAACACGTGTCTTGCTGGCAAATCGTAGTATCTGCAACAGCAAAGATATATCCCGAGGCTTGTAGTTGCTGTAAATGACTGTTGATATATCCGGCGACCTTCACACTATCTGTTATCGTGATTATTGGTTTAGCATCTGATAAGTCGGTATATGATAAGATGGAAACAATATTTTTTTGAGCATAAATCGAAGTAGATAATATCATCAAAACCGATATCCATCCGATTCGATCCCATCGATTTGAAAAATAACTGCGTAACTGCGAATAAAATAGTATTATCTTTGCCAAAAGTTATTATATCTCTTTATTAAACAACGAATATACTATATGTCTGGTATATATCTGCATATTCCTTTTTGTAAAAAAGCCTGTCATTATTGCAATTTTCACTTTATGACCTCTTTAAGGCTTAAGGACGAAATGGTCAATGCCTTGTGTAAAGAGCTGGAAATGCGTAAAGAATACTTGGAAGACAAACATCTTACTAGCATCTATTTTGGTGGCGGAACGCCGAGTATTTTAGAAAAAAATGATTTCGAAAAAATATTTGAAACCTTATCTCGATATTATACATGGGACGATCAAGCCGAGCTAACAATTGAAGCCAATCCGGATGACCTAAATAAAGCAAAAACGATGTTCCTTAGACAATTAGGTGTTAATCGTTTGAGTATAGGGATTCAATCTTTTTTTGATACAGATTTGGAATGGATGAATCGTGCACATCGGACAGAAGAATCTATTGCCGCAATTTTAAATGCGCAAGATGTAGGGATCAATAATTTGACGATAGACTTGATATATGGCAGTCCTTATACGACCCATGAGATGTGGCAGCAAAATGTAGATATGGCTTTAGATTTGGGTATTCAGCATATTTCAGCTTACTGTTTGACTGTTGAAGAAAAGACAGCGTTGCATCATATGATTCAGAAAGGACGATTTCTCCCGTTAAATGCAGATCACGCGAATCAACAATTTGAGTACCTCGTTCAAACCTTGACCAATCATGGGTTTCAACACTACGAAATATCTAATTTTGCAAAACCCGGATACATTGCCATTCATAATACGAACTATTGGAAGGGTGAAAAATACTTGGGTATAGGACCTTCTGCACATTCATACGATGGGAAGACAAGATCTTGGAACATTGCAAATAATAAAAAATATATTGATGCTATCTTGGAAGGTAATCTTCCGATGGAAATCGAGTTTTTGACGCCTTCCATGCGTTATAACGAATATATTATGACCGGGCTAAGAACCCAATGGGGTGTTCAACTTGAAAAAATCAGCGCCATAAGCCCTGAATATGTCCATTTTTTTAAAAAACAAATTCAACAACCTATGGCAGACAACTTCGTTGTCATAGAAAATGACCATTATATTCTGACAAATGCGGGTAAATACTTTGCTGATCGGATCGCTATGGATTTGTTCGTTGTGGAAGATTAATTATTGATTCGTTGGAACTGGTTTAAAAGTTTATCCGTGTAAAGGTGTAATTTTGATTGTTGATTTGTGGAATCGTTGGATTTGTCGATTCGTTGTGGAAATTGGTGGATTTAAAGGTTTAAGTGTGTAAAGGTTTAAGGGTTTAATGGTGTAATTTTGATTGTTGATTTGTGGAATCGTTGGATTTGTCGATTCGTTGTGGAAATTGGTGGAACTGGTGAAATTGGTGAATTGGAGATTTTTATCTTTTATAAGCCAATTTTCGTAATTGGAAGTGTTCAAAAACCTGTGTCATTTTTTAATTTTAAAGATGTTTTTTATATCGATCTCCATACATATTTATTAATTCCCGTTGTATTGAAGACCATCTTAATGATTTCCTTTTCCAACTTTTATCGTTATGGGTTAATGTTAAGTATAGCTGTTTAATAAGTGCTTTTTCTGATGTCCATGCTCCTTTAGACTTTGTTGTTTTGCGCATTAATCTATGAACTGCTTCTACAGGATTAGTAGTATATATCATCCTTCTGATATGCTGTGAATAATTCATAAAATGCATTAATTCCTCCCAGTTATTATTCCATGATTTTGCTACTTCTGGATATTTCTCATTCCACTTGGATTCAAATGCATTCATGGCTATTCTTGCACCTGTTTCATTACTTGCTGTATAAACTGCTCGTAAGTCACTATTTAATTTTCGAGCGTCTGACCATGCCACAAAACGTGTCGATTGACGTATCATATGTACGATACATCGTTGCACATTGGCTTGTGGATACACTTGGTTAATTACTTCTTTAAAGCCTTTTAATCCATCTACACAAAATATAAATACATCTTCTATTCCTCTTCTTTGAAGGTCTTCTAGTATAAGACCCCAATATCTGGCACCTTCAGCATTATCTACATAAAGTCCCAATATATCTCGCTCTCCATCGCTATCAACACCGTAACAAGTATATATAGCTTTACTTATTATTGTTCCTGATTCTCTGACTTTAAAATGAATGGCATCTAAGTAAATAATTGGATAACACGATTTAAGAGCTCTATTATGCCAATCATTAATTTCTACCCATACTTTTTCTGTTATTGCACTGATAGTGCCTGAACTGACCTCTAAACCATAGATACTAGATAATTGGATACGTATATCTTCTATCGATTGACCCTGTGCGTAAAAACTTAATATAATCTTATCTAAACCACTATTGAGTTCTCGTTCCCAATTCTTAACTAATTTAGGTTCGTATTCTCCCTTCCTATCTCTAGGTGTTCTTATTTCTATCTCACCTGATTCAGTCCGTATCTTCTTTGATTTTACTCCGTTTTTACGATTTTTAATACCATTTGGTTTTTCGTTTGTTAAATGAGCTTCTATCTCGCCTTCTAGCGCTTTATTTACAAATCCCTGAAGTAAATCCCTAAATATACTGCCTGCTCCAAAAATACTCCCTCCTTTGTATAACTCGTCTATAAATTTTTGACGAATATCTGCATCTGGAATAACCTCCTCTAGTTTATGTCCGAATAATGGATCTTCTTTTTTCTGTTTCATATGTCAAATTTATAATTTATTTTTTAATTATTCTCTTGACACAGGTTTTTGAACAGTCTC
>JAIXKS010000067.1:0-7095 GCA_026928325.1 Chitinophagales bacterium | reverse complement strand
AATTTATAATTTATTTTTTAATTATTCTCTTGACACAGGTTTTTGAACAGTCTCTCGTAATTCGTAATTCGTAATTCAAAATTCGTGATTTCCGTAACTCGCTAAGCTTGGTATTAGTCTTTGTCGTCTCGACAACACGGATCAATCCATGCCCTATATTGACTTATCGATCTAAAGTCTTAAAAAGTTATCATACCGTTAATTAAACCCATAATTTAATAATTTGTTATACATTTGTTGCTTATCAAACGTTATAAAAGAAATAATCGCAAATGAATAAAAAAATAGGCTTGAGTTTACTTTTTGTTGTGGGTGTTTTAATGATACAAGCACAAGGTATCCAGTTTTTTGACGGAAGTTGGAAAGACGCAATGGCCAAAGCCAAAGAAGAAGACAAGTTGCTGTTTGTGGATGCTTTTGCAAAATGGTGCGGGCCATGTAAATCTATGGCCAAAAATGTATTTACGAGAGAAGAAGTAGGCGATTTTTTTAATGCAAATTTTATAAATCTCAAGTTGGATATGGAAGAGGCTGATGGGATAACTTTTGGGCACAAATACCCTGTTTCGGCTTATCCGACATTGTTTTTTATCGACGGTGAAGGTAAGATAGTTAAAACAGTGAAAGGATCTCAGCAGCCTGATCGGTTGATTGCTTTAGGTAATGAGGCAAATTTGAAAGTGGATAGGACATCCAAATATGAACAACTATATTTAGAAGGCAATCGAGATTACGATTTAGTTTATAACTATGTTAAAGCATTAAATGCAGTCGGAAAACCTAGTTTAAAAATTTCAAATGAGTATCTTAATGCCAATCCGAGTATAACGGAAGATCAAAGATTACAATTCGTTTTTGAAGCGGCAACAGAGGCAGATTCTAAATTGTTTGACCAGGTTGTAGCCTCTGAAAAAAAGATAAGAAGATTGGTCGGTGATGAAATTTTTGAAGAAAAATGTAAATCGGCGTGTTGGAAAACCGTGGATAAAGCGATCGCTTTTGAGATGGAATCTTTATTGAATGAAAGCATCAAAAAAGCTGAGAAAACCATGTATAATGATGCCTCAATTTTTGCTTCAGAAGCTAAAATGAAGTATTATAAAGCTTTCCATAATCATGAAAAATACATGGAGGCTTATCGAAGTCTCGCAAAAAATACAAAGAAGGAACCGGAAAAGATGGAACCTGTCATTAGAGATATCGTTAAAAATTTTAAGGATAATCCTACGATGCTCAATGATGCGGAAGAATATGCTACGAAATTTTTTAATAAGCGACCAAATTTAGAAAACTTAAATACTTTATGTACAGTCATGGTTGCCAAAAAGGATTTTGATAAGGCTATAAAAACGGTTGAAGATGCGCTTACTAAGGCAAAGAAAGAAGGTGTAGAAGAGAAGGATCTCGCGGGATACCAAGCTTTATTGCGGTTTTTAAATGCGAACAAGTCGTAAGATGGTGACGATGTTGTCTATCTTGCGTCTTATTAGTATATAGAATCATTGTTAATTATTAAAAATCAAAATATTATGAGAACATTTTTTTCGATACTTGCATCACTTTTCATTTTTTCTGGTGGTATTTCAGCTCAAGATGCTATAGAGCGAAGTGTTACGATGAGTTTGGGTTTGCAAAATAGTTTTTTTATAGAAATACCCGGTGCAGATTCAAAGCTTGCTGAGAAGACATTTTATGAATATGTCAAGGAGTATGGCAAGATGAAGGCTAATAAGAAAGCTAAAGAACATTTTTTAATGGCAACTAAAATTCCTTTAATCAATGGATCTTCTCCGGTAGATTTATATGCTAAATTTGAAGATGGAAAGGGTATGGCGACAACCTATGTTTGGGTAGATCTAGGAGGCGCATTTGTTAAGTCCAGCGATCATCCACAACAAACAGAATCATTGCGTCAATTTTTATATGACTATTTTATCGCCGTTAGAAAAAAAGTGGTGGCTGATGAACTCAAAGCAGAGGAGAAGAAATATGATTCTTTAGAAAAGGATCTTAAAAAGCTTAAAGATAAAAATGATGGTTTTCATAAAGATATAGAAAAAGCAAAACAAAAAATTGCCGAATCTGAATCTAATATTGAAAAAAATCTAGTAGATCAAGATACTAAAGTAAAAGAAATAGATGCGCAAAAAGAGGTTGTAGATCAAGTTAAGGATAAACTCAATAATCTTGGAAAACGAGATTAATCAGACTTAGGTTTTAATCTATAGAAAGGAGGCAAATGTTTATTATGCCTCCTTTTTTTATGTATGATGGCTACTTTCAGCCTTGAATTTTACATTAAAATTGTAGTTCAGATAACATTTCATTCAATTAAACGCAGTTAATTGTTGCAAAATTCAAGTTATATTGTAATTTTGGCTTTATAATCATGAATTCATATGCAAAGAAAGAGTTTATCAGTTAGGACTTCGTATTTTCGAACGGGGTTTGTAATGGCTATTTTTACATTGGTAGCATTCGGAATACAGGCGCAGGTAGCTTTTCACAGGTTATATCCGGCCGAAAAAAATAAAAAGATTGCGACTATAACTTCTACCCAGATTAAGGACGGACACTATGTTTCGATGCACTTAGAAGTAGAACCAGATGAAGATAATCATCTCATCTATGGCGATACCCTTATTTTGACAAGTTATAAGGCTAAAGGTGATATGGCATGGTCTAAATATATCATCTTAGACGCTGCCTTCGACCGAATTCATCAAAGTTTGTCCTCTATTGTTCAAGGTAGCAATGATTCTATCTATTTTTCTTTAGTGGCGGATAAGGCAGGAACCTTTGTACAAGTATTGGGAGCACTTGATATGCGAGGCAATCAAGGCTTTTTAAGAACGTACACGCATGATGATGATAAAATAGCATTTACGGGTCAAAGTCATGTATTGGCAAATTTAAGAAATTCTTTGTTTAATGCATATAGCGTAGATGAAGCGAATCAAAGAGCATTACATCTATCACGATTAAATTATGAAGGTGATACGGTTTGGACAAAATCGCTACAATTGCCAACAGCTAATAATCAGGCTAGTTTAGGTGCCTTGCGTGTTTCAGGTGATGACCTTATCGCAGTAGGAAGTTATCAAAACGGAGGGTCTCGACCTTATGTTTTAGTTATAGATACACTAGGTACTCCATCATTGAGTATGCAATTTAGAGATACGATTTCAAATATATCTCAAATGACAGGTCTTGATGTTCGAAGATTAGCTGATTCTTCTTTTGTAGTCGTAGGTAATATTATCGTTCCTACGAATATTCCAGAATTAAATAAAGTATCAGGATTTGTAATTAAAACGGACAAGCGGGGAGATGTGGAATGGTCTAGGATAGTAGCTTTCCCTGGAGATTCTCTGACGACGTTGAGCTATTGTACGATCAATAGAAATCAAGATATTATTTTGGGCGGGTTGACGGTACAAGCTGGCAGAGGTGATGATTATTTTTATATTATCCGCCTAACCACAGAAGGTCAAGTCGTATGGCAAAAGAAATATGTGCAACCTGATGGCTCTCAGAACTTTTTAGGCGGAGCCTTGTACGAAGCCATTGATTGGGGTATCGTCTATATGGCAACGGGTGTGAATGATAAGGGAAAAGTGGGTCCTGCCTTCATCAAAACAGATACAGACGGATCTACAACTTGTGAGTTGGACATTACTGAAGAAATAATGGAGCAATACGGTTTTGTTGCGGAAACATTATCGTGGAATGCCAAGGATATCAATAACAATACCTATGAAGACATAGCTCCAAAAACGGGAGCATATGGTTTTGATATTCCGGTAGTTGGATTAGATATTAAAACTTTTTGCCCAAAGGAGCCGATAGATTGGACCTTCGATGCCTCTGTAAAGAATAATGCTTCTACCTACGAATGGAGTGATGGCTCTACAGAACCAACGCTTCGAGTTTTTGAAGAAGGAGAATATTCCGTCATTGTATATATGAATGACAATGTATGTTATATGCTGTGTGATACAGCCAAGTTGGAAAGATATAGTGAACCTGAAGCTAAAATAAACCAAATTTTAGGAAATTTCTGCGACAATGGTAAACTAACTTTAAATTCAGTTTATTACCAAGGACATCCGGATATTAAGTCCATAACTTGGTCGTCAGGAGAAATAGATGTAAGGAGTATTGAAATCCCACAACCTGGAGTTTACTCGATCACAATTGTGGATGCTTGTGATGAAATCGCTACGGCTTCCCTTGATGTAAAGGAGTTTCCTAAACCAATAACAGCAGCCAGCATTGAGGATCACATCAATGTCGATTGTGCTTATGGTAATCTAAGTGGATCCTTAGAGGCAAGTGGGAATTCTAGCGGTTTGGACGAATTAGGTCAAGAAACTTATAGGTGGAATACAGGTTCATCAGCAAAACGCATCATTGTTGAAAATGTTGAAACCTTATATTATTCGGTTACAGTAACCGATGCATGCGGTAATACTGCAACTGCTTTTAAAGAGTATGAAATCAAAGGACCAAGTAATTTGAAACTCTCGATTGGAATGGATGAATCCAGAAAGTGTACTGAAGGCATCGTGAGATTGAATGCCTTTTTGGAAACACAATCTCCTAAAATAAAGTATCAATGGGATTTTGAAGATAAAACAACACCGGCAATTGAAGTAACACAAGATGGTGTTTATAGTGTTACCATAACGGATGTTTGTGGCAACACCATGACAGCTTCTCAACGTGTGGAATTTAAAGGTCCTTTGAATTTGCAAGCAAACGCAAATGTTGATTATGATGAATTGTGTCAGAACGGAGAAACTAATATTGCACTTTCGGTAAATCCTCCCGGAAATTATACCTATTCATGGTCAACTGGTGCAACGACTCCAGATATTACAGTCCAATTAGGTACATTTACGGTCACGATTTCCGACCATTGTGACAATCATTATACTTATCCGTTTAAGGTTGATTTTAATGATATCATCTTTGCGAATATATTTTTTCCAGATGGAACTTTCCGCCCGGATATGCAAATTGATACAAGTGTATTGAATTCAGAAGGTTATAAAAATGCAGAATTATACAACCGTACTTTCGGGCCTGTCGATTTGAAGATATATTGCCTAAATCAGGTGACGGATTACGAATTGTATGTTTTTAATAGATGGGGTCAAGAAGTTTTTTCAAGTAAACATATAAGTGATGAGTGGGATGGAAACTATAAAGGAGCGCCGGCACCTTCAGAAGCTTATGTGTGGGTTGTTAAATACAAGTTATTGGGGACGCCGAGGTCAGCCAAAGGAAGTGTAACCTTAATACGATTATAAAAATAAAAACAAGAATGAAAAGCCTAGTGATAAAAATCAGGCTTTCTTTTTATATTGCATAGATAATAAGAAGATGATTTCAAAAATTGAACATATAGGTATCGCCGTTAAGAATCTCGAAAGCGCTGAAGCTATTTATGAAAAACTTTTAGGTGTCGCACCTTATAAGCGCGAA
Organism: Chitinophagales bacterium; assembly: GCA_026928325.1. GTDB lineage: Bacteria > Bacteroidota > Bacteroidia > Chitinophagales > Saprospiraceae > OLB9. Next base: position 1,605 of record JAIXKS010000067.1, on the reverse strand, counting down.
GAGGTTGCGTCTGAATTTGTTATTACCTCATTTTTTGACAATGGCCCTAATAAAATAGAACTTTTAGAGGCAACAGATGAACAAAGCGCCATTCATAAATATATAGAAAAGAAAGGAGAAGGCATCCATCATATTGCTTTTGCCGTCGAGGATATTTACGCCGAAATGGAAAGACTACGCCAAGAAGGATTTGTGCTACTGAATGAAAATCCTAAAAGAGGTGCTGACAATAAATTGGTTTGTTTTATCCATCCTAAATCATCGAATGGTGTTTTGGTGGAGCTTTGTCAAGATCTTCCTCAGGAAGAAGTCTGATCTTTTGGTTTGATTTTTAAAAATTGGATATTGCGTTTGAGGCCTTCATATTTGGTTCGTTTTACAGGGCTTCCCATAAAAACCTTATCAAATTGTTCCTCCGTAATATCTTGCCAAGAGTCTTTAGATAGATTCGTTAAATCAGGTTTAGGATAAAAGTCAGGCTCCTGATGTGGCGTCGAAAATCGATTCCATGGACAGACTTGCTGACAAATATCGCATCCGAAAGCCCAACCTTCCATTTTATCTGCAAATTCATCCGGAATAGCAGACCGGAGCTCAATCGTTAGGTAAGAAATACACTTACTTCCATCAATAAAATATCCTTTTGGACTTATAGCCTCGGTCGGACATGCCTCTATGCATCGGGTACATGTACCGCAAAAATCCTTCATAGGACCATCATAGTGGAGCTCTAAATCAAGGATAATTTCTCCAAGAAAAAAATGAGAGCCTTTCTTTGGCGAGATCAACATCGAGTGCTTCCCTATCCAACCTAACCCACTTCTACTCGCCCAACTTTTTTCGAGCACAGGCGCAGAATCTACAAAAACTCTACCTTGAACGTCACCCGCTATGGATTGGATATATTCAAAAAGTGCCTTCAGCTTATTTCTAATTACCTTGTGATAGTCTCTACCATAGGCATACATCGAAATCTTGGGTTCTGTTTGATTTAATGTTTCCGAATCATTGTAATAATTGTAAGCCAGCGAAATGACACTTTTTGAATCGGGAACAAGTTTTGTCGGATCTGTACGTAAGTCAAAGTAATTGTTTAAGTAAGCCATTTCGCCATTATATCCCTGATTGAGCCAAGCTTCCAACCTTTGGGCTTCTTGGTCCATAAATTCTGCTTTGGATATACCACATAGCATAAAGCCCATGTCATAGGCCTTTTGCTTAATTAAGTTGGTTAACTCAGATTTTGATCTGTTCATGATGTGAGACAATCCTTGTAATCTTGAACACAATATTAGGCATTATCTTTCAATTACCATAAAGAACCTTTAGGGAAACACAAAAAAAGAAATGTTGATTTGACAAATTAATCCATTGAAAGTTTACCCTTTGGATATTTATTATCCCGCAGGGTGTATAAATTTAAGGGTTTAATTGTTGATTTACTTAGTGTCTGTGTATGCTTAGTGGTAAATCATCAATTGAACTAGTGCTCTGTCCACAAAAAAATCTTAATGAAATGTCGTTCTTTTTTCAAATCTCTTCGTTAAAAATGAGGGTGTCCGAAAAGTAGGACACCCTTTTTTTGTTGTATTTTTACTCTAAAAA
>JAIXKS010000044.1 GCA_026928325.1 Chitinophagales bacterium | reverse complement strand
TGAAGACTTGTTGAGTCCATAAAATTAAGGCACACGCAATTGCGTGTGCCTTTTTGTTTTATGGAATAATCATTGTAGTACATATTAAATGATGGTTTTTTTTTATAAGCATCAGCTTTCTGGATGCTCGTCAAAGGTACTACTCTTAGGAGTTATAAAGCCTTGAGTTGATCAATATGCATAATTTTTATATGGGAACGTATCGACTTGTGACTATTATAGCTAATAATGAAATCGAGGATTTGGATTGATTGTCCTGAAGAACGATGAAAAATTAAAACTAACTAAAATGTTCATATTAAGATTAGTAAGAAGAATGTTTTGGAATTGATAAAATAAAAGCAACAAATTAAAAAGAAAGGTAAATATGAATTTTAAAGAATTTGGACTAGATGAAAGAATCCTTGAAGCAATATCCTACATGGGATTTGATTCAGCAACGCCCATACAAGAAGGAGCAATTCCTAAGATTCTAGATGGTTGTGATTTGATCGCTTGTGCTCAAACAGGTACGGGAAAAACAGCTGCCTTTATGCTTCCAGTTTTACATAAACTAGCAGATTCAAAAGTCAAAGGCGTCAAGGCTTTGGTTATCGTCCCGACAAGGGAGCTTGCTATCCAAATAGATCAACAGATACAAGGCTTTTCATATTTTGTACCTATAGCATCAGCGTCTATTTACGGCGGAGGTTCTGGTAATGAATGGGATCAGGAAAAGAGAGCACTAGAAAACGCAGATATTATTATTTCTACACCTGGAAGGCTAATTAGCCACATCAATGTTAAAAATACAAACTTCGATAATCTTAAAATTTTGATTTTAGATGAAGCAGATCGAATGATGGATATGGGATTTTATGAAGATATTCAAAAAATCATATCTAAACTTCCAAAAGACCGGCAAACATTGATGTTTAGTGCAACGATGCCAGATAAAATTAGAAGTATTGTCAAAAAAAATATGATTCATCCTTCAGAAATATCTTTGGCAATTTCGAAACCTTCAGAAAAAGTGGTTCAAGCTGCATATTTAGTTAATGATGGACATAAGCCTACTTTAATACATCATCTCATTAAGGATAAACCAAACTATGAAAAAATAATTATTTTTTCTTCAACTAAGCGGGCTGTTCGTGAGATTATTAAGGGTATTTCAGGTCATGGTTATGGTGTGGAAGGAATATCCTCAGATTTAGATCAGCAACAGCGTGAGGAAGTTTTAAATAAATTTAAAGCAAACTTAGTTCGTGTTATTGTAGCTACTGACGTTTTATCGAGAGGAATTGATATTAAGGACGTGGATTTGGTGATTAATTATAATGTTCCCAGCGATGCGGAAGATTATGTTCATAGAATAGGGCGTACAGCACGTGCGGATGCTTCCGGATTAGCCATTACCTTGGTCAATGAGGAAGAAATGTATAAATTAGCAGATGTAGAAAAGGTGATTGAAGCAGAAATTCCTAAAATTAACCTTCCTGCAGAAATTGGGATTAGCCCTGAATGGAATCCCAAAAAGTACAAGGCTGTATTTAAGCACAAAGGAAGCAATCCTTCTAAAAAATTCAAGAAAAAACCGACAAATAAACATAATTCACAAGGACAGCCTAGAGCACCAAAAGAGCAAGATAAGAAAAAGGATTAATGGTGATATCTTAATTGAATAAAATAAATCTTCAAATTACGCCATGTAGTGCTAGTGGATGATCCATTGAATTGGATTTTTACCATGTTGAATCAGGTAAGCATTGGCTTTCGAAAAGTGTTTACATCCTGAAAAAGCATTACCAGCTAAAGGCGATGGGTGAGCGGCCTCAAGAACTAAATGTTTTTCTGTATTAATGAGCGGTTTTTTACTTTTGGCAAAATTGCCCCACAACATAAATACAATATTTTCAAATTCATTAGAAATGTAATGAATCGTTGCATCTGTAAAAGAATGCCACCCGATATTCCTATGCGAAGCTGCATTATTCTGTTCAACTGTTAGGAAGGCATTTAGTAAAAAAACACCTTGATCGACCCAAGATGTTAAATTACCGTGTGTAGGTATAGGACCGCCTATATCAGAAGCTATTTCTTTATATATATTTTTGAGCGAAGGTGGAATTTTAACCTTGTCTGGAACAGAAAAACTCAGACCCATCGCTTCTCCAGGGTTGTGATATGGATCTTGCCCAAGAATCACAATACGGATATCTTCGGGTTTTAGTTGATTATAAACATTGAAAATCAATTTTCCCGGCGGATAAACAATGGTTCCTTCTTTGATTACCTTTTTAAGACTAGCAACCAAATTGTCAAAATAGGGTGATTCAAATTCCTTTTTTAGGGCTTCTCGCCAAGATGGTGATATATCAATCTTATTGGGATCCATATTTCAACTACAACATAAATGGCCGAGGAATATTGGACAAATCTATCGAACCATTAGGTATCTTAATCTTAAACTTCAATACAACCATTAAAATCTAAGAAAACCAATCACTTGGTCTGGAAAAATACCAATCAGCACAATAGCGATCATGCTAATCAAAACAAATATTTTATACGACATACTGATTTCAAGAGCAGGAATATCATTATTATTTTTGACAATCGCTGCTGCAATTCTCAAATAATTATATGCGCCTATGACAGAGAAGATGACCGCAATAACTGCTAACCATACATAATTTCCAAAAACAGCATGAGCAATAATAAAGTATTTACCGAAGAATCCTGACAGAGGAGGAATACCAGCAAAAGATAGTAAAGCAATTAAAAAACCTGCTGAAAGAAATTTATTATTCGTAATCAATCCTGCTAAACCATCTATGGTATCAATATCTGTCTGCTTTTTCACGGTCGAGTAAATTGAAAATCCTAAAATGGCAGATATACTATAAGCAAGAAGGTTATAAAGAATATAAGCACCACTATTTTCATTGATGATAATAATGGCTATAAAAACAAACCCGACATTGGCAATACCAGAATAAGCTAATAATCGCTTAAAGTTGGTTTGAAGTACAGATACTATATTTCCATAAACCATGGTGAGAATAGATACAAATAAGAATAAATTAATCCAAATGTCACTTTCGTAAAAGCCTAGGAATGTCATGAATTTAAGTAACGAACCTATGGCCGCTATTTTTACAACGGTAGAAACATACGCTGTTAGGACGGTCGGTGCGCCTTGATATACATCTGGTGCCCAATAGTGAAACGGAACAGCGGATAATTTAAACAACATTGCACAAAGAACCAAAACAGCACCGAGAACAAAAAGAGGAGATGGACCAACGGTTTGTATGGCTTGAATGATGGCAGATGTATCAAAACTACCATATGCGCCATAAATGAAAGTAATCCCCAATAATAGAACTGCGGTGAAAAAGGCACCGGTTAGAAAGTACTTGAGTCCGGCTTCATTAGATTCAAGGCTACGTCTATTGCTAGCAGCCAAAATGTATAAAGGAATGGACAGAATTTCAGTTCCTAGAAATAGCATTACCAAACTTTGGAAGGATACGAGCAAGATTCCTCCGGTAACTGAAAATATAATTAAAGCGTAGATATCTGTCAAGTGTTCGATCTTCTCGCTATAGTAATGCCTACTCATGAGAATGAGGAAGATTGAAGTAAAGACGATGACCAAACTAAAGCTCCTTGAATAATGATCAAAAGCAACCATATTATTCAAATAAGCGCTAAAATCACCGTGCCATCCATATTCAAATATGAATAGTGATGATATTAATGCCAAAATAATCATGGGAAGGGCCAATACTCTCAATCGGAATAGACCCAAAAACATACTAAATACACCGACTGCGGCAAGTAGAATAATAGCGTTCATTTTCTCTTTTACTAGGGTTGAAAGATATTAAGTACTGTATTTTCACAAAGTTGAGTAATCCACGTAGAGTAAATACCCATAAAAATAATTACAAAAGCAATGCTCCAAAATAAAAACTTATCATTTGACTGTAAGTCCGTAAAAAATCCACTGGTATTGTCCGGACCTAACATTACTTTTCTGTATGTCATCAACATATAAACCGCTCCTAGTACAATACTCAAGCTCGCCAAAACAAGAGCGACTACATCAGCTTGAAATAAAGCGGTTAAAATCATAAATTCTCCTATAAATCCATTGGTTAACGGTAAACCAATACTTGCAAACATCACTACCATATACAATCCCGCAAAAATCGGCATTTGCTGGCGAATACCTCCAAAAGAATCAATATCATGCGTACCCTTCAATCGGTATAAAATGTGTGCTGTAAAGAATAAACCAGATGTAACTATAGCGTGTACCGCCATAAACATGAGGGCACCTTGAGTACCTTCTACATTGTTAATCATTAAGGCCGCAACAATTAAACTGACGTGTGCCATGGAGACATAAGCAAAGATACGTTTGATATCCTTTTGCGCCATAGCCATCAGCGAAGCATACAGTACGCTAAATGCAGCCAATTGCATGATATAAATGCCATAAGTCTCTACGGCTTCAGGAACAATTGGTAAAACAAATCTAAAAATGCTATATAAAGCCATTTTAGACATCACGCCTGAAAACAAAATGGTCACTGGAGCAGGTGCAGAGGTGTATGTATCAGCCATCCAGCTATGGAATGGGAAAATCGGTGTTTTAATACCATAAGCTATCATAAATGCAGCAAAGATATAAAACTGAATATCACCAGGTATCGGTAAACCTGTAACAGCTTTTAGACTGAAATCTGGTGTTCCGCTATAATTGCCTAACCATATAATAGCTACAAGCATCAAAAGGCTACCTAAAAAGGTATATAAAAAGAACTTTAAAGTCACTTTGCGAATCTGGTCATGTTTGCCCCAACCTAAAAGTAAGAAATAGGCAGGTATCAGTACTAATTCCCAGAAAATATAGTACAACACTAAATCTTGTGCAACAAATACGCCATTCATAAAGCCTTGCATGGCTAATATTAAAGCATAATATTGGCAAGTATTTTTATTTTGGTCTCCTAAGGAAACATAAATACTGATTAATGCCACGACATTGGAAATGAGCAGTAATAACAGACTCACACCATCAGCTGCCAATTGAAACCGGATACCCATAGAAGATACCCATGACCAATCAACACCATTGATGGTTATAGGATTAGCAAAATATGATGCGGTCAATATGCCCGCAAGGATTACCGAAACCGCTGAAGAAATAACAGCTAACTTTTGACTGTTACTTTTTCCGATAAATAATATCAGAATAGCCGATAATAAAGGTATTAATATTGTTAGTAGTACACCCATGTTCCTATAATAAAATAAATATTGTTAAAATACCTAAAATTCCCAAAACCATAGCAAATAAATAAAAACTGATATGGCCATTTTGAACTTTTCTAACTTGTCCGGAAAGCAACATCGTTACACCTCCAAAACCATCAGTTACTCGGTCAATGACCTCTGTTTCAAACCATTTTTGGAGTCCATTTGCAAAACTCAATAATGGTTTTGCAAAGATGCTAGCATATATCTCATCAAAATAAAATTTCTTAGCTAAAACATTGGCCAATGGCATGGCAGCGGTTGCTTCATCACTTTCAGGAACTGCATTTCCTTTGACATATTTGCTGTATGTCCATGCAACAATAGCAAGTACCAAACCGGTAGAAATACCCATTAACATCCACTCTGTGCTATGATCTAAATGAAGCTCTGAAAGTTGAACAACAGGATTCAAAAAGTTTTCAAGCCATTGACCACCTCCAAAGATTGACGGTATGTTCATAAATCCACCGATTGCCGAAAGACCAGCTAGGATATATAATGGTGTTAGCATAACTGAAGGTGATTCGTGGATTTTTGCTACCACAGCTTCAGGTGTTCTTGAGTTACCTCTAAAAACCAGAAAATACAAACGCATCATATAGTAAGCAGTAAGTAATCCGGAACCTGCACCCAATGCCCATAAAATCGGACTTTTGCCGAAAGCAGAAGCTAGAATATAATCTTTGGAGAAAAATCCAGCTAAAGGTGGCAAGGCTATAATCGCAATTACAGCGATGAGAAAGGTAAGATGCGTATATTTCATTTTATGACTCAAACCACCCATCTTTCTAATGTCTTGTTCACCATGCATACCGTGAATCACGCTACCAGCTCCTAGGAATAATAAGGCTTTAAAAAAGGCATGTGTCAATAAATGGAAAAATGCCGCAGCATAAGCGCCAACACCTAATGCAAAAAACATTAATCCTAGTTGACTCACCGTAGAGTAGGCGAGTACCTTTTTGATATCGTTTTGCTTTAGTGCTATTAAACCTGCGATAAGCGTAGTAGCTAAGCCGACAATGACGATGATTTCATTGGTAAATGGCGCAAGTGCATACAAAACATTGGATCTAATCACCAAGTAAATACCTGCAGTAACCATGGTTGCTGCGTGAATCAAAGCACTGACAGGCGTTGGACCGGCCATCGCATCCGGCAACCAAGTATGTAAAGGTATTTGCGCACTTTTACCTGTTGCGCCCGCAAATAAGAGTAGGGTAATGATACCTATCGCCGCTGTGTCAACGCTAGATGCCATACCATTAATATCGGTATAAACAAAAGTGCCGAAATACTTGAAAATCATATACAAACCATAAAGCATAAATAAGTCACCGATACGATTGACGATAAATGCTTTGTTGGCGGCTGCACTATATTCAGGGTTTTTATACCAAAATCCAATAAGCAAATAGGAACACAAGCCTACACCTTCCCAACCAGCAAACATCAGTACATAGTTATTAGCCATGACCAAGATGAGCATGAAGAAGATAAATAAGTTTAGATAGGCAAAAAACCGACTAAAACCCTGATCCTCATGCATATAACCGATAGAATAAACATGAATCAGACCGCCCACGCCCGTAACCAACAACATCATAATGGACGATAATTGGTCAATCTGGAAAGCGAAAGGTATAGTCAAACTACCAGCCTGCATCCAATCGAAATAGTTTACTTGAATTGCACCATTTGCAGATACCTGGCTAAATAAAAATATGGAAAGAAGAAAGGAGGTAAAGACCCAAGCAGAAGCAATCGTCCCTGCTTTACTTTCTGACAACTTATCTCCATAAATAAAGTATCCAAAAAAGCCAATCAAAGGCAATAATGGCACTAGAAGACTTATTATTTGTGTAGAATCTAAGCTCACAATAAAATTATTTTAATTAGTGAATTACCATTTCAATTGTTTCAAGGCATCGATATCTATCGTGCGAATGTTTCTATATATCATGACCAGCATGGCCAATCCAACCGCGATTTCGGCTGCTGCTACTACCATGATAAAAAACACAAATGCTTGTGCATTAGAATCATTATGGTAAACAGAAAATGCTACAGCCAATAAATTGACGGAGTTAAGCATAAGCTCAATACTCAGAAACATCACAATGAGATTGCGTCTCATCAAAATACCAATCACACCAATGCTAAAAAGAATAGCACTGACGGCTATATAATGTGATAAAGGCACTGCCATTACTAGGGTATCATTCATCGATTACATCTTTTTTGTTAAAAATTACAACACCAACCATTGCGGATAAAAATAAAATACTAGAGACTTCAAAAGGAATCAAAAAATCATTAAAAATAACTCGACCCAATGTAGAAGCAAGTCCAATATCCTGACCAGCTACGGCATTTGAATTATAGGTAGCTGACGATAGGGACGCTGTAAGAACCAAAAATACCATCAATCCCGTAAATGTAGCCGCAATTTTAATGACTTTACTCTTCTGAAAACTGACAATATGGCTCATGTTTAAGAACATGATGACATATAAGAAAAGTACCATAATGGCTCCGGCATAGACAATGATGTGAACGATTGCCAAGAACTGTGCATTTAAAGTGACATATAGTCCTGCTACCGAAAAGAAGGTTATTAACAAGAACAAAACGCTATACATCGTATTTTTATGAAAAATCATAATCAGACTGCTGACGATACAAATCAATGATAGCGAATAAAAAAGTGCTGCTGCCATAAGTTGATTTTAAGTTTTTATTAGAATTTACATTGCTCCTTCTCTAATTCCTTTACGACGTTTGCTGACGTCTCTTCTATCTTCAGGTGCTATACCTTCCAAAAGCATGTCTTTTGTATAGACAAATTTCTTTCTGGTATAATTAGAAGTAGGAAGTAAATCTGTTAGATAAATTGCATCCTTAGGACATGCTTCTTCACAAAATCCACAAAAGATACATCGCAACATATTAATCTCGTATTCAATAGCATATTTTTCCTCCCTGTACAAGTGCTCTTCTCCGGGTTTTCTTTCTGCTGCTACCATGGTAATGGCCTCAGCTGGACAAGATAACGCACAAAGTCCACAAGCTGTACAGTTTTCTCTACCTTGATCATCGCGTTTAAGCACGTGAACCCCACGAAAATACGGTCCATGATCTTTCGTTTGTTCAGGGTACTGAATGGTTACTTTCTTTTTAAAGAAGTGCGCCAAGGTGATTCTCAGCCCTGCAAGAATCGCCGGCAAATAAATCCTTTCAGACCAACTCATGGTCTTGTTGGATACTACTTTACTTCTGTTGGTGAGCGATTGCATAATATTAATTGTTAAGTAAAATAAAAAAGCCTGTTATCAACATATTTAAAATGGATAACGGTAGCAAGACCTTCCATCCTAAATCCATCAATTGGTCAAATCTGAATCTTGGTATGGTCCATCTTACCCACATAAAGAAAAATACGAAAAATAAAATTTTAGCTAAAAATACGCCTGTGCATATAACTGCAAACAAGATTTGACTCGTATTTTCTTGAACCACCTGCATATATGGAAAGTTATAACCACCAAAAAACAAGCTGGCTATGATCGCAGATGAAATAAACATATTGACATATTCAGAAAATAAGTAAAAACCTAGTTTCATACTTGAATACTCAGTGTGGTAACCTCCTACCAATTCGGTTTCACATTCTGGTAGGTCAAATGGAGTTCTATTGGTCTCTGCAAATGCGCAGACCAAAAATATTAAAAATCCTAAGGGTTGATAGAATACATTCCATCCCATTCCAAAACTTCCTTCTTGGCTACTTACCATTTGACTGATGCTTAAAGAGCCTGTCGTCATGATGACAGCGACAATACTCATACCCATAGCCAATTCGTAGCTAATCATCTGTGTTGAAGCTCGAATTGATCCTAAGATCGAGTATTTGTTGTTAGACGCCCATCCGCCAATCATGATACCATAAACACCTAAGCTTAAAACGCCCATGATGTACAAAATACCTATATTGATATCGGCGACTTGTAAGGATACGGTCGTTCCAAATAAATTGAGATCCGGACCCCATGGAATGACGGCACTTGTCATCAATGCAGTAGCCATACTAATTGCTGGTCCTAGAATGAATAGAAATCTATTGGCATTTTGAGGAATAATATCCTCTTTCATAAACATTTTTAAACCATCAGCTAATGGTTGTAATATTCCTATGGGTCCTGCTCTGTTAGGTCCTATTCTATCTTGCATAAAGGCGGCTACCTTTCTTTCTGCATAGGTACTATAAGCTGCTATCAGCAAAGATATTAGAAACAGTACAACGACCAAACCTACTTTAAATAATATTAGCTCCATGTTTTGTTTTGTTAATATTCAACTGGATATTAAAGTTCTTTTTTATTCTGGCTTATTGTTTTCCTGAAGTTTTTTGCGAACTACAGGTACTTCATATACATTATGGTTTTGTGAGATTACAGAATGTCTGCTCACTGGTGCAGCGGATTCTATAACCCAATCGGCCGTATCTTTTTTATGGAAACGGCAGTCATTACAGATAAACTCTTCTACTTCATGCCATCGGTCTTTACGACCTGTTACTCGTAATACTTCAGCGCCTTGATACCATAAAGTTACTTTTCCACTACAAGTCTTACAATCTCTATGTGCATATACCGGTTTTGTAAACCAAACTCTCGATTTAAATCTGAAAGTTTTATCAGTTAAGGCTCCTACCGGACATACATCGATCATATTTCCAGAAAACTCGTTGTCAATGGCCTTTTTGATATACGTTGAAATTTCGGCGGCTTCTCCACGGTTCAATACGCCATGAACTCGCTCTGGTGTCAACTGATCCGCTACCATTACACAACGATAACACATTATACATCGTGTCATGTGCATTTGGATATAGTCACCGATATCTATTTTTTCAAATACTCTTTTCTTAAAATCATAACGACTCTTTGAAAGTCCGTGTTCGTAGGATAAATCTTGTAAATCACATTCTCCAGCTTGGTCACAAATCGGACAATCAATTGGGTGATTGATCAATAAGAATTCTGTTACGCTTTTGCGGGCGCTGATTACATCTGGAGATGTTGTATTTCGAACTTCCATGCCATCCATAACTGTTGTTCTACAACTAGCCACGAGTTTGGGCATAGGTCGTGGATCTTTTTCAGAACCCTTGGTAACTTGAACTAGACATGAACGACACTTTCCTCCAGATCCTTCAAGTTTGCTATAATAACACATCGTAGGAGGTACATTTTCACCAATCATCCTGGCAGCTTCCAAAATGGTCGTCCCTGGTGGTACTTCTATGCTAATATCGTCAATGGTTACTTTCATTTTTTAATATTTAAAAGCGTTTTATATTTTAATAACTATGCTGTTCTATAATTCATTTCCGGTTGGTACACATGGTCCTCGTCTTTAACACGATGTGGATACCGAACGTGGTACTCAAATTCATGTCTAAAATGTCGAATTGCAGCTGCTACTGGCCATGCTGCTGCATCTCCCAGCGGACAAATGGTATTTCCCTCAATTCCATGCTGGATATCCCAAAGTAAGTCTATATCGGATTCTTTGCCGAGTCCGTGTTCGATATTATAGAGTACTTTATCCAACCAGATGGTTCCTTCTCTACATGGGCTACACTGACCGCAACTCTCATGATGATAGAAACGAGCAAAAGTCCAAGTGTTTTTAACGATGCATTGCTTCTCGTCATAAACGATAAAGCCTCCTGAACCCAACATACTACCGGTTTCAAATCCGCCTTCACTTAAACTTTCATAAGTCATCAGCCTTGGATTGCCATTACTTTCTTTTAAGAGTAAATGCTTGGGTAAAATGGGAACAGATGAACCTCCGGGTACACAAGCTTTCAATTCTAAGCCACCTTTGATTCCACCGCAATATTCGTCAGAATAAATAAATTCTTCTACAGGAAGCCCTAATTCTATTTCATATACACCTGGTTTATTAATATTGCCTGATGCTGAGATGAGTTTCGTTCCAGTGGATCGACCAATACCGATTTTTGCATATTCTGCGCCACTCATATTTACAATAGGAACAACGGTGCAAATACTCTCGACGTTATTGACAATAGTCGGGCAACCCCAAAGTCCTGAAACTGCCGGAAATGGCGGTTTGATTCGTGGATTTCCTCGTTTACCTTCTAAGGATTCTATCAAGGCGGTTTCTTCTCCACATATATAAGCTCCAGCGCCCGGGTGAACGTATAAGTCTAAGCTATATCCTGAGCCTTTGATGTTTTCTCCCAAAAATCCTTTGGCGTAAGCCTCTTTGATGGCTTTTTCAAGGATTCTCAAAATAAACATATACTCTCCTCGGATATATATATAACTGGTTCGACATCCTAGGGCATAGCTCGAAAGTATCATACCCTCAATAAGTAAATGAGGAATCTTTTGCATGATTAATCGATCCTTAAAAGTACCAGGCTCACTCTCGTCCGCATTACAAAGCAAATAACGAGGTTTGTCGGTAGATTTGTCGAGGAAGGTCCATTTTAGACCTGTGGGAAATCCGGCTCCACCTCTACCGCGAAGGCCGGCAGTCTTTACCTCTTCTGTGACTTCATCAGGACTCATTTTGCCTAATACCTTGTCCAAAGTCCGGTAACCACCATGTTTGATGTATCCATCAATGGTTTCGATTTCCGGTTTATTGATATGTTCTAATAATAACTGTAAACCCATTACTATTAATATTTATCGGAATGTTTACTTCCAAGTTCGTGAATAATTTGGTCAAGTTTCTCTTCTGTCAAATGCTCATAATATTGTTCTCCAATCTGCAACATGGGCGCATAACCACATGCGCCAAGACATTCTACCGCTCTGAGTGTGAATATGTTATCTGGCGTCGTTTCACCAACTTTTATACCGAGTTTATCCTCAAGATATTTAATAATATGATCAGAGCCACAAATCATACAAGGTCCGGTTTGACATACTTCAATAACATATTTTCCTACCGGTTTTGTGAAATACATCGTATAGAAAGTCACTACTTCATATACTTCGATGGGCTTGATTTCAAGGATAGAAGCTACTTTATCCATCGTTTCCGGAGACAGCCATCCTTCCGTCTCTTTTTGAACAACATGCAATACCGGCAAGAGTGCAGAATTTTTGCGCTCCTTTGGATATTGGGCTATTATCCGGTTTATTTCTTTTAGTGCTTCTTGTGAAAAATGAACATCCATTTTATAAATGATTCTCTAAAATTATTCAAAAAAAAATTAAGCATCAAGCTCTCCAGCGATTACATTCATACTACTCATGGTAATGATGGCATCACTCAATAAAGAGCCTTTAATCATTTCGGGATATGCTTGATAATATATAAAGCAAGGCCTTCTGAAATGCAAACGATAAGGCTGTCTTCCTCCATCACTAATCAGGTAGAAGCCCAACTCACCATTACCACCTTCGACGGCATGATATACTTGACCTTTTGGTATGTTTATTTCACCATAAACTACTTTAAAATGCCAGATTAGACCTTCAATAGTCGTATAAACTTCATCTTTAGGAGGTAGGTAAAACTCAGGAACATCGACATGGTAATCTCCTTCGGGAAGATTTTTAAGTGCTTGCTCAATAATCTTCAGACTTTGTACCATTTCTTCTTGCCTTACGCAAAAACGGTCATACGTATCTCCATTGGTACCCAAAGGCAAGATAAAATCAAAGTCTTCATAAGAACTGTAAGGATGCATGACTCTAACGTCATAATCAACTCCGGCGGCTCTCAAATTCGGTCCTGTAAATCCATATTCCAAAGCCCGCTCTGCTGATATCGATCCCACACCAATGGTTCGATCCATAAAAATCCGATTTCTAATTAGAAGTTTTTCAAACTCAATGAGTGCTTTTGGAAACTCTTTAAGGATTTCTTCAATTTTGGAAATGACCGTAGGGTTGAAATCTCTTTCAAACCCACCAATTCTTCCGATATTGGTCGTTAGTCTAGCTCCACAAATCTGTTCGTATATTTCGTAAATCTTCTCTCTAAACTGAAAGATGTACAAGAAACCAGTTAATGCGCCGGTATCCACACCGATTACACTATTACAAATGATGTGGTCACTGATTCTTGCGAGCTCCATGATGATGACTCGCATATAATCCACTCGTTTAGTGGTCTTGACACCTAATAACTTTTCGACGGTCATTTGCCATCCTATATTATTAATAGGTGAAGAACAATAATTCATTCGGTCTGTGATCGGCGTAATTTGATAGAACGGCCGATTTTCGGCTAGTTTTTCAAACGCTCTGTGAATATACCCAATGGTTTGTTCTGCATCCAAGATAACTTCACCATCCATTTTGAGGACATTCTGAAAAATACCGTGGGTAGCCGGGTGGGTTGGCCCGAGATTCAGATAGTTGTATATCTTTAAATCATCCTCAAGATGTACTATTTCACCTGGATTGAGTTGATTTTTTATTTTATCTTCCGAAATATTTGTCATCTTTATCTGTTCTAGTATTATCAACTAAAGGATATTGTTTCAACAAAGGGTGATAATCCATATCCTCTACATTTAAAATTATTTTTAAATTCGGATGTCCGGTAAAAATAACGCCAAAAAACTCAAAAGTCTCTCTTTCCATCCAATTGGCCGTTGGGTACAAGTGTGTAACTGTAGGTACCTCCGGCTTTGCGATTGGAAGAAAGATATGGATTCTAATTCTGACATTATTGTACATACTATATAAATGGTACACAACACTCAATTCGTGATCTTCCTTTTCTGGATAATGAACGCCACAAAGAGAGGTCAAAAAGTTGAATTTTAAGGTTTCATGGTTTTTTAACCATTTCAATAAGTCAATGATGATGTCTTTATTGACAATAAAATCCAACATTCCATAGCTCTCTTCAATGCTTAGAATGTCATCACCAAATTGTGCTGAAATCGTATCGCTTAATACATTATTATCCACCATGGTTACTGTCTATTTGATATTGTTCAAGCAAATGAGCATATTCGGGAGAGTGGCGACGTCTTAATGGTTCGTTTTTTACTAACTCTTGAACCTTTAGAATACCGTCCAATATTGCTTCAGGCGTCGGAGCACATCCAGGTACATATACATCTACAGGGATGATTTTATCGATACCTTGAAGTACGGAATAAGTATCGAAGATTCCACCAGAACTTGCACATGCACCTACAGCCATGACCCATTTGGGCTCGGCCATTTGAGTATATACATGTTTGAGGACAGGTCCCATTTTTTTAGCAATGGTACCCATAACCATTAAAAGGTCTGCTTGACGCGGCGAGAAACTAAGTCTTTCTGCCCCAAATCGGCCTATGTCATAAGAAGCGGCCATGGTTGCCATAAATTCGATACCACAGCATGAAGTGGCAAAAGGAAGTGGCCAGAGTGAGTTAGCGCGTGCAAGCCCAACGACTTTGTCCAACTGCATAAGTCCAAATCCCTCACCGGAATACATTTCCGGACCATCAGGGATTGCCATTGGTTTTATTCCCATTTTAATACACCTTTTTTAATTACGTAAAAATACCCCAATAAAAATGGAGTGACAAAAATGATCATTTTTAAAAATCCACCCATTCCTAGCGTTTTGAAATTAACAGCCCAAGGGTAGAAGAAAATAATCTCAATGTCAAAAAGTACAAATAGTATTGCTGCAAGAAAATACTTAACAGAGTAGGGTAGCCTAGCGTCTCCTATGGACTCGATACCACATTCGAAATTCGAAAGTTTTTCTTCACTCTTGCGCTTTGGCCCCAAGAAATGACTGAGTATAATAGTAAACACTACAAATGATAAAACAACTAAAAACTGGATAAATATGGCTACATAATCTATATTCGTTATACCTACATTTGCTGCCTCCATAAATTGAATTACGTATTTAAATTTTGAAAAATACTATAAGTTGGGCAAAGCTAATAAATTTATTCATCAGTCATTGCATGATTTTACTCATTTATATATTAATTTTTTACAATACTATGCATTTTTTTATCTTTTTCAACCTCGTTGTAGAAGAATATAGTTGTGTTTTTTTTCTTTATTTTGTCAATTGATACTGTCTATCTCCAGTCAGTTTTGAAATTTCGTTAACAAATACTTAACTGTATAGTATAAAGTTTTGTCATAGAATTGTCTGAAATTAATTTTTTAAATCATAAAAATGGATATTTTTTTATGAATATTTTTAATGTTTTTGATCAAATTGCTATCGATTTTCAAAAATATTCTTGCTTTTAAATGATGGTAAACTTGCTAGTTATTCCTAATAAGATTATTGCGGAGGTCTTATGGTTTGATAGGAAATTGCTACCTTTGCCCTTGGTTTATGATTTTTAGGGAGATTATAAGCTGAATAAAATATTTTTATTATTTATATTATGTTGATATTTAAGCAATTTACCTTTGATTCAGCCCATTTTTTACCGAATGTTCATGATGGTCATAAGTGTAAAAATATGCATGGACATACTTATCGATTGACTGTATATGTGGAAGGAACGCCGGACAGTCAACTCGGGTGGGTTATGGATTTTGGCGATTTAAAGGAGATAGTTGCGCCTATCGTGGACGCATTAGATCACAAAACCCTCAATGAAGTTAAAGGTTTGGAAAATCCGACATGCGAAAATATTGCTATTTGGATTTGGAATCAGATCAAGCCTCAACTTACCTCTTTGTCTAAAGTAGAACTATATGAAACACCAACTTCAGGTGCTATTTATATGGGGTAATGATGCGTATAAATAAAAAGAAGTCCAGACCATCACATTTGATAATCCGGACTCTCTAAAAATAGCAATTCCAAATTAAAATAGCTCTAACGAGTATTAAATTTTATCTAAGGGTAGTTTTTTTGTACAAAAGAACCAGTCTTTACAATCGAGTTCTTCATTGTCCATTCTTTCTTTTGCAACGCCACATGATCCGGCTGGTGATACGATGACGTCTTCACCAGGAACCCAATCCGCCGGTGTAGCAATCTCATGTTTGTCAGCTGTTTGCATGGCTATTAGCGCTCGCTCAAGTTCGTCGAAGTTTCTTCCTAAAGATAGAGGATAATAAATAATCGCTCTAATGATTCCTTTTGGATCTATAAAGAAAACTGCTCTAACAGCTTTTGTTGTACTTTCGCCGGGTTGTATCATTCCGTATTTTTTGGCAACATCCATCGTGATGTCCTCAATTAAGGGAAACTTTACCTCCATATTTTTCATATCTCGGAACTCGATTTTTTCCTTAATCGTTCGAAGCCAAGCGATATGACTGTATAGTCCATCCACAGACAATCCTACTAATTCGCAGTTTAGGGATTTAAATCGGTCATGCATTTTGGCAAAAGTCATAAATTCTGAGGTACACACCGGTGTAAAGTCAGCTGGATGACTAAAAAGAATAACCCATTTACCAGAATAATCTTCAGGAAATTGAATAGGACCTTGTGTAGTCACTGCTTTAAAAGCAGGTGCGGAATCTCCAATTCTTGGCATTGGAGTTATTGTTTGATTTTCTATTAAATTTTCCAATTGTATAATATTTTAAGATTTTAAAAAAAAATAAGCGTTTTGTTCGACTTACAACATCGTTGAAGGGCAAACATAATCACTGAATTTAAATTGTCCGGATTCTTTGATTTGACTAAATCCACCATCTACATTGATTAGATTTTCGTACCCTCTGGCTTTGAGGATGGAAGCAAAGGTCATAGAACGATAGCCACTACCACAATGTACATAGTAAGTTTTATTGGGATTGACGAGTTTCATGCTTTCGTTTATATAGTCCAATGGTGCATTCTCAGCTCCGATGATATGTTCAGATGCATATTCGCTTTGTTTTCTTACATCTAATACCTGTATCTCTGGATTTGTAGCAGCAATTTTTGCGAGGTGTTCTGGAGAAATATTATCAATATGATCGACTTCTCTGCCATCTTTTATCCATGCATCGATACCACCTTCAAGGTATCCAATAGCAAAATCATATCCTACCCGTGCTAATCTTGTGATGATTTCCTCTTCTCGACCTTGGTCGGCTACGATTAATAATTCTTGCTGAATATCTGGAATTAATGTGCCTACCCAAACTGCAAAACTACCATCAATGCCTATATTGATACTATTGGGAATAAACCCTTTTGAAAATGCCTCCGACGATCGGGTATCTAGAATCAATGCGTGGGTTTCGTTAGCGATAAGCTCAAATTCTCGAGGTGAAAGTGATATTTGGCCGCGATTCATCACTTCGTCAATACTGTCGTATCCTTCGATATTCATTAATACGTTTTTAGGGAAATATCCTGGAGGTGGCATTAATCCGTGTAGCACTTCTTGAATAAATACCTCTTTTGTAATCCCCGGACGAAGTGCATAGTTTGTTTTTTTCTGATTTCCTAGCGTGTCGGATGTTTCCTTAGACATGTTTTTGCCACAAGCACTTCCTGCACCGTGTGCTGGATAGACGATTAAATCATCAGCCAAAGGCATAATTTTATTTTGCAAGGAATCAAAAAGGTGACCTGCCAATATCTCCTCAGTCAACTCAGATACAACATGTTGCGCTAAATCCGGCCTACCGACATCTCCTATAAATAAGGTATCTCCCGAAAATAATGCGGTTTCTTTGCCATTTTCATCAATCAAAAGTAAACAACTGCTTTCCATAGTGTGTCCCGGCGTATGGATGAGTTTTAGTTGTACATTTCCGATTTTGAATATTTCATTGTCTTGGGCAACGTATTTTTCAAAACCTGTTTTGGTCGTAGTGGGTCCATAAACGATAGGTGCTCCGGTTTTCTTAGCCAAATCAATATGACCAGAAACGAAATCAGCATGAAAGTGTGTTTCGAAAATGTATTTTATCGTGGCATGATCGGCATTCGCCTTATCTAAATAAGGTTGAATTTCTCTAAGTGGGTCAATGATGGCTGCCTCGCCTTCACTTTCAATATAGTAAGCGCCTTGAGCCAAGCATCCCGTATAAATCTGTTCTATCTTCATGGGTAATTCTAAATTTTAAATTGATGCCACAAAGATAAGAGCAACCCATCGAATGGATAGTGACTTAGGTTACAAAGCGAAACGCATAATACCTCAAGGGAATACCAAATCCAAGGAATTGGTCGATGGAGATACATAAATATGTTTGAGTCTGTACACTTAGACTTACTCTTTTACCACGAGATTAATCATCTTTCCGGGAACGACGATAATTCTTTGCAAATCCTTGCCTTCTATAAATCGCTGTACATTGCCAAGTGTCGGTGCTAATTCTTGAATCTCTTTTGGTGTTAAACTGCTTGGAAGAGAAACTAAGTCTCTTTTTTTACCATTGACACAGATCGGATATTCTACCGTATCAAGCACCATATACTTGTCTTCAAAAACCGGATAAGTAGCCAAATGAACGGAAGAAGTATGTCCCATCATTTCGTGGAGTTCTTCTGTAATAAAAGGTGCGAAAGGTGCCAATAAAATATTTACTTGCGATAAGATGTCACGTTTTTGACAATTGATTCTTTTGAGCTCGTTGATACACATCATGAAAGCACTCACACAAGTATTGAATGAAAATCGCTCGATGTCTTCTGTCACTTTTTTAATGGTCGTGTGTAATACCTTGTATTCATCCGCAGTTGGCGTTGTGTCTTGAAGTGCCCAACCATGCTCGTCAAAATATAAACTCCAATATTTGCGCAAGAATCGATTGACACCATCAATACCTTTTGTATCCCATGGTTTGGATTGTTCGATCGGACCTAAGAACATTTCGTACATTCTAAAGCAGTCTGCACCATATCTTTCTACAATTTCATCCGGATTTTGGACATTGTATTTGGACTTGGACATTTTTTCCTGAATGATGTTTACAGTAAAATAGGCTTCACCATGTTCATCTTGAATCCAATGATATTTGGATACATCGCCATTGACGAAGAAATCTTTGCCGATGGCCTCAAAATAGGCTTTAAATTGAGATTGATAGATTCTACCGTTCGGATCTAGGTAGTCTTGAATGTAGGCTAATCTAATCGGGCTTCCAACTTGAAAATCTTTCGAATCGATTAGGTCTTTAGCATTGCCAATCAAGGAGGTTCCATTATTGAATTTTATATTTTCCGCATAATAGCCGTATGCGGTGATCATACCTTGGTTAATTAACTTTTTAAAAGGCTCTATAGTCGGAACGTAGGCTAGGTCGTAAAGGAATTTGTGCCAAAAACGACTATACATCAGGTGTCCAACGGCATGCTCTGTACCACCAACATATACATCGACATCTTGCCAATATTGTAGTGCTTTGCTAGAAGCAAATGCCGTCGTATTGTCCGGATCCATGTATCTTAGAAAATACCAAGAAGACCCTGCAAATCCCGGCATCGTATCGGTCTCTAATTGCAAACCATCAAATTGGGAAACCCAAGATTCGACCCGTGCCAATGGAGACCTACCGCCTGAGACCGGTTGAAAATTTTCGAGTTTGGGCAGCTCCAGCGGTAGTTGATGGTCAGCTAAGGTATGTGCGACTCCTTCCTGGTCGTATCCTATCGGGAAGGGCTCGCCCCAGTATCTTTGTCGGCTAAAATTAGCATCTCTCAGTTTGTAGTTGACTTTTTTGTCGCCAATACCACGTTCTTTGATCTTGCTAAACATCAATTGAATCGCTTCATTGACTTCCATCCCTGAAAGAAAATCAGAATTCATCATTTTGCCAACTTTAGCATGAGGTGCTGCGTCGGGAAATTCACTTCTGTCTAATATTTCAAGAATTTCAATACCAAATTTATTGGCAAAGGCCCAATCTCTTTCATCATCGCCGGGAACAGCCATGATAGCGCCTGTACCATAATCATTGAGCACATATTCACCAATCCAAATAGGAATCCTGCGACCAGTAAAAGGATGAATCGTATAAGATCCCGTAAATACTCCGGTGACTTCCTTGGCTTCTGCCATTCTTTCTACTTCAGAACGAGATTTTACATATTCTAAGTAGGCATCAACTGCTGCTTTTTGTTCCAGTGTTGTGACGAAAGAAACATATTCGTGTTCGGGTGCTAACACCATAAATGTAACTCCAAAGATGGTATCAGGGCGCGTTGTGAATATTTCTAATTTTCTATCGAAATTTTCAATTTCGAAAAACATTTTAGCACCTTCCGATCGCCCGATCCAATTTCTTTGCATGGCTTTGAGGGCATCCGTCCATTCCAATTGATCTAAGTCGTCAAGCAGCCTTTCTACATAGGCCGTTATGCGAAGTGACCATTGCATCATCGCTTTTTTCTCAACCGGATAACCACCGCGTTCGGAAACACCATCTTTGACCTCGTCATTGGCAAGAACGGTCCCCAAGGCTTCACACCAATTGACATAACCGGTCTTCCTATATGCCAATCGATAATTCATTAGGATATCGTCTTTCTCTTTTGATGTCATATTATCCCATGCCGAAGCCGTAAAATCAAATTCTTGAGTATTGGCAGCGTCGAGACCTTGATTGCCATGTAGGGCAAAATGTTTGATTAAGTCGGTAATAGGCCTTGCTTTCCGCAATGAATTGTCGTAGTAATGATGGTACAATTGGAGGAAAATCCATTGTGTCCACTTGTAATAATTGGGGTCAGATGTTTTTACTTCTCGGCTCCAATCAAAACAAAATCCTATATTGTCCAGTTGTTCGCGATATCTTTTGATATTTGTATCGGTGGATACTGCCGGATTGACTCCTGTTTGGATAGCGTATTGTTCCGCAGGAAGACCAAAAGCATCATAACCCATAGGATGCAAAACATTAAAACCTTTGAGCTTTTTGTATCGTGCAAATATATCGGAAGCAATGTACCCTAATGGATGGCCAACATGCAAACCAGCTCCTGATGGATAAGGAAACATATCCAAAACATAAAATTTAGGGAGGTCGCTGTCATTTGATACTTTGTAGAGGTCGTTTTTTATCCATCTACTTCGCCACTTAGGTTCAATATTTTCCGGATGATAAAGCATAAGAAATTATATTTTAACTGAATAACATTTATAAGGAAGTCGCAAAATTATATATTTTTTATGGGATATCTTGCATTTATTGCAATAATTAGAAGGATAGGGCAGGAATTGAGCTTGTGCAATTGATTCCTAGAATGGTACAGAAAATTTTGAATCTTAGGTTGGGAATATATTAGTCGTAGTTTGAATTACATATTAACTTTATATTCAATGTATTAATTGTTGTTTTTTAGTAATAAATATGTTAAATATTTTTGTTATATAATGTAAATATCATAGCTTTGCGCCGTATATTGTGATGTTAGGTATCATGTTTATATGCTATACATAACGATTGGGTAAAAGTTGATACAAAATCACTGCCTTTTTCGTTAAAACAAAATAGAAGGATTATAAATTTTAAAAGTGGCATTATGGAACTTGCAGAAAGGAAAATGGATATTGAAAACAAGAATAAGAGTATCATTTTTACGATAGGGCTTCATGTTATATTGGCTCTTTTGGCATTTTTTACAGTTCTTGATAAGATAGATACTCCAATTGAGCAAAGTTTTTATATTGATATAGAAACAGAGCCGAAAACACTTCCAGAACCAGAGGTAGAAGATACAAAATTGGAAGTTCCGCCATTAACTAATACACCTGCGGATCAACAAGCAGTGGTGACTCGTCCTACTAAGGATGCCGGTGCAGCAAAAGGGAATGATGCTTCTAAGAAAATAGGGGATCCTTCGGGAGCAAATAAAAATAATCTTCCAGCATCGGCTAAAACAGGAGGCACTGTTTCTGAAAAGCAAGATGGGAAGCAAAGTGGAAGTGACAGTTTTGTAGAAGATAAAAACTCAGATGTTGCACTCGAACAAAAAAAGAAATATTCCGGCCTTTTTGGTGGAGGTAGTTCTTCCGGTAACGGCACTGGAAATAATAACCCCGATGGGATGAAAGGCGACAAAGGCGGCTTACCGGATGGAAAGGCTTTAGATGGACTTTCTAAAGGTACGGGAAGAGTAGGCGGCGGACTGAATGGCCGAGGTATAGAATACACGCCAGTATTTAGCGATAAATCCCAGCGAACAGGAAAAGTTGCACTTATAATATGTGTTGATAAAACTGGTAAAGTGACCGGAGCAGATTTTACGCAGAAAGGCTCTACAACCTCGGATAGCTACTTAATTGACCTTGCTAGAAAAACGGCTTTACAATATCGTTTTGCGAAAAGTGACATTGACAGTCAATGTGGAACGGTAACCATTGATTTTAAAGTGGTATAGCGCTCTGTCTATAAAAAGATTTAAATAATAATGGAAGTTATTTTTTTAAAGATCAAGGCAAAAAACGCAGACATAGTGGTAACTATGGCGAGTATTTTTAACGATGAGATTTGAAAAAATAACGACATTTCATTAAGATATTTTTGTGGACGGAGCACTAGTGTTAAGTGTGTTCCTTAATTGTGAAGGGTAAATAAAAAGGCAATGCAAAAAATAACTGCATTGCCTTTTTATTTTGTGTATTTATTTAGGAACTAAGTTTACAAGATACAATATATACCATACCTAGTGCTAAATATTGGATGATGGATCTTGATTTGGTCAAAATTAAGCTTGTTTAACAAACTGCATTTCTGCTATAA
Organism: Chitinophagales bacterium; assembly: GCA_026928325.1. Classification (GTDB taxonomy): domain Bacteria; phylum Bacteroidota; class Bacteroidia; order Chitinophagales; family Saprospiraceae; genus OLB9. The sequence continues at coordinate 28,896 of JAIXKS010000044.1, read as the reverse complement.
TTCTAACATCTTCACTTACTAAAATTCCACCAGTTTCAAGGGTAGCATTCCAGTTTAGACCAAAATCTGTTCTGTTGATTTTGCCATCTAAAGAAAATCCAGCCTTTATATTTCCATAAGGGTCTTTGTTAACTCCATGAAATTCTGCATCAAGAGTAACTTCTTTTGTAATGTCTCTAATGGTTAGATCACCAACAACTTTTCCTGATGCGGCATTGTATGATTTTGACTTAAATGTGATGTGAGGATATTTTTCTGCATCAAAAAAGTCGCCACTTCTCAAGTGGTTGTCTCGTTGTTCGTTATTTGTATCGATAGAAGCAACATTGGCTTCAAATGATACTTGAGATGCATTGAAATTGTCGTCTTCTGAAGTCAACTCTGATGTGAAATTGTTAAACTGTCCTGTAACATTTGCTATCATCATGTGTCTGACTTTAAATTGGATTTCGCTGTGTGCGGCATCTAATGCCCATGTTGTGTTTGCCATAATAATCTATTATTTTTTTGTGATATTCATTTGTTGTAACAAATGTTGTAATTAAAATGTTTTTTGAATTTGATTTATGTTGATTGAAATCTGAAAATTTAACGAAAGTTTAAGAAAATAACCTCCTAACCATGAATGATAAGGCATGGTATATAAATAATAGATATTTTGTTTACCTTTGAGCTGGAAACATAGTGGGTTATGGGTTTAAAAACTTTTGCTGTCATGCAAGCTGCGGCTTGGACGGCGCGTTCTATAGGGAAATGGAAACGAAATGCGCCACAGGATCAGACGAATATCATGTTGAAACTGTTGGATAAGGCTAAGGATACTGCTTTTGGTAAAGACCATCATTTTGCAGAAATTAAAACGTATGAGGCTTTCAAAAAGAATATACCTATTCGGGATTATGAGGCTTTAAGACCCTATTTAGATCGGGTTGTAGTGGGAGGAGCGGATGTCCTTTGGCCAGGAAAACCTAAATATTTAGCGAAGACTTCAGGAACGACCAGCGGTGTCAAATATATTCCGATTACTAAAGATAGCATGCCCAGTCACATTTCTTCAGCTAGGAATGCAATGTTAGGGTATATTCACCAAAAAGGAAATGCTGACATTTTCAAGGGAAAGATGATTTTTTTATCAGGTTCTCCGGAACTAGAATTGAAATCAGGCATTCCTACCGGTCGGTTATCTGGTATCGTCAATCACGAAGTACCTTCTTGGGTGAGGACCAATCAACTACCGTCATACGAAACCAATTGTATTGAAGCTTGGGAAGCAAAATTGGATAAAATCGTTGAAGAAACGATCCATCAAGATATGACCTTGATTAGCGGTATTCCGCCATGGGTTCAGATGTATTACGAACGGATATTGGCGATTTCGGGCAAAAAGACCATCTTAGATGTGTTTCCGAATTATAGTCTCTTTATGTATGGTGGTGTTAACTTTGAACCGTATCGAGCTAATTTGGAAGCCTTGGTGGGGCAGAAGATGGATAGTATTGAAACATTCCCGGCTTCCGAGGGATTTATAGCTTTTCAGGATGATCTTCATGACTCAGGCTTGTTATTAAATACTAAATCGGACATATTTTTTGAATTTGTCCCTGTCGATCAAATAGGCCGTGATACGCCGGATCGCTTATCCTTACGTGAAGTAGAGTTAGGGAAAGACTATGCCATAATTATCAATAATAATGCTGGATTATGGGGTTATAACATCGGAGATTGTGTTCGATTTGTAAATCTCGACCCATATAAATTAGTCGTTAGTGGACGAGTCAAGCACTATATTTCTGCATTTGGCGAGCATGTTATTGGTAAAGAGGTAGAAGAAGCCATGTTAAGTGCGATCGCTAACAGCCATTATAGTATCGTCGAATTTACGGTGGCACCGCAGGTAAATCCTTTTGATAAGGGCTTGCCTTTTCATGAGTGGTTTGTAGAATTTTCTAAGGTGCCGGATGATCTGGAAGGGCTGGCTAGAAAAATCAATGAGGCCATGTGTAAGCAAAATATCTATTATAACGATTTGATTCAAGGCGGTATCCTTCAACCACTGAAAATTCGAGTTATGGAGCACGATGCTTTTCGCCATTTTATGCAATCAGAAGGTAAACTTGGAGGTCAAAATAAAGTACCACGACTGAGTAATGACCGTAAAATCGCCGATGCGCTGCAACGTTACATTATAAAAGGTACGTCGGTTGATTAAGCCTTTGTTTCATGGTCAAATGCCATTACTATTTTTTTTGAAAAGTCAATAAGTTACGTTAGTCATCAAAGGAAAATGAAGGACACAAGTCTTTTTTTATTGATTTTATTTAAAAAAAATGTGAATAGCTGCACCATGTATAGAAAATAAATTTTACTATTGTGTCTAAATCGGTTAGGATATGATATTAGATTTAATAATTGCCATTGTTATTACTATAGGCTTTTACCTTGGCTATACTCGTGGGTTAATTAAAACAGTATTCAATTCTCTGTCACTAATTGTGGGGATATTGGCTGCACTGAAATTGTCACCTATTGTGATGAACATACTTGAAAGTGTTTTGAAAACATCTCCGGCGCTATCGTTTTTGTTAGGAATTATCATTACGTTTTTAGGTGTGATGTATCTAATCCGATTTATCAGCACAAAATTTGAGGATATTCTAAAAGCAGTCAAAATCAACTTCATCAATAAAATTGCAGGAGGAACCCTTCAAGCCTTGTTTTATGCTTATCTATTGAGTTTATCCTTGTGGTTGGTAGATGCCATGAGTGTTTTGAAGCCGGAGATTAAGGAAGCTTCCATTACTTATGGCTTATTAGAACCATTACCAGAAAAAGGAAAAGGCTTTTTTCTTGCGATGAAGCCAATATTCAAGACTTTTTGGGACAAGACGGTAGCTTCTATGGATAGCGTTAAAAAGGACTAATTCCAATTTTATTATATCTGAATTAATATTTTTATAATTTTCATTTGATAATTATTTTAATGTGTTGTACATTTGCTTTTAAGATATTTATGCAGAGTGAAAAACGTCAAATGGCTTGTTGTGGTATGTGTATTCCTCGGGATTTCCGGATGGACTATTTCGAGATTTGAAATAGGAATGCCTATAGATCGACATCATGGAGTCGTAGTATATTATAATGGCCTAAAAATCACAAATGTTTCAGGCCGTCATATGACCGAAGATGGCTATAATCTCGGGTTGAAGTATCAATGTGTCGAGTTCGTGAAGCGATATTATTTTGAATATCTCAATCACAGAATGCCGGACACTTATGGCCATGCAAAGGATTTTTATGACATTCATCTTGCAGATGGGAGTTTCAATAAAAAACGAGGACTCATGCAATACAGCAATGGCGGAAAGACTCAACCCATGGAAAACGATATCCTAGTTTTTGGCCCGGCATTGGCCAATAAATTTGGTCATGTAGCCATCGTATCTGCTGTAGAAGACGGTATGATAGAAATTATCCAACAAAACACAGGCTTGGATTCGAGAGAAAAAATTGGTTTGTTAACGATGGGTGATACTTGGACTGTAGAAGACAAATATGTCCTAGGATGGCTGCGTAAGGAGGATTAACAGCTAAGTCGCTTTTTACCTTGCTCTTAAATAAATTCCCATAATTTTGGCTTGATTCAAAAATCACTTTTCCGTAAAATCCAAAGACATTTTATTGAAATTACCTGAGGTCATCAACAAGATATGGCAATCGGTTTGGCTGGAAATATAGGCATGTAACGCAACTTCATCTGTAAAGATTTGAAGATTTGGATGACCAAAACTTTGTTGAACAAAATCACGGTCTAATGCTGGCATATTTTTTATTTTAAGGGTATGCTCATTATAAAAAACGACAGCATTTTCAGCGGCATCTAAACTTCCTTTATATTGGCCAATAAATTCAGGATTTAAGCTTGAGAATGTGTGTAATTCTAAAACTGCGAGCAAGGGTTTGTCATCAAACCAGGCTTTGAAAGATTGAGTTGTCGCTGTGACTTTGCTTGGAGCATGTGCAAAATCTAGGTAAATTTGCCTACCATCTTGACTTGATATTTTTTGTAATCGCTTACTTGCGCCGGTAAAATCATAGATTGATTTGAAAAATGTATCTATATCAATCCCTAATTGTTCGCAAACGAGACCGGCAGCACGCATATTTTGTAAATTGTGGTTGCCAATAGTTTGAATAGGGTAGCATTGCTGATTCCATACAACTTGGTTTTCTTGATTTGTTGGCAATATCGAATAACCTATTTTCGTATGGATAAGCGCATTGGAAGCGATGGCAGCTACTTCTGGGTCTTGTTCATAATATATTAAGGTTCCATTTGAGTTAATGGTGTCGCAAAAGAGTTTGAATTGCTCTTTATAATGATCGAAAGTGGGAAAAACGTTGATATGATCCCAAGCAATACCCGTTATGACCGCAATGTCTGGTTTGTAATGTAGGATTTTAGGTCTTCTATCTATTGGGCTACTGAGATATTCATCACCTTCGATGATGATAAGTGGTGCATCTGACAACCGAACCATTCTGTCGAATCCCTCCAATTGCGCACCTACCAAATAGTCAAAATCCATGTTGAGTTTCTTCAAAACGTGCATGACCATGGCTGTTGTCGTTGTTTTTCCATGACTGCCGGCGATAACAACGCGTTTTTTGTTTTGGGATTGAAGAAAAACAAATGCTGGGTATGAGTAAACAGGTATGCCGAGTTGTTGCGCCTTTAGCAATTCGGGATTGTCGGTCTTGGCATGCATACCTAAAATAATATAGTCTAGGTTTGAATGAATTTTGTCAGGAAACCAACCCATAGCTTCCGGTGCCAAACTAGCTTTTTGCAATCTACTCCATGCTGGATCGTAGATTTCGTCATCAGAACCAGTTACGATATTTCCTTGGTCATGTAAATCTAAAGCTATGTTGTGCATCGCCGCACCACCTATGGCAATAATATGAATATTTTTAGTGCTCACTTGATTAATGTATTAGACACAAAGGTAATACAAATGTAATAAATACTACATATATTATTTACTTTGTTTCATCTCTGTTTTAAGGAACCCTGCCGTATGGCCTTTTTTCTGTTGAATCATGGCTTCTGGAGTTCCTTCAAATATGATTTGTCCGCCTGCATTTCCACCTTCGGGTCCGAGATCGATGATATGGTCAGCGACTTTGATGACATCTAAATTGTGTTCTATAATAATTACCGTATTTCCCTTGTTGACAAGTTTGTCTATGACTTGCAATAATTGGCGGATATCGTCAAAGTGGAGACCGGTTGTGGGCTCGTCCAAGATATAAATGGTGTTGCCGGTATCTTTTTTAGCGAGTTCTTCAGCGAGTTTTACCCTTTGGGCTTCACCACCAGAAAGGGTAGTAGCTTGTTGGCCTAAAGTGATGTAACCCAAACCTACGTCGTTTATTGTCTTAAGTTTTCGATAAATGGATGGGATATTAGAGAAAAATTCCGTAGCTTCTGCAACAGTCATATCCAATACATCGGAGATGGATTTTCCCTTGTATAAAATTTCTAGAGTTTCGCTGTTGTATCTTTTACCCATGCAGGTTTCGCAATCTACGAGAACATCAGGCAAAAAATTCATTTCAATATGTTTTTTGCCGCCTCCTTCGCAGGTTTCGCACCTTCCGCCGGATACGTTAAATGAAAATCTACCGAGTTTGTACCCACGGATTTTAGCTTCGGGTGTATTGGCAAAAAGTTTTCGAATGGCTGTAAAAACACTAGTATAGGTCGCGGGATTGGATCTTGGTGTGCGCCCGATAGGAGATTGATCGATTTCAATAACTTTGTCCAAATGTTCTAAACCGGATATTAGAGTATAAGGTAGTGGTTTTTGGACACTCTTATAAAAATGTTGACTTAAGATGGGATATAAGGTTTCATTGATTAAGGAAGATTTGCCACTCCCAGATACACCAGTAACACAAATGAGTTTGCCTAAGGGAATTTGGATGTCAATGTTTTTAAGGTTATGGCCACGAGCATTTGTCAATGTTAGAAAATGTCCATTGCCCGGTCGTCGTTTTTGGGGTATTTCGATTTGTAAGGTATTATTCAGGTAGGCTGCGGTTGTTCCACCAGCTTCCATAAATTGTTGAGGAGTACCTTCATTCACAATAGCACCACCGTGAATGCCGGCACCAGGGCCTAAGTCTATGATATAATCCGAAGCCAACATGATATCTTTGTCGTGTTCGACAACAATGACCGTATTACCGATTTGCGTTAATTCTTGCAATGCCTTTATCAGTCGATGATTATCTCTTTGGTGAAGGCCGATACTTGGTTCGTCCATGATATAGGTTATGCCTGTAAGTTGACTACCTATTTGACTTGCTAGTCGGGTACGCTGTGATTCTCCGCCTGAGAGGGATTTAGTGGTACGGTTGAGACTTAAATAGCTCAACCCGACTTCCAAAAGGAAGCCAACCCGAATCCTGATTTCTTTCAAAACTTCAAAGGCTATAATATTTTGCTTATCGTCGAGATGCTCAGGAAGTACCGAAATCCAAGCATGGAGTTCATCAATATTCATGTTTGCTAGATGACCTATGTGTTTATTGCCTAGCAAAAAATGTAAAGATTCTTGCTTTAGCCGATAGCCGTTACAAGTCGGGCAGGTAACTACATTCATAAAGTCTTCCGCCCAAGACCGTATGCGTTCAGAGGTAGATTCTCTATACCATCTTTCTAGCATATGTACCAAGCCTTCTTCCTCAAGATTATAGACAAATTCGTTATAAGTATAATATGGCGATTTTGAATTTTTATGTTGGTTGCCGTGTAGAATAAGATCTAGTGCTTCTTTAGGGATGTCTTTAATCGGTGTATCAAAGGTAAAATGATGCTGTTTGGCCAATTGTTTTAACTGTTTGAACGTACTATTGTCGCGTACTGGACCAAATGGCAAAATACCTTCTTGTTGGATAGACTTATTGAAATCAGGTATGACTAGATTGATGTTAACTTCATGAACTGTTCCCATACCGGTACAATGTGGACAGTATCCGTATGGCGTATTGAAAGAAAAGTTATTCGGAGATGGTTCGTCGTAAGATACGCCCGATTGCGGATCCATGAGCGTTTTAGAATAGGCTTTAGAACTTCCGTTGGTCATGTCTAGAATGATGATAAAATCGCTACCCATTTTTAGGCCCAAACTGATGGAAGTAGCTAATCGTTCTGATTGCTCCGGGTTGACGACGAGACGATCAACAACGATTTCAATATCGTGAACCTTGTATCGATCAAGTTGCAATCCGGGTTCTAAATCGATGATTTCACCATCGACTCTAACTTTAGTAAATCCTTTCTTTCGAGTTTGGTCAAAGAGTTCTCGATAGTGACCTTTTCGAGCTCTAACGACTGGCGCAAGGATGGCGATTTTATGATTGTTAAAGCGAGATAAAGTATCTTCTATGATTTGCTCTTCCGAGTATTTGATCATCCTTTGTCCGCTGACATGGGAATAGGCTTCTCCAACCCGTGCATAAAGTAACCTTAAAAAGTCGTATATTTCGGTCGTCGTTCCTACGGTAGAACGAGGATTCCAAGCTGTCGTTTTTTGTTCGATCGAAATGACGGGACTCAATCCATCGATAGACTCCACATCCGGGCGGTCCAAGCTACCTATAAATTGTCTGGCATAGGCTGAAAAAGTTTCCATATATCGACGTTGACCTTCGGCATATATGGTATCAAAAGCTAAAGATGACTTCCCACTTCCACTCAATCCAGTAATGACGACCATTTGATTTCGAGGGATATTAACATCGATATTTTTGAGGTTGTTTTCTCTTGCTCCGATGATTTGGATATATTCTGGATCCTCAACAATATGATCTTCTTCTGGAAGTATAGCGGATGGCATGATTGGCATGATGTAGGGATGCTTTTGACATTTAATAATACAATTCTAAGCTTGTATTTGTTTAAGACTGAAGTGTCAAAAAAAATTAGTAATTATATAAGTGAAATAAGAACTAACAAATACATAACATTACTTAGGGTTTCTTGTTTGCGTTAATAAGACACCCACGTGTTTTGAGAATTTTCTAAAAAACGTCAAGAATTTTTAGAAATTACATAATAATTGGCGGTTATAAAGAAGTTTCTAAACCAAGGAATCGACGCAATGATGGAAGGTATGACTTTAGGTTTTAATCCAAATTTTACTTCGTAATTGGGATTGATAAAATAAAATCTTTTTTTATCTATTCTATAATTTTGGTTCTTTAATATGCGTTCAAATCGCTCGATATTGATGCCTGTTTGCTTTATTTCTAGAAGGGCTTCAATGGTAGTTTCGTTTTCGCCGAACCATCGAAGCATTGATTTGTAAAGCCAATTTGGAAATAGATGGAAATATGGCAATTTAGATAAAAACTTACTTTTGCATATCTGTTGATGACCTCCAAAAGGCATGAACCAATTGGGAAAACCAAAGAATACTACTGCATCCGATTTCATAAATCCTTTCATGAATCCCATAAACTTTTCTTGGTCGTGGATATGTTCAATGACATCTCTTAGCAAAATGATATCATAAACACCTAATTTTTCAGGACCTGCTAGGTAGATATCATCCGTAAGAAAGCGGACAGACTTGCCTTTTTCGTCATATTGGGAAAGGTATTCTTTTGCATTTTCAATTTTATTTTCCGATAGGTCGATGCCTGTAAGTGGTTCACAACCTAATTCTAAAAATGGAACTAGATTTCCACCTTCTCCACAACCGATTTCAAGGATTGAAGTGTTTGCACCAAAGTCTTTGACATCCCGTATAAAGGGAATAACATACTTTTCCGTCGTATAGATTTGCTCTTTGAAATACTTGTCTCTATTGGTATGTCTTTCCTGCATGGCTAAGCGGTCATTTGGTTTGATTGAATATCATGTCGCTATATGAGACATCGATAAGGTCATCTTTGTTCAATTCGAAAAATTGAAGATAGTGGTCACATTGATGTTTGAGTTCGTCGATACTCCTTTTGTTTTCATGATCGATGGCTTCTACCTCAATAAAAGTACCCAAATTGGAAACGATATCAAAATGAAATTTCACATTGTCGATAAAGTAAATTTTTCTAATCTTCTCGACGACGACTTTGATTCCTAATTGCTGGGTTAATATTTGCTTTAACGTATCATTGGGTTGGTATTGGTACAATAAGATTTGAGCCACTTTTGCATCAGCAGTATTTGGCCTGTCGTATTGGATAAGTGCATGCTCGATATTGCCTTCTCTCAATTTTAATCTCCCGAATGTAGCATTGAAATAAGTATCTTTTTGATAATCCGTGCCCTTAAAAATAGGATTTAAGGTACATAATGACTGTTCATACTTTTCCAAATCATTTACTTTAGCCTTAAATTCGAAATTTATAATTTGCATGTCATACTAATCTTGATATACGCTAAAATCAGCGCATCTATAAATCTATAAATTGCAAGCGCTCTGTCAACAAAAAAATCTTAATAAAATGTTGTTCTTTTTTCAAATATCATCGTTAAAAATACGCACCATTGTTACCACTATACCAGCGTTTTTTTTCTTGATCTTTTAAAAAAAATAACTTCTATTATTCTTGATGCTTTTACGGAAATAAGGATGAAAACAAACTATTTTAGGCCTCTTCTTTTCAATTCTCTATCGATCAATTGCAACTCTCTGCCCATGTCTCCAGTTACTGAAGCATTTTCTTCAGTCCTCCGGATAAGGTAAGGGATCACGTCTTTGATAGGTCCATAGACTACGTATTTTCCTGCATTATAGCCGGCATTGGCTAGGTTAAACGTAATGTTGTCACTCATACCGTACAATTGACAAAAATAGCAATTATAATCATCATTGGCGATTCCCTTTTCGTTCATGAGTTGTGCCATAAGCAAATTGCTTTCAGCATTGTGCGATGCACAGCATACAGAGATCGAATCATGGTTTTCGATACAATATCGGATGCCATCATTAAAACATTGGTCAGTACTGGCTTTGTCCGGATGTATCGGAGAAGGATAACCCATTTCCTGTGCTCTTTCTCGTTCTTTATCCATATAGGCACCTCTCACGAGTTTTGCGCCAAATTGAACACCTTTTTCTTTACACCTTTGATGGTCGCGTTTGATATGTTCAAGTTTATGAATATTGTATAATTGATACGTATTATAAACGTGTACGCGTTCTGTATTGTATTTTTCCATCATTTGCATGACCAATTCATCAATCGGATCTTGGATCCAACTTTCTTCGGCATCTACAAAAATGGAAATTCCGTGTTTTTGTGCATTTTCACAGATTTCATCTATACGTTCTACCAAATGCTGATAATTGCGTTGTTCACCTTCTGTCAATGCTTCTTTGCTGTGCATTTTGGCAAGGACTTTTTTATCTATTAATCCTGTCAGTTTAGTACTGACTACGGGTACAGAATTATTAGATGCTGCCATTTCGATGGCGCGGATGGTTTCAGCCATGGTCGTATCCAAGTCGTCTTCATCAGACTTGCTTTCAGATCCGTAATCGAGAATGGTCATGACATCATACTCATAGAGTTTGTCGATGACGGGTTGACAATCCAATAAGCTTTCTCCTCCGCAAAACTGAGGAAAAATTGTTTTTCTTATGATTGTTTCTGTAAAAGGAATTTTAAAGTTGATGCCAAAGAGTCCAAGTCTAGAGCCTATTTTGACGAAAGTGGCATTGTTCATCATGCGAAACAGCCAAGCTGTATGTTTAAGCTCTTTGTCTGATTTGTTGGAAAACGCATTCTCTGTATTACTTAAGTCCAGATTAAGCGCGGGATCTGAATCGTTCATATGGTGGTTGGTTATATTTCTTTTGTATTCCAAATTTGCCAAGCTTTTTCAGCTTGTAGGATTAACATGTCAAGACCATTTTTTGTTTTACTGCCATTGGATAATCCACAGCCCAAAAATAAGGTTTTTTCTGGATTATAAACCAAATCGTATAAAAAATATTTTTCATCTATAAATTCATAGGGCAAATCCGGCTTGTAAGCTTCCCATGGAGACATCCCAAGTGGCGTAGTATTGATGATGAGATTAGAAGATTTTATAACGGAAGGTGGTAGGTTATTGTAGGTAAAATCTCCATTTTTTGCTGATCTACTCACTACTTTATATGGAATGTGGTGTTTATTTAGAATGTAGATGACTGCCTTGGATGCGCCGCCACTTCCTAAAACCAAGGCTTGATCGATAACTGACCAATCTTCAATCCATTTGTGGAGTGATTGCTCAAATCCGTAAGCATCTGTATTAAATCCCAATATTTTACCAGCTTCAAATTTGACAGTATTGACCGCTCCGATGGCTGCGGCACTTTCGTCTATATAATCGAGATATGGGATGATGGATGTTTTATAAGGAATTGTCACATTTAATCCCGAAAACGAAATTTGGGTGATGAGTTCCGGAAACAAATGGATATTTTCGATGGGATAGGCCTTGTATTCTGCCTGTATGTTTAAATTTTTAAATTTCTCACCGAAATATCCTGGTGAAAACGTATGTCCTAACGGATAACCTATGATTCCATAATGTCGCATATTTATGATGTAATTAGGATTTTAGGCAACCGCAATAGTTTGAAGTCATTTGCATGAGTTCTGGAAAAAATACTTTAAAATGGCGTTCTAATCCTTCATAATGCTGTATCAAGTCATCATAAGCTCGATTGAAATGGTTAGGAAACTTAGCTCTGTTGGCGACGCGTTGAAATGTCTTTCGAAGTCGAACTTCGTTTTTACAAGACATTAAGAAGTCGTCATTGATCATCAGTGGTACTAAGGATTTGAGACTGTCGGGATAGATCTCCATGTACTTATTCATGAGATTGTAGGTTTGCCGAGTAAATTCACTCAATTGAATATTGGTATAAAAATCCCAATTTTTAATCAAAAAATGATCGAAGAAAATATCGGTAACTACCGGCGTGTATTTTTCTTGAGATGCTCGGATGAGATCATTCGCTTGATAAACCTGTTCGTGTGTATCTGTAAATGTGTCTATCTGTCGATGGAGTTCAATACCTTTTTGTATGTCTGCATTAAATTGACTTTTCTCTTTGTTGGAGATGAAATCCGAAATAAAATTGCCAATAAGAAGGGATTCATCACGACATGACAAAAACATATGTGCCAGATAATTCATCTTTTTTTTTAATTGAGGCTTTCTAAGACAGGTGTGTGATCGTAGGATCGAAAATCTACGGAACTTACCGCTGAAACACCCGGTTCGGACATATATACTCCGTATAAAATGTTGACTTCTGCCATCGTCGATTTATTGTGCGTCACGATGATAAACTGTGATTCTTTGCTGAATCGCTGGATAATTTTATTGAATTTTTGAATATTGGCATCGTCTAAAGGTGCATCGACTTCATCAAAAATACAGAAAGGTGCCGGCTTTAATAGATACAAAGCAAAAAGTAAGGCTGTCGCCGTGAGTGTTTTTTCTCCACCAGACAATTGGCTGATAGATTTCGGCTTTTTACCCTTCGGTCTTGCGATGATTTCGATTTCGGATTCTAATGGATTTGATGGATCCGATAGGATTAGATCGCAGGTGTCATCTAAGGTAAATAGGCTTCTGAATACCTCTATGAAATTGGTGCGAATCGCAATAAATGATGACATAAATTGCTCTGTAGCAGTCTTTTCGATCTCCTTCATGGTATCCATCAGACTTGTTTGTGCATCGAGTATATCCTTTCGCTGTATTTGAATGGTGTCGTATCTTTCTTTTAATTCATTATATGCTTCTACTGCTAACGGATTGACATCACCGTATGCATGGAGTTTGACCTTGATTTTGTCAAGTTCTTCTTCAATTTGGGAATAATCTTCCTCAAGATTGATTGGCTCATTGATATAATCATTGATGGATACCTGAAATTCTATGCGCAATCGCTCTCCGATACTCTGAATTTGAAATTTTTGCTCGGAAAACTGATCTTTCAGATTTTGAATCGTAAATTGGAGTTGATTTTGGTCTCGGGTTACTTTTTTGATGACTTCTTCCAATTCGTGGATTTCATTTCGAGCCTTTAGAAAATCTTGTTCCGCTTCACTTAGGTTGGATTGGAAATCCTTCTTTTCGGCATATAAATCTTTCAATTCCTTTTCTAGCACGATTAATTGATCCTCTATGTCTATCCGATCTCGTTCCACAGACATCAACCGCTCGCGAGTATGCGCTATATTAGTGGTTAATTCTGTCAACTTTAGCACTTTAAAGTCCTTGTCTTTTACAAAGTTGGACAAGAGATTTTGATGTCTGATATGGGCGATATTGCTGGCATTGTATTGTTCTGAAGCTTGAGATAACCGCAGATTTAGGGCTTCGATATCTTGGTCGTTTTCTCCTGTTGGTTCTTGGAGTTCGTTGATTCGTTTTCCCAATTGCGTAGCGGAGACCTTGAGTTTGTCTTTTTTTGTGGTTTCTTCAGCGATGGCCAAATTGGCTTGTTTAATCTTGGATTCGCTTTCAGCTTTGAGTTGTTCGAAGGTGATGGTTTGTTGCTGCAACCTTACCTTATCTTGTTCAATGAGTTGTATTTCCTTCTTGATTTTTTCGATAAAGTTGTTATAATCTTCGGATTTTAAATCGGAAATTTTCTTTTTTAAACTGTTGAGCGTTTCTGTACTTGAGGCATTCTCCTTATGTAAGGATTCGATGGATTTGCTCAATTTTTCTAGATTCTTTTTTCGACCCAACTTTTTCCCTTCAAATAGACCTACGGATCCACCGGATAGGGTATAGGGTTGTTTTAGGAATGTACCATGAACAGATATGATGGTGATATCTTGGTCGAAGTCTCCAAATTCTTCAATATTTCCCTCATAGATATATACATTTCGCAGCAAATGATTGGCTAGATTTTGAAATTTTTCATCACAATGTACGACTTTCAGTGCATGTACCAATCCCGAAATCGACTTAATATCCGGTTTTAAAACTGGGATTTGATCCAAAATAAAGAAATTTGCCTTTCCTTTTTGGGCATTTTTCAACAAGTTGATCCCTTGGATGGCTTCCTTTATATTAGCCGCCACAAAATGGCTGAGCATATTTTCTAGATATAATTCGACGGCGGACTTATACGGTTCCTGTACATCGATGATGTCAGAAAGTAACGAAAGCTTGTTTTTCCACTGTTCGCTTAGAAAACGGATAGACTCAGGAAACCCTTCGAAATTATCAATCATACTTTTAAGTAGATCATATTCATTTTGTCGCGAGTCTAAATTTCTATTGATTTCGTTCAGTTTTTCCTGCAAACCATCTCTAGCAGCTTCTGTTTCCGCAATGAGCGTCTTTCTTTTTGTTTCGTTTTCTACTAATTCGTTGAGACGTTGTTCTTTAGCGGCTACTTCTTGCGTCAAAACATCCATTCTACTGCGAATATGGCTAAACTCCTTGTTTTTAGATTCGAGGTTGAACTGAATTCTTTCGATATCTTTGCGATGATTTTCGGAGGTATTATCGCTAATTGCAATTTCCTTTTCTATATTAAATAAGTTGCGTTCGAGGTCTTGAATCTCCTTTTGTCGTGCATCGAAATTGATTTTAGCATTATTGTACTGACTTCGGATCTGGTCAAACTGGTTTTTGGTTTGTTCAAGGGCAGCGGTGACGGCTATGAAGTTATTGTTTTCTAAGATAAGTCTTTCTTCTATTTGTTGAATGTCTAGAATTACCTTAGCGTGCTCGTCTTCAGCAATCGTGATGTCTTTGAGAAACTGCTCTTTATTTTGCTTTTTGAAACCATGTTTTTGTTGTAGTAAACCCTTCTCGTTTTCTCGAGTTCTTATCTGATAGACGAGGTCATTGAGTTTGCGCTGTTGCCCTGAAAGGACTGTTTCTTGGTCAAGATTGGCCTTTTTCCCTTTTTCAAGTTGAGCTTGTTTTTGAAGTAGTAGGGTATCATTAGCTCGATATTCATCCTGAAGCTTTAAGAGTTGCTCCGATATACCCTTGTATTTTTCTTTAAGATGATGGACAGAATACACGGCATGATTAATACTTAATGTTTTGTATTCTGCTTTTAAATCTAGATATTTTTGTGCTCTTTTTGCTTGTCGTTCAAGATTTTTTAGGTTGCCTTCTATTTCAAATAACAGATCATCAATCCTGGCCAAATCTTCAGTAGCACTTTTAAGTTTGTTGAGGGTTTCTCTTTTTCGGATTTTGTATTTTGAGATGCCCGCTGCTTGTTCGAACATGCGCCTTCTGGAGTGATCTTTATCTTCAAGGATGTCGTCCACCATACCTAAGGCAATAATGGCATAGGAATTAGAGCCGATACCGGTATCGATCAATAGGGAAGTGATGTCTTTAAGTCTGCAAATGATATTATTGAGTCTATATTCGGATTCGCCCGAACGATACAAGGTTCTGGAGATTGTGACTTGTTGATATTCAGTCGGGAGGATACCTTTATTGTTTTCAAATGTCAAAGCTACCGTAGCTGTAGGCGCTTCTTTTTTAGTCTTAGTTCCGTTGAATATTATGTCGGACATGGCCTCAAGTCGTAATTCTTTACTTTTTTGCTCGCCGAGTACCCAGCGGATGGCATCCACAATATTGGATTTGCCAGACCCATTAGGCCCTACAATGCCTATGACATCCTCATTGAAATTGAGAATGGTATCATTGGCAAAGCTTTTAAATCCCTTGATTTGAAGACTCTTTAATCGCATAGAGCGCAAAGATAAAGATAAATTTTCGATGGTGTAACCTTCTGCTCTGATAATTCGTTTTTTACATATTTTAATCCTTTGATTTAATGGTTTTTTTAGATGTATTATGGGTTGAAAAACAGTTTTTAAAGGATAAAATCTATTTTTTAAAAAAAATGATACGATTACAAGGAACTTTTTTTTGTAATATGATATTAATGCTCTATTATTGCAGGATTTTTTAAAAATGAATTGAAAATGGCGGATCCGACGAATATAACATCAAGATACGGCGATGAAGATCTTAAAGAATTTAAGGAGATTATCGACGCTAAATTAGAAAAGGCACTTAATCAGTATTCTAGCCTTAAAGAACAACTTAAGGATATCACAGAAAATAATACGGATGATTTTGCTAAGGATATTACTGACTTCTCTACTATTCAAACAGAAGTAGAGATGTTGAATAATATGGTGAATCATCAGAGAAAATATATTAAAGATCTCGAAAATGCATTGATTAGGATTAATAATAAATCCTATGGTATATGTGTCGTTACGGGAGAGTTGATTGATAAAAAACGTTTGATTGCAGTGCCTACTACGACAAAATCCATTGGTGCCAAGAAAACTTCAGAGATGAAAGATATTCAAGTGCCAAAAGAAGCATTAAAAGGCTTTGATGACGTGGATGAAATGGATGATGATAAACCTGCTAAAAAGGCAGTTCCTGCAAAACCTACGATTATCTCTAAGGTTATTTCAAAACCATCTGCAAAACCAAAAGCGACCAGTGCCATTGATGACGACGAAGAATTTGATAAGATTTTTTCAGAATTAGATGTAATCAAAGAATTAGATGAAGCTGAACTCGGTATCATTGACGAAGATAACGATTATACTGATGAAGATCTGGATATGATCGCAGATGAAGAACCGGAAGATTACGATGATGAGGATATGGATGATGAAGATTAAATTTGCCTGATCATCTGCGTGGATTGATCGGAGGCTAATCATCTTTGTGATGGATGCAGCAAAATAATAAGGTGGTCTGTAGCTTTAAAAGTTATAGGCCATTTTTATTTTCTGTCTCGAGCGAAATAATATACTAAAGCTAGGCCAAGTGATATGGATATGATGATAATCGCTGCGAAAGAGTATCTGAAATGGGTAAAAGGCAAGAAGTCTAAGTTCATACCGTAAAAACCGGCAATCATTGATGGCACCAATAATATAATGGTAACAATCGTGAGTCGATGGATAATGATATTCAGGTTGTTAGAAATAATAGATGCATAGGCTTCCATCGTTCCACTCAAGATATGAGTATAAACATTGGACATCTCCAACGCCTGAGAATTGTCAATGATTACATCTTCAAATAATTCTGAATAATCATTGTCCGTACCTATTTTGAGCAAGTCCGTTCGCTTAATTTTCATTTTAAGCAATTCGTTGGTACTTAGTGAACTTACGAAATAGACTAATGATTTTTCAATTCTCAACAATTGCTGTAATTCGGAACTTCTACTGGAATGGTAAAGTTCTTGTTCTATCAGATTGCGTTTAAGGTTGAGTTTTTTCAGACATTCGAGAAATCTGAATACATTCTGCTCAAAGATTTGAAGCACAAACATTTGTTTGTCGGATGGATTGAAGTTTTTGACCTTGTTTTCTAAAAACTTATCCAAAACTGGATTCTCATACGAACAGATAGTAACAATATGACCTGGTGTCAAGATAATACCCACCGGAATAGTAATGTAAATGGCTTCGCTATCTTTTCCTTCATCATTTAAAACCGGACTGTTTACCAAGATTAAGGTGGATTGCTCGTCTTTTTCGTATCGGGATCTTTCGTCCACGTCTAAAGAATCTGTAAGAAAGTCTAGTGGTATATCTAGTTCTTTAGCTAAAGCATCCAAAGTGCCATGTTCATACGGTGGATAGATGTTAACCCAGCAGCTATCTTCGAGGCTGTCGGTTTCTTTTATCTCTCCGTTTACTTTTTTTAAATAACTGATCATAATCCACCACTTTCATCAGAAAAGTACCTTATCCGCTGGTTAAGGAGCGCAAATATACTATAGTAATAAAACTATCTTAAATAATTTTACAATTATTATGCCCGAAAATTGATTTTTTTCTGATTGTAATTCTCAGTACTCAAATTACCTATACATATTTGTAAAGTGTTTTTATTGGATAATTACCAAAATGAAAAGGTTCTTAAAAAGTTGTTATAGCCCATTTTTTTTAAGCACCAATTTGTAAGATAAACGACAATTAACCCATTTCTATATGCCGATGCCTTCATTGGAGACCTTTACATGGTTAAATAATGATTAATATGTTCTGTCAATGCTTCGAATTATGTAATTTTGTCGCTTAATATTACGTTATAATCAGGTGATTTTATTAATGCGCAAGGATTGTTTAGTTTTTCAATTAAATCGTGTGAGTTTTAATTGGAGATAATGATTTGATAAGATCCTGATACTTTTAAAAAATAAAATGAGACGTTGGTAAATTTACTTTTATGCTTTTTAAAAACGTCTTATTAATGTGAATATATAGATACTCAACCCATGAAATATTTGAAATCCACGCTTAAATATCTATCTTTTTTACTGATTGGCCTTTTTATCGCATTGGCGTTAACGCCTTATGTATTTAAAGATAAGATCATGCAATATTTAAAAGATGATATAAATGCAAGCTTGAAGGCTAAAGTTAGCTTTGGCGAGATAGATTTGACGATTATTAAGTCTTTTCCGGATCTTAGGATAAGTATAGACAGCCTCTCAATCATTGGAATCGATGATTTTGAAGATATCGTCTTGTATCAAGCCGATAGAACTGCTTTAGATATCCATTTACCTTCCTTGTTTGGCAAAAATATGATACCTCGGATTAATTCGATTACCTTAGACCATCCAGAGATTAATATTGTGACTTTAGACAGCATTCGGTCTAACTATAGGATTGTCGATGATAGTGATGAAAGCGAAGAAGGAAAATATACGCTCCAGTTAAAACACTACGAATTGAACCAAGCCAAGATTACCTATCAAGATAATACCATGCCGTTTTTTATGGTGTTAGATAGCTTGAATCATATTGGATCGGGAGATTTTACACAGGATATATTCGAATTAAAAACCAAGAGTACCGCAAAACGACTTTATGTGAAGTATGACGGAACAGCCTATGTCAATAATGTCACGATCGATTTGGATGCGAATATAGAAATGAACCTTCCGGAAATGAAATTTACCTTATCGGATAATATTTTGAAGTTTAATGAACTAAATATGATTGCCGATGGATTTCTACAATTGGGTGATGAGGATATCATGACCGACTTTAAGTTTAAGACGGCCTCAGAAGATTTTAAATCTTTCCTTTCTATCGTTCCCAATGCCTATACAAAGGATTTTGCTCAAGTTAAAACCAGCGGAAAAGCAGCGATTCAAGGGCAAATCTCTGGTATTTATAATGCAGATAAGGCATTGATGCCCGTATTTGATATTCAAATCAATATTGATAATGGTGCTTTTCAATATCCAGCCTTACCACAAGACATTAAACAACTTTATGCGGATTTGCATATTAAAACTACGCGACCAGACTACAAGGACTTATTTGTCAATATTCCTCAATTCAGGATGTTGATAGGCAATGAGCCGATATCTGGAAATCTTGTCGCTAATAACCTGACAGGCAATCAGCAAGTAAAGGGCGCGTTGAAAGGTACCATTAATCTGAGTCAGTTGGCACAGGCTTTCCCGATTCAAGATCTTGATATGATGAAAGGTACCTTAAATTGTGATATCGCCTTTGATGCTAAGATGTCGGACATCAATGCGGAGCGATATGATGCCATCACTTTTTCGGGCACGGCTTCCGCCAAAGATGTTCATGTTAAAATGAAAGATAAGCCGGCCATTAAAATTGGGCAAGCCTCGGCTACGGCATCTCCTGCTAAGATTTCTTTTGTATCTCCAGATATGGAGTTGGGTAAAAGTGATATGAATATCGCCGCAGAGATTAAAAATCCACTTGCTTTTTTCTCGACTGAAAAGAAGATGAAAATTGACGTAAAAGCAACATCTAAATTTCTAGATTTGGATGAATGGATGGATTCTAGTCAAGAAGAAGTGCAGGGAAATAGTGAACTCGGTGCAGTGCCGGTAGATGAAGAACTGCTTCGAAATTCGGATATGGACCTTAATTTACAGTTCAATAGAGTAAAAATGAATGGTTACGAACTAAAACCATTGAATATGAGTGCTAGCGTGGCTGCCAATGCCATGCATGTTCGCAATTTTGATACAAGCATCGAAGGCAGTGACATTCACTTGACAGGAAATGTTGTGAATGCTTACGACTATCTGATGAAAGGCGGCATTTTAGATGGTCAGCTCAACTTATCTTCTCGCAAATTGAACTTAAATACATTTATGACGGATAGTCCATCCACGACCAATGAAACACCATTGTCCGTAATTCCTGTTCCAGAACGAGTCAGAGTGCAAATGCGCGCCACAGTTGGTGAAATCCAATACACGAATTTAGTACTAAAGGATGCATCTGGCGACTTAGAAGTCAATAATAAAGAGGTTGTGCTTCATGATTTTGATACGAAAATCCTTGGCGGAAGCTTTGGGTTGCAAGGCTACTACAGTACGGTTGATATCACAAAACCTGAGTATTCACTCAAGATGGATATGAAGAAAATCAAATATAGTGATGCATTCAATTCCTTTAATCTTTTTCAAAAAGTGGCGCCCATAGCACAATATTTAGATGGTTTTTTCAATACCTCATTGGTTATCAAAGGCGTTTTGGGTCAGGATATGATGCCTTTGTTGAATACAGTAGATGCTTCAGGTCTGATAGAGACGCTCAACGGAACGATAAAAGGCATTGATCCACTTGGCCAATTGTCTTCGCTGCTTGGTATCAAAGAACTTAGCAATATCGACTTGGTCAATACACGCAATTGGTTTGAGATATCGAATGGCTTTGTTGAAATTAAGGAATTTACGAAGCACATCAAAGGTATAGATATGACGATGTCCGGTCGCCATGGGATCAATCAGGATATGGATTATAAGATCAACTTAGTCATTCCACGCGAATTACTTCAAGGTAATAAGATAACCGGTGCAGCTGAATCAGGATTGAAAATGCTCGAAAAGGAGGCGTCTAAATTGGGTGTAAATCTCGACCAAGGCCCTAATGTTTACTTGGATGTGATTATGACAGGAAATCTTAAAAGTCCTAAATTTAAAATAACGCCTAAGTCTGGCCAAGGAAAGAGTATGCAAGACGAGTTGAAGGATAAAGGCCAAGAGACCTTGGATAAGGTAAAGGATACCATCCAAAAGGAAATCGAAAAGCAAAAGGAAATCCTCAAAGATACCATCACTAAGAGATTGAATCAAGAGGCCGATAAAGCAAAATCAAAGATAGAAGAAGCAAGTCAGAAGGCATTAGATTCTCTTAAAAATAAAGCAAAAAGTGCTGCGGAATCAAAATTGGATTCCATAGCCAAAGGGATTATTAGTGATTCTCTAAAGCAAAAGTCCAAGGATGTTATCGAAAAAGGAGCTCAAGAAGAAATTGATAAGATTAAAGATAAATTGAAAGATTTTAATCCGTTTAAAAACAAAAAGAAGAACTAAGCTATTTATATTCATTGTGGCTTTGCGTATTTTTTTTGATGGAATGCCTGTTTTTATTGACAAACAATTTTAATCTTTTCTGTTTTTGAAGCACCTGCTTACACTGAATCGTTTTTTTATCAAATACAAATGGTATCTGATTTTAGGTATCGTATTTGTTACGCTATCCAATTATTTTTCGATTCTAATCCCAAAACAAATTCAGGAAGCCCTAGACCTCGTACAAGCAAAAATCCTTGAATACAAAGACTTACCCACGATAGATCAAGGAAGTTTTTATCAAGACTTGGGTAAGGTTTTGGTTCATTTTGCGATTGTCATTGCCGTTTTAGCGGTCATCAAAGGTTTGATGATGTTTTTTATGCGACAGACGATTATTGTTATGTCGCGCTATATCGAATACGACATGAGAAATGAGATATTCGAGCATATCAATAAACTGGATCAGTCATTTATGCGAGGTCATCAGACGGGAGATATCATGGCTCGAATATCGGAAGACGTATCTAAAGTCCGAGAATATCTCGGACCTGGAATCCTTTATGGTATCAACCTGATTACCTTATTTGCCATGACGATTTACGCCATGCTTCGGGTGGATTTGACCTTGACCATATTTGCGTTGTTGCCCTTGCCGATATTGTCTATTTCTATCTATTATGTGTCAAAATTGATCAATAAGAAGAGTTTACTCATCAAGCAACAATTATCAACATTAAATAGTACCGCTCAAGAGACGTTTTCAGGTATCCGCGTCGTCAAATCCTACGTTAAAGAAGCCTCGTTTTCTGATTATTTTAGTGAAGAAAGTGAAGAATTTAAAAAGAGGTCCTTATCGCTCGCTAGGGTAGAAGCTTACTTCCAGCCGCTGATGGCTTTATTGATATCAATGAGTACGCTGCTAGTGGTACTAGTCGGTGGATTTCAATATTATAATGGTCATCTTACGGCCGGAAATATTGCCGAGTTTATTTTATATGTCAATATGTTGACCTGGCCGGTAACGTCGATTGGGTGGATAGCCTCTATCATTCAAACTGCCGAAGCATCCCAATCGAGAATCAATCATTTGATGCTTGAAAAGCCTTCGATTATCAATGTCAATCATGATGTTTATGACTTAAATGGAGAGATTGAGTTTAAAAATGTGACCTTTGTTTATCCGAATACAGGTATTAAAGCGCTGGATCGAGTTTCTTTTAAAATAGGAAAGGGCGAGCGAGTAGCGATCATGGGGCGAACAGCCTCAGGCAAAACTACAATTGCGGAGCTTTTGACGCGGATGTTTGATGTGACAGAAGGTCACATATATATTGATGGCAAAGATATACGAGAACATAATATTCACAATCTGAGAGACAGAATCGGATATGTACCACAAGATGTTTTTTTATTTTCAGATACCATTTCTGGAAATATAGCTTTTGGCAGACCGGAAACAGATATAGCAACGATCAAAAAATATGCGGATTATGCTTCGGTAAAAAAAGAAATCGAAGGTTTGCCGGAACAGTTTGATACCGTGGTAGGCGAACGAGGTGTGACGCTTTCGGGCGGACAAAAACAACGTGTTTCGATTGCTAGAGCATTGATCAAAAACCCGGATATTGTCCTGCTGGATGATGCACTATCAGCGGTCGATACGACTACAGAACAGAATATCCTTTCGTTTTTGAATGAAGAATTAGAAGGTAAAACTGCGATCATTATTACGCATCGTGCGGGGAATCAATTGGATTATGACCGTATTTTGGTTCTTGAAAAGGGTAGGTTGGCTGAATCAGGAACCCATGAACAGTTGATAGTCAATAACGGGTTTTATGCGCAAATTTTCAATCAGCAACAGCTTCAACAAACCGAGATTTAAAAAATTAACTTTGGTAGATATTTTGTTATTTAAAATATATTTATATATTTGTCCTATCATTTAATTGTTTAAAAAAAATACGAGGTGGAAAACGAAGAAAGAGGTAAATTTGACATCGTACATTCTAACAAAGTTAAAGCCGGAAAAAGAAGGACTTATTTTTTTGATGTACGCAAGACGAAAAGCAATGATTACTATATCAGCTTAACTGAAAGCACGCGAAAAGTCAATGGCGATGGTTATGAAAGACATAAAATCTTTATTTATAAGGAAGATTTTAATCGTTTCTTGACTCAGTTGCAAGAGACAATCGACTATGTAAAAAGTGACCTAATGCCAGATTTTGACTATGAACAAGTTGAAAGGAGACAAGCAGAGTGGGAAGCTCAACAGCAAGATGAACGGGATCGAAATCCTAGTGACGACATAAGTTGGTAAGCACCTAATGTGCTAAATAATCTATAACTGAATTGTGACGAAGTCATCTAATGGCTATCAGAAGAACTATGAATAGATAGCTGATTGAATTCATCTGTCATGCAAAAAATCTTTTCGTTGATTACGTGGTATTTCCCGGAGTTAAAATTTTGTACAACCCTTCTTCTTCTAATAAAGAAATGGTTGTGATTTAGAGGGCAAGATGCATTGGGCAGATTATGATATCACTATTTTTTACAATTGTCATGGGCTTATTTTTAGGGCTGATAAAGCTTTTATTAAGCGTGCAATAAAAAAAAGCGAACCAAATTCAATTGATTCGCTTTACAATTTTAATTTACAGTACTTTAATCTTGCCGCTAAACTTACCGTTTTTGACGATGACCTTCAATTCTGATCCTTCAAGTTTGCTCGTATAGGCTTCAAACTCAAAGGTTCCTTCAATGTTTTCGCCATCATTTTTGGTGATCGTGATGCTACCTACTGGCTTGATGCTTTCGCCGTTGTACTCACGAGGGTCTTTGTAGTTATCTTCGATCAAGTTGCCAATCGAGTACTTACGCGTTTTTTCATCATTAAAAAAGGCTTCACACCAGATTCTAAAATCTGGATTATCTAACGCATATGTACCCGAGCTCAATACTTTAGTGCTATTGTCTTTTCTTGCAAAATGAATATCGATGTCCACTAAATACTTCCAGTCACGTGAATTAATGCTATTATAAAGGATGCCATCAAAGATAGATTCTGACATCACATGTTTGGTTGTTACACTTTGAGATCGGCCGTTATACTTAAATACTTCGGGGTTGTACTCAACTTCTGTCATATCGGCGGTCACGAGGACCGGTCCAAAAGCCTCATAATCTTCACTGCCTCCTCCAAGATCACCGCCACCAATCGAGTCTTTATCTTTGCTACAGCCTATGGCTAAAAATACTAAAGCCACCAGCAGTAAATTTAATTTGTTTTTCATGATTTTTTGAATTTAATAGTTTTATAAATAATATTTATTTGCAATAATACGGCTTTATATAATAATGAACAAATTTTTTACGGAATTTCAAGGATTTTGGCTCAATCTTGTGGTTTTTTATTGAAAAATATGTTGGAATTACAAAAAAAATATTGACATAGTCCGCCAACTTAAATTTATAAATAGGAATGTCAGCTTTCGATTAATCCGTTATGAGTTTTGCAGGTGCGACTTGTCATAACTTTACTGAGCAATTTGTGCTTTTTATTCGAGGTATTATCACGTAATCTGGCTTTGTTTTCTAAAAATAAAAATTTATCTTTGTTTTTCAAAACAATTAAGTAAAATAAGTATTTAGTTAGTGTACTAATGATTGTTATGACAAGTAATATCGAAAGTAGGTATCACAAAGCGGCTTTTTCGGGATTTCGAATTGAGAAAACGGTCAAACTGATGAAGTTGACGCTGTCAAGGTTATTTAGCCAACATCCCGAATTGGATACTACCGTAGATCAATGGGTCATCATGTATTTGCTCAATCAACATGAGCTCTTAAGCCAGCAAGAAATCGCTGAGCATGCCTTCAAGGATGCGCCTACTGTGACACGGATGATAGACTTGATGGAAGCCAAAAACCTTGTACAACGCCTACAAGATGCTTCAGATAAGCGGCGATTGATGATACGCTTGACGGCATTAGGCAAGGAAAAGTTTATGCTGATGGAACCTATTGTAGAGGATTTTAGAGCGGCTGCTTACGATGGGCTAGAGGAAGCACAACTTTTGCAATTGGACAAAACATTGAATATAATATTTAACAACTTATCGAAAATTCATTAATATGCATTATCACCATTTAGGAAAATTTCCACACAAACGGCACATTCAGTTTAGAAAGCCGGATGGAAGCCTTTACAACGAACAGTTGTTTTCAACTGAAGGCTTTAGCAATGTTTATTCAACTTTATATCATACCTACCCACCGACGATGGTTACCCAGATAGGAGATCCAGTTTCGGTCGCACCTAAGGTAGTCAATGATCGACAACTCAAACCTAGAAGCTTACAAGGTTTTAAAATTAATGCCGAGGACGATTTTCTAAATAGCCGTAAAGCAGTTTTTGTCAATGATGAAACTAAAATCGTTTTGGCTGCGCCTAGAAAGAGTATGACTACTTATTTCTACAAAAATGGAGACTCGGATGAGTGTATTTTTGTGCATGTCGGAAGTGGTACGCTGAAAACCATGTACGGCAATTTGAAATTTGGATATGGCGACTATCTCGTGATTCCTAGAGGTACCATCTATCAGATGGAATTTGATACAGAAGACAATCGATTGTTGATAGTTGAGTCAAATTCTCCAATCGTTACACCTAAGCGATACCGAAATGAATTTGGTCAATTTTCAGAATTGTCTCCATTCTGTGAGCGAGATATTAGAAAGCCAGAAGAACTTATCACGCATGACGAAAGAGGAGAATTCCTCGTTCAGGTAAAAAAGCAGGATCAAATGTATCCTTACCACTATATGGCGCATCCTTTTGATGTAGTCGGATGGGATGGATTTTTATATCCTTATGCTTTTTCAATCCATAATTTCGAACCGATTACAGGTAGGATCCATTTACCACCGCCGATTCACCAGACTTTTGAATCTAGAGGTATGGTGATTTGTTCGTTTGTACCGAGGTTGTATGACTATCATCCTTTGTCGATTCCTGCACCATATCATCATAGCAATATTGATAGTGAGGAGTTGCTCTACTATGTGGACGGAGAGTTTATGAGCCGCAAGCATGTGGAGAAAGGACAGATTACGCTGCATCCTGGTGGTTTGGCACACGGACCTCATCCTGGAGCTATAGAGAAAAGTATCGGTAAGACAGAGACTCGCGAACTAGCGGTAATGGTAGATACATTCAAGCCCTTGCTGATGACTGAATTTGCAGCTGGTATCGAAGATAAGGATTATTATTTGAGCTGGTTGCCTTAATTTTATTTTAAAAATCTGATTTATATTATTCTTTAAATTATAAAATATTATAATGAGTACATTAACATCAACTAACGTTCAGGAAGTAACGGATACTTTCCCAATTAATGGTACGGATTATGTCGAATTTTATGTAGGAAATGCAAAGCAATCTGCCTTGTATTACATGCATTGTTTTGGTTTTGAAATGGTAGCTTATAAAGGTCCGGAGACAGGATCTAGAGAAGTGGTTTCCTACGTCTTACAACAAGGTAAAATTCGGTTTGTCATCACTTCAGCCTTTAGTCCAGAACATGAGATTTTGCAGCATGTGCATAAGCATGGTGATGGTGTGAAAGTGTTGGCACTTTGGGTAGATGATGCTGCTGAAGCACACGCCAAAGCCTTAGAAAGAGGTGCCACTTGCGCTATGGAACCGACTGTATTTGAAGATGAACATGGCTATATCAAAATGGCTGCAATCAAAACTTATGGAGAAACCATCCATACACTTGTCGAGCGAAGCAATTATAATGGCGTATTTATGCCGGGATATGTTGCAAAGAAAAGCCAGGCGAACATCAAGTCTTTGGGATTCAAATATGTGGATCACTGCGTAGGCAATGTTGAACTTGGTGATATGAATAAGTGGGTTAAGTTTTATGAAGATGTATTGGGATTTAAGTTGTTGATTACCTTTGATGATGAAGATATATCTACAGAATACTCAGCTCTAATGAGTAAGGTCGTTAGTAATGGCAATGGATATATTAAATTCCCAATTAATGAACCAGCTCAAGGCAAGAAAAAATCTCAAATTGAAGAGTTTCTTGATTTCTATAGAGGCGCAGGTGTTCAACACGTGGCGATAGCTACGGATGATATTATCGCAACAGTAGAAGGTTTGAGAAACAATGGCGTTGAGTTTCTTTATGTTCCAGAAACTTATTACGAAGATGTGATGGAAAGAGTAGGGAGTATTAATGAAGATTTGATAGCATTGAAACGAAATAATATCTTGATTGACAGAGATGAGGAAGGCTATTTATTACAGATATTTACTAAGCCGCTTCAAGATAGACCAACTGTTTTCTTCGAGATTATCCAACGTTGTGGTGCGAAATCTTTTGGTAAAGGAAACTTCAAAGCTTTGTTTGAATCCATCGAAAGAGAGCAAGAGTTAAGAGGAAACCTCTAAGATTATAGGGTCGGTTTATAAAGGTAAAACCGGTTACCTTATCTGGATGGTGTTAAATAGAAAAGGAGCTTACTTTATGAATAAGGTAGGCTCTTTTTTTTATGAAAATAATCTCTAATTTATATGTCTAATTAGAGCAATATAGCTAATAAATCTCGTAAAAATAGCCTATTAGCGCATTTTTTTTAAAGGAAAACAAACATTTTGGGCGTCTTCGTATTGTAATATTAATCAAACACGTTGATCATGCAATTTTCATCCAGTGAATGTCCTCCTTTTTTTCAGTTTTATGCCAACTATGTAGAGGATGATATTTTAACTACGCTCAAGGAGCAACTCGACAATTATGTTGCTTATATTCGAACCATTCCAGAGGACAAACATCTCTACCGCTACGATGTCAATAAGTGGACGATTAAGGAAGTTGTGGGTCATAACACGGATACAGAACGTCTGAAAGCGAGTGCAGCTTTGCGTATTGCTCGCCATGACTTGACTCCAATACCGGGTTTTGAAGAGAATGACTATGTTGCCAATACGGATTTTAATGCTAGGAGTATGGCGGATTTGTTAGAAGAATTTATTGCTGTTCGGATGAGTACCATAGCGCTGTATAAGTCATTGACCGAAGAAGAGTTAAGTCGTATCGGCACGGCCTCCAATAAGCAAGTAAGTTCGAGAGTCATGTTTGCCTTTATTGCTGGGCATATCAGCCACCACATCAGAATTCTTAAAGAACGGTATCAAGTGGCCTGTCTATAAAAAGACTTAAATAATAATGGAAGTTATTTTTTTAAAGATCGAGGCAAAAAACGCAGGCATAGTGGTAACTATGGCGCGTATTTTTAACGATGAGATTTGATAAAAGAACAACATTTCATTAAGATGTTTTTGTGGACGGAGCACAGTGCTCTGTCTATAAAAAGACTTAAATAATAATGGAAGTTATTTTTTTAAAAGATCGAGGCAAAAAACGCAGGCATAGTGGTAACTATGACGAGTATTTTTAAC
>JAIXKS010000028.1:52083-53072 GCA_026928325.1 Chitinophagales bacterium | reverse complement strand
CTTTAATTTTGATGGTAGCAAGGTAGAGTGGTTACATACAGTTCAGGATACTTTTAATCCCGGTCAAGCTGGTCATTTCCTGTTTAAAGATCTTTGTTCTATAACAACAAGTCCAATTGAAATCGATAATACAATTATCTTTAATGTACGTACAAGTTATAAAGATCGTTTTTCAGGAACTTTGATTCATGCTTTTGACCTGACAACAGGACAACAAGCATGGTCTCGTCATTTTACACCACATTACGGCTATAAAAATTTTGAGCTTTTTGAATATATGGTTGCCAATCCAGATGGCAATTTAATCGTAAAAGGCAGTGGAAGGGATGGTGACGGAAATCCACCTAAATATAAAGAACTTCTACTCGATATCAATACAGGGAATATATTGAATGACAAATATAGAGGTAATCAGGTATATACTTATTATACAAGAATACTAGATGATGTTACCGCTTTAGTTTACCCTGCGAAATTAGATATTGAAACGGATACTTTAATAAGTCATCAATGGGATCAAACAAAGTCTTTGACTTTTAAAGGCAGTTCTATCTTTGATTTTGTATCTTTACTTTTCCGATGTGATAGCCCGTTTACAACCGACAGTATAACGTTTACACATCTGTTCCAATATAGATTGAATGGCAAACCGGAACAGTGGCTTTTTAAAACGGATAAAGATGCCAATATTCTTTCAAAAAAACACATGGTTAATTCCATAGAATCACTTTACTATAGTGCACACCAAACAGGTGATTTGATAGAGTTGAAGTTATTTACTGATGATGGGAATGGAGAGCTTGACCTACACCAAGGTTATATGTACTTAGATATGGATGGCAATGTGATCCGTAAGCATCCTCAGATGGTCATTGATGGAAAAAAAGTGCGTGGTTTGACAACGACACGTTTAAAGGATTCAGAGGATTTACTGCATGTTGTACGGTTTTTAGAAGATACAGATATCTATATTTACCGAGAGACAATCG
>JAIXKS010000028.1:49483-52073 GCA_026928325.1 Chitinophagales bacterium | reverse complement strand
CATGTTGTACGGTTTTTAGAAGATACAGATATCTATATTTACCGAGAGACAATCGATAAAGAATTTATACGTGCAGGACATTTGGTCAATAGAAACGGTAAATACTATCCTTTTGTACCAATATATACTATACAAACATCCGATAATGGCATCGTGATTGCTGGCCAATATTCCGTAGATACCATTATAAATAGAGAAAGATATTATTTAGATTATGGAAGTTGGCCTATTATTATGAAGCTATCTGCTGAGACATTAGGGATACCTGTATCGACTTCTGATAGTCCTCACGAGGCGATACGGGTTTCTTTGATGCCAAATCCTGCGACTGACCGACTGGTCGTATTGACATCTTCAGAGTTAAAAAACGGTACAGTGAGGATCATAGATCAGGCGGGTCGAACAGTATTAAGTCAGGACATAAACGCTGAATTGGAAGAATTGGATATTGCTGGGCTAAGTGTTGGCATGTACTTTGTCTCATTATCACAAAACGGACAGGTCATTCATACTCAGAAATTTATCAAGCAATAATGTTTTATCAAATTTCCAATAGTCAGAAATATTCATTTTCTGGCTATTGGAAATCTTTTATACGAATGCGATTTTTGTCAGTCCCAATATTGATCATGCAATTAAGGTTGATTGGAAGGTCACTTTCGTATTATTATCATGTTATTTTTATTTTAGTGCTTCAAGCCGGATGCTTGAAGCATTATATAGCTTAGCGTCCTCGCTAAGCTAATCGTGGGAGAAGAACAACTCTCATCGCACACTTTACAAGGACAAATAACCACATAACCATACGCTATCCCGTTTTTATCCCTAAAATCGGCCTTCTATCCCAGAAAACTGTATATGTTTTTATTGAACAATAATTTTACAGTATTAACAAGATGAGTGAACTCAGAGTAGTTAGTCATCACTAAAAATTATTTCCTAGTAAAAATTTTGTTCTTTATGAAAACACAAATACCCTTATCACGACTCATACATGTCGTATTTTTATTCTTCATGCTGTTTGTGTCAGCTAAGGTCGAGGCACAATGTCCATCGGGAAACTTAGTTTTAGACACGCAAGCTAAGATTAATGATTTTTTAGCACAGTATCCAAACTGTACACAGTTTACGGGAAGCATACGAATTGGTGTCAATAATGGCACATCAGATATTACGACCCTCACACCGTTAAGCAATCTTACTTCTATAAGCGGTGATTTAGACATCTATCACAACCCATCATTAGGAAGTTTTTCGGGATTAGGCAATCTAACTAGTATCGGTGGACGTTTAGACTTTTTATTTAATGCTTCGATTACAGATATTCCTGAGTTTACCAACTTGAAAAGTGTAGGCGGTAATCTTCAATTTCGTACGATGACAGGGCTAATTAATCTAAACGGATTCAACAATTTGGCAAGCATTGGCGGTAAAGTATATATTTTTAGTAATGCTTTACTGACGAGTGTAAGTGGATTCAATGCTGTGCAACAAGTAGGTAACACATTTGAAGTATTAAATAATCCGAATTTGGCAAATTTCGGAGGGTTTAACAATCTGACAAGTATTGGATCATTTATGTATTTTAATGATACTAAAGTCGCCAACGTTACGGGATTGCAGAACCTTTCAAGTATTGGTTCTTTTTTGGTAATCGAAGGAAATACAGAACTTACCAATGTTGATTTCATGAATAAATTGACAAGCATTCCAGGTAATTTTGCCATTAGAAGTAACGCTAAATTGCAAAATGTAAATGGATTCTCCAACCTTGCTTCTGTTGGTGGTAGGGTTCAGATAGTCGGAAATGCTGAACTCAATGATATTTTTGGTCTTAGAAACCTTGATCCTGCAACTATAAAAGAAAATGGATTGATTATCCAAAACAACCCATCTCTTGCAGTATGTGACTTACCCAATTTTTGTACGTATATTGCTAATCCGGCGAGTACACACCCACGAACTATTTCAGGAAATTTGGCCAATTGCCTGGATGAAGCCGCGTTGACTGCTGCATGTAATAAACCGATCTGCCCGCCGGGGGATGTAGGATTAGCATCACAGGCAGCAGTCAATCAGTTTATAATTGACTATCCGAATTGTACGGAGATAAACGGATTTCTGGCTATTGGTTCTAATATTGCTACCGATATTTCTGACCTGACACCGCTCAACAACATTACAAAGGTAGTTGGAGAATTAGCTATAGCACAAGTGGCTATGACCAATATGAACGGTTTAAGTAATTTGACAAGTGTTGGTCGTTTTCAAATCTCAGATAATCCAAATCTAACCAATTTAAATGGACTGAACAAGCTAACTCATATCGATACCGATATATCTATTATTGAAAATGCAGCATTAACGAATGTTGACGGATTAAGTGGTATCACCGGTATAGGAGGATATCTTAATTTCAGACAAAATCCAGCATTGACCAATCTCAATGGTCTTTCAAATCTAATTACGGTGAACGGCGATGTTCGTGTATTTAGAGCCTGCTGTTAAACTCGCGCCACCGAAAATGGGTATTCCGGGTGGGTAAGGATGCGCAACAAGTATTGAAATATCAATTTTAGGCATAGAGGTA
>JAIXKS010000028.1:43588-49473 GCA_026928325.1 Chitinophagales bacterium | reverse complement strand
GGGTGGGTAAGGATGCGCAACAAGTATTGAAATATCAATTTTAGGCATAGAGGTAGCTGCCTCATCAACTTGACAAGGTTAACTACCATCATTATGGAACCAATCCAGGCTTCTGAGGTGTTTTTTAGTTTGGCTAATATGTTGTCCATTCCATATCCTACTTTTACCTGGCCTATTTTTCCCTCTACTGGATTTCGCTCTCCTGGACTTACGTGATTTTGCACTGCCTCTTTTTTAGGTCTTCCTAATGGCTTGGATCTTAACTCAATGTTCAGACTTTTTAGGTAGTTTCGGTTCTCTTTGTTACAATATATCTTATCTGCCAATACTCTTGCAGGATAGTATCCAAATCGTTTTTTAAATTTTTCCACCGAATCTTTTAGACATGTACCTTCGTTGAAATTGTTCCAATCCAGTTTGTCTATAAAGGTAAAGCCATCAACCAATGACAATTGTAGCTTACTTCCAAATTCCACTTTTACGCCTTCTTTACCTCTTACTATAGGGCGTACATGAGCTTGATGTATGTTTACGATGCGGTCTTCTATGGTTCGTTTATTGTTTGTATGCATGTAGTTTTGTTGCTCTAATACTTTTTGCAATATAGGATAATATTCCTTTAGTCGTTGCTTCAGACTGGTATTGTTTATATCTTTGTCATAGGTGTCTAATAGCTTTTCGATATGTCCCAAGTTGCGTCTTAGATATCGTATTTGCTTCCCGTTGGCTATGTTGATCTCATTGTAAGTTTTCTGTTTCTTTTTGGCTGTAGTCAAAAAATCTTTGCGAGCTATATTTCTGTAAGTACGCGGTTTTATAGTGCCGTGTTCTGCTTTGTTGTATAGCTTATCTATGATTTCTTCACTCTTTTCTCTAGCAGCATTCAACAGTTTTAGGTCTGTTGGATAGGTAATGTTCTGTGGTGCTACGGTTGCATCCATTAATAGTGTACCGTTGTTGGTGATTTCTTTATCTTCAACGGCTACTCTTGTTGGATCATCTTTTATTACGATGTCATCATTTACTGGTTCACTATTAGATGCATCTTCCATTTTTTTGGAGACTGTTCTTTTTACTTCACTAGCATTTCCTTTTTCAAATTGGTCTATGTGATGTTTTAAAATCAATTCTGAAATGGCTGTTGTAACCTCTAAGCTCAACCGCTTACGAATATCTACAAACAAACTCGCATCAAATGGTGCTTCGTTGTTAAAGCTCGAATAACCCAGAAAATACTGCATAAACATATTTTCTTGTATTTGCATAATCGTTTCTCGGTCGGTCAAATCCAACATATGTTTGATGATGACCGCTCCGATAATAATACGTCCATTAACTGGCGGTCTGCCTTCTGTGGAGTAGAATTGTCTATTGTACAAATTGACAATATTATCCCAAGGGATGACCAAAGATAATTTTACCCAACGATTCTCCTTTGTTAGCTCTTGCTCGAATGGCGTCTCAAATCCTGGTAATGGTAATTGGTTTGGTGAGACGTATTTTTGCTTTGCTGCAAGCCTTCTGGACGGTTTTATTGCTCTCAAGGTGTTTTTGCCTTGCATTATTATCCCTGTTTTTCGCCGCTAAGTTAATGAATATTAGTAATATGTGAGTTATTCAGCAAGCCCTATTTAATAATGCTATACTTTCGGATATATCTGGGCTGCGCAATATAGACCCTGCGACGATTCGTGATAGTGGTAATGCATTAGGCGGATTGAATATCTCGGACAATCCTGCACTTTCTGTCTGTAATCTACCTAATTTCTGTACATATCTCGCTAACTCGCCGAGTACACACCCTAGAACAATATCCGGCAATGGAGGCAATTGCTTAAACGAACAGACGTTGACTTCTGTCAATCTCGCCAACTTGTCATCCACGAATACCAATAATTGTCAGACGAATAACGGTACTTTGACTTTTGACATCGTGCGTGGTCCATGTGCAGATGGTGCATTCTACAGTTTCAATGGCTATAATTGGATCTGGACGACCAATACCAAAGTGACGGTCAGCAACTTGACAGCAAGAGATTACTATGTATTTGTTACTAATAAAAACAATTATGGCTATCCTGATATTGCCAATTTGCAATATGCTAAGACCACCGTAGGTGTCAATGTGCCGGGTGGTAGTGGTATAGATGTCTATTGTCAGCCGGATATCACGCTGCCTTTTCCACAATTTTCTCAATATAGACTGTATCCTCCTACTTATCAGGGTGTTTGTGGTGTGACGAATACGAATATTGCAAAGCTCGTGGTTACAAATCCAAATGGTACTTCTGATACTTTTGATCCTTATAATAATCAATTACTTTACTACACGTTTAATGCACCTATTGATGGTAAATACACATTTACTTATACCATAACCGGACAAGTAGGTAATACGACCATTACTCGTACTTGTACCCGAACGATCTATAGTAAAAAAATCACATCCGGCGTGACATACGCATCGCCTATATGCAATTCATCCCAACCGTTGACTGCACAAGCATGTAGCGCAAGCCTGGTCATAGCTACCGTCAATGTGAGCGGTTTAGACCCGACACCAAGGGATTATGGTGTCAGAAATATCTATATCAGCGGTAAGTTTCCGGCAAAATTCAACGGAGTAATGACTTTAATTGCACCCAATGGCAGCAGATTTGAACTGACTAAGGGCAATGAGTTTCCACATTTTGACGGAAGTAAGGGAAATCTGAATGTCAATATCACTTCATGCGCTTCATCTGGCTATAAGCACGTCGCAGACAATCAACCATTCACTTCAAATGGTACTTATAGGGTTAGTGCACCATTAATAGATGCCAATAACTGGCATATCGATCCAAATGGAACCTGGGGGCTTGAAGTATGTGCATCCACCAATCAAACATGGGAACTGCATTGCTTTGACATCGAGTTTGGTTCTTTTTGCCCGATACTTCGCGATGCGACAATCACAGGCGGTTGTGGTACGACAGGAAAAGGCAGTATCAATATATTCCGCTCACAAATCGAGGCATCGTACTGCGATGATCCGGACAATGACGGCATACCCAACTATGGTATTGAGATAGGTGGAAACTTTTATACTTTTGATCCAGTACGACAGTCTATCCGATTTGAAGGCTTACCGGGTACATATAATGTAACATTTGGAAGGTATAGTTTGAATGCTCAGGGAGTTCCTTTATGGAGTTGCACTAGTGGTCTTTATCAAATAGTAATCCCGGATACAGACACAGAGAAACCGGTCATCATCGGTTGCTCAACAAATAAAGTCATCAACTTGGGTAGTAATGGTACAGCCTCATTTACATCTCAACACCCGACACAGGTACTTGACAATTGTGGCATCAACTCTACAGGCCTAAATGTCAGATATCTGCAAGGCGCAAAAAATGCCAATGGGCAAATATTGGAGACAGCCAACTTTACACCTGGTTCATCCCATACTGTCAATATCGTAGGGTCTGGTTTGGTAGAGTTTGAATACTGGGCCAAGGACAACTCCAATAACACCCAAATATGCAAATACCAAGTAACGGTAGTCGGTAATCCTTGTACCAATGACAGGGTAAGACCTATATTTACTGATTGTCCGATTAGTCAGATTGTTACATTGGGCAATGATAATAAAGCAACAGTTGATGTGTTGGATCCGATTTACAGCGATAATTGTGGTGTTACAACGCAGTTTGTAGAGTTGTTTTACCTTGATGGTGCAAAAAACGAAAAAGGTGAAACCTACTTGAAATATGATATCGATCCAGGTAAAAGTTATTCATATCAGATCGTTAATGAAGGATTTGTCTTATTCAAATATACGATTGGCGACGCTGCCGGCAATTTTAGCTATTGCTATTCTTATATCCGTGCATTGAAAAATCCGGATCCATGCAACAATGATACGCAGGCACCGGTGATGACCAACTGTCCGAGTGATATCAAATTGACATTGGATGCAAATGGCGAAGCCACATTTGCGATGAAAGACCCGGATGTGAGCGACAACTGTATCATCAGTTCAAGATCGCTCAATATTAACTGTTTCAATGGTGTATTATACAATGAAACTTCCAATAACTCGTATTTAGATAAGCTCTACTATCCGGATTTTTACCCGGGTGCTGAATTCACTTATTATCTAAAAGGTGCCGGAAATACCGTATTCCAATACAGTGCTATCGACCAAAGCGGAAACATTGCTACTTGTAGGACGACTATCACAACGGTAGCGCCGGGAGCCAACGCATTATTCAACTTCGGCGATGTATGTGCATCGCAAGGTGCGAAAACATATATTCCGGTAACGGTCAATAATTTCAAAAAAATCGGAGCATTTAGCTTTGATGTGTTTGTGGCTTCAGGCACAGGAATCAAGTTTTTAGGTTTGGAAAATGCTGGTATCAATAATATCTCAAGTAATATCCTGGGCAATGGAAACCTGAGGATCTCTTGGGATGAACCGGGAGGAAATGACATTGACCTTCCTGAAAACTTCAAATTGTTTGATATCGTCATCGAGGCAGATGCTACCTTTATTAGTCCGGCAAGGATTGAAGGCAAAGATTTAGTACTATTGAGTTCGGTAAACAGCAATGGTTCTATCGACGGTGCGAATATTTGCGTTACATTCACTTCATATCCGAAAGGAGTCATCAGAAATCCTGAAAATATAGGACATGAAAATGTGAAGGTAGATTTGATCTCCGGCTTTACGACAGTAGCAAACACAACCACCTCTAACAATGGAGGCTACACGTTTACCAATACGAACTTGACGAATAGGGTTGTTCCATTCAAAAATGACGAACTCCGACGCGGTGTCGATATATCAGATGTCGCCCGTATCAGAAGACATTTCTTAGAAATCACGCCTTTGGCAGACAATTATAAGATCTTAGCCGCCGATGTGAATCGGGATGGTCGGATTAATGTATTGGACGTTGCTTATACGAATAGAGTATTCTTGCACAAGATTAATGAGTTTCCGGGCAATACTTCATGGCGATTTGTACCTGAGTATTTGTGTACATCATTCGATCCATTGGATGTAAATCTTCAGGATTATATTCCACTCAATGGTATCAATGTGGATGATTCGCAACTCAACTTTATCTCTGTAAAAACCGGAGATGTGGATCATTCCGCCTTGTTGAAACCGGAAGATGTTGTAGAATCAAGGACACTACTCCCGATGCAGCTTGCTATTCCTGATACCGTCGTTACAGCCGGAAAAAACATCAGAATACCGGTATATATCTCCGGCAATGACCCATTGTCAGCTTTGTCCATGGTCATCCGATATGACACGTTGATGTTTGAACTTACGGGCGTGGAGTCGTCGATGTTGACTAATTTTGGCAATGGCAATTATACAGATCTCGGAGGTACAATATTGGTTGGTTGGGATCATCCACAAGCCAAGTCCGTCAATGGCTCAGGCACGATCATCCCGCTTGTATTTAATACCATACAAACAAGTGGTCAATCCTTACTATCTTTTAGCGAAGTCAATGCCTTTGATGAAGATTTGAATAAGTATAATGTAGGTACAGCAGACGGATCGGTTAGCTACACGACAGTGAGTACGTCAGAAGTATTGACTCAGTCTTATATGAGAGCCATGCCTAATCCATTTACAGAACAAGTAGATGTGATTATCGAATTGCCAAGACTTCAGCATTATAACATCCAAGTGTATGATATCAACGGACGATTGATCCAAACACGTGCCATCAAGCCTCAATCCACACGCCAACATTTGAAGTTCGATGACTTCTCCGAGAGTGGCGTTTACTTGATACGCCTACAATCCGAACATATCAGTGAAGTATTGAAAGTCATCAAAATCTGATATAAAGGATAAATAGAATTTAATTTGGTTT
>JAIXKS010000028.1:27237-43415 GCA_026928325.1 Chitinophagales bacterium | reverse complement strand
AACAGCCTGAATAGCCGAAAAGGTTTTTCAGGCTGTTTTTTTTATGTCCATACCACAATGGTATTGACATTTTCAAGCCGGAAGTTTGAATAAATATTTGGCTTTGCGAGGATGTTGAAATAATCTTTAAAATTATAGGAATGTGAGTCCTATCTTTTTATTGAGACCTTGTTCGAAAATTCTAATTAGTGTCGAAAGTTGGATGTTCCCTTTCCCGTTTTCAAGTTTAGAAATATAACTTTTTTTTGTGCCTGCTTTTTCTGCCAACTGTTCTTGTGTCATTTTTGCCGCTTTTCTAGCTTCTTTTAGCATTTCACTCACGATAAACATTTGTGCACCTGCTTCGTATTTGTTGCGGCTTTCAGTTCCGATTTTACCATGTTCAAGTTCAATCAGCTCATCAAATGCTCTAATATTTTTATATTTGTCCATGATTATTACTTTTTATTCTTAAAATAATCTTTCATTAACTGTACCGCTTGTGCGATTTCAATTTTGGGTGTTTTTTGGGTCTTCTTTTGAAATCCGTTAAAAAGAACTATGAGTTGTCCTTCATCGAAACAACAAAAAATACGATAAATATTCGATTGGTATTCTATCCTAATTTCGTAAAGACCAACAGTACCTGCAACATGTTTTAAAAACTTTTCAGGCACATGCTCAACTTGTTTAATCAACTCCAAAATGTATTGAATTTTCTTTTTTAAATTTAAATCTAGGTTTTTATAAAATTCAATAAAATGGTTTTCATAAAAGATGATCCTTCTACTCACTGTGCAAAGTTATCACAAAAGATAACATTTTTCAAATTTTTAATAAGAATTTTTATCACTACTGACCATCTAATTTCTTTTCTGTATCTTTACTACTCATATTTTTGATTTGTCGTGAAACCAAAATATGAAAAATAGAGCTATCCGCAATGGATAGCTCCTAAATTTTAAAAATTTTGTCGGTCAGTAGTGATTTTTTATAAATCCTGCAACAATGCGTTCATTTGTGGTTGTTTATGGATTGGGAAAGTAATTTGTAGTAAGTTAAAATTATCGGATATGCAAGCAGAAAAGGTCGTGTTACACATTGTGGATTGGCTCAAACAATATATAGTGGATTCCCGTCAAAAGGGTTTTGTCATCGGTATCTCCGGAGGTATCGACTCAGCGGTGGTATCGACGCTGTGTGCTATGACAGGCTATCCGTTACTTTGCTTGGAATTGCCCATACGTCAGAAAAGTAATGAAGTGAGCCGGGCTAAAAACCACATCCAATGGCTACAGTCTAAATACGGTCATGTCAGTAGTCAAGAAATTGATTTGACTCGTGTTTTTGAGGAGTTTGTCCATCTTATGCCGGAGTCAGCTCAAAATACGGATTTGGCGCAAGCGAATAGTCGTTCTCGATTGAGGATGACGACCTTGTATTATTTTGCAGGTATTCATAATTATATCGTAGCCGGTACCGGCAATAAAGTCGAAGACTTCGGTGTGGGCTTTTTTACGAAATATGGCGATGGCGGCGTGGACATCAGCCCGATAGGTGATTTGATGAAGACCGAAGTGTATCAATTAGCCAAATATCTAGATCTCATTCCTGAGATTCAAGTTGCCATTCCTACCGATGGTTTGTTTGATGATAGTTTGAGTGATGAAGATCAATTAGGTGCTACTTATCCCGAGTTAGAATGGGCGATGCATCAAGCAGAAGTAGGGAGTTCTGCTGAGGCATTTACAGGTAGAGAAAGAGAAGTATTTGAAATATATACTAGAAGACATCGGGCGAATTTGCACAAGATGATTCCCATACCGGTATGTGTTGTGCCGGAAGACTGGAAGCAAGAATCATGACTTCAAAAGATATTGAATGGATGCTTGCACGAACCATGTTCTCTATCTAAACCACGCACAATTTGGGTTTAACCCAGATTACGCATTGGACTTTATTCGAAAGGAAATTAGGCAAAATAGTAGTGAAGCACGGATATTTTTATCCACAGATGCAGCCTAAGCTGCATTGAGGACGGAAAATAGAGTACTGAAACTAATATGAAGCCTAATTTTCTTGCAGTTTATTTCTAATGCGTAATTTGGGTTTAAAAGACCACAAAACATCAAAATATGGGTTTAATGTTCTAATTTTGTGCATTCAAAAGTCTGATATGAATATTTTATTAATTGGAAGTGGCGGGAGAGAACATGCCATAGCGTGGAAATTAGCCCAAAGTTCGCTTTGTGACCAATTGTATATCGCAACCGGCAATCCCGGAACTGCACTTGTAGGAAAAAATATCGATATACAAGCCCATGATTTTGAAGCGCTAAAATCATTTTGCCTAGATCAAGATATTTCAATGATCATCGTAGGCCCGGAAGCACCGCTTGTAGAAGGAATTACAGATTTTTTCAGACAAGAAGCTACAAAACATATCGGAATCATCGGTCCATCGGCCTATGCTGCCCAACTAGAGGGAAGCAAGGCTTTTGCCAAACAGTTTATGCAAAAATACGGCATTCCTACCGCATCCTATCTTGAAGTCACTACCAGTAATCTTCAGGAAGGTTTTCGTTTTTTAGAGGCACAATCCGCACCCTATGTGCTCAAAGCGGATGGTCTTGCTGCCGGAAAAGGCGTATTGATCATTCAGGATTTAGAAGAAGCTCAGTTGAGTTTACAGGAGATGCTGACCGGCAAATTTGGCAAAGCTTCCGAAAAAGTCGTTTTAGAAGCCTTTTTGAGCGGTATCGAATTTTCAGTTTTTGCCTTAACCAATGGTAAAGACTATATCCTACTGCCAGAAGCTAAAGATTATAAGAGAATCGGCGAAGGCGATACGGGATTGAATACCGGTGGTATGGGTGCTGTATCTCCAGTACCATTCGTAGATCAATCTCTATGGACAAAAGTAAGAGCACGCATCGTTGAACCGACCATTCATGGGATCCATCAAGAGCAAATGGATTATACTGGTTTTGTGTTTTTTGGATTAATCAACGTCGAAGGCGAGCCTTATGTTATAGAATATAATTGTCGAATGGGCGATCCGGAAACAGAAGTAGTTATGCCCAGGATTCAAAATGACTTGGTTGCCCTCCTACAATCGGCTATTGAAGGCAATCTAACCGAACACCAAATGCAAATAGATGCGAGATCGGCAGTGACTGTCATGATGGTTTCGGGAGGTTATCCCGAAGATTATGCGAAAGGTTATACGATCTCAGGACTCGATCAAGTGGAAGGTAGTATCGTGTTTCATGCCGGAACCCATGCATCGGGTGATAAGATCCTTACTTCCGGTGGACGAGTTTTGGCTGTAACAACCCTGCATACCGACTTTAAAGCAGCGGCCAAAATTTCTATCTCAAATGCAGATATAATCCAATTTGATGGGAAGTATTATAGAAAAGATATTGGTTTTGACTTGTAGTCCATATTAAAATTCAAATGCTTTGGCTTATACTGCAGAACAAATATCGCAAGCCCTAAAGACCACATCGTGTATTTTGCCCGATAGCAATAGGCAAATCACGTATTTGGCCATGGATTCACGGAAGTTGATACATCCGGAAGAAACATTATTCTTCACGCTGAAAGGAAGTTTACACGATGGTCATACCTTTATTCCAGATGCGCTTGAAAAAGGCGTTAAAAACCTAGTTTTAGAACAAATTCCCGAGTATTTACCGAGCGACATCAATGTTTTTAAGGTCGAAGACAGCCTACAAGCATTACAAGAAATAGCCTCTTGGCATCGATCATCATTTCCTAATTTGATGACTTTAGCCATCACAGGTTCTAATGGAAAAACCACCATTAAGGAATGGCTCTACCAAATGATAACCGACCGACAGATCGTCAAAAGCCCTAAGAGTTATAACTCACAAACAGGAGTAGCCCTATCGTTGTGGCAGATCCGACAAGGTGACCAATTGGGCATTTTTGAAGCCGGCATTTCTACTATTGGCGAAATGAGTCAGCTTGAAGCGATGATTAAACCTGATATTGGACTTTTGACAACCTTAGGTGATGCTCATGCATCAGGATTTCAATCCCTAGAGGAAAAATTATCCGAAAAATTAAACCTATTTAATCATTGTAAAACGATCATTTATAATGCGGATGATGATTTGATTGATACCACGATCCGACAACG
This sequence comes from Chitinophagales bacterium, assembly GCA_026928325.1. Lineage (GTDB taxonomy): Bacteria > Bacteroidota > Bacteroidia > Chitinophagales > Saprospiraceae > OLB9. The sequence continues at coordinate 39,268 of JAIXKS010000028.1, read as the reverse complement.
ATATCCTGAGCGATCCTTGATGTCTTGGGGACACAAAGCCTCCTCTAGCCTCTTTCAGATCCTAAGTACTTCTGTGCACAATCACCAGACTTTTGTCCGCGTAGCATATCAAAATCAAACGTTGGATTGGGTGATTCCATTTGCAGATACCGCTTCTGTTCAAAATGCACTCCACTGTATAGCGGTAATGTTGGTGTTGAAAGTCGATATGCCGATGATCCAAGAGGGTTTGTATCAAATCCAGAATATCCCGATGCGCTTGGAATTAAAATTTGGAATTAATAATAATATCCTTGTTAATGACACCTATAATGCCGACCTACAATCCTTAAAGATTGCTTTGGACTTTCTCGATCAGCAAGCCGGAATTAAAGAAAAAGTGGTCATCCTTTCAGAGTTTTTACAAACGGGTATGCATCCTGAAGCCTTTGATCGTGCGTTGGCAGATCAGATCCATGCGCATCAAGTACAAAAAGTAATAGGTATCGGCGAGGGTATTGCCGGTCTTCAACGATTTTTAGATAAAAACATTCACTTTGTGCAAGCCAAAAGCGTAGAAGTTTTTTTAGATAATTTGGCACAATATCAATTGCGAGACCAAGCTATCTTGATTAAAGGCGCTAGAATCTATAAATTAGAAAAGATCACTCAAGCACTTTCCGATAAAGCGCATACGGCCAAATTAGAAACGGACTTGCAGGCCATTGAACATAATTTACGGGTGTTTTCCCGACATTTACCAGGAAATACGCGGGTTATTGCCGTCATTAAAGCTTCGGCTTATGGGAGCGGAAGTGAAGAATTAGCTAAGTTTTTGGAATTCAAAAAGGTTACTTGTGTGGCGGTAGCGTTCGTAGATGAAGGCGTTCAATTGCGAAAAGCAGGTATTAGATTGCCGATTATCATCCTCAATCCTGACAAAAATGGGATTGCAGAAATGGTCAAATACCAACTCGAACCAGAAATATATGACCTCTACCAATTGAAAGAATTCATATCCTATTTGGGTGATCATACCAGAAATTTTAACATTCATATCAAATTGGATACTGGAATGCACCGGCTCGGATTTACAGAGGAAGGACTAGAAGACTTGTGCGATACCTTGCAGACACATCGCCACCAGATCCGAGTTCAGACCATATTCAGCCATTTGAGTAGTAGCGAAGATCCGGCTGACGACACCTTTACCCATCAACAAGCCCGTGTATTTCAACAATATTATGCCTATATCTCGGATAAAATTGGGTATCAACCCGGCAGGCACATCCTCAACTCCTCAGGAATTATTCGATTTCCAGAATACCACTTCGATTTTGTGCGGCTCGGATTGGGCTTATATGGAATAGATGGTACGGGTATTTTTGCAGATAAACTCGAAAAAGTACATACGCTAAAAGCCAGTGTAGTTCAAGTCAAAAATGTACGCGCCTCGGAAACAATCGGATATAATCGCCGAGGAAAACCTTCAAAGGACGGACAAATAGCCGTTATCAATATCGGCTATGCAGACGGTTTGATGCGCCTTGCCGGCAATGGCAACTATCAGGTACGCATACAAGGTAGTGATTATCCGATTATTGGCAGTGTTTGTATGGATCTCACGATGGTAGATATCGGAATCAACAGCGGTATCACTGCCGGAGATGAAGTCACTATTTTCGGAAAAGACCTACCCATTGAGACCTTGGCGAAAGCTTGCCAAACGATACCCTACGAGATATTAACCCGTATCTCCGGACGAATCAAGCGATCTTATGTAAATGAATGAGCGGCAGCGCTATTCCTCTCCACCATGATATTCGTATCCCGATGGCGTAAACCCAATCGCATTCGGTTTTTGCGGCTGGTCATCGTCAAAATCTTCCCAATCCGTTATATCTTTCAAAAACAACTCTAAATGCCGTAAGATAAATGGATTAGTCAACTCATCCGGCCTCAATATTTCCAAAGGAAACGGTGGCTTGGGTTGCCCATATCCCTCAATATTGGGACTTTGTAGCATGACCATGATTTTACCGTTGAAGAGTTGCTGATATATCAACGAACCATTGGATTTAATCATGATTCTTTTGATCTCAGTATTCTCTATATTTTCCGAAATACCACTACTCGAATTGCCTAAATCCAAGATGACCGCTTCGAGATTCTCAATATTATCCCTCACGATGACCTTAGCCTTAGGTAGAGCAGCGCTTTCCAAAAACTTTCCCAAGGTTGCTTCAAGCATCGGTTTGATTTGATTGTGCCATTGCATCCGATAATCTTCGGTATTCTGAAGAATTTGCTTGTATTTGTTGACTCGGGCAATGATGTTTCCAAAATCCATATTTGATATATTTATTGTTTATTCGTCATTAATAAGTCCAACGGCGTGTATTTCATATTAAACCGCTTGCTTAGATATTCATTAGTTATGCAGCCTTTGTAGGCATAACAACCGTGTCTGATGCCTGGACTATGATACAAAACGCTGTCAAAACTTCGACCATTAGCCATTTTCAATAACAAGAGCGTGATGATATTACTAATCGCTACAGAAGCTGTGCGGCTCACCTTAGAGGCTATATTCGGAACACAATAGTGAATGACGCCATGTTTGACAAAAGCAGGATTGTCTAAAGTGGTCATTTGAGAGGTTTCGATACATCCGCCTTGGTCGATACTCACGTCAATGATGACTGCACCATCTTTCATCTTCGAAACCATCTCTTCGGTCACGAGAATCGGAGAACGCCCTGTCTTAGAATGAATCGCGCCGATGACCACATCGGCACTCGTCAGCTGATAGGCTAAGTAAACAGGATTGAGGGAAGACGTATGCAAATGCTTACCAATAGCCTGTTGTAATCGCATGATTTTAGTAATATCATTATCGAAGACTCGGATAGATGCTCCAAGGCTGGAGGCAACTTTGATGACCGATTCTGCAACCATACCGGCACCGAGAATCACGATTTTGGCAGGAGGAACACCCGAAACACCACCGAGTAAAACGCCACGGCCACCTTCTCGTGTATTATTTAGATATTCGGCGGCGGTCAGGATGGCACAACTTCCCGCTATTTCACTCATGATTTTTACAATCGGATAATCTCCATCGTCCGATTGAAGGTATTCCATAGCGAGTGCCGTAATCCTTTTTTTTGTCAACTTTTCTAAGTAATCGTCGTGAAGTACCGGAAGTTGTAATGGCGAAATCAATATTTGATTGGGTTGCATCATGTCAATTTCCTCTGAAGTTGGAGGCGCTATTTTAAGGAGCACTTGGGATTTGAAGACCTCTTCCTTACTCAAGGTAATTCTCGCACCAGCTTCTGCGTAATGATGATCTGTAAAATGGGCAGTCAAGCCGGCACCGGATTCTATCGTTACCTCGTGGCCATAACCAACCAATGTCCGTACAGAATGCGGCACAAGCGTTATCCTCCGTTCACTCAAAATGGTTTCTTTAGGGACACCGATGCTCAGCTTTTTGGAACTGGCATCTGTAGAAATCATGGCTACTTCGGTTTCATACTGCCCTTCTGTAAAGAAATCTGAAAATATGATAGGATTTTTTATTTTGCTCATAGGCGCATTTTAGATTAACTGAAAGGATTCAGGTGATTTTAATATTTATTTTTTGGCAAACGATCTTTCTAGCTTGATTTTCTTCTATAGATATTTGTATGTGATAATAAGGTTCGTCGATGAGGTTTACAATCATATCTGGCCATTCTATAAAACAATACTGTCCACTTGCCAAAAACTCCTCAATACCGATATCTTGCGCCTCTTCTACGCTTTTGAGTCGGTATAAATCCATGTGATATACGTCCGCATCGCTTCCCCAATAGGTATTAATCAGAGAAAAAGTCGGGCTGGTAACATCTCCAGTGTATCCAAGTTGCCTACATAATTCTTGAATTAAGGTGGTCTTTCCTGCACCCAAATTTCCTTCAAAGATAAAGATACGGCTATCTTGGCACTGTTTAAGCATATTGGCAGCACAAATCGGGATGTCTTCTATACCTTGAATGTCAAATATCATATTTTTATTTGTTACTATTCATGTATGATCAATTTCAATATATTTCATTGTGATTCCAAACTGATTATACACGGCAAATGTACTAAAAATGATAAACTTATTAGCAGATTTTGAAATGTAAGATAGAGGATATAGTGAAAAAATAGATTTGGGTTATATTATCATCCAACTACATAAACAACTGCTTTAGCGTATAATCCTAAATCTGCGTAAAAAGTGGGCATTTGCTTTATTGAATCCATACCTTGATGTTGCAAATTTATTTGTTACGCCATTCATACACATTTCAAAATGTGAAACATCACATAGCTAAATCAAAACGTATCTGACAATACTTTTCCGTTGAAGATTTGTAGTGGAACAATTGCCGGTACTCTATCTAAAAAATCCCTGTTCCACTTGTGACAGGTGTCATGTCAAGAGCTGACATAGCTTCAATAAAACGCTCATCAACTGTTTGTGTCTGGGAATATGAGCGTGGTACAAGCAGTCCAATAAAGACTACAAGAATCAGTAATAACTTATTCATATTAAATCGGTTTATGCTATAAAAAATGTTGTTATGTTTATTTTGATTAAAATCTGTAGTGTTGTCTAAACTCACCTTCTGAAATAATTTTCCTGTTTCCTTTATCGTCAATACCCTCAAAATAGAAATTTCCTTCTAAAATAAAATTAATAGTATCTATTTTGGTAAAATAAATCTCATTGCGGTGCATTGTGTCCACAAAAAAAGTATTCCAAATGTTACTTTCAGATTTAATATTTTATTCAGATAATAATCCTTTTCTAAACATTGGGTAATTTTGTTTTGAATTTTGTACATTGTTACAAGTTATAATTATACCTGACGAATTAGAGCTTTTACTAGAATTTATAGACCACCCCATTCAAGTACCGATAATACAGTACATCAGTATGAGTACACCCAAATAACGGACTTGCTCACAGTCGGGTGTCCACCACTTGCCATTGACCTTACAGCGGCTGTATGGCTCCTTGTCGCAGGAAATAAGCGGGAAATAAAAGTGTGAGGTGTTCATATTTTTTATTATTTTTGAGTTGTAATAGTGGTTTTATTTACAAATATACGACATGATATATGATTGTCAGGTATTTACGTCAAACCTTGTACTATAATTTTATACATTTTGAGTTACTTGAGGATTAATAAACATCTCCATTTTCGTTACAAATAGATTTGCCCATGCCATTCGTGCTATGTTGCTAATAAATTTGCAACGCCATTAAAAGCCATTCCAACTAAAGGGAGCAAAATGGTTTTTTGTAGTCCTTTATGGTTTGTTTTCGGTTTTCTACAGAATCAGGGCGAAACGAAAACAAAGACGTAAATTTTCATTAACCATTATTAATTAACCATTAACCATTAAATCAAATTCCCCTCCTCATCCCATTGGGCGATTTTATGTTGGTCTTTGACATTAAGACATATTTCTAGCGTTCTTTCGTCATAACTCAGCCCATATTTGTCCAAAACTTCCTGTGGTACACCGTCCCATTGATTGGGTGTATTGCCTTGGTAATCCAAATCTTTTATCCCCATTTCGGTTGTAAAGAACCCTGTACAGGTCAGGTTGCGCATCAGATTAAAAAACCGAACGCCATAAGCCATCTCCTGTGTTGCCTTATCCGGCCAAGCGATTTCGTCGATGATACCCATCCGTTGCTGTTCGTTGAGATCCGTAAATGACTGATTATACTGCTTTAAGCTCATGCTTTCTAACCATTGGAGTCCACCTCGCATGGTCAATTGAAAATTGGGATAATCTTTCATCATAAATTCTATGAAATCCGGAACTCCGGCATCGGTAGCGCTTCCTGATTTTTCATCTTTTGGAATGATGATATCGACCAAAATTTCGACCATTTTGCGTTCCCTTTCCGTAAAAAACACGTCATTCTCCATTTTTTGATCATGTAGTACTTCTTCGGGTGTGCGCCCATAATTATAGGTGGTAATGGCTACATTTTCCTCTTTGGCGTTTTCAGGGAGATTGCATCCGGCGGTCAATATAAAACCCGTAGCCAGCGATCCGGAAAGCAATAATCTTAGATTTTCACGTCTGTCCATGGTCTAGATATTTTGATTTTTAAATTGTTGGATTATATAATCTGAAGTCCTCCAAGCTAGGGCAAGTATGGTCCATGTCGGGTTTTTATCGGCTTGGGAAACGAAAGAACCTCCATCCACGACAAAAAGATTTTTACAATCATGTGCTTGTGCATACGAATTGAGTACAGAAGTTTTGGGATCATGACCCATGCGTGTCGTTCCGACTTCATGGATAATCCTACCTGGAGCCAATAAGCCATATTCTGTATCAGGGCCAGGTTTTTCTCCAAAGATTATTGCACCCATATTGGTCAGTATTTCCTCAAATGTATCATGCATATGCTTGCTCTGCTTTCTTTCATGATCCGTCCATTTATAGTGGAAACGAAGCACCGGAATCCCATATTTATCAACAGTATTTGGATCTAACTCACAGTAATTATCAAATTGAGGAATACTTTCTCCTCGTCCTGACATACCGACTCTTGCGCCATAGATACGGCGAATATCGTTTTTCAGGCTTACTCCATAGCCTCCATTGGGAGACGGTGTTCCGAACTCATCTTTGATGTATTGTCGCATCGTATCCATACCAAAACCCGTACCATACGACGGCATACCCATACCACCCCAATATTCGATATGATACCCCCTAGGAAAATCTAACTTTTTATTGTCTAACCACCAAGGCGTATAAACGTGCAAGCCACCGACGCCGTCTTCGTTATATCTCGGGCGGTCGATCAAATGTGGCAAGATACCCATCCGATCTGTTCCTGTACTGTCATGGAGATAATGACCTATGACACCCGAACTATTACTTAGGCCATCAGGATGGGCTTTGGACTTAGAGTTGAGCATAATTCTTGCCGTTTCACAAGCAGAAGCCGCTAAAACAACAGCTCTCGCTGATATTTTGTACTCGTTGAGATCTGTCTTATCGATATAGAGTACACCTTGTGCCAAACCACTTGTATCTGTAAGCACTTCTCGAACCATGGCATGGGTATATAGATCGACTTTCCCTTTTTCCATAGCGGGTTTGACGAGGCAGGTTGATGACGAAAAATCACCATAAACCTGACATCCACGATTACATTGAGCACAGAAGAAACAAAATCCTCGTTCATCATTGATCCTCCTGGTGAGGATAGAAAGTCTCGAAGGAATGACCGGAATTTTAGAGCTCATCGCTGCCTTTTTGATGAACAATTCGTGTAATCTCGGCTTAGGTGGCGGTAGAAAAAAACCATCCGGTTCGTTATAGATACCTTCCTTACTGCCAAATACACCGATGAGTTGATCTACTTTATCATAATATGGCTTGACATCCTCATAGCCAATCGGCCAATTATCTCCTAGGCCGTCGATATCTTTTCTTTTGAAGTCTAAAGGACCAAATCGCAACGAAATGCGCCCCCAATGGTTGGTTCGCCCGCCTAACATCCGAGCACGAAACCAGTCAAACTGCGTTCCATCTTTGCGGGTATATGGTTCACCTTCGATTTCCCAACCACCCCAAGCTGCATCAAAATCGCCAAATGCTCGTTGCGTATTCGCACCTCTTCGCGGAGATTCCCACGGCCACCTCAGCTGGGTGCGATACTCATCCTTAGCAGGGTCGTAATCACCACCAGCTTCTAATAGGGCAACAGAGAGCCCGGCTTCTGAAAGAATTTTGGCGGCCATGCCTCCTCCGGCACCAGAACCAACGATGCAAACATCGTATTTTTTATCCTGTTCTTTGATCTGAAAACTCATATCGGATATATTTAATGGTAAAAATACTAATTTATCATTTATTACTCTGAAATATTCACTAAATCTCTTTACATAAAATTATTTTGTTAGTTTTGTAGCTGTTAATGAAGCAAAAATCATGATAGTATCTAGTATTGTAGCCATGACGCAAAATCGAGTGATCGGCAAAGACAACGAAATCCCATGGTATCTACCAGCGGACTTGGCGTATTTTAAAAAAGTGACCTTAGGACATGCCGTGATTATGGGCAGGAATAGCTTTATTTCTATTGGACGGCCACTCCCGAAGCGGACCAATATCATCATCACAAGAGATCCTTTTTATGTTACGAGTTGTTGTCCCGTTGCGCACTCGATCCAAGAAGCGTTAGAAATAGCCTATAATCAAGGAGAAGAAGAGGCTTTTATCATCGGCGGCGGACAAATCTTTAGCCAAAGTGTGGACCTCTGGGATAGACTTTATCTGACAGAAGTTCATGCTGAAATTGAAGGCGACATCTTATTTCCAGATGTGGATATGAGCCAATGGCATCTTGAATCCGAAGTATTTCGTCCCAAAGATGAAAAAAACATCTATGACTGTACCTTTAAAGTATATGAACGAACCTGATTAACCGTTTAGCTCATGTTTCAACCCATTAAAGAAGATTTTTTGCACTACCTCTGGAAAACCAAAAAGGTCAAGCCTGAAGATTTGGTGACTACAGCAGGTATTGAAGTGCAAATTGTGGATTATGGAACCTATAATCTGGATTCAGGACCCGACTTTTTTAATGCTAAGGTAAAAATAGAGGATACGCTTTGGGCAGGAAATATAGAGATGCACGTTTTTTCTTCTGACTGGAAGACCCATGGGCATAGTAATGATAAGGCTTATGATAATGTTATTTTACACGTCGTATATGAACATGACATCGACCCAGAAAAAGACCCAAAACTCGCTAAAATACCGACGATAGAACTCAAAGGGCGCATTCCCAAGATATATCTCGATAGGTATCTTGCGTTGATGCAGTCGCAAGATGTCATACCTTGCCAAAGGTTGATCGGCCATGTTGATTCTACTAAAATCGAACTGTGGAAACATGCCCTAATCGTAGAAAGACTCCATCAAAAGGCCAACCATGCCGCAGCCGTACTTTATCAACATAATCAGGACTGGGAATCGACCTTATATGTCATGTTGGCCCGATATTTTGGTGCAAAAGTCAATACTGCACCTTTTGAGATGTTGGCACAAAACTTACCGCTACAGATCATTCTAAAAAATATAGATAAGCCGCTTTCTATCGAAGCCTTAGTCTTCGGACAAGCGGGCATGTTGAAAGCCAATTATTCAGACGATTATTATCGAACGTTACAAGAGGAATATAAATTTCTGCAAAAGAAATATGAATTAACACCGATTCAAGAAGTTGCTTGGAAATTTAGTAAAATGCGTCCCGTTAACTTCCCGACTGTCCGATTGGCTCAATTTGCAGCCTTATTACAAAAAGAAATACATTTATTTAGCCGTTTGAAGGCCATCGATCGATTAGAAGATCTATATCCGATACTTGAGGCAAGACCTCATGATTTTTGGAAAACTCACTTTCGATTTGGAAAAGAATCTCCGGAATCTGAAAAAAATATCAGTAAAGGTTTTATAGATTTACTAATCATGAATACCTTGGCTCCCATCATGTATCTCTATGGAAAAACGATGCAAGAAGAGATTTATATCGACCGAGCCTTGCAATGGTTGGAAGCAATCAAACCCGAGCAAAATCACGTTATCAAAGCTTGGAAAGACATCGGAATACGGTCTAAATCCGCTTTTGACACGCAAGCACTCCTTCATCTAAAGCAAAATTACTGCGACAATTTCAATTGCCTCAATTGTAAGATTGGCCACGAAATCATAGGAAAGATAGTTTAAAGGTTTATGGGTTTAATGGTGTAAGATTTAGGCTGGTTTTCGGCTCTGAATGGCTAACTTTTAGCATTATTGTTTTTCAATTCGTATATTCTGATTTAAACAAAAAATGAGTGTCCCAATTCTAACTTTCAAAATCAGTAAATCAGGCATAATTGAACATTCCTAATTCGTAATTGAACATTCGTAATTTAAAATTTAGCATTAGTAATGAAAAAAAATTACCTTTGTAGAGTTATACCTTTTCTTCATTCGCCCGTAAAAACATTTTATCATGAAAGTCTCAGTTCTAATAATTTTGTTGACACTAACCACGCTAACTTTATTTGCTAACACACCTTTGGCTATTAACCTGAGTAATAGCACTACTGCTAGTGGTATCGGATTGGGTTCTGTCATTGCTGTTATGGCTTCTTGGTCGAGAAATCAATCTGTCCTTTGGGCCATACTCCATGCCATTTTTGGTTGGGTTTATGTGATATATTTTGTCATCACCAGATAGTAACTAGTGCGTATTTTATAAAAAAAAACATAGGAAAGTGCGCTCCATGCTACTTCAATATTCGTTCATTTTTCATTGAAATACTAAACCCTCTAAATCATGTCTGACCAACCTACACAACAAGAGAAAACGGCGCTACTTCGAGCCCTCCATCAAGGAGATACACCCTTGCTCTTGCCCAACATTTGGGATGCAATTGGTGCCGGATTGGTAGAAGATTTGGGTTTCCCTGTAGTAGCTACTTCGAGTTCTGCCATGGCACTTAGTGAAGGATACTTGGATGGGCAACAACTACCCTTTGAAATGCTGTTAAATCGGATCCGCAGCATACAAAGAGTTACAAATTTGTCGGTAACGGTTGATATCGAAAATGGCTTTGCGAATGACAATCAGCAACTAAGATCAAATATTGAAGCTTTGATAGAAACAGGCATTTCCGGCGTCAACTACGAAGATACAGATAAGCAAACCAAGCAATTTATACCGCTCGAAATACAGTGCGAGCGCATTCGATTAATCAAAGAAACAGCTCAAGCTTCAGGAGGAGACCTATTCATCAATGCCAGAGTCGATACCTATGTTTATGGGAGTCACTTGAGCCATGAGGATAAGCTAGAAGCAGCCATTTACCGAGGCAGAGCCTATCGCGATGCCGGAGCAGAATGTATTTTTCCTATCCTCCTGACGGATACAAATCATATCCGCACCTTGGTGCGCGAATTGTCGATGCCCATCAATATCATGGCATTTCCGGGCATACCATCATTGAAAGAACTGCAACAATTGGGCGTAAAACGCATTAGCGTAGGCGGTTCTTTATTAAAAATAGCAATACAAAGCATCAAAGCCTTTAGCACGAAATTTAAAGATATGGATGGCATCGAAACCTTATTTACCAGCGGTATCACCTCAGACTATTTAAATCAGTTGGTATTACAAAAACACCAGCATAGCTAACCAATTTTTAATTTATAGCAATGGACGATTATATAAAAAAGAACAGGCAATCATGGGACAAAAGAGTAGAAGCTCACTTAAAATCAGCTTTCTATGATAACGAACAATTTTTGAAAGGAAAATCGACGCTCAACGATATCGAACTCGGGTTTTTAGGCAACCTTGACGGAAAATCTGTTTTGCATTTACAGTGCCATTTCGGGCAGGATACGATATCGCTCAGTCGGCTTGGAGCACAGGCAACAGGTGTTGATTTTTCAGGTAAAGCAATAGAAACTGCCAGAGAACTTACTATCAAATCCAATACCAATACCCAATTTGTCTGCTGTGATATATACGAGCTGCCCGCTTATTTGGAAGCAACCTTTGATATCGTCTTTACGAGCTATGGTACGATAGGCTGGCTGCCAGACATGGACAAATGGGCTGCCATCGTGGCAAGGTTCTTAAAGCCCGGCGGAAAGTTTGTTTTTGTGGAGTTTCATCCAGTTGTCTGGATGTTTGACGATGATTTTAAGGAGGTGGCATACAGTTATTTCAATACAGAGCCTATCATCGAAACGACTTCTGGAACGTATGCTGACAGAGATGCAGATATCCAAAACGAAACAGTGTCCTGGAATCATGACCTAAGTGAAGTGATCAGCAGTCTGCTCAAACAGGGATTGCAAATTACATCATTTAAAGAATACGATTATTCTCCGTATAATTGCTTTAACAATACCGTTGAAGTAGCTCCCGGACGATACAAAATCGAACATCTGGACGGTAAGATACCCATGGTTTATG
>JAIXKS010000028.1:0-27227 GCA_026928325.1 Chitinophagales bacterium | reverse complement strand
GCTCCCGGACGATACAAAATCGAACATCTGGACGGTAAGATACCCATGGTTTATGCGTTATCGGCGATGAAAGGTTGATATCAGGTCTGCTTATAAAATTAGAACTTGAAACCCGTTCAAAAAATAATAGATAGTGAAATTCACTATCGTCCTTTTACATCTTACCCATGCTCTTCATAATAATAAGAATAGTCGATACCTTTCATGAACATTTCACGGTCATTGATTTTGTCAGTCAAAGCATCTTGCAAAAGTATCCGAACTGATGAACCATACTATTACCATATATTTTCACAATTTATCACGTACTTATATATTTCGAAATTCCAATTTTTATCAAATTTAGTAAATATTAATAATGATTGATCTTCACCATTTTGTTTTGAATATAACCTATTGATACATAACTCTAATTCATTGTTTGAATTATCACTCCTGATAATTTGGTTTGCGTCAGGTTCATGCACAAAACAATGAGTTATATTACCTTTCAAGTATATGTAAAATGAGTTACCCGTTAATTGTTCCGGGTTAAAACCAATTACTTGAGTAGATATGCAAATAATAGAATCAAATTGAATATCTAATGTTTTAATGCATTTTTTAAGTTATAAATACCATCCCCAAAGGGTATCTATTTATATCCTTTATTTTATATGATATGTCATATACATAATTATTACTTGTATCCGTGAGTCGTGGACGAATATAAACGCTATAATTTGATGACATTCCCTCAATTGCATGTATTTTCCATTCTAAATCTAATATTCGATAATTAGTTATATACTGACTTTTACAACCGATTAAAATTATCAATACGCTTATTATATTTAGAACATTGTTCATAACAATTATATAATGTTTTAAACTATACCATTAAAAAAGTTTCAACTGGGTAGTGACACTAACCACTTGGTTGTTTTCTTTTTTGAGCTTGGCCTTGAGGTATTTCCAATAGTTTCGGACTTTGGAGTAATCGCTTTCTCCATTGAGCACGCCGACAATATCCAATACCGAAAACCACCATTTGGCTTTTTCTTCATCCCAAACGGCACGAACTTCCTGGTCGTTAAAAAAACGTATGGATATTTTTGCGTTGCTCACTTCTATTGACTATTTGACCATGTTTTTCAAACTCGCTATATCAATTACAAAACGATATTTTACATCGCCATTTAACAAGCGTTCGTAGGCGTTATTGATATCCTGCATATCGATTAATTCGATATCGGAAGTGATATTATGCTGTCCACAAAAATCCAACATTTCCTGCGTTTCCGCAATACCACCAATTAATGAGCCTGAAAAACTTCTTCGTTTTCCTATCAAGCTGAATGGCGCAACAGGCAATGGGTTTTCAGGCGCTCCAACAAGGGTTAATTGTCCGTCTCTTTTCAATAAACTCAGATACGCATTGATATCGTGCTGAGCAGATACACAATCCAAAATAAAATCCAATGTTCGGGCATTGACCTTCATTTGTGGCTCATCTTTGGACAGTATCACTTCGTCTGCTCCCAATCGCTTAGCATCTTCTGATTTAGAAGCAGATGTTGTAATGACCACGACATGAGCACCCATAGCTTTTGCAATCTTAACCGCCATGTGTCCTAATCCGCCGATACCAACGATACCAACTTTCATTCCTGCGCCTACATTCCAATGTCTTAATGGAGAATAGGTTGTAATGCCGGCACATAATAAAGGCGCTGTGGCAGCCAGATCTAAGTTGTCAGGAATATGCAGTACAAAATCTTCATCTACAACGATACGCTCGGAATATCCGCCGAAAGTATGTGTACCTGAATGCTTATCATGGCCATTGTAAGTACCTGTATTGCCCTGCTCACAATATTGTTCCAATCCCTCTTTGCAGCTTTCACACGTTCTGCAACTGTCCACCATACATCCCACACCTGCAAGGTCGCCAACTTTAAATTTGGTAACATTTTTACCCACTTTTGTCACTCGACCCACGATCTCGTGTCCTGGAACATTCGGATATTTAGTGCCGCCCCATTCATTTCTTGCCGTATGTAAATCGGAATGGCAGACGCCACAATACAAAATATCTATCTCAACATCCTCGGGCAAGACTTCTCGTCTCTGGATATTCAATTTTTCTAACGGTGCTGTGGCGGATTGCGTGCCAAATGCTTTGGTATTCATGGTTATCATGTATTAATACATTTAAAACAAAACATGATTATGGTTTTGTTTAGTAATATTGGATATTTTGGCATTCAAGCTTATACCAATTCCATATCTGTACGTCTAGTATCTGGATCTGCCGCCACGATTTTTACACGGACAGTTTGCCCAATCGTAAACTCTTGCCCGGTAAATCTTGACTTGGCCTTCAATCTACTCGAAGGTACCGTAAAGACGTCGCCCATACTGTCAAAAGTAACAAGACCTTCCACCTGACTTTCGGGTAGTTGAACAAATATACCTCTTTCTATGATTCCTGATATGACGCCATCAAATTCATGGCCTAAGAATCCGGAAATATATAAGGTTTGGTAGTATTTCACTGATTCGCGTTCGGCATCCGTTGCCTTTTTTTCCTGATCGGATATATGTTTTGCCTCCTTTTCCAAAGTGGCCTTATCCATTCTAAAATTATCTTCTAAATTTTTAAACAAGATACGATGAACTAAGATATCCGCATATCGCCGAATCGGGCTGGTAAAGTGGGTATAATACTCAAATCCTAATCCATAATGCCCGATGTTTTCCGTAGAATACACGGCTTTAGCCATGGTTCTAATCGCTAGTGGTTCCAATAATCTCAGTAAAGGATTAGCTTCTGCATCTATGGTAAGTCTATTGAAAGAGGCTGCGATTTGTTCGGGTTTATCAATCTTAAATTGATAGCCCAATTCTTTGGCAAAAATAACGAAATCATTGAGTTTTTCTGGATTAGGTAGGTCGTGAATCCGGTAAATAAACGGAATCTCCGGCTTTGCCTTTTTTGCCATAAAGGTTGCTACTTGCTTATTAGCTAACAGCATGAAGTCCTCGATGAGCTTGTGCGCATCCTTCCGATCACGTATAAACATACCCGTTGGCAGGCCTTCATCATTGAGATTAAATTGTAGCTCGTCTGATTCAAAACTAATGGATCCATCCTGATACCGGTCTTGTCGCAGCTTGGTAGCAATCGCGTTTAAAATGCGGATTTCTTCACCATAAGTGCCTTCACCACTTTCTATGCGATCCTGTGCTTCTTCGTACGAAAATTTTTTATTGGAGTGAATTATAGTCTTTCCAAACCATTCCCCAACGAGCTTATATTTTTTATCAAATTCAAAAATCGCTGAAAACGTGAGTTTGTCTTCATTGGGATTGAGTGAACAAAGATCGTTACTTAAAACTTCAGGGAGCATTGGGCACACCCGATCGACGAGATATACCGAAGTCGAACGCTGATAAGCATCTTTATCTAATACAGATCCTTCCTCTAAGTAGTGAGTAACATCAGCGATATGCACACCTACTTCAATATGACCATTTTCTTTCACTTGAAATGAAATGGCATCGTCATAATCCTTAGCTGATTCCGGGTCGATGGTAAACGTCGTCACTGCACGCATATCGCGCCGCTTTTGAATTTCTGCTTCCGATATTCCTTTATCGATCTCCTTGGCGGCTTCTAGCACTGTTTCTGGAAAATCAGGGTTAAACCCATTGGCCAAAAGGATGGACTGTGCATTCAATTCGATATCGCTGAGTGCTTCGAGCACTTTGATGACCTTGCCCCATAAACCCTTATTTTGTCCCTTACCCCAAGTCGTGATTTCTACGACGACCCGATCGAAATTTTTACTATCTAAGACATCTTCATGATGGATCAAAACTTCAGGATATATCCGTGAATTATCTGGTATCAGGATGGCGTAATTGCCAAACATCCGTATATGACCGATCACTCGAGTTAAGGCTCGCTTGACCACGGTGACCACACGGCCTTCCGGCCGACGTCGAACAAAGCGTTCGGATACTGCAACGATAACCTCGTCTTTATGTAGCGCTCCATTGAGGTTTTTAGCGTGTACATAGATGTCTTCGACGTTTTCGGTTTGAATGATATACGCTGCTCCGGACCGAGTCATGTCCACGATTCCATTATACATGATTTCATCTTCTGAAGCTGCGGTTTTTTTACCAGACTTTTGAGTTACAGGTAGATTCCATTTATATCGATCTTCGGATAGTTTGACCACCTTTTGACTATTTACTAATTTGGTGACTACTCGCAAGATGGCACCAGGAGGATTAGCTACATTGATCTTTTTGGCGATTTGAGATATCGTAAAATG
The DNA here is from genome assembly GCA_026928325.1 of Chitinophagales bacterium. Classification (GTDB taxonomy): domain Bacteria; phylum Bacteroidota; class Bacteroidia; order Chitinophagales; family Saprospiraceae; genus OLB9. Next base: position 22,902 of record JAIXKS010000028.1, on the reverse strand, counting down.
GGATTTATTGTTTTTCGAAAGCAGTTTTTCTATTTGAGTAATAAGAGCATCTTCTTTAAGCTGTCTTGGTTTTCTATTCATTTTGTTAATTTGTACAATTTCTAAACTCAATTTAAGCATCAATAGTTCATATTCAGTCCATTAAATGTACAAATATTTCATAAAGGCGCCTCATTAGCAGCAATCCTATTGTCCATACTCTATTAAAATCAAAAATAATTAGGGTGAAACTCCAATAAAAATTCCACACAAATCGAAAAAGGAATAAACTACTAGTGCTCTGTCTATAAAAAGACTTAAATTATAATGGAAGTTATTTTTTTAAAGATCAAGGCAAAAAACGCAGACATAGTGGTAACTATGGCGAGTATTTTTAACGATGAGATTTAGAAAAAGAACGACATTTTATGAAGATTTTTTTGTGGACAGAGCACTAGTTAAACATTAGGTTTCGTTGTGAGCGTCAAAAGAGCAATAAATCAGGGATTTATTATCGAAAAGCATAGCGATTGCTATGGTTACAGATAATAAATTCAGTAAAACGTCTGATTTGAAGCTATTTTGGCGCGTAATAGATTTTCTAATGCGTAATTTAGAGTAATGATTATTGCATACCGAATAATACGATTTATAATAATATCGTTATCTTTGTACAAAACTCTTAAAAAAAAGAACCTGATCCAATGAAAAACCTCATTTTTGTTGTCTTGTCTGTGGTGCTAGTAGTCGCCTCATGTAGTAAAACCAATAAAGAAATTTTAAGTCCTGCCAAGGACCAAGAATTGTTAAGCCAATATTTTAGTGCTGCTTCTGTGGGCGTAATCTCTACAAGTAGCAATCTCAAATACGTTTTATTAAATCCTATTGATGATGACATCTCGGAAGAAGCCTTACAAAAGGTCATCAAAATCAGCCCATCTGTTCCAGGAAAAGTCAGTTTGGCCAACAATACAATTCTTACTTATACACCCGACGAGCCCTTTGGTTCCAATAAAACCTATACGGTTACGCTTAACCTAAAGCAACTCGACGAACAACGCTTTGAAGAAAACATCACTTATCAGTTTAAGACCATGATTCAGAGTTTGAGCGTCAGTAGAGCAGGGATGTTAATCGGAGAAGACGGCTCTCAAACCTACCTTTTAAGGGCAAAAACAGCGGATAAAGCTGACGCTGAAAAAGTATTGAGTTGTATTTCCAGCGATGCAGACAGCAAGACGATTTCGGATGCAGGAAGCAATGAATATATCGTAGAATTAGTGTGGAATCAAGGCACAAAGACGACTTCAAATATCCAATATAACGGAAAACCTATCGGTAGCAATGTATCAAGAAGCATAGATCTCTATGATTTAGGAAAGGACCAATTTAAAGTATTAGACAATTTCTACAACGCTTCTAAAAAGGAATACAACATCTATTTTACCCAGTTGCTGAACAAGCAAATGGATATGACCGGCCTAATAATGGTCAATGATCAACAGGCGGAATACACCTTGAAAGGAAACTTATTGACCATTTTCCTAGCGAACGTTGGCAATCAAAATACCCTCAAAATCGAACTCGATAAAGGTATAAAATCTCAACAAGGTCGTGCTCTTAAATCTAACGAAACGTTTGTGGTAGATACTCGTGTAGAAATACCGGAAATCCAATTTGTAAGTACCGGAACCTACTTCCCTTCCTCTGGAGACTTCAAAATCCCGGTAAAAACCCGGGCTTTAGACAAAATGAGACTGGTCGTTATCGAGATTAAACCAGAAAATGTCAAGCAATATCTGGCTTGGGAATCCTTAGATTATACCGACTACTACAATTTACGAAAATTTGGAAAACCGATATATGATGAAATCGTTTTGCTAAACAATGGCATCAAAGATAATGATGGATGGGTCGTCCATGGTATTGACATGAGCCAAAAAGTAAAACGAAGTCCCGGCAGTATTTATCATATTGCCATGGAATTTTCACCTGAATTTACCACTTTAGCTTGTAAAGACAAACTCAGCAAATACAAAATATCCGGCGACATCCCAGATATGGAGTTTTTTAAATTTAGAGATAGATACTACCGCGATTATTACTACTATTATGATGACTATGACTATTGGGATGGTGATGATCCTTGTAAAATCTCATTTTACTCCAATCGGTCAGCAACTCAAGGTTTGTTTATATGTTCGGACTATTCGATCATAGCCAAAAAAGCAGGAAATACCTATCATATGGCCTTAACCAGATTAGATGACTTGTCTCAAGTGGCCAATGCTTCGGTAAGTATTTACAACTTGCAAGGTGAACGCATCGATGAAAAAACTACCGATGCCAATGGATTTGCTGTTTTTGACAAGATTTACGAAGATGTAACGGTAGTCGAAGTCAAACACCACAATCAGATTACCTATTTGGCACTTGATCCTTATAAGAGTAATTCATTGACCGAATTTGACATTTCGGGTGAAAGATCGGAAGAAGAAACAGAGTTTTTTATCTATTCAGATCGGGATGTTTATCGCCCAGGAGATTCGATCTATGTCAACCTCATGGTCAATAAATCAGTACTAGATTTGCCGAAAGGCCTACCAATAACGATGTCGTTTTATAATTTGGACAACATGATTATCGACAAACAAACACAGACTCTCAATTTGGATCATAGGTTGATTTATAGCTTTATGTTGCATACACAACCACAAGCTAAAACCGGTGTTTATCGCTGTGTATTTGAAATCGGGCCTAAAAAACTCCGCCAAAATATCCGTATCGAAACGATTAAGCCCAACACGACAGAAGTCGTCTATACGTTTAATGATGAATCCGAAAAAGTCGTTTATGGCGATGTATTATCCGGAAAAATCCATGCTAGATACCTAACCGGGTACGACCTTGCCGGAGCTAAAATTAATGCCGATGCCAAGGTAAGTAAGCTCAAAGCACCATTTCAGGGATTTAACAACTATACTTTTGATATCTTTAGCGAAAATCAACCTACCAATATCACCGTATTCGATTTGATTACCGATGCCAAAGGTCGAGGTTCGTTTCAATCCGACGTTTCCTTCAAAACTTATAATACGCCCGTTAAGCTTTATATGGAAACAGAAACGTCCCTACCCAATGGTGGTGTCAGCAAAGAAGGTAGAAGTATCACCGTTTCTCCTTTCAAATCCTATATAGGCGCCGCTAAAAGAAATGGCAGCGCTTGGCAAGGCAACTACAATGTCCTCGAAAATGTCATCCTTGATTTAGTAAGTCTCAATAATAAGGGTAGTTTAAATAGTATATCGACCACGATCGAATACACCATTCAACAAGCAGTGGACTCTTGGTGGGTTGATAAATATCGATATAGATCCTATGGCAATTATATCGCTTCAGGCTCTTGGAAAAACTTCAAAACAGGAAAAACATCGGTCACAGGCAAGGGAAGTTTAGATCTCGGTGGTTTTAATGAAGGTGCCTATTTGATTACTTTGTTTGATAGTCGCTCCGGGCACAGCTCACAAGTCTATTTTAATGTATATGACGCTAAAAACCCGATTCCGGGAACACAACCGTATATCATCGAGTTTGAAACAGAAAAAGAAGTATATAAAACGGGTGAAAAAGTAACCCTAATGATGCCCGCCATCAAAAACGGAAAAGCTCTAATCAGCATCGAGCGAGGAAGTACCATTCTCGAAAAAAAATGGGTCAAACTTTCCGACAAAAAGAGCATGATTGATCTTACGACAGATGAAAGCTGGGCACCTAATGTCTATGTTCATGTGACCGTCGTCCAAAAATATATGCAGGACAATAATGATATGCCTCTCCGAATGTATGGTATAAAATACCTGCGCATGGATGCTACAAGACAACCTTTGACACCGGTAACGGATCTTCCTGACGTCCTTGAATCCAATAAAAAATACACCTTCCATGTTTCTGAAAAAGAAAATCGACCGATGGAATATACTATTGCCTTGGTCGATGAGGGATTGTTGGGGCTCACCGGCTTTAAAACACCAAATCCAGATAAAAATTTCAATGGTAAATTCCCGCTGCTCGTCAAGACTTGGGATATTTATCAACTTTTGATTTCTTGGTTTAACGGTACTTTTGCCGGTATCATATCTATCGGGGGTGACGACGTCTATAATCCAGATGCACTCGCCGAAATTTCGAGATTTAAGCCAGTTGTCATGCACTTCGGTCCTTTTAAGCTCGATGCAAAAGGCAAAAACAGCCATACCATAACCATCCCTAATTATATCGGCAAATTGCGCCTCATGGTTGTAGCAGCAAGCCCTGATAATTTTGGAAACCTAGAAAAACAAGTTCCGGTCAAAAATCCGCTCATGGTGCAGTCTCAATTGCCTCGAAGCCTGAATGTAACGGATAAGGTAAAAATACCAGTATCGGTATTCAAAGATGATAAAAGTATTTCAACCGTTAACCTAACCACCAAAGTTGATGCAGCGGCTATTAAAGGTATAGCAGCAACGACCAGCCTCAACTTTAACGGAAAAGACCAATTGACGCACCTCTTGAATATGGAGATTCAAAACAAAGTAGGTCCGATAAAAATCGAGATTGGCGCTCAATCCGGCAGCAAATCTATGGTAGAATCCACAGAGATGCTGATCAACTATCCACATGCTTATGAATCCGAGGGAAAGAAGCACATCATCGATAAGGATAAAAATACAACCATCAAAATCGCACCTAAAGGATATACGGAGGTCTTCTCGGCGGACTTAATCATCAGTGGTGTCAAAGTTCCAGATTTTACTAAATATGCCGAAGACTTGATACAATATCCGTATGGATGCCTCGAACAAATCACTTCAAGAGGTTATGCCATGATGTATTTAGATAAAATCCTCAGTCTAGACCCTAAAGAAGAAAAAGAAAGGCAAAAGCAATTGCAGCATGTCTTGTTTGAAATCAGCAAGTTACAGCAAAATAACGGAAAATTCAAATACTGGGAAAATGGATACTATGACGGATGGTCCGATGTTTTTGTAGGAAATTTCCTTGTTGAAATGAACAAACTCAATAACTTGGGTATGTATAGGGAAATGATGGATAAATGGCTAACCGCACAAGTTTCGATGGCCAATGATTGGGCTTTGTCTCAAGTATCTTCATCTTATCTTTATGAAAAAGAGTCTTTGATTCAAGCTTTCCGTCTTTATACGTTGGCGAAAGCCGGCAAGTCTGCTAAATCCGGACTCAATCGCTTTGTCAATAATAACGAGTCTAAAAACCCATTGACCTGGTGGTTGATTGCCGGTTCTTACCAATTGGGTGGCTTTGATACCAAAGCTAAGGAGTACATGCAAAGGGCCGAAACCCTTCAGATGGAAGACGATACCAACGACTGGACCAACTACAACTTTGGCAGCCAAGCTAGAAACTTGGCGATGATTATCGAAGTTTTGAGCGATATGCAACCTGGTCAGAAAAAGATAGACGATTACTACGATGCCATGGTAGAAGCTTGCAATCGATCCTCTTGGGCAAGTACGCAGACAATGGGATTTGCTTTTATCGCTGCCTACAAGTATTTTGGCAAATCTTTGGAGGTCAATAAAGAAGTGAAATATACCATTACCGGCCTATCTGGTGGCAATAAAACCTTCCAACACAGTTCCTTTGATCCTAAATTAATCAAACTATCTTCTTCCGATTTGAACAAAAATATTCAGATTAAAAATCAAGGTTCCGGACAACTATTTGTGTATCAAAACTCGAGATTTATCGACAATAATCCGGAAAAATCGGAAAAATCGGATGGTTTGATGTTGCATATTACTTACTATAATTCCACTAATAAGTCAACAGGCTTAAACAATATTAACCTAGGTGATGATATCGAAATTACGGTCCTTGTAGAAAATCAGATGCCGACAGAATTGACGCATCTAGCACTCAATTATAAGGTTCCATCCGGATGGGAATTGATGAATACGCGTTTGTATGAAACCGAAAGCGATCTTAATAGCAAAGCAGGAATCCAATATCAAGACTTTAGAGATGATCGCGTTTATACTTTTTTTGAATTGAAAGCCGGAGGAAGAAAATCCATTACATTTAAGGCAAAAGCCGCTTTTAGCGGAGATTTTTATCTACCGGCTGTGAGTTGTCATCACATGTACCGCGGCGATTTGTTCGCAACGTCTGCCACAGGTCGAGTTAAAGTCAAGTAATGCGATCCGTTGATTAGTAAAAACCCTATTTTAATACGGACGAACTAAGATACCTTGACTTATCTAATACTATTAACCCGGGAAAGTTGCTTTCCAATCAGGGTTATGCACATGCTATTTTCAAGGTTAGTATTCTGTGTTTAAAAAGAGTTAAATTATAATGGAAGTTATTTTTTTAAAGATCAAGGCAAAAAACACAGGCACAGTGGTAACTATGACTAGTATTTTTAACGATGAGATTTGAAAAAATAACAACATTTCTTTAAGATTTTTTTGTGGACAGAGCACTAGGCGGATTGTGAGCAACATCATAACTCAGCATGATATTAATATATCTTCTGATCTTGGAATATAATTTTATTTTGTCTTTGCGTACGGATAGAAGGTCGCTAACTTTGATTCAAAGGAATGCAAAATTGGACGCTGAAATATTTTGATTGAATAAATATTTTTTACAATTATATAAATAAAAGGTATTTGCAAGTGTTTGACGTTTTGAATATTAGATATTATCAGTAAAAGGTATGGGAAAACAAAAGAGAATGAATGGTAAAATTTATTTTAAATTATTTTCGCATACTAAATTTTAGTCGTACCTTAAAGCGAAATTTAAAAACAAAAATAGTATATATTATTGATGAAATCACCTTATTAGTTTACATTTAAAGTCATAAAAGTTATGAGTGTTGAAACAAAAAATATCAGAAATGTAGTCCTTTTAGGCCATTCGGGTTCAGGAAAAACGACATTAACAGAAGCAATGCTGTTTGAATCCGGTGCTATTACGAGAATGGGGTCGGTTGCTGCCGGCAATACCATGTCCGATTATACAGCAATTGAGCAAGAGCGAGAGAATTCTTTATTTTCTTCGCTGATTTGCGTAAAATGGCGGGATCACAAGATAAATGTAATCGATACTCCGGGCTTTGATGATTTTATTGGAGAGGTCGTCTGTTCGATGAAGGTAGCAGACACAGCCTTGATGTTGCTCAATGGTGCGCAAGGTGTAGAAGTAGGTACCGAAATCCTATGGGATTATGTCAATGAGTTTAAAACACCTACGATATTTGTAATTAGCCAAATGGATCACGAAAAAGCCAATTATGAAGCTACCTTAGAACAAGCTAAAGAACGGTTTGGTTCCAAGGTGATTCCCGTGCAGTTTCCATACAATTCGGGTAGCGAATTTAACTCAATCATCGATGCTTTAAGGATGACGATGTATGTATTCGGACCTAATGGCGGAAAACCAGAGAAACATCCAATCCCTGAAAGCGAAATGGCACGTGCCAAAGAAATGCATAATGCCTTAGTCGAAGCTGCCGCTGAAAACGAAGAAGGATTGATGGAAAAATATTTTGAACAGGGAACACTAAGCGAAGAAGAGTTAACAGCCGGGCTTCGCATTGCCTTGGCTCACCAACAGATTTTCCCTGTATTCTGCTGTTCTGCACAACAAGATAAAGGTAGTGGACGGATCATGGGCTTTATCAACGATATAGCACCATCTCCAGCAGATGTGCCCCCGTATAAATTGTCAGATGGCAGTACAAAATCTTACGATGCTTCCGCACCTACCAGTTTATTTATATACAAAACGATATCCGAACCTCAAGTAGGCTTGGTCAGTTACTTTAAAGTTTATTCAGGCAAAATAAAAGGAGGCGACGAATTTATCAATTCAGCCAATGATACTCACGAGCGGATCAATCAGGTGTTCGAATCAGAAGGAAAAGTCAGAAGCAACGTAGATATGTTGCAAGCTGGAGATATCGGCGTTACCCTCAAACTTAAAAATTCGCATACCAATGAAACCTTGTGCACTAAAAATGCTCGAGTAGAAATCGATCCTATCCATTTTCCAGAACCACGCATCAGAACGGCGGTAGTACCTCCTACCAAATCAGATATGGAGAAGCTAATCAAAGCCTTGCACCAGATCGAAGAAGAAGATCCTACTCTTATCGTAGAGCAAAATGCCACGCTTAAACAAACGATCATTCATGGCCAAGGTCAATTGCACCTCGACCTGATTAAGTATCGCATAGAAAAGACTTTCGGCGTCAATATGGAATTTGAAAGACCGAGAATCCCGTATAGGGAAACCATCACCAGAGTGGCCAACGAAGTATATAGACACAAAAAGCAAAGTGGTGGTGCCGGGCAATTTGGCGAGGTTCACATGCGAATCGAACCTTATTACGAAGGTATGCCGGCTCCGGATGGCCTAACAGTTAAGAATGTTGAGGTAGATACCTTGGACTGGGGCGGAAAGCTCGCTTTCTATTGGTGCATCGTGGGCGGTACCATTGATGCCAAATTTTCAAGTGCCATCAAGAAAGGAATCATGCAAAAAATGGTAGAAGGTCCACTTACCGGATCCAATTGTCAAGATATCCGCGTGAGTATCTATGATGGAAAAATGCACCCAGTGGACTCTAACGATATGGCCTTTATGCTGGCTTCTATTGGCGCATTCCGCGCAGCTTTCAAAAACGCAGGTCCACAGATATTAGAGCCAATCTACGAGGTAGATATCACTTGTTCAGACGAATCTATGGGAGATATCATGGGAGACTTGCAGTCTAGGAGAGCGATCATCATGGGCATGGACTCCGACGGAATATACCAAAAGATCAAGGCCAAAGTGCCGATATCTGAAATGTATCAGTATTCATCGACCTTGCGTTCCTTATCTCAAGGAAAGGCGAAGTTTTCTAGAAGATTCTCTGAATACGTCCCTGTATCACCGGATATCCAACAAAAATTGATTGCCGAGCATCAGGAAGAAGAAGATTAATATTTTGATTCCTGATGCCATGAATATCACAGAAATCATGGTCGGATCAAGAATAGTATTAAATGAAAACCTTAAAAGTCATCTGTCGCAGTGGCAGATGACTTTTTTTATTTTCCAACACCAAGTTTAGGAAGCCGCCTACAGTCAATTTCCTGTTCTGACACGAGGAAGTATTTGATTTTCTTAGGACATTTTCTAAGCCTTAATTTAAGTTCAAATCTAAGTTGTATCCCGATTACAACTATTTTATCAAAAAAACCAACAATTATCGTATATTTGCAACGTACTCTTGTGCTCTGTCCATAAAAAGACTTAAATAATAATGGAAGTTGTTTTTTTAAAGATCAAGGCGAAAAACGCAGGCATAGTCGTAACTATGACGAGTATTTTTAACGATGAGATTTGAAAAAAGAACGAGATTTCATTAAGATCTTTTTGTTGATGGAGCACGTGCTCTGTCCATAAAAAGACTTAAATAATAATGGAAGTTGTTTTTTTAAAGATCAAGGCAAAAAACACAGGCATAGTCGTAACTATGACGAGTATTTTTAACGATGAGATTTGAAAAAAGAACGAGATTTCATTAAGATCTTTTTGTTGATGGAGCACTAGAGCTCTGTCCATAAAAGGATGAAGGAAATTCCTTCGCTTTTTGGACGGATCACAGATTTTATGAATTCAGTACTTAAATAAAAAATAATGACACGATTTCTCCTTTTAGTAATGGGTATGTGGTTGATTACATCCGGTCTATCGGCACAAAATCAGGAACCATGGACTAAAGAACAGTTAATGGAAACAAGTACATTGGCTTCGCTAATCAAAAAAAAGCAAACCGGTAATATGGTAATTATTTCTATCGGACCAGATGAAGTGATCCCCGGCTCTATAAATATCGGCCCAACGGGTGAAAAAGCCAACCTAGAACGGCTGAAAAAACATCTAAAAAACACTTCTAAAGACAAAGAAATCATTTTATATTGTGGCTGTTGTCCTTTTGACCGATGTCCGAATATACGACCTGCATTCAAAGCACTCAAGGATATGGGATTCAAAAAACCTCGCTTACTAAATATTCCTAAAAACATTAAGGTGGATTGGATCGATAAGGACTATCCAGTGATTGATTAAATATGATAAGGATAATTCACACATGGCTGGTCATGTTGATGGCATGGTCATTGATGGCTCAAGATTCGAGCCTTGAAGTTGGCGCTTATGCACCAGAAATTGCGCTACCGACACCTAATGAGCAAATCGTTTCTTTAAGTGCGCTGCAAGGAAAATTAGTCCTCGTGGACTTTTGGGCTACTTGGTGTGCGCCTTGTGTAGCAGAGCAACCGGAATTAAAAGCAATCTACAACAAGCACGAACAAGCGGTAAAAAACGGCAAATTTGAAATATTAGGCGTATCTCTGGACAAAAGTAAAGAAAAATGGATTCAGGGTATTGAACAATCAGAGATTACGTGGATTCAGGTCAGCGACCTAAAATTCTGGAAAAGCCCGGTGGCTAAAGCCTATCAAATAGATGAATTACCGTTTAATGTCCTCGTTCATGCTGACGGAACCATCATTGCAATTAACCTGCACGGCCAGGCCTTAGAAAAAGCGATAGAGGATAATCTTAGCGCTGCAAAGTAAAGAAAGGAAATAACAATATGAATTGATATTGACACAAGCAATATTCTATAAGTTGTTAAGGCGTTTTTTGCTACCCAAAGAATTTTTTTTGACAATTCAAATGGATATAAAAAAAAGAAGCCGCCCGAATTAAGGACAGCTTCTGAAAATTTGATTCTTATGCTGAAAGAGATCGAACTAAAGAAAAACCGCCATAGCTTTCTTTAATCATATCTTTCAAGGCCTTTCTGGCAAAAAATATTCTACTCTTTACCGTTCCTAATGGCAAATTAAACTCATCTGCAATTTCTTGATATTTATATCCTTCGTAGTGCATCACAAAAGGTACACGGATATTGTCCTCAAGCGAATCAATCATTGCATTTAATTCCGCCATAAGAATATTTCTATTCGCATCGTTTTCAATCAAAGTACCACCTGAATTGATAAAATACAAATTGTCAGTGGAATCAATTATCGTATTAGATTTTGCTTTTTTACGATAATTATTGATAAAGATATTCTTCATTATAGTGAATATCCAAGCCTTAAAATTTGTATCTGGTCTAAATTTATCTCTATTGGTGATGGCCCTAATTGCAGTTTCCTGATATAAATCCCTTGCGTCTTCAGTATTCTTGGTTAAGTTATATGCAAAAGCATTGAGTGAATCTGTCAGGACTTCAAATTTTTCATCAAATTCTAATGTTGACATGACTAAGATTTTGTTGCAACAAATATACGGTGATATTTATCAATAAAAAAATTTATGATGCTCGAATAGTGTTAAATATTAGCTAAATTTTTTACCACTTCCTCAAACATGTTCAGTATCAATATTTTACTATTTAGACAAATTATAAATAATTTCAAAAATAATTGAAAATAAATAAAACAACTGAACTTTCTCCGTATTATAAACGGCTGTTTTTCATGGATTATTGTTAGTTTCTCGAGCCACAAAAGCATTTTTATCGACTATATTGTTCTAATATCCAAGAATAGCCTGCTAGCCAATGATTTAAATCTTCCTTATTTCCTTCATTAAGTCCTCTAAATAGTCAATTTGAACTTCTTGTATTTCCAATAATTTTCTATTTTGATGCACCAATAAGTGGTCAATTTTTTCACTCAAAAGTTTGATTTCCAATTCAGCTTTCAAATTGATCTTATAATCGTGTTCGCCACGCTGTCTATCCTTTTGTTCTTGTCGATTTTGGCTCATCATGATGATCGGTGCTTGAATAGCCGCCAAACAAGAAAGAATCAAGTTGAGCAAGATAAACGGATAGGGATCAAATGACTTTGTGGTCAAAAGCCAAACGTTGATCGCCATCCAAAACATAATAAACACAAAAAATGTAATGATAAAAGTCCAGCTACCGCCAAAAGCAGCAACCTTATCCGCTATTTTTTGCCCAAAGGAGAGTTTTGCCTCAATTTCCTCCGTTATGTTTTCAGAAAGTATCGCATTATTTTTGATTGCCTCCATGACATCATTATCTATGATGGCTAATTCTCCTTTTTCCTGAGAGATTAAAGAAGCCAAATACAGCCGTCGATATTGGTTGAGTTCAGCCAATGACACGTAACAATCTTTATCAAAATCCGGGTATTGCGACTGAATAAGATTAAAAATGCCAGCTCGGATGTCTTGACCTTTGACATCTTCACCCTTTTGAATTTCCATTTTGCTGATATGACTTACTTTCATTTGTTTATCCATTTATCGTATGACTGCAATGATAATATTGCCCGGCAAAGTTAGTATTTTTAATACCCAACTTCACACCTTTTTTAGCAATCCAAAACCTAGTGCTAAGGCTATAAAAACACTTAAATTATAATGGAAGGTGTTTTTTTAAAGATCAAGGAAAAAAACGCAGACATAGTGGTAACTATGACGAGTATTTTTAACGATGAGATTTGGAAAAAGAACGACATTTTATTAAGATTTTTTTGTGGACAGAGCACTAGGATAGCATCGCTCGATAAAAAAAATGAGATGAAAACGTATCAACCATATTCATGAGACTTCAAGCCATTGACCATTAATCATCAAAATACTCAAGGGATTTGGGTATTGTTAAAACCTATATAAAACTACGCCTTCTTATCTTGCGAGATATATAAACTGGGCACCTAATTCGCTTAAAACGAATAAGCAAAGATTTTCTTCCGGATTTTTGTAGGTGGATATAAAATCTTGACTTTTATCCATAAAGATTATATTCTTTGTAACAAACTCTTCTAGTGTGGATGCATTGACAGACCAAGGCATATCCTTACCAGAAGCTTCAATAAGTTCAATCCCAATAGCTACTTCTTGTTGATGTACGACAAAAATCGGATATTTAGACACATGCTGGTCGATGATGACGTCTGCTGCCTGAGCTAGGATTTTTTTATAAGGTTTTAACTGCTGCTCTAAGACTAAAAACTGTTCTACTTCGCTCATAATTGATCTTTGAGTTTTAACAAAGCTACGCTTTCAATATGATGGGTATGCGGAAACATATCTACCGGCTGAACCCGGATGACCTCATAACTATCGTTCAACAAGGCCAAATCTCGAGCTTGTGTCGCCGGATTACAGCTGATATAGACGATCTTAGGTGCTCTAAGCTCCAATAGCGTCTGGATAACATTTTCATGCATACCTTGGCGCGGTGGATCGGTTATTACGATATCCGGTTTCCCATGTTGCTGAATAAAATCCTGGTTGAGAATATCTTTGACATCGCCTGCATAAAAGGTCGCATTATCGATTTGATTAAAAGCCATATTGATTTTTGCATCTTCGATGGCTTCCGGTATTTCCTCTATTCCGGTCACGTGTTTTACCTGTGCAGCAATGTAAAGGGCTATACTTCCCAATCCCGTATAAAGGTCATAAACATTATCCGACGGTTTCAGATCTGCATAAGAGACTGCTATATCAAAAAGGACTTCTGCTTGTTTGGGATTTGTTTGAAAAAATGATTTTGGCCCAATTTTATACTTAACCTCCTTGAGCTGCTCTACGATATATGGCGTCCCATGGAAGGTAACAATTTCTTGATCAAAGATGGTGTCGTTGTATTTTTCATTGACAACATAATTTAGAGAAGTTATGGTAGGAAACTGCTCTTTTATTGATTCCATCAATGGTATGATTCTTTCTCTGTCTTGCATACCAAAAACTACGATGACCATCCACTCTCCTCGCGTCGTGTTACGCACGATTATGTTGCGCATCAAGCCACGATGTTGCTGAATATCGTAGTAGGTATAGTCATGGTTTTCGACATATTCGCGAATAAAATTCCTAATTTGATTTGAAAAATCATCTTGCAAAAGACAGGTTTGTATCTCTATGATTTTATCAAAAAATCCGGCCTTATGAAAGCCTAAAGCACCTTGATTATGGATCTCATGGTTTGTGGCTATTTCTTCTTTGGTCAACCATCGCTTGGTCGAAAAGCTATATTCTAACTTATTTCGATATTGATATTGAAGATCACAACCACGAATCGGCTGTACAAGATCAGGATTGAGCTTAGCTATGCGCTGGATAGCATCTTTTACATTTTGGGATTTTTGAGCAAGTTGTGCCTCATAGCTGAGATGTTGCCACTTGCATCCACCACACACGCCAAAATGTATGCAAGGTGCTTTAATCCGATCCTTAGAATAGGATTTAATCTCCTGAACGACGCCTTGAAGCATGGACTTTTTCTTGCGAATCACCAGAACATCAACTACGTCTCCAGGAACAGCGCCTTCTTCAACAAAAACTACTTGCCCATCCGAGGTACGACCTACAGCCTTGCCTTTATCCGCAATACCGGTGATAAGCAAGTCGCTTATTATCTTGTTATTCCTTTTTCTTCTAGCCAAAAGATGATCGAATTACGGTGCTATCAATTAAAATATTCTCTCATGCGCTCAAAAAATCCCTTTTCTCCACTATTCGGTTTCGGTTGAAAATTAGGCATACTTCGCATCTTCTCGAGCATAGCTGACTCTTCAGCCGATAGATTTTTTGGCGTCCAAATATTGACATTGATGAGTTGGTCTCCCTTGTCATACTGATGTAACGAAGGTAAACCCTTGCCTTTAAGTCTAAAAATCTTGCCTGCTTGCGTACCTGCTGGAATCTTTATCTTTACATTTCCAGTTAATGTCGGAATTTCTACTTGCGTGCCTAAAGCGACATCGGCAAAATTGAGAAATAAATCATAAATGACATTTTGATCGTCCCTACTAAAGAGGTCATGCGGTTTTTCTTCTATTGTGATCAACAAATCTCCATTGGCACCGCCATGTTGCCCTGCATTTCCTTTACCTCGCATAGATAGTTGCATACCTTCTTGAACACCTGCAGGAATTTCGATATCTATGGTTTCCTCCTCCAAGTTGCGACCTTGGCCTTTACAAGTTGGACATGACGCAGTTACGGTTTTTCCACTACCATGACATTTTGGACATACCGACGTGGATTGCATTTGTCCAAGGAAGGTGTTTTTTATTTGATGCACATAACCCGAGCCTTTACAAGTCGAACAAGTAGTCACACTATTCTGATCCTTAGCTCCTGAACCCTGACAAGTTTTGCAGGTTACATGTTTTTTGACTTTGATTTTTTTAGTTACTCCGGAATGTATTTCTTCGAGCGTTAAGGCAAGTTTTATCCTAAGATTACTGCCTTTTTGTCCTTTGGAACTGCTTTGTCGGAAGCCACTTCCACCAAAAAATTGGTCAAAAGGACTACCTCCTTCTCCAAAAACATCTCCAAAAGTGCGGAAGATATCTTCCATATTCATACCGCCACCTGAATATCCGCCACCCATTTGATCCATACCGGCATGACCATACCGGTCATATCTTGCTTTCTTATTGGCATCACTGAGTACTTCGTAAGCTTCAGCGGCTTCTTTAAACTTTTCTTCTGCTTCTTTATCACCGGGGTTTCTATCGGGGTGAAATTGCATCGCTACCTTTCTATATGCTTTTTTGATGGTAGATTCGTCTGCATTTTTGTCCACCCCTAATATTTCGTAATAATCCCTTTTCATTGAATCTATAATAATTTATTTGATCTTAAATGTTAAGATTATTTACCAACAACGACTTTTGCGTGTCGGATAATCTTGTCATTGAGTAAGTAACCTCGCTCAATGGTATCTATAATTTTGCCCTTCATGTCCTCTGTTGGCGCAGGAATATCGGTAATGGCATCATGAAATTCTAAATCGAATTCAACACCATCCGTATCCATAACTTTCAGCCCTAGGTTATGCAGTGTTGTATATAATTTATTATAGACGAGTTGCACACCTTCGCTAAAGGATTCAGAACCGGCTTCGGCACTTTTTTTAGCTCTTTCAAAATCGTCCAATACCGGCAATAAGGCACTCATCGTCTCTTGCGCAGCTGTCTTTATTAGTTCAAAACGCTCTCGAGTATTTCTCTTTTTATAATTATCGAACTCCGCAAACAACCGGAGATACTTATCTTTTGCTTCATCAAGCTCCTCTTTGAGCTTATTAATCTCTAGCGTTAACGCTTCATCTTGTACCATATCTTCGGTTTCTTTCTTTTTCTTACTCTTATTCTTCTTCGGGTCTTTATCTTCTACAGGATTTGACATAAATTTTCTAATTTTATTAAACATACTACTTACTATCAATTATATTGCCATCCAAGTAAACAAGTCAATTTGGCAGGATTATCCCTAAATAGGCGTGTAAATATGGCACTTTTTTTATAAGATATCATCATAAATTCAATTTTATTGGGTTTTTATGCCATTGGCACAATTCCAATTTAGGTCAATGTGTAATCGTTCGATGCTAAAAACTTCCTAAAATCAGAGATCGGCTCAACGAAAAGTATCTTTGATGACATAGTTGCGATAGCTAAAATCCAGGCCGAGATACTTTTTTAAAAACTGCTTCATTTTATCCTTAAAAGAAACGCTATTATGCGATAAATCCCGATGAAAATGCCAATTCAGCCGCTCTATTCTATCTGCCATTACCATGGGATGCGTGCCCTCAAAATGCGCCAATTGGTCGATTCCAGAGTAATCAAATTCCGTTCCATCGGATACATGTTTGTCAACCCATTGGTCATCGTGCCATAACTTGTGAAAAGTCTTTTGCTTTGCTTGCATATTTTTAGGGGGTTTGACCCATCCATAGTGATAGACACTAGCATCGATATAGGCAACATTCAGTTTTTTATCATCATCCTTCCTAAAGCCCTGCGCATCGCGATAAGAGTAAATATTTTTATTATTTTTTATAATGCGAATCTCATGCTTATACCATTTTGCAGAGGTCGCCACATAGTCATAGGAACCATAAAAATGTAGGTAATCAAAAAGTAATCCGTCAATTTGACTTTCGTGACAGTATCGCTCCATCGCATTTTTTATGTTCTCATGATACTTTTCATGAATGACTTCGTCGCCTTGAATGTAAATACACCAATCATAATCATCAGGAATTGCCTGAAAAGACTTGTTGGTCTCTACAGCGAGAACTTGGCCTCCTTCTCGAAGCGAATCGTCCCAAATGGTCTCGATAATCCTTATTTTATCCGAATCTATGCTTTTTATAAGTGCTAGTGTTTCGTCGTCACTTTGACCTACTGCTATAAAAAATTCATCGCATAGCGGCAGTATCGAAAGCATGGCTTCTTGGATAGGATAATCAAAGAGAACTGCATTTCTAATAAAGGAAAATCCGCATACTTTCATAATATTAGTTTTATTGTAACTATTCAGGATTATGCTTGCTAATCTACCTGAGTAATTGAGTTTTGATTAATGAATAATTCGACCTACCGGATAGCGTCTAAACGTAGGTTCAAAATAAGGTGAATGTCGATATACAAAATCTAATTGTGCCCGGCCATCTTTAGCAAAATCGGGATCATCGAGTTTCAGTCGTTCTAGTTTTATCCGCAAATCCGGGTTTTTCTCCAAGTAATCGGCTGCTATATCTTCAAAAACGTAATCTGAATAATATTCCTTTTGCATCAAAAACCCATCAAATGCATTCCAAGAAAACCAACTGTCTGTAGCCTGAGGTTCTAAGGTTTGAATGATGTACTGCACCGATGCTTGAGCTGTGTAAATGACGTAATCTCCACGAAAATATTGATTTTTAACCAAGATGGGGTCGACTTGAGTTTTTGAATGGATATAATGACCTTCGTAAGGCAATTTAGCGGTTTCAAAGTCAATGATTTTATACATTTCTACTTCGATGATGCTATCCCTTTCCAGCCTTTCGACCCGTACTCCATTGATTTGCATAAGCTCGAGCACGTGGTCGTAGGCTTGCGGCACGACGTAAGCAATCGGCTTTTTTATTTTTAATTGCGGCTGATATGCATCGTAATAAGGTATCTGGGCCTTCCATGGCTTAGATCTATCGTAATACAACCGAGGCTGACCACTCACAAGGCTGACTTTATGATCCGCCTGATATCCTTGAAATAAAATGCTATCTACTTGTCTAGGATCGAGTACATAACTCAAGGTAAAAGAATCCTGTGCCATCGTTTGGACACGTGCCGAAGCCCTAGTCTGTTTCAAATTCGTTTTATTTGATGCGACAAAATTCAACATCGTATTTAAAAAATCTAACGTACTTGCTACCCTTTCTTTATAGGGCTTGAGCATGTGTGTTTCGGGCATAAAAGATAAAGTATGATGCAAGGCAGCATAACCCGACGAATATCTCGGGCTGTCTAAAAATCCATAAATACCGTTTTCAGGCGACCCCGAGCTCATCACATAAGGGACGATATCCCACCCTTTTGTAGCCATTTCTCGATAAATATACGGCAGCAATTGGTCGGTCAAATACCGACTCAACGTAGGATGAAGTTTAGCCTTATGCGTATGGATTAAGGTAAAGGAATGTTGGTAGTCGCTGCCATTGGACGAATGCGTATCTATCAAAACATCAGGATACCACTTATTAAATAATTGATTGAAGGCATAGGCATTTTTCGTGTCACACTTGATAAAATCTCGATTCAAGTCTAGGTTTTTGGCGTTTCCACGAAAACCATATAATTCCGGACCATTCTGGCTTGGTCGCGTCAGCCCTGTCCTATTGAGGCAGCCATCGATGTTGTAAACCGGGATAATCACTATGGTAACGTGCTGGAGTAAGGATTGAAGATGGGTATCTTCTAGGATTCTACGGGCAAAAAGCATGGAAGCATCTATGCCTTCCGGCTCTCCGGGATGTATTCCATTATTGATAAACAGAATGGCTTTTCTTGCTTTGATATTATCTTCTGGTGTAAAATGCCCGTCTGCTGCGATTATAACTTCTTGAAGCGGTTGGCCAATATCCGTCATTCCAAAATCATAGACTCGGATAAAATCCGATTGTTGGCCTAAATGCTGGTAAAACTGCCGAACCTCCCAATAAGTAGAAGAAGTATTATCATGGATATCAAAAGCAATCTTTAAGTCATTGTGAATCGGTTGACTCGTGCCAACATGTATGCAAAAAGTCCATACCAAAAGACAAAACCAACATCTAATCATTACAAAAAGCGTTTTATTGACCAAAATTAAGATAATTACTTAAAAATTATGTCGGATTATCTTAATTA
The DNA here is from genome assembly GCA_026928325.1 of Chitinophagales bacterium. Taxonomy (GTDB): domain Bacteria; phylum Bacteroidota; class Bacteroidia; order Chitinophagales; family Saprospiraceae; genus OLB9. Next base: position 3,661 of record JAIXKS010000028.1, on the reverse strand, counting down.
TTTCATCCGTGACCCATTAAGACCTAATCTTTAGCCAAATAATAATAATCGTGACATTCCTTAAGCAGCATTTTAGCGTATTTTGTATTTTTGTAATAATCCAATAAATCAGCAAAGCGATTTCCTGTGGCGCGCTGGGTTCGTATTTCGCGTTCAGTGTCCAAATAATTATATTCCGGGTATAAAGCGTGGTATGTTTCCTTTTGTATAAAAGCATTCAGATAACTAATTTTTGCCTTTAATTCTTGGTCGTTACTCAATGAATTGGCCTTTTTAAGACAGTTTTTAGCTTCTACCAGAAAGAAGTAATTATAATTAATGGCATCTTTGCGGCTAACTACTTCCCCGTAAAGCGACCCGCTCATTGGATCATAAATACTTCGGTATCTCTTAGAAAAATGCCAAGCTTGACCATGGTAAGATATATTGACCATAGCTTCACCCAGTAAATACCACGTTTCCGCATCCTTGGTGTTTGCTTTGGCTTTCTTATCGAGCTCGCTGATGTATTCTACATATTTTACTGGGTTTAAAATAGGGTTGAAAGTCTGTGTTTTTAAGTTGATATTGGGTTTCGTGTACATGAGTGTAAACCGCGCATATATAAAATCCCGACTGAGTTTGCCAAAAGCCACGGAAGCTTCTTCAAATCGGTGTCTCAACATCAATTTTCTACCATAAGCCATATATAATTCTTCAATATTAATGTGTGTTAGATTTTTTAACCTCATATCTAGCACATTAAGGTGTTTATCTTCAAAAAATCGAATGAGCCCTTCAAGACGTTTGATGTCCATCTCTTCCAATAATTTTCGGATTCGACTATTATGAAATGGAGAATTTCTATTATTGTTGTAATCACGAGCAAATATTTGCTTGCCTATGGACTCTTCCTCAATGGAAGTCCAATAAGCATCTTTGGATGTTATGGTACCTATGGTTGAAGCTAAAAAATTTCTAGCATCATCATACTGATCTCCTTGTCCATTTTTAGCAAAATAATGTTCCATCACTTCGGCGACATAGGTGATCACAGATATATCACGTATCGTATCTACATGATCTCTCAAACATTCGATATTATCAAATACTCTTGAAAATTGTTTTTCAGTATATTTAGGATTATTGGCAAGAGCCAAGACTAACTCAAGAACCCATTTTTGTTTGGTTGTATTTTTGAGATTGTTTATATTTTTAACTTGAGCCAGATGGTTTTGTGCTATCGTATATTCACCCGTAAGATAATACAGATAACTATTAGCAAGATGATAAAAATCTAAGGCTTCTCGCGGCTTTGTTTGACTGATTTGGGTGATGATTTTCTGTAATTTCGATATCTGTCCTTTCGCTTGAACTTTACTCATCGAAAATTGACTTTCATCGTCTATTAATTTGTAATTCGTGTAAAAATCCCTTTCAAAATAATAATGTTCTATTTGATTAATAGCTCGAGTACAAATTAATTCGAGCATCTTGTGATTGGGATTATATTGAAATACTTTTTCTAATGCATGAACTACATTGTGGTCGTTTTGAAGCGCTAAAAAGCTATAAACATTGGCTTTTTCTGTATCATTAGCACAATATTGTAAGGCCTTTTCCGAAAAGGGAATGTCATAACTCCTGGCACTTCCACGAGCATAATGTGCCACATGCGGCCTATCATTAAAGACTTGCGCAAAGAGATAATACGACTTATCAAATTCGTTCAGATGATAAAAAGCGCCTGCATAACGACTCGCCAATAAGTCGGAAACGATGGTATTACCATACACCTTTTTATTGTATTTTATGTATAACGCTATTATTTGGTCATAAGCATCAATAGAACCATAAGCCTTTAAAAGCTGAAACAAATAGCGTTCTTGTATAAATTTATCTTTGGATTGTATGATTTTTTTTTCCAAACTGCCCACCATGCTTTTTATAGCGACCGCATTCGTTTTTTCTTGAATATGCCATGAATCTATAGCTCTTGGCTTGATGGTTTTATCAAGTTTTTTGGTATCCACGAAGTATTGTAAGGCATCATTGTAACCCGATTTCTCAAGCGAATTGACAAACTCAGGGCTTAAAACGGGATTTGTGTAAATCTCCTCCTTGAGCACCTCTTTGGAAAACTTTTTATTGAAGTAATGAAACCATTCATCTACGATAATCTCCTTTTGCTTATCCAGCATTTTATAATTATAGTTATAATCTTCACCATAAGGATAGTATTCCGTAAAGAAGTAAACCTGTGCGTTTTCAGGACGATTACTGACTTCGGGATAAAACAAACTATAATACTCAATAATGTTGAAATAACCACCACAAGCGATGGAAATAAAAAAAACGATAAGTATGCCATATAATTTAGTAGCTCGGGAAAATCGGTGTTTCATGGTCCGTGTTATTAAAGTTGCTAGAATTTAAATCAAAATAAATAAAAGTCGTTTTGTTAGTATTGGAAAGCCTTTGAAGCATATGTGCCGTTACCTCATGTACTTCCTTGACTAGCGAACGCTCTACTCGCACGATATCACCTGCTAAAAAAGGAGTATTGTTGAAAAAGGTGTCCCGAATACATCTATATCGATTAGAAAAACCTAATCGGCTAAATTGGTCAACAACATTGATGTCAAAATAATTTGCTTGACGAAGGGTTTTAACAAATTTCTCGTTTCGGAAAAGCACTTCTTGCTTAAAAATAGGAAAAGCGATATCCAAATGCAAGGGATAATGCCGCAATTTTTCAGTATATTTTTCGATGATTTTTGGGTCAAAAATGGAATTTTCTACATCAAAATCTGTAACATTGGCAATGTTATAAACCATAAGCAAGCCCTTGTCAACAGGAGGAATACCCGTGATTTCTGTAAATTTAACCTGATGTAGTCGTATCGTTGCGCTTAAAACCACGCTATCCGGAAGCCTTTGCTTTATATGTTCAAGTAGCGAAAAATAAGCTTCGCGCGTGGATCGAGACCAGTCACAATCCATTTGAATCTCTTGAATAGGCTTCGGCAAGGATTCGTGTAATTGTTGAATTTTCGAAATGATTTTTTCGGCAAGATGTGGAATGCTATCTGTTTGCAAAGCGGATATCGTCCGGTTCGTAATAAAAACAACAGGGACAATATCCTGAGTTGGTATTTCTAAAAAACGTATTGGAGCTGTTGGTACTATCTCTGATTTTCGCACAACATCTACATCAAAATAACGAACATAGAGCTTTTGTATCTTGTATCTTCGGAGTAAGTCATTTTCGATACTATCCAAGCTAAAAGTTGTTTTCCAATAGTAAAAAGATCGTTCGTCAATTGGCACAAACGGCCGCTGACCACACTGCGTCAGTATAGTTAAAACCATGATAGTAATTCCAATAGAAATCAGCCGCATATTGTATGATTCATCCTTGTAATCAAACAACGGAAAAGGATTTGCTTTTATTATACCATTGGATTTAAACCCAATAAAAATCAATGTTATAAGCACTTCAAAAGAAGCACGGAAAACCGCAAACTGTCTTGACCGATACATTTTTCATGAAATATAATTGGATTATTATAGGAAAGTTATATTTTTATGAAATTTTTAAACATTGTGCTCTATCTATAAAAAGATTTAAATAATAATGGAAGTTATTTTTTTAAAGATCAAGACAAAAAACGCAGGCATA